>NZ_JBPFDG010000002.1:0-845185 GCF_051025635.1 Williamsia sp. MIQD14
TCGTCAGGACCTCGTCGAGGCCGTCCGTTCGTGGACTTGTTCAGATGTTGTCGCTCCGTCTCCGGGGCAACTTTTCCAGCCTAGCAGAGGTTCTCGGTGACGCCAACCCGGTCTTCGGGAGGCCATCTGGACTCTGCCCACCGCAGTCACGATCGCCGCTGACGCGGTGTTCGGTGAACTGTAATGGTCTGCGCTGAAGCCCGGTTTCCTTCTACCCGGTGATCTCTCTCCGGGGCGGCGCCGTGGCGCGCTGACTTGGAAGAAGTTACGCGGATGGCGGCTGCGGCGTCAAATCGTGTGGTGCGGGGCGTGTCGCACCCCGCGTGACCTGGTGCGTTCCTGGTACGACCGCGCCGTTTTCGGTCGAATTCGACTGTTGGACAGCCAAACTGAGACCCACGCCACACGAATGGTGCTCAGGAGCCCGTGACCCGCTCGATCTCGGCGCCCAGACCACGCAGCTTGTCGATGAACTCCGGGTACCCCCGGTCGATGTGGAAGACGTCGTGGACCTCGGTGACGCCGTCGGCGACCAGCCCCGCCAACACCAGTCCGGCGCCGGCCCGGATGTCGGAGCACCACACCGGAGCGCTCGACAGCTGCTCGATCCCCCGGATCACCGCGTGGTGACCATCGGTTCGCGCGTCGGCGCCGAGACGGATCATCTCCTCCACGAAGCGGAACCGGGCCTCGAAGACGTTCTCGGTGATCACCGACATCCCGTCGGCGACCGCTGCGAGGCCGATCGCCATCGGTTGCAGGTCGGTCGGGAACCCCGGGAACGGGAGCGTCGAGAAGTTCACCGCGGTCGGTCGATCGTGCTGACGCACACGGAACCCGTTGTCGAACCGGTCGACCTGCGCGCCGGCGTCCCCGAGTTTGTGCAGGACGAGTTGCAGATGCGCAGGGTTCACACCGGTGACGGTGATGTCCCCCCGCGTCATGGCCGCGGCGACCCCCCAGGTGGCGGCGACGATCCGGTCCCCCACCACCGAGTGTGTGGTCGGTGTCAGCGTCGCGACGCCCCGAACCGTGAGGGTGGAGGTGCCGGCCCCCGCGATGTCGGCACCCATCTGGGTCAACATCTCGCAGAGGTCGACGATCTCGGGTTCCCGCGCAGCGTTGTCGATGGTCGTCACGCCGTCGGCCAGCACCGCCGCCATGAGGATGTTCTCGGTGGCACCGACCGAGGGGAACTCGAGCGCGACGGCCGCCCCTTTGAGCCGGTCGGCCTCGGCCACGACACAGCCGTGCTCGATGGTGCTGTGCGCGCCGAGCGCACGCAGGCCCGCCTGATGCATATCGAGCGGTCGCGAGCCGATGGCGTCACCGCCCGGCAGCGCCACCACCGCACGATGACACCGGGCGAGCAGTGGGCCCAGGACACAGACCGAAGCCCGGAACTGTTTCACGGCGTCGAAATCGGCGTGGAAACTGGGCTGAGCGGGCGTGTCGATGTGGACCACCTCGCCGTCGAGAACCACCGTCGCACCCAGTCCGCGCAGGACGTCCGCCATCAACGGGACGTCGGCGATCAACGGGCAGTTGGTGATGGTCGTCCGCCCCTCGGCGAGCAAGGCAGCGGCCATCAGCTTCAGGACACTGTTCTTGGCTCCCACCACCGACACCTCACCCTGTAGGCGGGCACCTCCGGTGACGAGAAAGCGATCATTCACCCCCTGAGCCTATCGACCCCCCACCCACGGTCGACCCCGGGAGCGCCACCGGCGCAGACGGTAGGTTGACCTCCATGGCCGTTCACCTGACCAAGATCTACACGCGCACCGGCGATGACGGCACGACCGGTCTCAGCGACTTCTCCCGCGTCAGCAAGACCGATACGCGCGTCGTCGCCTACGCCGACTGCGACGAGGCCAACGCTGCGATCGGGACCGCGGTCGCACTCGGTGCACCCGACGACCATGTCCGGGCGGTCCTTCTCACCATCCAGAACGATCTCTTCGACGCCGGCGCGGACCTCGCGACCCCCGTCGTCGCCGATCCGGAGTACCCGCCGCTGCGTGTGCAGCAGTCCTATGTCGATGCGCTCGAAATGTGGTGCGACGAGTTCGCCGACGGACAGCCGCCGCTGGACTCGTTCATCCTCCCCGGCGGCACCGCACTGAGCGCACTCCTCCACCAGGCGCGGACGGTGGTACGCCGTGCAGAGCGATCGGCATGGGCGGCGATGGCGGCGCACCCCGACGACATGTCGGCGCTGCCGGCGCGATACCTCAACCGCCTGTCGGACCTGCTGTTCATCCTGTCGCGCGCGGTCAACACCGACGGCGACGTGCTGTGGACCCCGGGTGGGGAACGTCAGCGTCCGACGCGCACGGACTGATCGATCAGGCCGAACGGCGACGCTGCGACCGCACCGACGGCCGCGATTCGACCCACGACTGGAATGCGGTGACGGCCCCCGGGGCCATGGCGAGTTCGTAATCGGCGCCGTCCGCACCGATCTCGACGATCGTCATCGCGTCGATCACGTCGATCTCGGTGCCCTCGGGGCGCCGCCGGCCCCGGGTCTCGATCGATTGGCGCGCGATGATCTCGCTCGGTCCGGTGCGCAGACTGCTCAGGCGGTAGAAGTACATGGTGTTGTCGTCGTAGCGCACGATGCCGTGCCGCCATCCCTGGTCGGGACCGGCGGGGAGGGCGCGCAGCAGCACCGCGGTTCCGCTGTTGCGCAATCGATTCACCCGCGATCCCACGACCACGGCCATCACGGCGACGAGGACGGCGAGCGCGACCGCGACGATCACCACGACCGTCATCGTGTTCATCGCCGCCTCCTGTCCGAACCCCACCGTGGGCGGGGCGTCGTGTCCTCGCCGGTGCGTGGTGCGCCGGATACAGCGATCCCCGCAAACACGAAGTGTTTGCGGGGATCGGCACCGTATCGGCGCTGACCTCCCCAGGATGCCACGGCGATGACGCCGTGGGCACCTGGCGAGGTGGAGATCACTTCTCCTGGTTCAACTGTTCCACCGCTCGGATCCGAGACAGCGCACGCTCGTGCTCCTCGGTGCCCTCCTCCGAGGACTCGAGGTCCTGGCGCGCGGCGTCCACGTCGATGTCACGAGCCCACTCCGCCGACTCCGCGAGCACGGTGACCGTCTCGCCGGTGACCGAGAGGAAACCCCCCTGCACCGCTGCGACGCGACGTTTGCCGTCGGACTGCTCGATCATCACGAACCCGCCGGGGATCAGCTGTCCCAGGAGCGGCTCGTGATGGTTGAGGATGCCGAGTTCGCCCTCGGTGGTCTGGGCGATCACGAAGGTGGCCTCGCCCGAGTACAACCGTTCCTCGACGGAGACGACCTCGACCGGAAAGCCTGTGTCAGCCATGGGCGTCGATCACTTCCCCGAGATCTTCTGGGCCGCGGCCTCCACGTCGTCGAGACCACCGCAGCTGTTGAACGCCTGCTCGGGCAGATGGTCGAACTCGCCCTTGCAGACCCGGTCGAACGCCTCGATGGTGTCCGACAGGGGCACGACCGAACCCTTTTGACCGGTGAACTTCTCGGCGACGATGAAGTTCTGGCCGAGGAACTTCTGCAGACGACGGGCGCGCTGCACCGTCACCTTGTCCTCCTCGGAGAGCTCGTCCATACCGAGGATGGCGATGATGTCCTGCAGTTCCTTGTACTTCTGCAGGATCCGCTTGACCTCGTTGGCGACACGGAAGTGCTCGTCGCCGACGATCGAGGCCTCGAGGATGCGCGAGGTCGAGGTCAGCGGGTCGACGGCCGGGTAGATACCGAGCTGCGAGATGGGTCGCGACAGCTCGGTGGTGGCGTCGAGGTGCGCGAACGTCGTCGCGGGCGCCGGGTCGGTGTAGTCGTCGGCGGGGACGTAGATCGCCTGCAGCGAGGTGATCGAGTTGCCTCGCGTCGAGGTGATGCGCTCCTGGAGCTCACCCATCTCGTCGGCCAGGGTCGGCTGGTAACCGACCGCGGACGGCATACGACCGAGCAGCGTGGAGACCTCGGAACCGGCCTGCGTGAAGCGGAAGATGTTGTCGATGAAGAGCAACACGTCCTGGTGCTTCTCGTCGCGGAAGTACTCGGCCATGGTGAGGGCCGACAGCGCGACGCGCATACGCGTGCCCGGCGGCTCGTCCATCTGACCGAACACCAACGCGGTGTCCTGCAGGACGCCCATCTCCTCCATCTCGAGGTGGAGGTCGGTGCCCTCACGGGTGCGCTCACCGACGCCGGCGAACACCGAGGTACCGGAGAACTCGCGGGCGATACGGGTGATCATCTCCTGGATCAGAACGGTCTTGCCGACACCGGCACCACCGAACAGACCGATCTTGCCGCCCTTGACGTACGGGGTGAGCAGGTCGATGACCTTGATGCCGGTCTCGAGGATCTCGGTCTTGCCCTCGAGCTGGTCGAACGCCGGCGGCTTGCGGTGGATGCTCCACAGCTCGCCGTCCTGGCCGGTGCCGGGGGCGTCGAGGCAGTCGCCGAGGGCGTTGAAGACGTGACCCTTGACGACGTCGCCGACGGGGACCGAGATCGAACGACCGGTGTCGCTCACCTCGGTCCCGCGGGTCAGGCCGTCGGTGGGCTGCATCGAGACGGTGCGCACGAGGTTGTCACCGAGGTGCTGCGCGACCTCGAGGGTCAGCGTCTTGGCGACGGACTTCAGTGCGATCTTCGCGTGGAGGGCGTTGAACAGTTCCGGAACCGACCCGCGCGGGAACTCCACGTCGACGACGGGGCCGATGACGCGGACTACACGCCCCGCCGACTCGGTCGCCGAGGAGCCGCTGGGGGCTTCGGTTGTTGCTGTGCTCATGGTGGTCACTTCCTGGCTTCGGGGGCCGTTACGTCGTTGTCGTGTGGTCGTGGCCCCGACGAGCGATGCTCGCGCGCGGGCCGTTGCGTCATTTCGCGAGTGCGCTGGCTCCGCCGACGATCTCGCTGATCTCCTGGGTGATCTGTGCCTGGCGGAGCTGGTTGGCCTGCCGCGACAGATCGGTGATCAGCTCGTCGGCGTTGTCGGTCGCCGCCTTCATGGCGGTCCGCCGCGCAGCCGACTCCGAGGCCGCGGCCTCCAGCAACGCCGCGTAGACACGCGTCGCGATGTACTTCGGCAGCAGGGCCGAGAGCAGTGTCTCCGCGCCCGGCTCGAACGAGTAGTTGCGATCGGGGTTCTCGTCGCCGTCGTCGCCGGAGTCACCCTCGTCGTCGCTCGACACCACCAACGGCGCCATGCGACGGACCTCGGGCACCTGACTCAGCATCGACGCGAAACGCGTGTAGACGATGTGCAGTTCGTCGACACCCTCGGTCGACGGCAGATCCTCGTCGCCGTCGGCCTCAACCTGTTCACCCGAGCCGGCGACGAACAGGTCGACCAGCCGGTCGGTGGCCGTCTTGGCGTCGGAGTACCGCGGCTGCTGACTGAAGCCCGTCCACGAACCGGCCACCTCGATGTCGCGGAAGGTGAAGTACAGCAGCCCCTTCCGTCCCATCACGAAGATGATCGGCTCTTTGCCCTCGTCGCGCAGCAGGGAGAGCAGCTCACGGGTCTCGCGCAGCACGTTGGAGTTGTAGCCACCACACTGGCCGCTGTCGCTGGTGACCACCAGCACGGCGGCCCGCTTGGGCTCGGGACGCTCGACGAGCAACGGATGGTCCAGCGTGCTCGACTTGCTCGCGAGCTCGGTCAGGACCGTCGTCATCTCCTCGGCGTAGGGCTTCGACGCGGTCACCCTGGCCTGGGCCTTGGTGATCCGCGACGTCGCGATCAGCTCCTGCGCCTTGGTGATCTTGCGCGTCGACTGCACCGACCTGATGCGTGAGCGCAGTTCACGGATGCTTGCCATCGGCTGCCTCACACCCCTTTCGGATTGGTCGTACGGACATGGTTGGTCACCGGTCTACTTCTTCTTGAGCTTGATCTCTTCGTTGGTGACCTCGTCGGGATCCAGCGAGCCGGACTCCTCCTCGTTCACCACACGCGAACCGTCGCTCGTCAGGTAGCCCTGCTTGAACTTGTTGACCTCGGTGACCAGCGCCTCGGCCTGGTCGTCGGCCAGGGCCTTGCCGCCGGCGATCGACTCGTAGACACCCGACGCGGCGTGGTGCAGATGGCTGACCAGCTCGCCCTCGAAGCGCTTCACGTCGTCGACGGGCACCGAGTCGAAGTGACCCTCGCCGGCGAGGTAGATCGTGATGATCTGGTCTTCGACCGACACCGGGCTGTACTGGTTCTGCTTGAGCAGCTCGACCCAGCGGGCACCGCGCTCGAGCTGCGCCTTCGACGCGTCGTCGAGGTCGGAGGCGAAGGCCGAGAAGGCCTCCAGCTCACGGAACTGCGCGAGCTCCAGACGCAGCGAACCACTGACCTTCTTGAGGCCCTTGGTCTGCGCGGCGCCACCGACACGCGACACCGAGGTGCCGACGTTGATGGCCGGGCGCACGCCCTTGTTGAACAGGTCGGACTCGAGGAAGACCTGACCGTCGGTGATCGAGATGACGTTGGTCGGGATGAACGCCGAGACGTCGTTGGCCTTGGTCTCGATGATCGGCAGACCGGTCATCGAACCGCCGCCGAGCTCGTCGGACAGCTTGGCGCACCGTTCGAGCAGACGCGAGTGGAGGTAGAAGACGTCGCCGGGGTAGGCCTCGCGGCCCGGCGGGCGACGCAGCAGCAGCGAGATGGCGCGGTAGGCCTCGGCCTGCTTGGTGAGGTCGTCGAACACGATGAGGACATGCTTGCCCTCGTACATCCAGTGCTGGCCGATTGCCGAGCCGGTGTAGGGCGCGAGCCACTTGAAGCCGGCCGAGTCCGAGGCGGGAGCGGCGACGATGGTCGTGTACTCCAGCGACCCGGCGTCCTCGAGCGCCTTCTTGACGCCGGCGATCGTGGAGCCCTTCTGACCGATGGCGACGTAGATGCAGCGCACCTGCTTGGCGGGGTCGCCGGTCTCCCAGTTCGCCTTCTGGTTGAGGATCGCGTCGATGCAGACCGCGGTCTTGCCGGTCTTGCGGTCGCCGATGATGAGCTGACGCTGACCGCGGCCGATGGCGGTCATGGCGTCGATGGCCGTGATGCCCGTCGCGAGGGACTCCTCGACCGGCTGGCGCTCGAGCACGCTGGCCGCCTGGAGTTCGAGCACGCGGTCCTCGGCGGACTCGATCTCGCCCTGGCCGTCGATGGGCTGGCCGAGCGGGTTCACCACGCGGCCGAGGAACTTGTCGCCGACCGGGACCGAGAGCACGTCGCCGGTGCGCGAGACCTGCTGGCCTTCCTCGATCGACTCGTAGTCACCGAGGATGACCACGCCGATCTCGTCCTCGTCGAGGTTCAGCGCGACGCCGAGGACGCCGCCGGGGAACTCGAGGAGCTCGTTGGCCATCGCGCCGGGCAGGCCACTGACGTGCGCGATGCCGTCGGAGGTGTCGGTCACGATGCCGACCTCCTCGCGGGATGCCTCTGCTGTGAACGACGAGACGTACTGCTCGATAGCGCCCTTGATCTCGTCAGATGAGATCGTCAACTCCGCCATGGGTTTTCGTCTTCCTTGCGTAGGGGTGTGATCTGTGGTGGGTGGGTCGCCGGTCGGCGACTACGTGGGCAGCTCGTCGGCCGCACGGGCCAGACGGGTTGCGATGTCGGCGTCGATGACCTCGTCGCCGATGGCGATCCGCAGTCCACCGAGCAGGTCGGGGTCGACCTCCACCTGGGTGGAGATCTCGCGGTCGTAGATCCGGCCGAGGACGGTGGTCAGCTTGTCGCGCTGGTCGTCGGACAGCTCGGTGGCCGCGACGACGTGCGCCACCGACTCACCCCGCCGCGCGGCGGCCAACTCGGCCAGGTCCGACACCGCCGACGCGGCCGACTGACCACGGAGCAGGCGCACCGTCTGCGTGATGAGGGCGGCCGTGGTGTCGTTCGCCTTGCCGGCCAACACGGTGTCGAGCAGTCCCAGACGTCCCTCGATGGGTGCGTTGACATCGGACAGCAGCGCGCTCAGCTTGGGCTCGGCCACCAGCAGTCGGCCGAAGCGGAACAGCTCGTCCTCGACGTCGTCGATCGAGTTCGCCTTCTCGGCCACGATGAGCAGCGCATACCGCGCCAGACGCTCGATCGCGAAGGTGAAGTCGCTCGTCGCCGACCAGCGGCCGGTCACCGCGCTGCGCAGCAGCGCCTGCGTGTCCTCACCCGAGGTGGCGAAGATGCGGTCGGAGAGTGCGGTTTTCGACTCGGTGTCGTCCGACGGCTCGGCGAGATGCTTGCGCAGGACCGGCTCGCGGCCCAACAGGTCGACGACGTCGGCGAGTTCCCCAGCGAGACGGGTGAGGCCGTCGGCGTCGAGTGACCCGGTGCGGTTGTCGAACTCCTCGCTGAGTGCGCGGACCGAATCACGGCTCGCCGCCCGCATCGAGTGGAGTCCGACCAGATCCGAGGGTGCGGAGATGCGTGAGGACGCGGCGCCGTCGTTCGAACCGGCCATGTCCTCGAGCTCGGAGATCACGCGATCGATCGACTCCTGTTGCGCGGAGACGTCGCCGAGGTGCCGGCGGACGATCTGCCCTGCGAGTTCGACCGAGGCCAGACCCAGATCGCCGCGCAGCTGCCGGACCAGGCTGGCCCGGTTGAGCGCGACCTGTGTCTTGCCGTGTTCGGTGATCCGCTTGACCTCGGCGTCGGCCTGCGCGGCCATCTCCTCGGCGATGGCCTGGGCGTCGCCGCGGGCCTCCTCGCGGATCTGGCTGGCCGAGGCGCGAGCCTCTTCCACCGCGTTCGCGTGGGCTTCCTTCGCCTCGACCAGACGCTTCTTCGCCTCCTCGCTCTCGGAGAGCTGGGTGGCGATGGTGTCCTGCTGCTTCTTCATAGCCGCCCGTACCGGCGGCGCGATGTAACGCACCAGCACGAACACGATGACGACGAATCCGACGAGCTGTCCGATGAAGATTCCCATGGTCAGCTCACCGTCCCGCTGGTCGTCGACTTGTCGAAGGCCGCGGCGTCGGCGGAGACCTCGAACCCGAGGACCCGGCTCGCGAGCTCCGACGAGAGGCGGCCGACGTCCTCGCGGGCCGCGGTGGCGGCCTGCTCGCCCTGCGCCCGCAGCTGGGTGGTCGCCTCGGCGAGCACCCCGTCGGACTCGGCGGTGGCGCGTGTGCGCATCTGCTCGAGTGTCTCGCGACCCTTGGCCCGGGCCTCGTCACGGATACCGGTGGCCTCGCCGCGAGCCGACTTCATCGCCTCGCGGTACTCCGCTTCGGCGTTCTCGAACTCCTCGGTGGCAGTCCGGTTGTCGTGCCCGGTCTGTGTGACCGTCTCCTCCCGCTCCTCGAGCACCGCCTTGATCGGCGGGACGACGAACTTGCCGATCACGGCCAGCACGATGAGGAAGATGATCAGCACGACGAAGAACGTGCCGTTCGGTATGAGGAAGTTCTGTGCGGCGAGCGCCATGGTGTCTACCTGATTCCGTGTCTACCCGGGCCCCGTGGTCAGGAAGCCGAGATCGGCGTGGCGAAGACGAACAACGCCATGAATGCCAGGTTGATGAAGTACGCGGCCTCGACGAGGCCGACGGTGATGAAGAAGGGCGTGAACAGGCGGCTCTGGGCCTCCGGCTGACGGGCGATTCCCGCGATCAGCTGAGCACCGGCCAGGCCGTCGCCGATGCCGGCGCCGATGGCACCGCCGCCGAGGATCAGGCCGCCGCCGATCAGTGCGCCCATTCCAATCGTTGGATCCATGTGACTTTCCCTTTCGCTGTACTGGCACTCACGATGCCAGTTCTGGTGCCGGCCGATGCGGTCATCAGCCAGGTCTGGCGATCGACGTGGTGTCGACCGTTTCCATTTCGTGGCCGTGGGGTCCGGCCTCGTGATCGAGGCCGGCCTCTCGGCGGTCCGGTCCGGTCCGGCGGGTGCCGAACGGAGATCTGGTGCGCGGTGGGGCTAGTGCGCGTCCTCGGACTCCATCGACTGACTGAAGTAGAGGATGGTCAGCAGGGCGAAGATGAACGCCTGGATGAGTCCGACGAAGAGGTCGAACAGCTTCCAGATCGAGTTCGGCGCCCACATGATGTACGGCGGGAACAGCGTGATCAGCGAGACCATGATGCCACCGGCGAAGATGTTGCCGAAGAGTCGCAGCGACAGCGACACGGGCTTCGCGATCTCCTCGATGATGTTGATCGGTGCGAGCCCGATCACGTGGCCGCGCACCAGCTTTGCCGGGTATCCGAGCGGACCGCGCTTGCGGAATCCCGCGGCGTGGTACCAGACGAACACGGTCAGGGCGAGGGCGTAGACGTAGTTGATGTCCGACGCCGGGGGCTTGAGCCACTCACCGGCGACACCCTCGGAGTTGCCGTACTGCGACGGGATCACCGACAACCAGTTGGAGATCAGGATGAAGGTGAACAAACCGACCGCGAGCGGGAGCACGAACGGCGCCACGCGCATGCCGATGGAGCTCTCCACCTGCCCGCGCATCTGGTTGGTGACGGCCTCGAAGAACAGCTGCACACCGTTGGGGACGCCACGCGAGGTGACCTTCGCCCGCAGGATGAACGCCAGGCCGATCAGGATGATCGCGGCGACGGCGGTGCCGATGATGGTGTCGATGTTGAACGACATCCCGAAGAAGTCACGGACGATGTGATGTCCGACCTCGATCTTGGAGTCGGACTCGGCCCCGGATTCGGCCTCTGCGGCCCATGTGGATACGGAGGTCATGACTGCTTGCGGAGTCCTTTCATGACGGGGATCACCGTGGAGAGGACCACGATCACCTGACACAGCGCCAGCCCGAACATCACGCCGAGTCCCTCGGGCCGGAAGATGAACGCCACCGCGAGTGCGGCGACGGTGATGATGCCGAGACGCACCGCCGTGTTGAGCACGACGGGCTTCTTACGCGGGTTCTCGTCGTCGGCGGTGGCGGCACCGACCGACGCCTGGACCATCTTGGCGTTGAGGAGGGAGAGCACCATGCCGACGGCGAACCAGACGCCGAAGAACACGTGTCCGACCACCGCGCTGATGACGAGGACCACCGTGGCCGCGACGCCGGCGATGATCGCCGGGCGCGCCAGACTGAGCGGGATCTCGGGATAGAACTGTGTCGACTCGGGGGCTGACATCGTCATCTGCCTCTCCTCGGGTCGGGAGCGCGCGGTGCTCGTCGTCGAGCGCCGCGGTCATGCGGGCGGGTGGCCTCACGGTCGGTCGTCCACTGCCCGTTGCCAGAGCACTGTCCATCGAGCGTGCGTTCCGCGAAGAGTAAAGCGGACGTAAGCTCACCGGTTGCTGTGACCATATCAACCTGATGTCGGGGGTGTGACGTGGGGTGGGGCTCGGTGACGCCGTCCCCGATTGCGGTCGACTGTCCTACTACGCGCCATAGTACTACACGGTCTAATATGTCCGGTTCACCACGTCCGGTACGGGTGTCGCGGGGTGTTCGACACGGCGATCCACCGCGCGCCGGCGCAACCGCGGGACGATGGTGGCGATCATCGCCAGGACCAGCCCGGCGGCCAGAGCGGGAGCGACGACGGTCACCGGGAACACCGTGCTGGCGGCCACGCTGAACGCGAGCACCGCGACCCACAGATAGATGACGAGCACCACCCGTCGCTGCGAATGCCCGAGTTCCAGCAGGCGATGGTGTAGGTGCATCTTGTCGGGCGTGTAGAAGCCGACGCCCGCCCGGGTGCGTCGGATGACGGCCAGGAGCATGTCGAGCATCGGGATGAACATGACCGCGGCCACGAGGATCAGCGGCGAGAGCAGCGAGAACAGATCGGCCGGGCCGTAGGCGTTGACCGCGATGCGACCCGAGGCGCTCGTGGACGCCGTGGCGAGCATGAGCCCGATGAGCATGGATCCGGAGTCGCCCATGAAGATCCGCGCGGGCTGGAAGTTGTGCGGGAGGAACCCGAGGCACGCACCGGCCAGGCTGACCGAGATCAGCGCAGGCGGGTAGTAGCTGACGTCTCCCCCTTGGTCGCGCAGCAGACCGAGCGAGAACATGAGAATGGCGAGCGCGGCGATGAAGGCCAGGCCGGCGGCGAGGCCGTCGAGGCCGTCGACGAAGTTGATCGCGTTGATGGTCGCGACCGTGATGGCGATCGTCAGCAAGCCCGACTGCAACGGGTCGAGCACGACGGTCCCGGTGTCGCCGATCGGGATCGGGACCACCGTCCAGCTCACGCCCATCAGCACCAGGACGCCGGCGGCGGTCAGCTGCCCGACGAATTTCGTCAGGGCATCGAGGCCCCACCGGTCGTCGATGATGCCCACCGCCACGATGACCAGCCCTGCCACAAGTACCGCGTTCATGTCGTCGGTGTAGGCGAAGCCGCGGGTGAGGGCCGGGAGCTGCTGGGCGAGGACGATCGCCGCGAGTACACCGAGGAGCATGCCCACCCCGCCGAGACGGGGTGTCGGGATCGCGTGGACGTCGCGTACACGGGGGACGGCGACGGCGCCGACGCGGGTGGCCACGACGCGGACGAATCCCGTCGCGAGGTAGGTGATGACGGCGGCGGTGAGCCCGACCAGCATCAACTCACGCAGAGGTACACCGGCACCGCCGGTGGACACATCTGCAGCCGCGAGAAACACGGCTCAACGGTACTGGTGCGCGCCCGTGATGTGGTCATCCGCACGCGCCCGGCGCGCGCGTGCCGCCCGTCGCGTCAGTCGAGCAGACCGGCCGTCTCGACGCCGAGCACCTCGGCGATGTCCTCGGCAGCGACCGCCCCGGTCCGCAGGATGCGCGGGGCCGAACCGGTCAGGTCGACGATCGTCGACGGTGTGGCGTGGGCGGCGGGACCGCCGTCGAGGTACACCGCGACGTCGTCGCCGAGCTGGCCACGCGCCTCCTCGGCGGTGGTGGCCGGCGGCTGCCCCGACCGGTTGGCACTCGACACCGCCATCGGACCGACCTCGCGCAGCACCTCGATCGCCACGGGGTGCAGCGGCATGCGCACCATCACCGTCCCGCTGGTGTCACCGAGATCCCACGCCAGCGACGGCGCCTGCTCGACGACGAGACTCAAACCGCCCGGCCAGAAGGCCCGCACGAGCTCCCGCATGCGGGTGCTGACCGACAGCACGAGACCGTCGATGGTGTCCCAGGAGCCGACGAGGACCGGCACCGGCATGTCGCGGCCCCGGTTCTTCGTCGCGAGGAGGGCGGTGACGGCGTCGGAATCGAAGGCGTCGCAACCCAACCCGTAGAGGGTGTCTGTCGGCATGACGACGAGCCGACCCTGCCGCACCGCACCGACGGCCGCGTGGACCCCTGCGCTGCGTGAATGGTCATCATTGCAATCGAACACCGTGCTCACGCAGTCATCCTTGCACGCTGCCGGCGGCACGACCGGCGCCGCCCGCGGTCGGCGGGCCCGGGGTCGCTTTGATCCGCCGGGCGGTCACGAACCGGGGACGACCCGACAGATCGGCGTGCGCGGTGATGTCGGTGAACGCCCCCGATGCGCGTAACACCGACACGACGGCGTCGGAGGTGGAGTCGTCGTGTTCGATGCCGCACGCTCCCCCGGCGCGCAGGATGCCTGCGATCACACCGACCATCGGCACGATCACCGACATGCCGTCCTCCCCGCCGAAGAGCGCGACGGCGGGGTCGTGATCGGCGACCTCCGGATCGAGTGCGACACCGAGCGGGACGTACGGCGGGTTGCTCACCACGACATCGGCGCGCAGGTCGCCGACGGCGTCGGGATCGACGACGTCGGCGAAACGGGTCGTCATCCGCTGCCGCACCGCCTCCGGCGCGGCATCGGCGTTGCGCTGCAACCACGTCCACGCCGCGGGGTCGTTCTCGACGGCGGTGACCGACGCGTCGGGAACCGAGGTCGCGACCGCGATGGCCAGCGCGCCACTCCCGGCACACAGGTCCACGACCGCGGGGGCGGGGGGCCGGCGGGCGCACTCGTCGACCGCCCACTCCAGAAGTGATTCGGTCTCCGGTCGCGGGACGAAGACCCCGGGGCCGACGGCGAGCTCGACAGGTCCGAACGCCGCACGACCGATGATGTGCTGCAGGGGCTCTCGCGCGGCACGGCGCGCCACCGCGGTGTCGAGATCGTCGCGCTGGTCGGACCCGATGGTGTCGAGGAGGAACAGTCTCCCCCGGTCGACTCCCAGAACATGCGCCGCCAGGAGTTCGGCGTCGACCCGCGGTGACGGGACACCCGCGGCGCGCAGGAGGTCGGTCGCGGCGCGCAGCGTCGCGCGCACGTCCGCCGGATCCGAGGCGGTCACTGCGCCTCGAGGCGCGCCTGCCTGTCGGCAGCGGTCAGGGCGTCGAGCAATGCGTCGAGATCGCCGTCGAGCACGGCGTCGAGATTGTGGGATTTGTAGCCGATGCGGTGATCGGTGATCCGGTTCTCGGGGAAGTTGTAGGTGCGGATCCGTTCGGAGCGGTCCACCGTCCGGATCTGCGCGGCGCGTCCCTCGGCGGCCTCGGCGTCGGCCTCCTCCTCGGCGAGGGCCTGCAACCGCGCCGCGAGCACCTGCATCGCGCGGGCCTTGTTCTGCAGCTGCGAACGCTCGTTCTGGCAGGTGACGACGATGTTGGTCGGCAGGTGGGTGATGCGCACGGCCGAGTCGGTCGTGTTCACGCCCTGTCCGCCCTTGCCCGAGCTGCGGTAGACGTCGATGCGGAGGTCGGTCTCGTCGATCGCGACCTGCTCGACGGCGTCGGGCTCGGGATAGGCGAGAACGCCTGCAGCGGAGGTGTGTATCCGTCCCTGACTCTCGGTGACCGGCACACGCTGCACGCGGTGGACGCCGCCCTCGAACTTCATCCGACCCCACACGCCCTCGGTCGAACCCGCGCGGGCCTTGATCGACAGGGTCGCGTCCTTGTAGCCGCCGAGATCGGACTCGGTGACGCCGAGCATCTGTGCGGCGAAGCCGTGTCGTTCACAGTATTTGAGGTACATCCGAGCGAGATCGGCAGCGAACAACGCCGACTCCTCACCGCCCTCGCCGGACTTGATCTCCAGCACCATGTCGTCGCCGTCGTGGGGGTCGCGGGGGGCGAGCAGGTCGGTCAGCGCCGCATCGAGTCGAGCGACGGTCGCCTCCAGTTCGGGGATCTCCGCGGCGAAGGAGGGATCGTCGGCGGCCAGTTCCCGCGCGGCCTCGAGATCGTCGCGCGCGATGTTCAACCGGGTGTGGGTGGTCATCACCGGGGCGAGTTCGGCGAAGCGTTTGCCGACCCGCCGCGCGGTCGCCGGGTCGTCGTGCAACGTCGGGTCCGACATCTGCGACTCGAGCCCCGAGTACTCGGCGAGCACGTCGTCGATCGCGGTACCCGCGGGCTTCTCGGTCACGATTCCACTCCGTTCTGGCGATGAGGGGTTCCAGACAGCGAAGACGCCCGCCCCGTGCGAGTGCACGGGACGGGCGTCGACGAGCGGACTACTTCGAGGCGTCGGCCTCGGTGGCCGCGGCGCCCTTGGGGCTGCGCTTGCCGTAGCGCTTCTCGAACCGGGCCACGCGGCCGCCGGTGTCGAGGATCTTCTGCTTGCCCGTGTAGAACGGGTGGCACTGGGAGCAGACCTCGACCGTGATCTGGCCGCTCTCCTTGGTGCTCCGGGTCTGGAAGGTGTTCCCGCAGCCGCAGACCACATTGGTCTCGACGTACTGGGGGTGGATGCCCTGCTTCATCTGGTGTCCCTTTCATGGTCGCCGGGTCACCGATCTCCGTGTGTGCGGGAGGCGGTGTGAACCGGAACCGGACTGTGATGATGTGCACCGGGGTGGCGCACAACCGTGACGAGTATGCCAGAACGACGCCCGCGGACCGAATCGGTGCCGCAGGGTGTCGATCGCACCCGACATGGGCTGTAACCAGCGCTCACCTGGGATAATTCCCGAGGTCGCGGACCGCACTACTGTGGTGGCCGACGGTGGGCGACTGCCGGCGACCGAGGGGAGTTCGATGACGCAGCGACGACGCGGACGCGTGCTGGGCGTGGTGATCGGCACCCTCGTGGTCGCGGTGGTGATCGGCGTCGGCGCGTTCGCGCTGACCCGGCCCGGCATCACCGACGACTCCCCCGCGTCGGCGACGGGTTTCGTGCCCACCGCCGACGACCCCGATCCGGCGACGCGTATCCCCGGCGTGGTGAAGAAGTTCTACGTGGGCGGCCACGTGGGTCCGGGCAAACGCGTCCGGTACCAGTTCTCGCCACCCATCGGCGGCCGTCACGACGCGGTGTGGGCCACCTGCACCGGGATCGTCTACCCCATCGCCATCCGCAGCGAGAACGCCGTGCACTCCATGGAACACGGCGCGGTGTGGGTGACCTACGACCCGGCCCGGGTCGACGCGGCGGGAGTCGCGGCGTTGGCGGCCCGGGTGCAGGGACGCGACCACACGCTCATGTCGCCGTACCCGACGCTGGACCGGCCGATCTCGATCCAGTCATGGGGTCACCAGCTGAAGGTCGACCGCGCCGACGACCCCCGGATCGACGAATTCATCACCGCGACACGGCAGAACAGCCAACTCGGGGTGTATCCCGAGGACCGTCGCTACGCCGGGCACCCGGAGGTCGGCGGGACGTGCGCGGCCACCGGCGTGTACGACGTCGCCGATCCGCCGCGGTTCGACACCACGCCGCTGCCGGCCGACGCCGTCCCCGACGCCTGAGGCGTCGCCGATGCGCCGATCAGCGGCGTGCGATCACTCCTGGCCGGGGGCGTTCGGGGTGTTCTTCTGCACCTGCATCAGGAACTCGATGTTGGTGGTCGTCTTCTTGAGCTGCGAGATCAGCAGGTCGATCGCCTGCTGGGAATCGAGCCCGGACAGGACGCGCCGCAGCTTGTGCACGATGGCGAACTCCTCCCGCGACATCAGCAGCTCGTCCTTGCGGGTGTTCGACGGGTTCACGTCCACCGCGGGGAACACACGGCGCTCAGCGATCTTGCGGTCGAGCTTGAGCTCGGCGTTGCCGGTGCCCTTGAACTCCTCGTAGATGACCGTGTCACCGGTCGACCCGGTCTCCACCAGCGCCGAGGCGATGATGGTGAGTGATCCGCCGTTCTCGATGTTGCGGGCCGCGCCGAGGAAACGCTTCGGCGGGTACAGCGCGGTGGAGTCGACACCACCGGACAGGATGCGGCCCGACGCCGGCGACGCGTTGTTGTAGGCGCGCCCGAGGCGGGTGATCGAGTCGAGGAGGACGACGACGTCCTTGCCGTTCTCCACCAACCGCTTGGCCCGCTCGATGGCGAGCTCGGAGACCGAGGTGTGGTCCGACGGCGGCCGGTCGAACGTCGAGGCGATGACCTCGCCCTTCACCGAGCGCTGCATGTCGGTGACCTCTTCGGGCCGTTCGTCGACCAGGACGACCATGAGGTAGCACTCGGGGTTGTTGATCGAGATCGCGTTGGCGATGTCCTGCATGATCGTCGTCTTGCCCGCCTTGGGCGGGGAGACGATGAGCGCGCGCTGGCCCTTGCCGATCGGCATGATCAGGTCGATGACGCGCGTGTCGAGCTGCTCGGGGCGCGTCTCGAGCCGCAGACGCTCGTTCGGGTAGAGCGGGGTGAGCTTGCCGAACTCGGGGCGGTTGCGTGCCGACTCCACGTCGGCACCGTTCACCGAGTCCAACCGCACCAGCGGGTTGAACTTCTGGCGCTGGTTGCTCTGCTGTTCGCCGTCGCGCGGCAGCTTCACCGCGCCGGTGAGCGCGTCGCCGCGCCGCAGGCCGTTCTTGCGCACCAGGTTCATCGACACGTAGACGTCGTTGGGCCCGGCGAGGTATCCGGAGGTCCGCACGAAGGCGTAATTGTCGAGGACGTCGAGGATGCCCGCGACCGGCTGCAACACGTCGTCGTCGTTGACCTGCGGTTCGCGCTCGTTACCGCCGCCCCCCTGGCCGTCGCGGTCACGTCCGCGACGACGCTCACGGAAACGGCGACCCCGCCGGCCCCGACCGGTGCCGTCGTCATCGTCGTCGCGTGGGCCGTTGTTGCGGTTGCCGTCACGGTTCTGGCTGCCGTCGCGATTGGTGTTGTCGCCCCGGTTGTTGTCGGAACGGTTGTTCTCGCCCCGATTGTCCCCGGAACGGTTGCCGCTGCCGTTGTCGCCCCGGTTGTTCTCGGTGCGGTTACCGTTGGCACCGCCCGACCGGTTGCCCCCGTCCGCGCGATTGGCGTTGCGTCCGCCCTCGCGGTTGCGACCGGAACCGTCCTGCTCGCCGCGGTCGGTGGCCTGGCGATCGCCGCCGGTCTCCCGGTTGGCGGTCTCACGGTCGCCTCCGTCGCGCCCGGAGCCGTCGCGGTTGCGACGACGGGTGCGATCGCCTGCGGTGTCGTTGGTCGCCGCGTCGCCGTCGGAAGCGCGATCGGTCGATGTCCCGTCCTCCTTGGCCCCGTTCTCTTTGGCGCCGTCTTCCTTCGCGGCGTCGCGTCGGGGCGCGGTGTCCCGCGTCCGGCCGTTCTTCTCGCCGGGATCGTTCGTGGTGTCGGACCCTCGCGGTGCACCGTCGATCTTCGCCGCCCCGTCCGACGCGTCCGCGTCGGTCGGTCGGTCGGCGGTCGTCGGCGCGGCCGTCGCGGTGGTCTTGGCCGCGGCGGGCCGCTCACGGGACGCGCGTGAGGAATCGCCACCCTGGCGGTCGGCGATGGCCGCGACGAGGTCTCCCTTGCGCATGCCCGAGGTGCCCTTGATGCCCAGCTCACCGGCCAGTTGGCGCAGCTCGGTGAGGACCATCGAGCTCAGCCCGCCGGAGCGGGCGGCCGTGGTCTTGGCGGGTGCGGCGGTCGCCGACGCGTCTGCCGGAGGTGTCGAGATGAGGTCCGTATCGGTCACGGATTTCCTTTCGTTCCCCCGCAGGTCTTCAGCCTGCGCCGGGGTGGCGATCATCCCCGCCGTGGCGGCGCGGATCTCGTGCCCGTCGAGAAGGACGGGGTCAAGTGTGGTGGGTCTGCCGCCGTGTCGGCGTCTGCAGATGCGCCGTCGTCGATCGAGATCCCGAGAGTGTGCCGGCGCGCCCGGTGGTCGGGCAGACACCATGTGCAGGGGTATCGGTGAAGAGGCGCAATGTGGACAGACGTCCGCAGCGAGACCTCTTCATGCTAACCACGAACCCTGCATCGGGCAATACCGGGCCCGCCGGCGCGTCGCCGTGGACAGCGACGACGTGATGTCGATTCAGCGCACGTCGACGGGACCGGCGACCCGCAGCGACCGTGCCGCGAAGCCCACCCGCGCGGCGTGTTCGACGGCGGCCGCGGGAAGCGGCTGATCGTGCAACGCGAGGACCGAGGGCCCGGCGCCGGAGACGAACGCCGCGACGCCACGTCCGCGCAGTTCGTCGACGACGTGGGTCGTGTCGGGGAGCACCGGCGCCCGATAGTGCTGGTGGAGGCGGTCTGCGGTCGCCGCGTGCAGGCACCCGGGATCGCTGGTGAGGGCCACGACGGCCAGGGCACTGCGGCTGACGTTGAACACCGCGTCGGCGCGCGGGACGGCGTCGGGGAGCAGTCCGCGGGTCAGCGACGTCGACGACTCGGTCGACGGGATGAACGCGGTGACCGCGATCGCGGGATGCACCGCGAGGGGACGGGCGTGATAGCGCGCCACGCCGTCGACGAACTCGGTCCACGACACCACCGCCGAACCGAGGACGCTCGCCGCGGCGTTGTCCGGGTGGCCCTCGAACTCGCTGGCCAGTTGGATCAGTTCATCGGACGAGAACGGTTGCCGCAGTCCGCTTTTCGCCATGAGGCCCGATGCGGCCGCGAGGCCCGAGACGACCGCGGCCGCCGAGGACCCCAGCCCTCGCGCGTGCGGGATGGCGTTGCGGCAGACGATCTCGAGTCCGGTCGAGCCGACCCCGCCGGCGTCCAGCCCACGCAGGAGCGCGCGGACCACCAGGTGGGTGTCGTCGAGCGGGACGGCACCGTCGCCCTCTCCGTCGACGCTGACCCGCACACCCGACGCGATGGTGGTGACGGTCAGATCGTCATAGATGTCGAGCGCGAGACCCAGGCAATCGAATCCCGCCCCGAGGTTGGCCGACGACGCCGGAACCCGCACCGAACACGAGATACCAAGCGGCAGAGGCTGATTCATCGCGACGGTCAGCTCAGATCGAGAGCGCGGGCGACGGCTGCGGGGTCGACATCGATGGCCTGGACCTCGGGCATCCCGGCCAGTGCGGTGTCGGGGTCCTTCAGTCCGTTGCCGGTCACGGTGCACACCACGGTCTCGCCGGCCGAGATCCAGCCGTCGGCGCGGGCGGCGAGCATCCCGGCGACGCCGGCCGCCGACGCCGGCTCGACGAACACGCCCTCGCGGCCGGCCACGAGACGATAGGCCTCGAGCAGCTTCTCGTCGGTGGCGGCGAGGAACTGTCCGCCGGAGGAGTCCTTCGCGTCGACCGCCTGCTGCCAGCTCGCCGGCGAACCGATGCGGATGGCGGTGGCGACGGTCTCGGGGTTCTTGACCGGGTGTCCGCTGACCAGCGGGGCCGCGCCGGCGGCCTGCACACCGAGCATGCGGGGGCGCGAGGAGGACACACCGTCGGCGTGGTACTCGGCGTAGCCCTTCCAATAGGCGGTGATGTTGCCCGCGTTGCCGACCGGCAGAGCGTGGACGTCGGGCGCGCGACCGAGGACGTCGACGATCTCGAACGCCGCGGTCTTCTGGCCCTCGATCCGCGCCGGGTTCACCGAGTTGACGAGCTCGATCTCGGAGAACTCCGCGGTGGCCTTGCGCGCCAGCTCGAGGCAGTCGTCGAAGTTTCCCTTGACCTGGATGATCTTGGCGCCGTGCATGACCGCCTGGGCCAGCTTGCCCATCGCGATCTTGCCGGTGGGGATGAGCACGGCACAGGTGATACCCGCCCTGGTGGCGTACGCCGCGGCCGAGGCAGAGGTGTTGCCGGTCGAGGCGCACAACACGGCGGTCTTGCCCTGGTTGACCGCGTTGCTGACCGCCATCGTCATACCGCGGTCCTTGAACGACCCGGTCGGGTTGGCGCCCTCGACCTTGAGGTACACCTCGCATCCGGTCAGCTCCGACAGGTGCGGCGCGCTGATCAGCGGGGTGCCACCCTCGAGCAGGGTGACCACCTTCCCGTCGGGTTCCACGGGAAGCCGATGCCGGTAGGCCTCGATGAGACCCGGCCAGGCGCGGTGGACGGCCTGGTCCCCGCTCCCCCCGCCGTGAATTCTGTTGTCAGTCATCTGTTCCCTCCAGGCGCAGGACGCTGGACACGCTCAGCACGGAATCGAGATCCTTGAGTGCGTCGACCGTCTCCGACAGCGCCGAGTCCGGCGCGCGGTGTGTGACGACGATGAGACGCGCGTTCTCCTCGGCGCCTTCCTGGCGCACGGTCGCGATGCTGACGTTGCGCGCGGAGAACTCCCCCGCCACGGTCGCCAACACACCAGGCCGGTCGGCCACCTTCATCGAGACGTAGTAGCGGGTGTTCACATCGCCCATCGGTGCGATCGGGAGCGACGCGTAGGTCGACTCGAGCGGACCGCGGCCACCGTGGACCTTGTTGCGGGCGGCCATCACCAGATCCCCCATGACCGCCGACGCGGTGGGGGCACCGCCGGCGCCCTGGCCGTAGAACATGAGCCGACCGGCGTTCTCGGCCTCGACGACGACCGCGTTGAACGCGCCGTTCACGCCCGCCAACGGGTGGGTCAGCGGCACGAGCGCCGGATACACCCTCGCCGAGATCCGTTGCCGCCCCGCGGAATCGACGATCCGTTCGCAGATCGAGAGCAGTTTGACCGTGCAATCCAACGTCGCCGCCGACGCCAGGTCGGCCGCGGTGATCGACGAGATGCCCTCGCGGTGCACGTCGCTCGCGGTCACGCGGCTGTGGAACGCGATGGACGCGAGGATCGCCGCCTTCGCCGCCGCGTCGTATCCCTCGACGTCGGCGGTGGGGTCGGCCTCGGCGTACCCGAGGCGCCCCGCCTCGGCCAGCACCGACTCGTAGTCGTCGCCGTCGGCGTCCATGGCGGAGAGGATGAAGTTGGTGGTGCCGTTGACGATCCCGGCCACGCGCTGCACCGTGTCGCCGGCCAGGGACTGCATCAGCGGTCGGATCACCGGGATGGCACCGGCGACCGACGCCTCGAAGTACAGGTCGACCTTTGCGTCGGCGGCCAGCGTCGCGAGCTCTCCGGTGTAGTCGGCCAGCAGGGCCTTGTTGGCGGTGACGACTGATTTGCCGTGCTCGAGCGCGCTCGCGATGAGCGAGCGGGGGATGTCGATGCCGCCGATGAGCTCGACGACGATGTCGACGTCGGGACGCACCACCAGTGCGGCGGGGTCGTCGGTCAGCAGCGACGTCGCGCACGCGCGCGCCTTGCCCAGGTCTCGCACGGCAACGCCGCGGATCTCGATCGGCGCACCCACGCGGGCCTGCAGGTCCTCGGAGTTCTGCAACAGGATGCGGACCACCTCGGCCCCCACGTTGCCCATACCCAGCACCGCGACCCCGATGGGTCGGCGCGAGTGTTCGGTCATTCGGTCACCTCCAGACTCAACAGATCCGCGACGGTCTCCCGCCGCAGCACCGGCCGCGACACACCGTCGCGTACGGCCACCACGGCCGGACGCGTCGCCATGTTGTACCGACTCGACATCGTGTAGCAGTACGCACCGGTCGCCGCGACGGCGAGGAGGTCACCGGGCGCCACGTCGTCGGGCAGCCAGCAGTCCTTGACGACGATGTCACCGCTCTCGCAGTGCTTCCCGACGACACGACTCACGACCGCGGTGGCCTGCGACGCCCGCGACACCAGGCGGACGTCGTACTCGGCCTGGTACAGCGAGGTGCGGATGTTGTCGCTCATCCCGCCGTCGACCGAGACGTAGCGCCGGTGTGCGCCACCGCCGATCGCGACGTCCTTCACCGTGCCGACGCGGTACAGGGTGACCGTGCCGGGGCCGGCGATCGCGCGCCCGGGTTCGACGGCGAGGATCGGGGTGGGCAGGCCGAGCCGGGCCGACTGTCGGGTCACGATGTCGACAAGCGTCGCGGCGACCTCGTCGACCGGTGGCGGATCGTCGCTGGGAATGTAGGAGATACCCAGTCCCCCACCGAGATCGAGCACCGACAGCTGGGTCGTCTTGTCGACGCCGAACTCCGCGACGACGTCGCTGAGCAGGCCCAGCACCCGGTGGGCGGCGAGTTCGAAACCGTCGAGATCGAAGATCTGCGAACCGATGTGGCTGTGCAGTCCCACCAGCCGCAGGTTGTCGGCGGCGAAGACCCTGCGCACCGCGTCCATCGCCACCCCACCGCTGAGCGAGAAGCCGAACTTCTGGTCCTCGTGGGCGGTGGAGATGAACTCGTGGGTGTGGGCCTCGACACCGACCGTCACGCGGATCAGGACATCGGCGATCACCCCCGCCGCACCGGCGGCGGCGTCGAGGCGTTCGATCTCGATCGCGGAGTCGACCACGATGTGCCCGACTCCGGCCTCGACGGCCTGGCGCAGTTCCTCGGGAGATTTGTTGTTGCCGTGCAACGCGATCCGGTGGGCGGGGAAGCCGGCGCGCAACGCGACGGTGAGTTCGCCGCCGGAGCAGACGTCGAGCGAGAGCCCCTCCTGCTCGACCCACCGCGCGATCTCGGTGCACAGGAACGCCTTCGACGCGTAGTGCACCCGACCGGTCGCACCGAAGGCGGCCAGCATGTCGGCACACCGCGACCGGAAGTCGGCCTCGTCGATCACGAACAGCGGCGTCCCGTGGTCGGCGGCGAGCTGCTCGACGCCGACTCCGGCCAGGGTCACGACACCGTCGCCGCCGCGGGCGGCGTTGCGCGGCCACACCGAGGCGGGCAGCTCGACGAGCTCGTCGGCAGACGCCGGGCGTTCGGACGGATGTGTACGGGGTGCGTCCTCGGCGTGGCGGGGACCTGCGGGGTGGGCCATCACATCCGCTCCGGCGCGCTGACGCCGACGAGGTCGAGCCCGTTGGCGATCACCTGGCGGGTGGCCGAGCACAGGGCCAGACGGGCGGCGTGGATGTCACCGGGCTCCTCGTCTCCCTGGGGCAGCACCCGACACCGGTCGTAGAACCGGTGGTAGGACGCGGCCAGACTCTCGAGGTATCGGCAGATCCGGTGGGGCTCACGCAGCTGCGCCGCCGTGGCCACCACGCCGGGGAAGTCGCCCAGGGTACGGATCAGTTCGCCCTCGGCGGGTTCGGCCAGCAACTCCAGATGCGCATCGGATGCGGTGATGCCGAGGTCGGTGGCGTTGCGCGCGATCGCCGAGAGGCGTGCGTGCGCGTATTGCACGTAGTAGACCGGGTTCTCGTTCGACTGCGTGGTGAGCAGGTCGAGATCGATGTCGAGATTGACGTCGACCGACGACCGGATCAACGAGTACCGGGCGCCGTCGACCCCCACGGCGTCGACGAGGTCGTCGAGGGTGATGACCGTGCCCGCGCGCTTGCTCATCCGCACCGGTACGCCGTCACGCACCAGGTTCACCATCTGACCGATGAGCACCTCGACGGTGGCCGGATCGTCACCGAGTGCTCCTGCGGCGGCCTTGAGGCGCTTGACGTATCCGTGATGGTCGGCGCCGAGCATGTAGATGCACAGGTCGAAGCCGCGGCGGCGCTTGTCGCGGAAGTAGGCGATGTCCCCGGCGATGTAGGCCGCCTCGCCGTCACGCTTGATGACGACCCGATCCTTGTCGTCGCCGAACTCGGTGGAGCGCAACCACCACGCGCCGTCGTTCTCGTAGAGATTGCCGTTGGCCTTCAACTCAGCGATGCACTCGTCGACGCTCCCGGACGTGAACATCGAGTTCTCGTGGGTGAACACCTCGAAGTGCGTGCCGAAGTCGTCGAGACTGCGCTTGATGTGGTCGAACATGAGCTCGACGCCGGTCGACCGGAACACCTCGAGTCGGTCGGCCTCGGGGCGTTCGAGCACACCGGGATTCGCGGCGACGACGTCGGCGGCGATCTCGCCGATGTAGGCGCCGGCGTATCCGTCCTCGGGAGTCGCCTCGCCCACCGCGGCCGCCTGCAGCGACCGTGCGAACCGGTCGATCTGGGTGCCGTGGTCGTTGAAGTAGTACTCGCGCGTCACCGCCGCACCCTGCGCGGCGAGAACACGGCCCAGTGCGTCGCCGACCGCCGCCCACCGGGTGCCACCGAGATGGATCGGCCCGGTCGGGTTCGCCGAGACGAACTCGAGGTTGATGGAGGTGCCCTGCAGGTCGCTGCCCCGGCCGTAGTCCCCCGCCGCCGAGAGCACCGCTGCCACCGTGGCGTTCTGGGTGGCCGCCGCGAGCCGGAGGTTGACGAATCCCGGGCCCGCGATCTCGGCCGAGGCGATGCTCGGCTGCGCACGGAGTTCCTCGACCAACCAGCCCGCGAGATCGCGCGGCGCCGTGGCCACCCGCTTGCCGATCTGCAGGGCGATGTTGGTGGCGTAGTCGCCGTGGTCGGGGTTGCGGGGCCGCTCGACGACCACCGTCTCGGGGACCACCGAGGTGTCGAGCCCGCGTCGGGTGAGCACCGTGGTGGTGGCATCACGCAACACGGTGGACAGATCGGTGGGAGTCACGAGGCACCATCCTATTGGCCTGTCACAGCGTGGGGACAATCGCGGTCGGACGCCCGCCGCGTTCGCGATCGACCGGCCCTGCCGCGGTGGCCAGTAGACTGTGCCGCGCATCCTCGAACCGAAAGGCAGTGATGGCGACCGAGAGCCCCCGGCCGGCACCGAATACGAGCTCGACGAACACCCCGTCGGCTCCGCCGGTCCCCCGCACGCCGTCCTCCCAGAAGAAGAAGAAGACCAAGCCGGGCACCGTCCCCGTGGTCAAGGCGGGCGGACGCCGCCCCATCCCGTGGATGACGATCGCCGCGGTCGTCGTCGTCGTCGCCATCGTCGGCGGCCTCGCCGCGTACCTGGCACCGAAGTACATCGACCGCGAGGAGACCCAGAAGTTCGTCCCCTCGGCCTCGAACCCCGACCCCTCCGACGACATCCCCGGCGTGGTGAAGATCTTCTACCCCGCGGGTCAGCACGTCTCCCCCACCCAGCGTGTCGCGTACGACCAGTCGCCGCCGTTCGGCGGACCGCACGACGCCGTGTGGGCCACCTGCACCGGGATCGTCTACCCGAACCCGCTGCGCACCGAGAACGCGGTCCACGCACTCGAGCACGGCTCGATCTGGATCACCTACAACCCACAGACGGTGAAGTCCGGCGACATCGACGTCCTCAAGAGCAAGGTCGAGGGTCGGCCGTACACCCTGATGTCGCCCTACCCCGGTCTGAGCACCCCGATCTCGCTGCAGTCGTGGGGCCACCAGCTCAAGCTGCAGTCCGCCGGCGACCCACGGGTGGACCACTTCATCACCGCGCTGCGCCGCAACTCGCAGACCAACGTCTACCCCGGTCAGCCGCAGCAGTCGTCGTATCCCGAGGTCGGCGCCGAATGTGCCGCCATCCCCGGTGCGTTCGACCCGAGCAACCCCCCGCCCGCCGACTCCGGGCCCGTCCCCGCGAACGCGGTCCCGATGAACGGTGCGGGAACGCAGCAGGCGACCGACGAGTCCGGCGCGGCCGGCGGAGCCACCGTCCCCGCCCCGACCTCGACACCGGCGGGCTGAGTCCATGAGCACCGACACGACCGTCGTCCCCGACGACACCGACACCGGACACGACCGCCGTTCGTCGCTGCGCAGACAACTACCGGCGCTGCTCGCCCTCGGCGGGGTGGCGCTGCTGTTGATCGGCGTGGGTGTCGGCCTGCTGGTGGGCCGCACCGTGGACTCGAGCACCGGTTCCGACGCCACTCCGGCCTCCGACTCCGCGGCCGTCGGGTTCGCCCAGGACATGTCGACGCACCACTCGCAGGGCGTGGAGATGGCCACCATCGCACTGAGCAAGGGTTCCGACCCCCAGGTGCGGTCGCTGGCCTACGACATCCTCACCCAGCAGACCAACCAGATCGGTCAGATGCAGTCGTGGCTGACCCGGTGGGGCTATCCGCTCGACAACCCGTCGACCGCGATGGACTGGATGAGCGATCACCACTCGATGTCGGACGGCTCGATGTCGGGGTCGATGTCCGGTGCGATGTCGATGACCGCGGGCAACGGGACGACGACGCCACTCATGCCCGGGATGGCCACCGCGAGCGAGATGACCCGGCTGCGGGCGATGAGCGGGACCGCGCTCGACGCCTACTTCCTGCAGCTGATGTTGCGTCACCACCAGGGCGGTCTGCCGATGATGGAGTACGCGGCCGATCCCGAGCACGTCTCGCAGGACTACGAGCGCACGCTCGCGCAGCAGATGATCAACACGCAGGAGAACGAGGCGCAGACGATGACGGCCATGCTGTCCGAACGCGGTGTCGCGCCCCTGTCGATGAACTGACGACCGGCGACCCCACCCGGGCACGCGTCGCGCAGATCGTCGCGTCGCGCACTCGTGTGCGACGATGATCGGCGATTCTTCGCCCCATCACAGTTGATCGCCAACCACCGAGGAGATCGTGAAGCCCGAGGACGTCAGCTCCGAAGATCGTGACTGGACGCAGTACTACCGCCCCGACGACCACTATCAGATCGGTCGCGAGGAGATCCGGGAGTTCGCCCGCTCGATGAAGGACGGCCACATCGTCCACTGGCACGAGAAGGCGGCCGCCGAGCGCGGACACAGCGGGCTGGTCGCGCCCCTGACCTTCACCGCCCGACTCGCGGGCAGTGGTCTGAACTGGCTGCTCGACAACGTGCTCCTCGAGTACGACACCAGCGCATTCGTCCAGACCGATCAGGTGTTCACCTACCACCGCCCCATGCACGCCGGGGACCGTCTGTCTCTGACCATGGGACTCACCCCGATCCGCCAGAAGGCCGGCGGCGACACGATCATCGTCGAGGGTCTGCTGATCAACGACAGCGGCGAGCTGGTCGCGTCGCTCCTGACGACCGCGGCGGGTCGGCGTGGCGCACACGCCGAACCCGCACTGGCCGCCGCACTGTCGGATGTGATGATGGGCGATTTCTCGCCGCCCACGACGACCGGGTGGCACGAGATCGACGGCGTACCGACCCCGGCGATCGGTACGTGGGACCACGACCTCGACGCGGCCGTGCCGCGCTTCTCCGACGTCTCCGTCGGCGACGTCCTGCCGTCGAGGACGGTGACCCTGCGCCGAGGCGACCTCGTCAACTACGCCGGGATCTCCGCCGACTGGAACCCGATCCACTGGAGCGAGCGGGCGGCGGGCATCGTCGGACTCGACACCTGCGCCGCGCACGGGATGCTGACGATGGGCATCGGGTCGTCGTTCGTGACCGGTTGGGTGGGAGATCCGACAGCCGTTCGCGATTATCGTGTGCGGTTCACCGGAATCGCCTACGTCGCCGAGGATGCTCCCGCCGAGGTCGAATACACTGGACGGGTCAAATCGCTGGACGAACAGGCGAGGACGGCTACCATCGCGCTCGGAGCGACCTTCCGGGGCAAGCGGATCTTCGGTCGCGCAACCGCCACGGTGGCGCTGAGATGACCGCGGCGCCGGTGTCCTCACCCGCCGGCGCGCAATCACCGATCGAGCCCACACCGGAGCGTGGGCACCACACGACCACTGGCTCCTCGCTGGTGCGAGCACACGAAAGAGGTTCACCTGTGACCACCGAAACACCGTTCTTCGAGGACGTTCAGGCCCACTACGACCTGAGCGACGATTTCTTCGCCCTCTTCCTCGACGAGTCGCGCACCTACAGCTGCGCATACTTCGAGCGTGAGGACATGACGCTCAACGAGGCACAGCTCGCGAAGATCGACCTGTCGCTGGGCAAGCTCGGCCTCGAGCCCGGCATGACCCTCCTCGACGTCGGCTGCGGCTGGGGCGCCACCGCGCTGCGCGCGATGGAGAAGTACGGCGTCAACGTGATCGGCCTGACCCTGAGCAAGAACCAGTACGGCCACGTCAAGAAGCTCGTCGAGGCCAAGGCCGCCGAGACCGGCCTCTCGGGCGACATCCGCCTGCAGGGCTGGGAGGAGTTCGACGGCAAGGTCGACCGCATCGTCAGCATCGGCGCCTTCGAGCACTTCCGCTTCGAGCGCTACGAGCAGTTCTTCAACTTCGCGTACAACGCGCTGCCCGCCGACGGCAAGATGCTGCTCCACACCATCACCGCCTACGGACTCTCGCACCACCACGAGACCGGCAACAAGATCAGCAAGGACGATTTCGCGTTCCTGCGTTTCATCGCGACCGAGATCTTCCCCGGCGGACAGCTCCCGCTGCCCAAGCAGGTCACCGACGGCGCGAGCGCCGCGGGCTTCACCGTGGAGAAGGTCCAGCCGCTGCAGCTGCACTACGCGCGCACCCTCGACGCGTGGAGCAAGGCCCTCGGCGAGCACCGCGACGAGGCCATCGCCCTGTGTGGGCGGGCCAACTACAACACCTACGTGAAGTACTTGAGCGGCTGCGCCGCGTCGTTCCGCAAGGACATGATCGACGTCATGCAGTTCACCTGCGTCAAGGGCTGATCACCCGGCGGTGACCGCCGCCCGACGAACGCACACGACCATCGAGTCGGCGTCTCACACCGCTACGCGGGTGAACGCCGACTCGATGCGTTTCGCGGCATCGTCGACCGCGGCGTCCGGTGCGATGAGGCGTGCTCCGAGTTCGCGCGCCCGCATCACCGTGGCCGGGTCGGCCAGCACCCGGAGCCCCGCCGCCAGTCGGTCGGCGTCGAGGACCGACAGACGCGTGGCCGTCCCGACACCCAGTCGGGTGACCTGCGCGCCCCAGTGGGCCTGATCGGCGCCGGCCGCGCACACCATCGTGGGCAGACCGGCCCGCAGTGTGGCCGCGGTCGTTCCCGCTCCTCCGTGGTGCACGGCCGCGGCGAGACGGGGAAGCACCGTGGGATGGTCGAGTCGGCCGGCGACGAAGACGTGCGGATGGTCGGGGTCGACGCCGCCGGGCCGATCCCCGACCCCCACCAGCGCACGGACCCCCGTGGCGCGAGTCGCCTCGGCGACGGCCCGGTGCACCGCATCGGTGTCGGCGACCGGCGCGCTCCCGAAGGCGATGAGCACCGGCGGCTCACCCCCGTCGAGCCAGTCGTCGAGACCGCCGGCGTCCGACGACGAATCCCCGGCGGGCCGCCGGTCGGCGGGGAGGTCGAAGAACCCGACGACGGGTTTGCGGTCGTCCCATTCGGCGGCGAGACCGGGGAACAGAGCGGGGTCGTACGCCTGGATCTGCAGTGTGTTCGACCGGCGCAGCCGCGCGGGCATGGACTCGGTCGCTTCCGGGAGGCCCAACGAGGCGCGGAACCGGTTCTGTGACGACCTCGAGAACGTCCACGTGAGGGTGTCGATCACGCGCCACGACGCACGGTTGACCATCGGCGGCAGCCGGTGGCGCGTGGGGACGGCACAGATCGCGCCGTTCTCCGACATCGCGCACAGTCGCACCGTGGCCGTCGGGACATCGAGGCGCTCGGCGAGGTCGGCGACGCGGTCCTGGCCCAGTGGGCCGCTGACGAGGCCGTCGAGCCTCGTCGTGCCCGCGAGGTCGAGCACGAGTGACGCGAGATCGGCGTCGAAGCGCGCGAATCCCTCACGCACCTGTGCCTGCGCCAGACGGAGTTTCGTGAGCGGGTTGCCGGTGGACAGGATGCGGCGGGCACGGTCGGACTGCCAGTACGACTCGCTGTCGAACCCCACAGGGTGGGCCGACAGGCCCATCTCCCGGGCAAGGGCGACGTAGTTGGGCGGCAACGCCAGCTCGACGTCGTGACCGCGGCGGAGGAGCTCGAGCCCGAGGCACAGGCCCGGCTGCACATCGCCCCGGCTGCCGTAGAAGGACAGCAGCAATTTCATGAAACGAGCCTAGATTCGCCGCGATATGACCGCAGGACGAGAAGTGTGATGGTGCCCCCGGCAGGATTCGAACCTGCGGCCTTCCGCTCCGGAGGCGGACGCTCTATCCCCTGAGCTACGGGGGCTCGATGGGCCAGGAAAGACTATCGCACCGGCATCCCCGCCCCCAAAGTCGGTGGTGGGGACGTCCGGCGACCGGTCAGACCACGGCACCCACCATGGCCAGACGTGAACCCGCCTCCGCCCGGATCACGTGGAGCTGGGCGGGGATCCGCGCCTTCATCTCGTCGACGTGACTCACGACACCGACGACCCGGCCACCGGAACGGAGGTCGTCGAGGACCCGCATGACCAGGTCGAGGGCCTCGGGGTCGAGGGTGCCGAAACCCTCGTCGATGAACATGGTGTCGAGGACACGACCGCCGGACTCGGCCGACACGACATCGGCCAGGCCCAGCGCCAGCGCGAGCGACGCGAAGAACGTCTCCCCGCCCGACAGAGTCGTGGCCGGGCGCACCGCGCCGGTGTACTCGTCGCGCACCTCGATCCCGAGTCCGCTGCGTCGACCACGTGACGCCGCCGCATCGGTGTGGGCGAATTCGTAGCGGCCCGAGGACATCTCGCGCAGACGGGTTGACGCCGCGACCAACACCTCCTCGAGTCGGGCCGCGAGCACGTAGGAGCGCAGCGACATCTGCCGGGAGTTCTGTCCCCGGCCCGCGACCAGATCGGCCAGCCCCGACACCTCCTGGTCGCGCTCGAGCACCGGTGCCAGCACCGACAGCGCCGACCAGTATCCCGCCGCGAGATCCTGGAGTCGGGCGAAGCGGTCAGCGGCCCGTGAATGTCGTTGGGTGGCCGCGTCGAGAGCCGCCGCGGTGGCGTCGCGGTGCCGCGCGCGCTCGGCGAGGTCGGTGGGTGCCGCGGCGGCGGCCGCGGCCACCTCCGGGTCGTCGAGGGTCGCCACCGCGTGCGCGCGGATAGCGGACGCCTGGCCGATCTGGTCGTCCCAGGACGCGATGGTCATCGGGTCGGCCAGGGCCGCACCGGCCTGCGCGACATCGGCGAATCCGGCCCGGGCGGCGACCGCCTCGATCCTCCGGTCGATCTCGCGGGTTCGGGCGTCGGCGTTCTGGGCGGCGACACGGGCGTCCCGCAGCACCGTCGACGCTCGACACAGTGCCGCGAGACGGGCGCGACGCTCGTGCACCGTCCCGGTCCCGCCGGTGGCCGCCGACACCTCGGCGTCGAGGTCGGCGAGGTCGGCACGCAGGGCGGCGATGCGTTCACGAAGTGCGGCCTGCGTTTCGCGTGTCGCGAGTGTGCGCGATCCGAGATCGTCGATGCGGGAGGCGATCTCGTCGACGGCGGCGACGCGTGCGGCGAGGTGTGACGCGGCCGCGGCGACGGTGTCGAGCTCGGCGACGAGACGCGAGACCTCGCCCGCAGCGGCGTCGACCGACATCCCGCGGGACGCCTCGGCCGCGACCGCGCACTCCCGTTCGGCCGCCGCGAGCCGGTCGACCGCGGCCGCCCGACGGTCGGCGGCCTGCTTCTCCGCGTAGTCGGCGTCGATCTGTTCGCCCTCCGACACCGGGTCACCGGTCGCGGCGGCGGGGGCCGGGTGTTCGGTCGCCCCGCACACCGCGCAGTGTTCCCCCGCGCGCAGATGCCCGGCGAGTTCGGCCGCCATCCCGTCGATCCGGCGTTGCTGCAGCGTCAGCTGCCGCTCCCGGGTGGCGAGATGCCGTTCGCGCGCCGCGGCGGCGGCCGCACGGTCACGGGTCACCTTCTCCTCGAGTGCGGGGAGCCGCTGCGCCGCAGTGTGTATGGCGCGGGCGGTGGTCAGCTGATCCTGCAGACCGGGGAGCCGGGTCCGCATGGTCCGGGCGGCATCGACCGCCTCCTGCGCCGCGAGACGTGCGGCCGGCAGCGACACCGACTCGCGGTCCATCTCCTCGAGGGCGGCAGCGGCGGCCGCCGACTCGGCCTCCAGGGCGTCGATGGTGGAGACGATCTGCGGCCGCCGACCCGCGCGTTCGGCGACGGGGGCCAGCCGGCCCGACTCGGCCGACCATCGGTCGATGTGGGCGTCGATGGTCGCGGTGTCGGAATCTGCAGGGGGCCAGGAGAGCCGGGCGAGGAGGGACGCCCCCTCGGGGTCATCGGGGACGGACCGGGTGGCGTCGGCGAGCGTCGCCTGCGCCCGCACGTCTCGCTCGGCGGCGCGGTCACGGTCGTCGATCAGGGGGCGGATCGGCTCGGCGCGTCGCGCCGCGTCGAGGGCGTGGCGCGCGGACTCGAGCAGGTCGTGACCGCTGTCGAGGGCGGCGAGGCGGGTACGTGCGAGCGCGGCCCGCTCCTGCAGGTCATGGGTGCGGGTGGCGACGGCGAGTGCGGCGTCGGCGGCCTGTGCCGACGCCCGTGCCCGGTGCAGTTCGGCTGCGGCCTCGGTCGCCTCGACGCCGGCGGTGTCGAGATGGGTCTGCGCCCAGTCGGGATCGCCCTCGGTCGGGTGGTCGTCGCCGACGAGGCCGGCGATCTGCGCCGCGATCCGGTCGACGGTCTGCTCGCGTTCACCACGTTCGACGCGGGTCGCCCGCGCCCTGTCCCGCAGCCACCCCTCGAGGTCGTTGAAGCGGTCGGTCTCGAAGAGCTTCTCGAGCAACGTCTCCCGGTCGTCGGTGGCGGCGCGCAGGAAACGGGCGAAGTCGCCCTGGGGCAGCAGTACCACCTGGAAGAACTGCTCGGCACTCATGCCGAGGATGCGGGAGATCACCTCCCCGATGTCGCTCAGGCGACTGAGCCCCGGCCCGGAACCGTCGAGCCACACGAGGGTGCCCGCCGCCGGAACGGTCGTGAACCCGTCGCCCCGCTTCTTGCGGCGACGGTGCTCGGGCGACCGGGCCACCCGCATGCGACGGCCTCCGATGGTCGCCTCGAGCACGACGCGGGGGATGTCGCCGGCGGTTGCGTGGTCCGACACCAGACGACGATCGGTGTCCCGTGCACCCGGCACGCGTCCGAACAGGGCGAACGCGACGGCATCGAGGACGGTGGTCTTGCCCGCCCCGGTCTGACCGTGGAGCAGGAACAACCCGTCGCACCCGAGGGCGTCGAAGTCGACGACGGCCTCCTCGGCGAACGGACCGAAGGCACTCATCTGCAGGGAGTGCAGCCTCATGCGGTGAGACCGGTATCGAGCTCGAACAGTGTGAGTTCGACCGGGTGGTCGGACTCGGGTTCCCCGACCACGGCGCGGACCGCGAGGTCGAGCAGGGCGGTCTCCCCCGGTGTCGGCGCGCTGCGCACATCGGCGACGAACGACCGCACGATCTCGGTGTCGGACCGGTTCACCACCCGGCTCCGGTAGTCGATGCCGTCGGCGGCGTGGGGGCGATCCCACTCCACGTGGACCACGCGCGGGAAGCGGGTTCGTAGGCGCCGCAACGCATCCACGGGCCGGACCTCGTCGGTCAGGGACGCCTCGACGTAGTGCTCGACCGCGGTCTCGTGTGCCGGGGAGTGCAGGAGCTCGTCGAGGGTGCCGCGCAACGAACTCAGTCCGCGTACCGGCACGAGCTCGACGGTGCGGATGTCGGTCACCCCGTCCGCGTCGAGATCGATGATCGTCACCGCCTTGGTGTGACTGCGCTCACCGAAGGAGTACGGCAGCGGTGAACCGCTGTACCGCACGGTCTCCCGCACCGCCTGCGGGGAGTGCAGGTGACCCAGCGCGACGTAGTCGACGCCGTCGAAGGTGTCGACCGGGACCGTCTCGACGCCGCCGACCGCGATCGACCGCTCCGAGCCCGTGGCGACCGCACCCACCACGAACGCGTGGGCCAGCACCACGGAGCGACGAGGATGCGCGGCGAGATGGCCCCGCACGCGATCCATCGCCGCGGCGAGCACCTCGGAATGGCTGCGCGCCTGCGGGACATCGAGTCGGTCACGCACGGTGTCGGGCTCGAGGTAGGGGATGCCGTAGATCGCGACCTCGCCGTGGGCGTCGGTCAGCACCACCGGCTCGGCGATGGCGTCGACGGTGGTCCGCAGGTGTAGGCCACCCGCCGCGGCGAACGACGACCCCGCCCCGAGGCGGGTCGGTGAGTCGTGGTTGCCGGAGGTGACGACGAGGGTGGCGCCGGCGGCGGCCATCGCCTGGAGCGCGCCGTCGTAGACCTCGACGGCGTCGGATCCGGGCACCGACCGGTCGTAGACGTCACCCGCCACGACGACCACGTCGACGCCCTCCTCGGTGACGAGTCGCGCGAGATCCGCCAACGCACGGCGTTGATCGTCGAGGAGCTCGACGCCGTGGAAGGTCCGACCGATGTGCCAGTCGGAGGTGTGCAGGATGCGCATGGTCCCACCGTAGGTGCGGGCACCGACAGGTCTCGGGAACCACGCAGGCGTGCCCGCCGACCGCGTGGATACTGGAGCGGGTGACCACCACACCCGACCGTCTCGACGCCGACTCGAACACGAATGACAGGGGCACCCGCCGCCCGGGGCCCGACCGCACGGTGATCGCCCTGCGCGCCCTCAACGGTGTCGTCGCGGCGGCGGTGACGATCGGTGTCGGCCAGCTGGTCGCGGCATTGTTCGACAGGGCGGCCTCACCGCTCTACGCGGTCGGGGCCGCGGTCATCGATCTGACCCCGAAGGCCGTTCGCGAGTTCGCGATCAGCACCTTCGGCACGGGCGACAAGGTCGCACTGCTGGTCGGCATCGGGATCATCGTCGCCGTCCTGGCGGTGATCGCCGGCGTCATCGAACGTCGGGCGCGTTCCTGGGGGTCGGCGATGTTCGCCGCGTTCGGCGTCCTCGGGGTCGCCGCCGCGGTCACCCGCCCCGGCGGTGGCGTCGACTGGTTCGTCCCGACCGTCGTCGGTGTCGTCGCCGGCATCGTGTTCCTGCAGTGGATGGCCCGCCGCCTCGATCCGGTCACCGAGGCCATCCCGGACACGACCGACGAACCGGGCGTCACCCCCGAGGTCTCCACGACCGACCGTCGTGCATTCCTCGTCGCGGCCGGCACCGCCGGCGCGGGGGCCGTCATCGCCGGGGTGGGCGGCGTCGCCCTCGATCACCGACTCAACGACGTCGGTCGCGATCGCGCCGGTTTCGTGGTGCCCGGCGCGACGAACTCGGTCGACACCGCCGCCGACGGTGGCGACGGACTCCCCTCGTTCATCACGTCGAACAGCGATTTCTACCGTATCGACACCGCGCTGTCGCCGCCCCAGATCACCAGCGGCGCATGGTCTCTGCGTGTCCACGGCATGGTCGACCGCGAGTTCGAGATCGACATGGCCCAGCTGCGACGCATGCCGGCCATCGAGAAGATGGTCACGCTCACCTGCGTGTCGAACGAGGTCGGCGGCACCCTCATCGGCAATGCGACGTGGACGGGGTACCGCGTACGGGACCTGCTGGCCCGTGCCGGCCCGTCGCCCGACGCCGACATGGTGCTCTCCCGCAGTTCCGACGGTTTCACCGCCGGTACCCCGATCGAGGCGTTCACCGACGATCGCGACTCGATCCTCGCGGTGGCGATGAACGGGTCCCCGCTCCCCGTCGAACACGGATATCCGGCGCGACTGGTGGTGCCGGGTCTCTACGGCTACGTCTCGGCGACCAAGTGGGTCACCTCGCTGGAGGTCACCCGGTTCGACCGGGCGAAGGCGTACTGGTCGACGCGCGGGTGGTCGGAGAAGGGACCCATCAAGACCAGCTCGCGGATCGACGTGCCCCGCAACCTCGCCGAGGTGCGTGCCGGCCGCGTCATGGTCGGCGGCGTGGCGTGGGCGCAGCCGCGCGGCATCAACGCGGTGCAGGTACGTGTCGACGACGGCGCGTGGCGTACCGCGACGTTGCGCGCACCCGATCTGGTCGACACGTGGCGGCTGTGGAGTTGGGAATGGGACGCCACGCCCGGCGATCACGTGCTGACCGTGCGGGCGATCGACGGTGAGGGCAGGCAGCAGTCAGCGGTCGAGTCACGCCCCGACCCCGACGGGGCCACCGGCCTGCACTCGATCTCGGTCACCGTGCGCTGAGCGCCCCCGGCACGACGGGGGTGGCACGCGCGGTGATCCACTCGCACAGCAGCGCAATCGATGTCCGTGCCTGGGCGTCGTCGCGATCGACCAGCCACCACTGGATCATCCCGTAGATCAGCTGCAGTGCGGCCCGCACGACCGACCGCTCGGCCCCGTCCCATGTCATCGCGGTGCGCGCCCCGATCGCGGTCAGGTAGCGCAACCCGTACTCCTCGGCGAGATCGTTCTGTCGTGCCGCGGTGGAGTAGGCACCCGATGTCGACGGCGCCCGCAACGACACGACCGTCGACTCGATGAGCACCAGCCAGCGCTCGGGGACCTCGTGGACCACCTCGAGCACCGAGGTGAGGGCCCCGGTCAGGAGCGCCCGTAGTTCCTCGGCACCGATGGGTCCGGGAACACCGGCCGGTGCGACGTCGGCTCCCAGGTCGTCGAGGCTCTCCACCCGCAGGAACGCCTGCAGGTGGTCGCCGACGGCCCGTTCGATCATCGCGGCCATCAGCGCGTCCTTGCTGTCGAAGCAGTAGTGGACGATCCCCAGGGACACGCCCGCCTCCTCGGCCACGGCGCGGACCGTCACCGACGACATCCCGGTGCGCTGCGCGAGGTCGAGAGCGCAGTCGATCAGCTGGACACGGCGCTGATCGATGGACAGACGGGACAACATCGGCCCAGTACATCCGACCTGCTCAGGCACCGTCAACCGCAACGGTGCTCAGCTCTGCGTGACCGCCGACGTCGGTGTCGCGATGGGCGCGGGGCCACCGGTGGCCGCAGATGTCGTCGGCGCGGCCGCCGGTACCGACGGGGCCGACATGTGCCGGGGGCGGGCCAGGAAGAGCGCGGCGATCACGCCGAGCCCCAGCACCGCGGCCGGCAGGTACATCGACTGGCCCATCGCCGTCGCGAAACCCTCGCGGGCGATCTCGGGGACGCGGTCGGTGGCCCCGGCCGAGGCGACCTGCGCGCCGGGGAGCTCGGCGGCCAGCCGTGTCTGTAGCAGCGCGCCGACCGCGGCGCTGCCGAGCACCGAACCGACCACCCGCATGGTGTTGTAGACGCCGGCACCGGCGCCGGCCTGCGCCATCGGCAGGTTGCGGTTGGCGGTGGCGGCCAACGGCGCCCAGATGCCTGCGCTGGCCAGACCCATCAGCGCGATCGGCAGCAGCAGGACCCACACCGGTGTGTCCGGTCGGGCGAGGACGCCGAGGCTGCCGATCGCGACGGCGTTGAGCGCCAGGGACGTCCCGATGATGTAGCGCGGGTGCACGGTGTCGACGAGGCGACCGACGACGGGCGCGAGCACGCCGGTGATCAGGGCCATCGGCACCAGCATGAGCGCCGACCGGGTCGGGGTCATGCCGCCGACGAGCTGCAGGAAGAACATCATGGGCACGAACAGGCCGGAGGTGGCGAAGCCCATCGTGGCGATGCCGATGTTCGACAGCGAGAAGTTGCGGTCGCGGAACAGCGACAGCGGCACCAGCGGCTGCGTGCGGATCTTCGACTGCCACCACACGAAGACGCCCATGATGGCCACACCGGCCGCGGCCAGCACCCAGATCCACGCGGCCCAGTCGTACTTCTCGCCGTCCTGGATGGCGAAGACGAGTGCGGTGAGACCGGCGGCGCTCAGTGCGACACCGATCAGGTCGAACTGACGTCCGGTGGTCTCGACGGTCGGCACCAGCCACCAGGCCAGCACCAGTCCGACGACGCCGACGGGGACGTTGACGAAGAAGATCCACTCCCAGCCGAGACCGTCGACGAGCACACCGCCGAGCAGGGGGCCGACGAGGGTCGCGACACCGGCGACGGTGCCCCACAACCCCATTGCGGCGCCGCGCCGTTCGGCGGGGAACATGCGGGTGATGAGCGACATGGTCTGCGGCGTGATGAGCGCGGCGCCGAGTCCCTGCAGGGCCCTCGCCGCGATCAACTCACCGATCGATCCCGACAGTCCGCACCACACGCTGGCGATCGTGAAGACCACGAGGCCGGCCTGGTACATGAGCTTGGGACCGAAGCGGTCGCCGAGACGACCGGTGATGAGCAGCGGCACCGCATAGGTGAGGAGGTAGGCGCTGGTCACCCAGATGACGCCGTTGAAGTCGGTGTCGAGACCCTCCTGGATCTTCGGCTGCGCGACGGCGACGATCGTCATGTCGACGAGGATCATGAAGAACCCGATGCACAGCGCGCCGAGCGCGGCCCAGGGTTTGTCGGTCACCGGCACGAACTTCGCCGGGGTGGGGTGTGCCTGGGTCATCGTGTCACTTTCGGGGTGGTGGGGTTCGCGGTGAAGTCGTCGGACGTCAGGGGTGGGTCGCCGGCGCGGCAGCCGCCGCGGGCGTCCCAGGTGAGCGTCCCGTCGACGAGTCGGGAGTGCAGATCGGTCAGCCACTCGATCTGCGCGGTGAGAGTGGCGCAGCGGCAACCGATGTCGAGCAGATAGATCTCCGAGACCCCGCGGCCGCTCGCCTGGTCGGCGGCCGTGGTGAACATGGCCCGCTCGGCGGTGAGGGCGTCGATCCGTACCGCCAGCGACTCGATCACGGTGGACCGAGGGAGTTCATGCGCCTCGGCGAGCCCCAGGTACAGCTCGGGGTATTCCGCCGACGGCGTCTGCAGCAGGACGGTCAGTCGGTGGCTCAGCGCACCCCGCCCGCGGTCGGTGATCGCGTACACGGTGCGTTCGGGCCGATTCCCCGAGCGCTCGATGTCACTGACGCACAACAGTTCCCGGTCGACCAGCCGGTCGACGGTGTGATACAGCGACCCCGGCCTGATGTTGGCGAAGCGGTCCTCCTTGCGCGCGAGCAGGGTCTGGAGCATCTCGTAGGGGTGCATCGGGCGTTCGGCGGCCAGGCCGAGGACCAGCACGGCGAGCGGGGTCATGGCGCGTTCGACCGCGGCCGTCGTCACCTCGACCGCGGGAGCCGGTACCACGTGGTCGGTCGTCATCGAGCCTCCTCACGCCGTCGTCGAGCCCATATGTTCCGCGTGGAATATTCGCACATCGATCATCGGGTGGCAACCGTGTCCGTCGATCCGCCGACGTGTCACCGCGAGCCGCTAACCTGGGGAACGATGAGCACACAGGAGTCAGACACCAGCGGCAACAGCACGTGGACCACCCCCGGCAAGTACGTCGAGCCGGGTTCGGACTTCGTCCGCGACACCAACTACATCGAGACCCGCATCACCCGCGACGGGTCCGACGGGTACCCGGTCGAGCCGGGCCGCTACCGACTGGTCGTGGCACGGGCGTGCCCCTGGGCCAACCGGACGATCATCGTGCGTCGTCTCCTCGGCCTCGAGGACGTGATCTCGATGGGCCTGTGCGGGCCCACCCACGACGCCGACAGCTGGACCTTCGACCTCGATCCCGGCGGCGTCGACCCGGTGCTGCAGATCCCACGGATCAAGGACGCCTACCTCGCCCGCTTCCCCGACTACGAGAAGGGCATCACCGTCCCGGCGATGGTCGACGTCCCCACCGGACAGGTCGTGACGAACAACTTCCCGCAGATCACGATCGACTTCTCGACCGAGTGGACCGAACACCACCGCGACGGCGCCCCCGCGCTCTACCCCGAGCACCTGCGGGCCGAGATCGACGAGGTGAACCACGGCGTGTTCACCGAGATCAACAACGGCGTCTACCGGTGCGGGTTCGCCGGTAGCCAGCAGTCCTACGAACGCGCCTACGCCCGCCTGTTCACCCACCTCGACACGATCAGCGAGCGCCTGTCGCGACAGCGATACCTCGTGGGCGACACCATCACCGAGGCCGACGTCCGTCTGTTCACCACCCTGGCCCGCTTCGATCCCGTCTACCACGGGCACTTCAAGTGCAACCGGTCGAAGCTGTCGGAGATGCCGGTGCTCTGGGCCTACGCCCGCGACCTCTACCAGACCCCGGGATTCGGTGACACCACCGATTTCACCCAGATCAAGCAGCACTATTACATCGTCCACAGCGACATCAACCCGACCGGGATCGTCCCGCAGGGACCGGATCTGAGTGGCTGGAACACCCCGCATCACCGCGAGGAGCTCGGCGGACGTCCGTTCGGCGACGGCACCCCGCCTCCCCCGCCGCCGGCGGCCGAGCAGGTCTCGCCGCGCGATGCCGCCCCGATCCCCTCGGAAGAGCAATGATCTGGAACCGGTCCTCCACAGGCGACGGGGACGCCGTGCCCGCGGCGGTGGCCAAGCAGGAGGGCAGCTCGGGCACGATCGTCTCGATCATCGACCGGGCCCAGCGCCTGCAGTCCCCGGCGGTCGCGGCCTACGTGCGTCGCATGCGGTCGTCGCACCCCGCCGACACCCCCGCGCAGACCATCGAGCGGCTCGAGAAGCGTTACCTCACCACGGTGATGTCATCGGGTGGTGCCGCCGGCGCCACGGCCGCGGTACCCGGTGTCGGCACCCTCGCGTCGATCGCGGCGATCGGCGGTGAGTCGGCCTTCTTCGTCGAGGCGTCGGCCCTGCTGGCGTTGGCCGTCGCCGAGGTGCACGGCATCCCCATCGATCACGCCGAACGACGTAAGACCCTGGTCCTCGCCGTGGTCCTCGGCGAGGAGGGGGTCCTGGCCCTGGGGAAAGCGTTGGGCGGTAAGCGCAACCCGCTCAAGACCATGGCCGGCGGCGCCATCCCGACGCCGGCGCTGAGCAACCTCAACAAGGCCCTGATGAAGCGCATCGTGAAGAAGTACGCCGCGCGTCGGGCGCCGTTGATGATCGGCAAGATGTTGCCCGCAGGTGTCGGGGCCGCGATCGGCGGTGCGGGCAACCGCGCCCTCGGCAAGCGGATCATCGCCAACGCCCGCGAGGCGTTCGGACCACCGCCGTCCGGCTGGACGATCGAGGGCAGCGTCGTCGAGCCGATCGCGACCCTGCCGGGACCCGAGGAGAAGGGCCCCGCGAACACCGGCTCTCGGTGAGCTCGGGCTGGATCGCGCGACTCGCGCGCGAATGTCTGCGCAACCGCACGCTGGTGACCGTGACCCTCACGGTCACCGTCATCGGCGTCGCCATCGATCTCGGTGTCCCGCTGATCGCCAAGGCCGCCATCGACACCGCGACGCGCACGGCGTCACATCGCTTCTCCATCGACACCCTCGCGGTGATGCTCGCGATCGCCGGCGTCGTGCGGTTCGGTTCGGCCTACCTGCGGCGACTGACCGCCGGACGGCTGTCGCTCAACGTGCAGAACACGCTTCGGCTGTCACTGCTGCGGACCCTGCTGCGGCTCGACGGCACGGCACAGGATCAGATCGTCACCGGCCAGGTGGTGTCGCGCTCGATCTCCGATCTGCAGCTCGTCCAGGGTCTGCTGGCGATGGTGCCGCTCTCGCTCGGCGCACTGCTGCAGGTGGTGCTGGCCTTCGCCATCATGGCCTACCTGTCGCCACTGCTCACCGTCGTCGCCCTGCTGGTGATCCCAGCCATCGCCGTGGTGGCGTTCCGCACCCGTAAGGCCCTGTTCGCCGCGACCTGGTCCGCCCAGCAGTCCGCCGCCGACGTCGCCCAGCACGTCGAGGAGACCGTCACCGGGGTGCGCGTGGTGAAGGGCTTCGGCCAGGAGGACCGCTCGGTCGATGAGCTCGTCGGCCACGGACGTCGGCTGTTCGCCCAACGGATGCGTGCCGCCCGCATCAACTCCCGGTTCACCCCGACGATGAACGCGATCCCCCAGGTCGCTTTGGTCGCCGTCATCGCCCTCGGCGGCTACCTCACCGCCCGCGGCGACATCACCGTCGGCACGTTCCTGGCGTTCGCCACCTACATCACCACGATGACCGGGCTCGCCCGTCTGCTCACGAACCTCATCGTCTCCGCGCAGCTCGCGCGCGCCGCCGTCGAACGCGTCTACGACGTGATCGACCACCCGACCGACCCCGCCCTGGAGAACACCGGGCGCCTGTCCCCCGGTCCGGTGGGCCTCCACGCGTACGACCTGCGGTTCACCTTCCCCGACGGGACCCCGCTGTTCTCCGGCGTCGATCTCGACGTCGCCGCGGGTGAGTGCGTCGCGATCGTGGGCCCGCCGGGCAGCGGCAAGTCCACGCTGGCCGCACTGATCGGCGGAATCTATCGACCCGACTCCGGCGATCTCGACCTCACGGTGTCGGCCGTCGGCGGTGAAACCGGAGGGGGACGCACCCGCTACCCGCTCGTCGACCTCGCCCCCGACAGCGCACGCGAACACGTCGGGGTCGTGTTCGACGAACCCTTCCTGTACTCCGACACCATCGCCGCCAACATCGGCCTCGGACCCGGCTCAGACCCCGCACACGACGACACCGACGGCCGGGGCGGATCGATCCGACACCGCATCGAGGCCGCGGCCCGGCGCGCGGCGGCACACGACTTCATCTCCGCGCTGCCCGCCGGCTACGACACCGTCGTCGGCGAACGGGGGCTCACCCTCTCGGGCGGGCAGCGCCAGCGGATCGCGCTGGCACGGGCCTTCTTCGCCGATCCCCCGCTGCTGGTGCTCGACGACGCCACCTCGGCCGTCGACGCCACCACCGAGGCGGCGATTCTCGACTCCCTGCGCGCGACCGGTGATCGCACGCTGGTCCTCGTCGCCCACCGCCCGTCGACGCTCACCGTCGCCGATCGCGTCGTCGTCCTCGACGAGGGCCGCGTGATCGATGCGGGCACGCCGACCGAACTCGACGATCGGTGCCCCCTCTTCCGCGCCCTGATGTCACCCGCCGCACCGCTCGACCCCCACACCGGCACCGATGTCCCACCGGCCGCCGACACCGATCGCCCGGTCGACGCCCACGCGCTGTGGCCCGCCGATCCCGACGGCCCCCCAAATCACGACACCCTCGACCCGGCCGCACATCAGGCGGGACTCGGCGCACCCCGCGTGACCACCCCCCGGGTGGGCCGACGCGGGGGCGGCGGTGTGTCGGGTGCGCTGGGATCCATGCCGGCGACGCCCGCACTGCTGCGCGCGGTCGACGCGTTGCCGCCGGCCGACGAGGATCCCGAGGTCGACGTCGACCGGGCCCGTCGCCACGATCCGTCGTTCTCGTTGCGCGGACTGCTCAAGCCGGTGCGTCTGCTGCTGGCCGTCGCGATCGGGGCGATCGCGATCGACACCCTCGTCGGACTCGCGTTCCCCTCGTTGGCGCGGGTCGGCGTGAACGCCTCGACCGTCGATCACCTCGACAATCTCTGGGTCGCCTCGGCGGCCGGACTCGGGCTCGTCGCGATCGGGTGGATCGCGCTCTCGGTGGTGACAATCGCGAGCACGCGCGCCGGCGAGCGGATCCTGTTCACGTTGCGGGTCCGCAGTTACGCCCACCTGCAACGCCTCGGGCTCGACTACTACGAGCGCGAGCTCTCCGGCCGCATCATGACGCGGATGACGACCGACATCGACGCCCTGTCGTCGTTTCTGCAGACCGGACTGTCGACGGCGGTCATCTCGGTCCTGACGATCGTCGGGGTGGCGGTGGCGCTCGTGCTCACCGACCCCACCCTGGGCGCGGTCATGCTCATCGTCTTCCCGCCACTGATCATCGCGACCGTCGTGTTCCAGAGGGTGTCGTCACGCGCGTACACCCGTTCGCGTGAGCTGGTCAGCGTGGTCAACGCGGACTTCCAGGAGAACGTGTCGGGGCTGCGCACCACCCTGCTCTACCGCAACGCGGACCGTGCCGACGAGCGCTTCGCCGGGCGGGCCGGCGACTACGTCGCCGCGCGGATGGTGTCGCAGCGGGCGATCTCGCTGTACTTCCCGTTCATCAGCCTGATGTCGGATCTGGCGACCGCCGGTGTCGTCGCGATCGGCGCACGCCAGGTGCTCGACGGCAGCGCCGGGCCGGGCACGCTCGTCGCGTTCGTCCTGTACCTGGGGATGTTGTTCGCGCCGGTCCAGCAGCTCTCGCAGGTGTTCGACGGATACCAGCAGGCCGTGGTCGGACTGCGTCGGATCGGCGATCTGCTCCGGACACCGAGCAGCGTGGTCACGCCCGAGAAGGCCACCGACCATCGCACTCCCGAGCGGGTCGACGTCCCGACCCTGCGTTTCGACGGACACGCCGAACTCGACGCCGTCGGGTTCCGCTACGCGGGCGCATCGTCGGACGCACTCGGACGGGTGTCGTTGGACATCCCCGCGGGTACGTCGCTGGCCCTGGTCGGCGAGACCGGTGCGGGCAAGTCGACGATCGTGAAACTGCTCGCCCGTTTCTACGATCCGACGACCGGTTCGGTGCGCATGGACGGCACCGACATCCGCACCCATCCCCTCGCCGCCTACCGCGCCCGGCTCGGGGTGGTACCGCAGGAACCGCACCTGTTCACCGGCACCATCGCATCGAACATCGCCTACGGCCGACCCGGCGCCTCGCGCGCCGAGGTCGTCGCCGCGGCGACCGCGGTCGGCGCGACACAGATGATCGCCCGCCAGCGCGGCGGGATGCTGCACCGTGTCGGCGAACGCGGACAGGGACTCTCGGCAGGCCAGCGCCAGCTCATCGCCCTCGCCCGCGCCGAGTTGGTCGACCCCGACCTGTTGCTGCTCGACGAGGCGACCGCCACGCTCGACCAGGCCACCGAGGCGCAGGTCCTCGACGCCAGCCGCAGGCTCACCCGTGCCCGGACGTCGGTCATCGTCGCCCACCGCCTCGCGACCGCCGCCCGCGCCGATCGGATCGCCGTGGTGTCCTCCGGCGCGGTGATCGAGCTCGGAACTCACGACGAGCTGTTGGCGTTGGACGGGAAGTACCGCGAGTTGTGGGACAACGGGATGGCCTCGGCCGAACCCGTACCGCACGGCCGACGATGACGTCGGCGCCGGCGGTGAACCGTCGCCGACAATCCCGGCCCCACCTCGCCGAGGGATGACCGAAGGCGTCCGTGGAGTCCTTATGCGACGCAGGTGAGCGGGGACTAACCTCGACGGGGCAGGCGTTGTTCCACGGGGCCGTACGCGTTCGACGGGTTCGCTCCCCACCTCACGCCGAGACGACCGCGGTGCACGACGACGAACAGACGATCAGGGAATAGAGGCGAGATTCTGCCGTGAGCAGTAGTTCGGTTTCAGACTTCGGACAGAACGAGTGGTTGGTCGAGGAGATGTACGAGCGCTTCCGCGCCGACCCCGACTCGGTGGACCGGAGCTGGCACGACTTCCTCGAGACCTACACCCCGAAGGCGTCCGGTGGCGCGGCAGCAGCGAACGGTTCGGGTTCGAAGTCGCACTCCGGCAACGGGAACGGCGCGTCGAAGGCCTCGGCGGGCGCCCGGTCGTCCTCGGCGATGGAGGCGTCGTCGACCCGCGCATCCAACGGGGTGAGCGAGGCCCCCGCGACGAAGGCCGCATCGGGTCAGGCGATCGAGAGCCGCGACAGCTCGGCGGGCAGCGACGCCACACCACCGCCCACCCGCACCGCACCGGTCACCAAGACCGTCCCGGTCGACAAGGCCGTGGCGAAGGCGCCCAACCCCAACAAGGGCACCGGTTCGAGCGACAAGAGCTCCGCGAACGGCAAGGCCGCGAGCACGAACGGCTCGGCGAAGAAGGCCTCGGCGCCGGCCGGGAAGACCACCGATTCCGCGTCGACCCCCGCCGAGGACACCGCCAAGGTGTTGCGCGGTGCCGCGGCCGCGGTGGCCAAGAACATGGCGCTGTCGCTGGAGATCCCGACCGCGACGAGCGTCCGCGCGATCCCCGCGAAGCTGATGATCGACAACCGCGTCGTGGTCAACAACCACCTCGCACGCACCCGCGGCGGCAAGATCTCGTTCACCCACATCCTCGGCTACGCGATCGTGCAGGCGGTCAAGTCGTTCCCGAACATGAACCGGCATTTCGCCGAGGTCGACGGCAAGCCCAACGCGGTCTCCCCCGCCCACATCAACCTCGGCCTGGCCATCGACCTGCCCGGCAAGGACGGCAGCCGGTCGCTCGTCGTCGCCGCCATCAAGAACACCGAGACGATGAAGTTCGGTGAGTTCCACGCCGCGTACGAGGACATCGTGCGCCGCGCGCGCGACGGCAAGCTCACCGCCGACGACTTCGCCGGCGTCACCATCTCGCTCACCAACCCCGGCACCATCGGCACCGTGCACTCGGTGCCGCGACTGATGAAGGGTCAGGGCGCCATCATCGGTGCCGGTGCGATGGAGTACCCGGCCGAGTTCCAGGGTGCGAGCGACGAGCGGATCGCCGAGATGGGCGTCGGCAAGCTGATGACCCTGACCTCGACCTACGACCACCGCATCATCCAGGGCGCCGAGTCGGGCGATTTCCTGCGCACCATCCACAACCTGCTCCTCGACGACGCGTTCTTCGACGAGATCTTCACCGCGTTCCACATCCCGTACGAGCCGATCCGCTGGCGCAAGGACATCGCGTCGCCGTCGGTCGACAAGAACGCGCGCGTGCTAGAGCTCATCGCCGCGTACCGCAACCGTGGCCATCTCATGGCCGACATCGATCCGCTGATGATCGACTCCGACGCCCGCGCGGCACACCCCGATCTCAACGTGCTGACCTACGACCTGACGCTGTGGGACCTCGACCGCGATTTCAAGGTCGGCGGCTTCCACGGCCAGGACACGATGAAGCTCCGCGACATCCTGTCGGTGCTGCGCGACGCCTACTGCCGCCATGTCGGGGTGGAGTACACCCACATCCTCGAGCCCGAGCAGCAGCAGTGGCTGCAGGAGCGGGTGGAGATCAAACACTCCAAACCGCCTGTGGGCGAACAGAAGTACATCCTGAGCAAGCTCAACGCCGCCGAGGCGTTCGAGACGTTCCTGCAGACCAAGTACGTCGGGCAGAAGCGCTTCTCGCTCGAGGGCGCCGAGACCGTCATCCCGATGATGGACGGCGTGATCGACCAGAGCGCCGAGCACGGACTCGACGAGGTCGTCGTCGGCATGCCCCACCGCGGCCGACTCAACGTGCTGGCCAACATCGTCGGCAAGCCCTACTCGAAGATCTTCTCCGAGTTCGAGGGCAACCTGAACCCGTCGCAGGCACACGGCTCGGGCGACGTGAAGTACCACCTCGGCGCGGAGGGCAAGTACTACCAGATGTTCGGCGAGAACGAGATCAACGTCTCGCTCACCGCCAACCCGTCGCACCTCGAGGCGGTCGACCCGGTCCTCGAGGGCCTCGTGCGCGCCAAGCAGGATCTGCTCGACCGCGGCGACGGCGTGTTCTCGGTGCTCCCGCTGATGCTCCACGGTGACGCCGCGTTCGCCGGGCAGGGCGTGGTCGCCGAGACGCTCAACCTCGCGATGCTGCCGGGGTACCAGACCGGTGGCACCGTGCACATCGTCGTCAACAACCAGGTCGGCTTCACCACCGCGCCCGAGCACTCGCGGTCGTCGGAGTACTGCACCGACGTGGCCAAGATGATCGGCGCGCCGATCTTCCACGTCAACGGCGACGACCCCGAGGCGTGCGTGTGGGCGGCGAAGCTCGCCGTGGACTACCGCCAGGAGTTCCACAAGGACGTCGTGATCGACCTCGTCTGCTACCGCCGTCGCGGACACAACGAGGGCGACGACCCCTCGATGACGCAGCCGGCCATGTACGACGTCATCGACACCAAGCGCGGCGTCCGCAAGAGCTACACCGAGGCGCTGATCGGCCGCGGCGACATCTCCACCAAGGAGGCCGAGGACGCCCTGCGCGACTACCAGGGACAACTCGAGCGCGTCTTCAACGAGGTCAAGGAACTCGAGAAGTACCAGGCGGCACCCAGCCCGTCGGTCGAGTCCGACCAGACCCTGCCCACCAAGCTGATGACCGGCATCGACCGCGCGACCGTCGAGGCGATCGGCGACGCGTTCGGCAACGTGCCCGAGGGCTTCTCGGTGCACCAGCGCGTCAAGCCCGTGCTCACGCGCCGCCAGGAGATGTCCCGCGAGGGCCACATCGACTGGGCGTTCGCCGAGCTGCTCGCCTTCGGCTCGCTCGTCGAGGAGGGACGCCGGGTCCGACTGTCCGGGCAGGACTCCCGCCGCGGCACGTTCTCGCAGCGGCACTCGGTGATCATCGACCGCAAGACCGGCGAGGAGTACACCCCCCTCAACCAGCTGGTGCAGACCGAGGGCGACAACGCCGGCGGTCGCTTCAACGCCTACGACTCGGCGCTGAGCGAGTTCGCCGTCGTCGGCTTCGAGTACGGCTACTCCGTCGGCGACCCCGACTCGCTGGTGCTGTGGGAGGCGCAGTTCGGCGACTTCGTCAACGGCGCCCAGTCGATCATCGACGAGTTCATCTCCTCCGGCGAGGCCAAGTGGGGACAGCTCTCCGACGTGGTGCTGCTGCTCCCGCACGGTCACGAGGGCCAGGGTCCCGACCACACCTCGGGACGTATCGAGCGGTTCCTGCAGCTGTGCGCCGAGGGTTCGATGACCGTCGCGCTGCCGTCGACACCGGCCAGCTACTTCCACCTGCTGCGTCGTCACGTGCTCGACGGCATCAGCCGTCCGCTCGTGGTCTTCACCCCGAAGTCGATGCTGCGCAACAAGGCCGCGGTCAGCCCCGTCGAGGACTTCACCGAGGGCAAGTTCAAGTCGGTCATCGACGATCCGTCGATCACCGATCAGAAGGTGCGCGACAAGGTCACCCGTGTGCTGATGGTGAGCGGCAAGCTCTACTACGAGCTCGCCGCCCGCAAGGAGAAAGACGGTCGCGACGACATCGCGATCGTGCGCATCGAGCAGCTCTACCCGATCCCGCACCGGCGGCTCGGTCAGGTCCTCGAGCAGTACCCCGGCGTGCAGGAGTTCTTCTGGGTACAGGAGGAACCGGCGAACCAGGGTCCGTGGCCGTTCTTCGGACTGCATCTCCCCGAGGTGCTGCCGGAGTACTTCGGCGCGCTCAAGCGGGTGTCACGCCGCGCGATGTCGGCGCCGTCGTCGGGCTCGAGCAAGGTCCACGCCGTCGAACAGCAGGAGATCATCGACAGAGCTTTCGGGTGATGCGTGATCGCCTCCGGCGCTCCGCATCGGCCTTCGGGTGTTGCGTGATCGCCTCCGGCGCTCCGCATCGGCCTTCGGGTGATGCGTAGCCCGCGCCGGTGAGGATCACTCACTCGCTGCCGCTGCGGCCAGCAGCGGCAGCGAGGCGGTGATCAGGTCGAGCAGAGCCTCGCGTCGGATGCCGTCGTCGTCGGTCAACCAGGCCACGATGACCTCCTCCACGAACGCCATCCACCCGTCGACGGCGATACGGATCATCGGCGTCGGGGTGATGTCGAGGGAACCCGCCCGATCCAGCACGCGCTGGGCCATGACGCGGCGGGTGTCGGTGAACACCTCCTGCATCGCGGGGTCGGCACCGACCGCGCCGCGCAGCAGGGTCAGGTAGACGTGGCGGTTGGCCGAGACGAAGTCGACGAACTCCGACATCGACGCTCGCAGGATCTCGATGGGATCCTCGAGCGACAGATCCGGCTCGGTGCACTCGAGCATCCGACGGCTCTGCTCGCGGGCGATGGCGACGTGGAAATCGTGCTTCGATTCGAAGTAGTGGAACAGCAAGGCCCGCGACACACCGACCGACTCGGCGATCGCGTCGATGGTGAGTTGATCGAGCGGCCTGTCGGACAGCATGGACATCCCGTGCTCGATGAGCTGTTCCCGACGGGCTTCCGGGCTCATCCGCGTGCGCTTGGCCTGCGTCATGGGGATCAGTGTACTGAACATGGGTCAATAAGCTATTGACCCGTCGTCAATAGGGTGTACGATCGTTCCTATGAACGATGTCAAGATCGCAATCATCGGTGCGGGCTTCTCCGGCATGGGAGCAGCGATCAAGCTGCACCAGAACGGATTCGAGGATTTCGTCGTCCTCGACCGCGGATCGGATTTCGGCGGCACCTGGCGCGACAACACCTACCCCGGTGCCGCATGTGACGTCCCGTCGCACCTCTACTCGTACTCCTTCGAGCTCAACCCCGACTGGTCGCGGTCGTTCTCCAAGCAGCCCGAGATCCACGCCTACATCAACCGCGTCGCGAGCAAGTACGACCTGGCCCGGCGCACCCGCTTCGGCACCGAGGTGACCGACGCACGGTGGGACGAGAAGGCCAACCGCTGGTTCGTCGAGACCAGCCATCCCGAACACGGCGACATCACCGTCCGCGCGGAGATCCTCATCGGCGCGATCGGCCCCCTGTGCGAGCCGCGGCTGCCCGACGTCGCGGGCATCGGCGACTTCGCCGGCGAGATCTTCCACTCCGCACGGTGGAACCACGAGACCGACCTGCGCGGCAAGCGTGTCGCGGTGATCGGCACCGGCGCCTCGGCGATCCAGATCATCCCCGAGCTCGCGCCGAAGATCGGCCACATGGACGTCTACCAGCGCACCGCGCCGTGGGTCCTGCCCCGCGCCGACCGCGAGTACACGCGATTCGAGCACTGGCTGTTCCGCACCATCCCGGGCGCACAGCGCCTCTCGCGCACCGGCATCTACCTGGCACACGAGCTGGTGTCGTACGGGCTCACCCATCGCCCCGACGTCCTGCGCCCCGCGCACGCCGCGGGCAAGGCCAACATCCGCCGCGGCATCGCCGATCCGGTCAAGCGCGCAAAGGTGACCCCGAAGTTCAAGGTGGGCTGCAAGCGCATCCTGCTCTCGAACACCTACTACCCCGCCCTGGGGCAGGACAACGTCGACGTCGTCACCGACGGCATCGACCACGTGACCCCGACCGGGATCGTCACCAAGGACGGCACCGTGCGCGATGTCGACGCCATCGTCGTCGCCACCGGCTTCCACGTCACCGACTCCCCCGGTTTCGAGCACATCATCGGCAAGGACGGCGAGAGCCTCGCGCAGGTGTGGGCGCGCGGCGGCATGAGTGCCTACAAGGGCGCGATGGTGCACGGGTTCCCCAACATGTTCCTGATGGTCGGCCCGGCCACGGGTCTCGGCCACACCTCGATGGTGTTCATGATCGAGTCGCAGCTCAACTATCTGATCGACTTCCTCAAGACGACCGAGCGCAATGCGATCGCGCGCACCGAGGTCCGCGCCGCCGACCAGAAGGTCTACAACAAGAACCTCCAGACGACGCTGTCGACGAGCGTGTGGGAGAACGGCGGTTGCGCGAGCTGGTACAAGGACGAGTTCGGTAACATCACCACACTCTGGCCCGGGTTCACGTTCAATTTCCGCAAGGCGACCAAGAACTTCGACATCGCCGCCTACGACACCAGCCGAGCGGACACAGCGGGCACGTCCGACCGCAGCCCTGCGTCGGCCAACTCCTGAGAGGCAGCACCAACATGAAGAACTTCGCAGGCAAAGTCGTGGTCGTGACCGGTGCGGCATCGGGCATGGGACGCGAACTGGCCCTCCAGCTCGCCGACAAGGGTGCGCGGCTGGCGATCTCGGACATGAACCCCACCGGTCTCGAGGAGACCGCGCGGATACTGGAGGCGAAGGGCGCCCAGGTGCACTCGCAGCTGCTCAACGTCGCCGAGCGTGAGGCGATGCTCGAGTACGCCGACACCGTCCTCGCGCACTTCGGCAAGGTCAACGCCATCTTCAACAACGCGGGTATCGCCCACCACGGTGAGGTCGAGCTGACCGAGTTCAAGACCTTCGAGCGGATCATGGACGTCGACTACTGGGGCGTCGTCAACGGCACCAAGGCGTTCCTCCCGCACCTCATCGCCTCCGGTGACGGCCACATCGTGAACACGTCGTCGCTGTTCGGCCTGCTGTCCATCCCCGGTCAGAGCGCCTACAACGCAGCGAAGTTCGCGGTGCGCGGGTTCACGGAGTCGCTCGTGCAGGAGATGCGGCTCTCGGGATACCCGGTGTCGGTGTCGTGCGTGCACCCCGGTGGCATCAAGACCGCCATCGCCCGCAACGCGACGGTCAACGAGGGCAGCGACATCGCGCAGTTCGCGGAACTGTTCGACAAGAAGCTCGCGCGCATGACCGCGGCCAAGGCGGCGTCGATCATCATCGCGGGTGCCGAGAAGAACAAGGCCCGCATCCTCGTCGGTGCCGACGCGAAGTTCCTCGACAAGCTCGTACGCGTCCTCGGCCCGAAGTACATGCCGGTGGTCGCACGTGCGGCCGGCGCGACCCTCAAGCCGCGCTGACCGCGATGCCGTACCGTCCCGCCGGGCCGAAACTGCCCATCGGTGTCGTGGAACCGCTGACCCGGATCATGTACCGGGCCATGCTGCATCCCCGGCTCCCGTTGTCGACACAGCGCACACTGGCCGACCGCGCGCTCGACGTGGAACCCCTCCCCCGCGACACCGTCGTGCGGACACTCACCGTCGGCGGACGGCCCACCGAGCGGGTGACCGTCGGCGCCACCGAGACCGACACCGCCGTGCTGTTCCTGCACGGTGGTGGGTACACGTTGGGCTCGCCACACTCCCACCGCCACCTCGGCGCGCATCTCGCCGCCGTGACCGGCGCCGCGATCCACCTCGTCGACTACCGGCTCGCGCCGGAGGATCCGTACCCGGCCGCGGTCGTCGACGCGGTCGCGGCCTACCGCGATCTCGTCGACAACCACGGCTGGTCGCCGAACCGCCTGGCGATCTCCGGCGACTCGGCCGGTGGCGGGCTGTCGGTGGCGACCGCCCGCCGGCTCCTCGACGACCACGGGATCACCCCTGCGGCACTCGGACTCATCTCGCCGTGGGTCGACCCCGGCGACGACACCCACGAGACGTGGTCGACCGATTCCGTCGTCAACCGTGGGTGGTCGCGGTTCTGCGCCGACGCCTACCTCGGCGGCGGCGACCCCACCGACCCGGGATACGCACCGCTGCACGGCGATCTCACCGGTCTGCCGCCGACAGTCATCCACATCGGTCGCCGAGAGGCGCTGTACGCGCAGGTGATCCGGTTCGCCGAGAAGCTGCGGGCATCCGGCGTCGAGGTCGATCTCCTCGAGTTCGACCGCCTGTGGCACGTCGGACATCAGCAGGCGGGGATGCTCGTCGAGGCCGCCGATGCGGTCGACCATCTGGGCACGTTCCTGCGCGCTCGGCTCGACGCCTGACCTGCGACGCACCCGGGATAGGGTGACGGCCGTGGGTACAGCCGTCGTCCTCCTCGTCATCGCCGGACGGTTGTTGGTACCGCTGCTCATCCCGCGTTTCCCGGTCCCCGCGATCATTGCGGCGCTGGTTCTCGACGCGGTCGATCAGACGATCTTCCAACAGGTCCCCGGCCTCGACATCGCCGGCTATCAGCAGTACGACAAGGCGCTCGACGTCTACTACCTCGCCATCGCCTACCTGTCGACGCTGCAGAACTGGTCGGATCCCTTCGCCTTCGGCATCGCGCGGTTCCTCTTCTATTACCGCCTCGTCGGCGTGGTCGCGTTCGAGTTCAGCGACTCCCGATGGCTGCTCCTGGTGTTCCCCAACACCTTCGAGTACTTCTTCATCGCCTACGAGGTGATCCGGTGTCGCTGGGCGCCCACGCGTCTGCGTCGCCGGGCGTTGATCGCGCTGGCCGCCGGCATCTGGATCGTCGTCAAACTGCCGCAGGAATGGTGGCTGCACATCGCCGAGCTCGACGTCACCGACGAGGTGAAGACGAAGGTGTTCGGCGTCGGCCTCGCCGACGGGTGGGGCACCGCTGTCGCCCATCGCTGGTGGGTCGTGATCGTGGCCGCGGCGGTTCTCGTCGCACTCGCGGTCGCGCTCCGGGCAGGGATGTCCCGCCTGCCCGAGGGTGATTGGCCCTTCGGGTTCGTCGTGTCGGCACGTACCCGCGGCGGCAACGTCGCGCGCGTGCCCGCGAACGTGCGTGCCTCGCAGAGCGCGTTCCTCCGCGGACCACTGATCGAGAAGATCGTGCTGGTGTCGATGCTGCTGCTGGTGTTCTCGCGCATCGTGCCCGGGGTGCGCGCGACGAACACCCAGATCGTGGTGACGGTGATCATCCTCGTCGTCGCGAATTCCGTGGTGAGCCACTGGATTGCCGGTCGCGGTACCGAGTGGACGTCCACCGTCTCGCAGTTCATCGCCGTCTCGGCGATCAATGCCGGCGTGGTCGTCGCCCTCGTGCTCCTGCCGACACCGGGTGGGTCGAGTGTGGCGCCGCTGCCGTCGTTGTTCTTCCTGCTGCTCATCTCGCTGATCGTCACGCTCTACGACCGGTATCGGATGCTGCGGAAACTGCGCAGCGGCAAGCCCTTCCCGATCTGGGTGCTGCGGCGTCGGTTGCTGGAGCGCACCCGGCGGACGATGGCGGGCGTCGGCGGCCGCTCAGACTGACAGCGACTGTCCGGGGACCAGTTCGTGCGTCGTCGTGTCGGGCGCGGCGGAGGTCGCGGCGGCGGCGAATCGTGCACCCGGCGGGAGGAACTCCTGCGGCGCGACGCCGGACAGCCCGATCGGCCAGAAGGTGCCGAAGTGGACGGGCACGGCGTGGCGCGCGCGCAACACCCCGGCCGCGACGGCGGCCCGGTCGGCGTCCATGTGTCCCTCTCCGAGCCCCGGCCCCCATCCCCCGACCGGCAGCAGGGCGAGATCACAGTCACCGACCGCCTCGGCCATACCGGGGAACAGATCGGTGTCGCCCGCGAAATAGGTTCGCGCCGAACCGGTCACGACGAAGCCGAGCGGCTCGAGCGCGTGCCGTGCCAACGGATGGCGCCGACCGTCGTGGCGTGCGGGGACCGCCCGGATCTCGACCCCACCGATCTCGATCACGTCACCGACGCCCACCTCGCGGATGTCGCGGCCGCGCAGCCGGATCATTCCCGGTACCGCGGCACGCGTCCCCCGCGGGACGACGACGGGTGTGGCGGGATCGAGCATCGCCAGGGAACGGACGTGCAGATGATCCGAGTGCAGATGCGAGACCACCACGACGTCGGCGTCGCGGGCCGCCGCGGCCGGGATCGGGCCACGTCGGCGGCGAAGATGGGCGACACCGGCGGTGAGGACCGGATCGGTCAGCACGCGCACCCCCGAGTCGACGACCGTGACCGTCGAGTGCCCCCACCACGTCACGCCCACCGTCGGCCCGTTCGCCACGTCAGAGGTTGTGTTCGGACAGCCAGTCGGAGACCACCGAGGAGGCCGTCGCCGTCCCGGTCGAGACCTTCTCTGCCATCGTGGCGAGGTCGGCGGTGGTGAGTTCGCCGGCGACCTTGTTGACGGCCTTGATGAGGTCGCGGTCGAGTGCTGCGGTGGCGAACACCGGGACGAGGTTCTGCGCCCGGATCGCCGGTTGGTCCGCCGCGTCGGGTGTACCCGCGGCGGTGGGGGCGGCACGGGCGTCGGCCGACACCTGCTTCTTGTCGGCGAGGACGGTCAACGCGGCGTCGTTGCCCGCGGTCGACAGGGTCGACACCAGACCCACCGCGCGACCCGAGGTCACCTCGGCGGTCACCGCGGCCACGTCGGCGACCCGGCGGAACGGCCCGAACCGACACCCCACCGTCGCCAGCGCGGCCAGCGTGCCCTCGTCGGGGGTGCGGTCGCTCACCACCGGGAGCCCGGCGGGCAGTCGCGAACACTCCGACAACTCATCGACCCCGGCCGTCGACGCCGTCCGCGCGGCGACCACCACCTGCAACTGATCCACCACGGTCGTCGGATCGCCGACCGAGACACCCTGCGGCAGAGCACGGTTGAGGTCGTCGTAGACCGCGTCGGTGGAGGTCGCGGTCGAGCCGGGCGCGAGTGCCGACAGCAGCGATCCGCCGAACGCACCGAACAGATCGACCGTCCCGCGGTCGAGGCCGTCGAGCAGCTGCCGGTAGGAGCCCGTCACCAGGCTCGAGCGCACGGTCGCCCCCTCGTGCCGCAGCACCTCGGCGTAGATGTCGGCGGCGATCGCCGGAGCCGTACCCGGGCCGGAGCCGACGACGAGCGTGCGATCGGAGACCGACACCGACGTCGAACACCCCACGACGACGGCGGACACCGCGAGAAGCGACACCATCACCGATGTGATGCGGGCCCGCCTGCGAGACGGCACGGCAGGGGCTCGGAGGACGATCACGGCGTCCACGCTAGTCGAGACGGCCACCCGTACGATGATGCCGCGAGGCCGTCACACCCGATGCCGAGGAGGTAGCACCATGCCGTCGTTGCCGTCACTGCGTCCCTCCGGCGGTGGTGCGCCGCGCCCCCGCGTACCCATCCCGCCCGCGCGTGCCGTCGTCGACTGCGCGGTCTACGTCGACGGAGAACGCAAATCCGGACGACGTTCCTACAGCGAGGCGCTCGCCGAGGTCACCGCGACCGGTCAGGGATTCGTGTGGGTCGGTCTCCACGCCCCCGACGATCAGCAGATGGCGGGTGTGGCCGACACCTTCGGACTGCACGAACTGATGGTCGAGGACGCCGTCCACGCCCACCAGCGGCCCAAACTCGAGCGCTACGACGACACGCAGTTCATCGTGTTGCGCACCGTCAAATACGTCGAACACGACTCGCTCACCTCCGCCAAGGAGGTGGTCGAGACCGGCGAGATCATGATCTTCGTGGGCAGGAACTTCGTGATCACCGTGCGCCACGGCGATTTCACCCACCTCGCCGGCGTGCGGTCCCATCTGGAGAAGCGACCCGACCGACTCGCCCTCGGGCCGTATGCGGTGATGCACGCCATCGCCGACCACGTCGTCGACACCTACCTCGACGTGACGGCCGCCGTCGAGAACGACGTCGACGCCATCGAGGAGAGCATCTTCTCCCCGCGCGGATCGATCGACATCGACTCGGTGTACCTCCTCAAGCGGGAGATGACCGAGTTACGCCGGGCGGTGGCGCCGCTCGCGACCCCGCTGCAGCGCCTCACCTCCTCGGACAACGACCTGTGCCCCAAGGAGGTCCGGCGGTACATGCGCGACGTGGCCGACCACCACACGACCGTGTCCGAACAGATCTCCACCTTCGACGAGGTCCTGACCTCGCTGCTGGAGGCCGCGTCGGCGAAGGTCGCGATCCAGCAGAACACCGACATGCGCAAGATCACGTCCTGGGTGGCCATCGCGTCGGTGCCGACGATGGTGGCGGGCATCTACGGGATGAACTTCGACAACATCCCCGAACTGCACTGGCGGTACGGCTATTTCCTGGTTCTGGCGCTGCTGGCCACGGCGTGCATCGGGCTCTGGCGCACCTTCCGCCGCAACGACTGGCTCTAGACTCAGGCCCGACCGGGTGTGGCCGAGACGCGGCGCACGTCGGCGACGTCGATCCCCGCCTCGTCCCAGGCGCGACGCAACTCCTCGACGCCCCGCAGCCGCACCCACGCGGCCTCGTTCGCCGTGATCGGCACGGCCCGGAGGAACGTGACCGGCGACATCGGGTCGTCGAGAGGACAGTCGGCGATCTCGTCGGCCGCGAGCACCACCGCGGTGCACGCCGACCCCGACCACAGCGGTTCGCCGAGGTCGATCAGTGCGTCGGCGAGCAGGACGACGCCCTCCACCGAGGGGGTCGCGGCGAGCAGCGCCACACTGCGGTGCAGGTTCACCAGCGGATCACCGGCGTGCATGCGGACGACGATCTCGGCGCGGGGGCCGCGCACGGGGTCGGCACCGAGGTCGGTGGGGTCGGCCATCGGGTGCCGCGAACACCCGACCGAGGCGAAGACGACATCTCCCGCGGCGGAACTGTCGGGGTCGGTGAACCGCAGGACATCGACGGCCTCGACGCCCAGGAACGTGACCGAGGCGCGCTGGGGATCGCCGGGCAGTGCCGCGCGGAGATGGTCGGTGACCCGGTCGGTGACGGAGGTGCTCATCGGCTACGAGTCAACACCATCGCACCCCGATGGCACCCATCGCGCGCGGTAGCCTCGTCGCATGGTGCGGGTGCTGGCGGTGGCCGACGAGGTGGTCGACGGACTCACCCACGGCCTCGTCGAGCAGCTCGCCCCCGATCTGATCCTCGGCGCGGGCGATCTCCCCTTCGACTACCTCGAGACGTTGTCGACACGCAGCGGTGCGCCGTGCGTGTTCGTGCCCGGCAACCACGACCGGGACCTCGCCGGGTTCCATCGCGGTCGTTCGGGGTGGACGCGGGCCGGGCTGCCGGCCGTCGACCCCGGACCGGCGGGCGCGGTCAACGCCGACGGACGCGTCGTGACCGTGGCCGGGCTGCGCATCGCCGGCCTCGGGGGCTCGATCCGCTACAACGACGGCCCGAACCAGTACCGGGAGGGCGCGCAACGTCGGCGTGCGGACCTCCTGCGATGGCGCCACCGTATCGCGGTGCGGACGCGACGGGTCGGTGCCCGCCCGCAGTCCGACCCACAGGTGGACATCCTGTTGACCCACAGTCCCGCCCGGGGCTACGGCGACGGGGACGACGGTCCGCACATCGGCTTCCGTTGCCTGGTCGATCTGGTCCAGTCGCTGCGGCCACAGGCCCTGATCCACGGACACATCCACCCCTACGGGCAGGCACCGCAGGACCGACGGATACCGCTCGACCGCGGCGACACCGCGCGGCGTCCGACGACCTCGGCGGCATCGACCCCTTGTGCATCGACACTGTCGTTGAACACGGTGGGCTACACCGTGTTCGACATCGAGGCCGGGGGTACCGGCATCACCGTGCGGAGGCGACGACATGGCTCGTGACACCGGATTCCCCGACGCCGACGCCGAGAACGACTTCAGTCGACTCCGGCGGCAGGCGGAGCTGGCGCGCCTGTCGGCGTGGTTCACCCGGGCGCCGGCCGACGTCAACACGATCCTGCCGTTCGACGAGGTCGTCGCGGCCCTCGGCCGCACCGGTGAGACCGCGCTGGGTCTCGTCGTCGTCGAGGTGTCGTCCATCGTCGGCAGCGTCGACCGCACACGGGATTTCGACCGATACTTCCGCCCCACCTCGGCCCGCGTCCGGGCGCGGTGGCAGCGTCTGGCCGCGGCGCAGCGGCGCGGCGAGGCGGTGCCACCCATCGTGCTCTACCGGGTCGGATCGATGCACTTCGTGGTCGACGGGCACCACCGTGTGTCGATCGCGATCGCGCGACACCTCAAGACCATGGACGCCTACGTCACCGAGATCCACACCCGCATCTCCCCCGACGGGATCAGTGCACCGTCGGACCTGCTGCTCAAGGATCACCGGCGACTGTTCCTCGCGCGGGTGCCGTTGCAGGGCAAGCAGGCCGAGGCGATCACGGTGGCCGATCCGTTCGACTACGCCGAGTTGGCCGAGAACGTCGAGGCCTGGGGCTTCCGCCTGAGTCAGGAGGTGGGCGAGTTCCTCGGCCGCGGCGAGGTGGCCCGGCGGTGGTTCGGTGAGGAGTTCCTGCCGGTGGTCCGCATGGCGCGTCGCGCGGAGGTGCTGCCGCGCGTCACCAGCGACGCCGAGCTGTACATGTGGCTGGCCTGCGAGCGCTATCGCCTGGTGCGCAAACACATCTGGGACGAGTCGATCATCGACGAGCTGCGCGACCTCGCCCCACGCAAGCTGAGCTGACACCCCTGAGAAACGCCACCGCCGCCGACGACGAGATCGTCGACGGCGGCGGTGCGGTGGTTCGCGCAGATGTCTACTGCAGCAGCAGGTTGTGCCCGCTCGACTGGTCGAACAGCGCCACCTTGGAGGCGTCGTAGAACAGTTCGGCCTGCGTGCCCTTGGTGATCGACGACTCCGGCGAGAGCCGCGCGATCAACTGGTTCGACCCGAAGTCCGCCCCGGAATCGGCGGCGAGCTCGGCGAGGGCATCGCTCGACGCCCGCTGACCGTCGACGGTGAAGTACGCGAACTTGTCCGAACCCATCGACTCCAGCACCTCGACGTGGGCGCTGAACGTACCACCGGCACTGCGTGCCGTCGGGTCGAGCAGACGGGCGTCCTCGAAGTGCTCGGGGCGGATGCCGACGAGGACCTCGCCGTTGCTGCCGACCGAGCGCGCCGCCGACACCGCGCGCTGGTGCTCGGGGACCACGATGTCGCCCAACGCCGTCTGCACCGCGTTGGCGCCGAGGGTGCCGGGGATGAAGTTCATCGCCGGCGATCCGATGAAACCGGCCACGAACAGGTTCGCGGGGTTGGCGTAGAGCTCCTGCGGCGAGCCGATCTGCTGCACATGGCCGCCGCGCAGCACGACGACACGGTCGCCGAGGGTCATGGCCTCGGTCTGATCGTGGGTCACGTAGACGGTGGTGGTGCCGAGGCGCTGCTGCAGACGCGAGATCTCGGTGCGCATCTGCACACGCAGCTTCGCGTCGAGGTTCGACAGCGGCTCGTCCATGAGGAACGCCTTGGGGTTCCGCACGATCGCGCGACCCATGGCGACACGCTGCCGCTGCCCGCCGGAGAGGTTCGCGGGCTTGCGGTCCATGTACTGACCGAGGTCGAGGATCTTCGCGGCCTCGTCGACCTTAGACGCGATCTCCGACTTCGACAGCTTCGCCAGGGTCAGCGGGAACGCGATGTTGTCGCGCACCGACATGTGGGGGTAGAGCGCGTAGCTCTGGAACACCATGGCGATGTCGCGGTCCTTCGGCGCCTTCTCGTTGACGCGCGAACCCCCGATGCGCAGCTCTCCCGAGGAGATGTCCTCGAGGCCCGCGATCATGTTCAGCGTCGTCGACTTACCGCAGCCCGAGGGTCCCACCAGGATGATGAACTCGCCGTCGGCGATCTCGATGTTCACCTCACTGACCGCCAGCGAGCCGTCGGGGTAGCGCTTGCTCACCTTGTCCAGAACGATGTCGGCCATGGTTATCCCTTCACAGCGCCGGAGGTCAGGCCGGCGACGATACGACGTTGGAAGAACAGTACGAAGACGATGATCGGAATGGTGATCACCACGGCAGCGGCCGCGATGGAGCCGGTGGGCTCGGCGAACTGCGAATCCCCCGTGAAGTTGGCGATCGCCACGGGCGCGGTGATGGAGTTCTCGGTCGATGTCAACGAGATGGCCAGGAGCAGGTCGTTCCACGCGAAGATGAACACGAGGATCGCCGCGGTGACGATGCCCGGTGCGGCCAGCGGCGCGATCACCTTACGGAACGCCTGGGCGGGCGTGGCGCCATCCATCTTGGCCGCCTTCTCGAGCTCCCACGGGATCTCGCGGAAGAACGCCGACAGCGTGTAGATCGCCAGCGGCAGGGCGAAGGTGATGTACGGCAGGATCAGACCGGGCCAGGTGTCGAACAGGCCGACCTTGCGCTCGATGTTGAACAGCGGTGTCACCAGCGAGATCTGCGGGAACATCGCGATGAGCAGTGCGGCGCCGATGAACAGCTTCTTGCCCGGGAAGTCCAGGCGTGCCACCGCATACGCGGCCACCGTGCCCAACAACACCGCGATCACCGTGGTGATCAACCCGATGCCGATCGAGTTGATCAACGCGCTGGTGAAGGTGCTGGTGTCGAAGATGCCCTTGTAGTTGTCGAACGTCCACTTCTTCGGGATGAGGCTGCCGTCGGTCACCGATCCCGTGGTCTTGAACGACAGGCTGACGATCCAGAGGACGGGGATCAGCGCGTAGAGGACGACCAGCAGGTTGATGACGGACCAGCCGACTTTGCGTCCAGCAGTCTGGTTCATGTTCGGCGCTACCGCCCCTCGGTGTCGGATCCGGGTGCGGATGCACCGAACCCCTTGATGAACAGAGCCGCGATGATCGCGACCGTGAGGAATATCAGGACGCTGATCGCCGATCCCACGCCGAGGTTGAACGCGCGGAACAGGTTGTCATATCCGAGGATCGACACCGATCCGGTCTGGTTCGCCCCTTTGGTGAGCACGTAGATGTTGTCGAAGATGCGAAAGGCGTCGAGCGTGCGGAACAGCAGCGCGACCAGGATGGCCGGCTTCATCAACGGGATCGTGATCCGGATCAGTCGCGTCCATGCTCCCGCGCCGTCGACCTGGGCCGCCTTGAGCAGATCGTCGGGGACGAGGGCGAGGCCGGCCAGCAACAGCAGCGCCATGAACGGCGTCGTCTTCCACACCTCGGCCAGGACGATGATCGCCAGTGAGGGGATCTGCTCGGTGAGCGGAGCGCTGCCGGTGGGCAGCAGGTTGGCCAGGTACCCCGTCTCCGGTGTCCACGCGTAGTACCACGAGAAGGCGGCCGCGACGGTCACGATGCCGTACGGGATGAGCACGACGGTGCGGACGAGTCCCTTGCCGAAGATGGTGCGGTGCATGACGAGTGCGATGGCCAGACCCAGCACGAACTCGATCGCGACCGACACCACGGTGATCCCCAGGGTGACCCCGAACGCCGTCCACCAGTAATTGTCGCTGAGCGCGGTCACGTAGTTGGTGAACCAGACGAACTCGCTCTTGCCCGGCGCCGAGAGGCTGGCCTTGAACAGGCTCAGGTACACCGAGTAGACGATCGGGTAACCGGTGACGACGAGCATCACGATCGCGGCCGGCGCGATCAGCAGCAGTCCGAGGCGACGGTCGGCCTTCTTGCCGTCGCTGACGTTCTTCGCCGTGGGTGGCGCGCCGCCGGTCTCGGTGCGCGCCACGGTCGTGGGCGCGGGCCGGTCGGTCTCGCCGCGCGCGTGACGTCCCCGGGGCGCCGAGAGGCCCCCATCCGCCGCTGTCATGGAATCAGTCCCTTACCGTCGATTGCCTTGCGGACCTGGTCGGCCAGCACATCCACACCGCTCTTAGGATCGAGTCCACCGGGAGGGCTCAGCTTGGCGACGAGCAGCGTCGAGATCGCCTGGTAGACCGGCGATGCCGGCCGGTTCGAGGACGAGTTGGCCTCGAGCTGAGCCTTGATGTCGTCACCCATCGGATAGGTCTGCTTGAAATCGGGATCGTCGTAGATCGACGAGATCGTCGGCGGGGTACCACCGCTGATCGAGTAGACCTTCTGCGCGTCGGAGTTCGTGAGACACGCAGCCGCCTTGAACGCCAACGACTTCTGCTTCGAGGTGCTCGCGACGGCGAGGTTCACCCCGCCCACGGTCACCTTGGCCGGGCTGCCCGCGTTGACGCCGGGGTACCGCGCGAAGTCGAACCGGGTTCGGACCAGCTGGTTCACCGGTCCGAGTTCGGAGTCCTTCGGCGGGTTGTCGGCGTCGGCAAAGAGGTTGGCGTACTTCTTCATCTCCGGGAAGAAGGCGACGTCGCCGGAGGCGGCGTTGGACCGCATGCTCGGGAACACGAAGGGGTAGTTGATCTGGAAGGTCGACAGGCCGTTTTCCATGGCCAGGCGTCCCTCGTTCTCCTTGTTGTTGCTCAGCGACGGGTCTGCGCCGGGGGCGCGGGCGACCGACCGCATGATCTCCAGCGCCTTCTCGGTCGCGGCGCGGTGCGCGGGGGTGTCGTTGAGGGTGATCTTGGTCGGGTCGTTGGCGTCGACCACCGAACCGCCCGCGCTGGTGAGAAGGGTGTTGAACCACACCATGAGTCCCTCGTACTGCGCGCCCTGCACCTCGATGTAGCTGGGGGCCGCGCCTGGTCCCTTCCACGCCGTCCGGATCTTCTCGTTGGCCGCGAGCACCTCGTCCCACGTCGAGGGCGCCTTCGTCGACCCGAGGTACTGCTTGAGGATGTCGGGACGGAACCACAGCAGCTGCGTGTTGGTCCACGTCGGGATCGCGTAGAGCCGTTTGGCGTTGTCGGACTTGGTCTTCCACTCCGCGGTCTCGAGCGGACCGGGGAGCGACTGAGAACTGATGTCGGAGACCAGGTCCTGCGGAACGGGTTCGAGCCATCCGGCGTCGGCGAACTCGGCGGTCCACACGACGTCCATGCCCATGAGGTCGAGCCCGGCGTCGTTGCCCGCGAGTCGACGCGCGAGCTGCAGGCGCTGGTCGTCGGCGGCCTTCGGCAGCGCGTGGGTGACGATGTTGTACTCGCCGCCCGATGCCGCGCTGCACTTCTTGCCGACCTGGTCGATGAACGAGGCGCCGTCGGCCGGTGCGTATGCGTTCAGGGTCCGTGGTGTGTACCCGGATCCGCACGCGCTCACCGCCGGCAGCACGACCGCCGCGGCCGCGAGGGCGGCGACGGCGAACTTCGCCCGCCTTCCGCTCCCGCTGGTGTGTCTCATGCCCGCCACGTACGCCTCCTTGCGACCGGAGCGCACGCGTCACCTACGGCGTGCACCTTCGAATGCCTGAGGCAATACGTTATAGGTGGCAATTCGTGACTCGCAACACATTCGGCATGAACGTGCCAACTCGTGTCGGAATCGAGCCCGCGCGGTCCCGGAGATGCCCGAACGGGCACATCCGGACGTCAGATGGTGGTACGGGCCAACAGGTCGCGCGCCTGGGGCGCACTCTTGGGATCGCAGATCACGTCATAACGACCCGCCACCAACTGCATGGTGGAGGCGAAGTCGCGCGTGCCGCGGGTGGCGGCGTACGGGATGGACGTGGAGATGACGCCGAAGACGATGCCGCCGATGATGCCGAAGGCGATGGGCACCACGATCGCACCGGTGACGACCAGGCTGAGCAGGAGCCCGAAGAAGAGTCCGAGCCACGCGCCCGAGGCGACACCGCCGCCGATGACCTTGCCCCAGGTGAGTCGCCCGAGGACGCGCTCGACCTGCATCAGATCGACACCGACGATGGTCACGTCCTGCACCGGGAACTCGGCGTCGGAGAGGTAGTCGACGGCCTTCTGCGCCTCGGCGTAGGTGCGGTACGAGCCGATGGGCCAGCCCGACGGCGGCGTGGGCAGCCCCGGGGCCTCGCGTCCACCGGGTCGGATCGGGTTGGTCATGTCGTGCCCTTCGTCTTCGCGATCTGTACGGTGTCGTTCTCGGTGGTGCGATCGTCGTCCGTCGGCGTCCGGGTGAGGCCCGCGGCGCGTCCGGTCCGCGCGAGTGCCGACGCCATGGCCGCACTCGCCTCGTCGATCATCTCACCGCGGTGACGTACCGCGCCGCGGGCTCCGCCCGCCGTCGACGTGGCCGTGGCGTACGCGTCGAGCAGATCCTCGGCCGCGTCGTAATCGGCCTGACGCGGCGTGAAGACATCGTTGACGACGTCGATCTGCGACGGATGGATGACCCATTTGCCGTCGTACCCGAGGGCCGCGGCGGCAAGGGCGATGGCGCGCAGTCGATCCGGCGCATCGAAGGCGAGATACGGTCCGTCGACGGCCGCGAGCCCGTGCGCGCGGGCCGCGACGAGCACACTCATCAGCACGTGATGGTGCGCGTCGCCGAGCGTGTAGCCCTGCGGCTGCTCACCGGTGGTGAGGGTGCGCATGCCCAGACTGGCCGACATGTCCGCCGGGCCCAGCACCAGCGCTTCGAGACGCGCACTGGCCGAGGCGATCTCGTCGATCCGGCGCAGTGCTCCGGCGTCCTCGATCTGCGCCTGGATGCCGATGGCACCGACGGGCAGGTCGTGAATTCTCTCGAGTTGCGTCAGCAGGAGGTCGAGCGCGATCACCTCGGCCCCCCGACCGACCTTGGGCAGCACGACGGAGTGCAGGTGTGCGCCCGCACCGGCGACGACATCGATGACGTCGGCGTGGGTCCACGGCGTCGACCACGCGTTGACCCGTACCGCCCGTCGCGGGGACCGCCAGTCGGTGGCCGTGAGTGCGTCGACGACCGCGGCCCGTGCGGCGACCTTCGCCTCTGGGGCCACGGCGTCCTCGAGATCACAGAAGACCTCGTCGGCCGGCAGCGCGCGTGCCTTGGTGAGCATGGCCGCGGAGCTGCCCGGCACGGCCAGGATCGACCGGCGCAACACCGCCCGCGGAGCATCCCGCTCCATCGCGTCCTCCCGTCACGTCGACGACGCCATGGTCCTTCGATTCCGGCATCGCGGTCGGCATTCCGGCATCACGGCCCGCACGGGTGTCTTCATCGACACACCACGCCGACCAGCCGAGGGCTCGCACTACCCTGTCAGCCATGGCAGCAGTGAGCAAGGTGTTCGTGGCCAGGCTCGCGGGCCTCGCGGTCCTCGGCCCCGACGGCGAGTCGATAGGTCGCGTACGCGACCTCGTGCTGTCGCTGCGCTTCGATTCGGCGCCGCCGCGAGCACTCGGTCTGGCCGTCGAACTGAGCACCCGACGACGCATCTTCGTACCCATGTTGCGGGTCACGAGCATCGAACCGACGTCGGTGAACCTCAACACGGGGACCATCAGCATGCGTCGTCTCAACCTGCGCCCCGGGGAGTCGCTGGCGATCGGGCAGATCCTCGACAGTCGTGTCACGGTCGTCGACCCCGACCTCCCCGAACTCGCCGGCGCCGACATGCACGTGGTCGACCTGGGCATCGAACGCAATCGCACCCGCGACTGGGTCATCTCGCGTGTCGCACTGCGGGGCACCCGCTCCCGCCTCGGTCGACGCGGCGAGACCCACGTCGTGGGCTGGTCGGCGGTACGCGGCCTCACCCACAGCAGTCTCGAACAGCCCGGACAGGGTGTGACACAGGCACTCTCGCAGTTCGAGGGCATGCGCGCCGCCGACGTCGCCAATGCGCTGCGCGAGCTGCCGTCCAAGCGTCGCCAGGAGATCGCCGGCGCCCTCGACGACGAGCGACTCGCCGACGTCATCCAGGAGCTCCCGGTCGACGACCAGACCGAGCTTATCGGCCGGATGGAGGTCGACCGCGCCGCCGACGTCCTCGAGGCCATGGATCCCGACGACGCCGCCGACCTCCTCGGCGAACTGCCCGACACCGAGGCCGAGGCCCTGCTGCAGCTGATGGACCCCGAGGAGTCGGCGCCGGTGCGACGGCTGCTGTCGCACTCCCCCGACACCGCAGGCGGCCTGATGACACCGGAGCCGCTCATCGTCACCGCGAGCACCACCATCGCCGAGGCCCTCGCCCGCGCCCGCAACCCCGACCTGACCCCGGCGTCGGCGAGCCTGACGTTCGTCGTCCGCCCGCCGACGGCCACACCGACGGGCAAGTACCTCGGCTGCGTGCACCTGCAGGCACTGCTCCGCGAACCGCCCGCCGACCTCGTCGGCGGCATCCTCGACACCGATCTCGCGCGACTGGGTCCGGAGGACTCGCTCGAGGCGGTCACCCGCTACTTCGCGACCTACAACCTCGTGTGCGGACCCGTTGTCGACGCCGAGGGGCACCTCCTCGGCGCGGTCACCGTCGACGACCTCCTCGACCACCTCCTCCCCGAGGACTGGCGAGAGAACGAGAACTATGACGACGACACCGTCGTCGCCGGTCGCCCGAGGGTGCGGGGAGGCCTGTCGTGAGCCCCGATTCCGCGGCCCGGGGCGGACGCCGCCTCGACACCCCGACGAAGGGCCGCCGTCGCCTGCCGTTCCACCTCGACGCCGACATCGTCGGTGTGTACAGCGAGCGACTGGCCCGCTTCCTCGGCACGGGTCGTTACCTCGCGATCCAGACCGTCGTGGTGATCGTGTGGATCGCGCTGAACATGGTGGCGCTGAGCATCCAGTGGGATCCCTACCCGTTCATCCTGCTCAACCTGGCCTTCTCGACGCAGGCCGCCTACGCCGCACCGCTGATCCTGCTGGCCCAGAACCGGCAGGAGAACCGCGACCGGGTGGCGCTGGAGGAGGACCGGATGCGCGCCGAGCAGACCAAGGCCGACACCGAGTTCCTCGCCCGCGAGCTCGCCGCGGTGCGCCTCGCCGTCGGCGACACCGTCACCCGCGACTACCTGCGCCGCGAACTCGACGACCTGCTGACCGAACTGCGCACGGCACTTCGCGACCCGGGTACCACCGAGACGGCCGACACCGAGAACCGTCGCGGACCACGCACCTGACCGTTCGCCTCCCGCACGCTCGTCCCATATGTATCGTGGATCACAGCCCGGTCCGGGGGACGGTACCGACCGAGCACGATCGATACGTCACCGTCGAAGTCGACTGTCCCGTCGGCGAACTCGTGTGTGAGAAAGCGGTGCCCCTGTGCAGTCCCGAGCTGTCGTCGACGCGGCCCTGGCCCGACAACGTGACCGCCGGCCTGCTCGAGACGCAGGTGCGCAGCGAACCACGATGAACGCCGGCCGCTACGTGCCGATGGGTGTCGCCACACTGTTGGTCGGCGTGTTCGTCCTCGGGGCCGCGACTTCCAGCGCGCAACGTCAACCGGCGTCGGCACTGGCCGCCGCAGAGGTGACGCCGGCCGCGGCGATCGTCGACACCGGCCCCCGCGCCCTGGGCTTCGCCCCGCCCGCCGCACCTGCGGCCGCGGCGGGGGCGGGCATCGTCACAGCAGGTGTGCGCACGTTGGCCCCCGCACTGCCGTCGGGTCCTCTCGGCATCCCGGGCATCATGCTGCGCGCCTACAAGCTCGCGGCGGACCGCGTCGGCGCCGAGAACTCCGCGTGCAAGCTGCCGTGGTTCCTCCTCGCCGGCATCGGCCGCATCGAGTCCGGGCACGCCGGCGACGGATCGGTCGACGCCTCGGGCACCACGATCAACCCCATCGCCGGTCCGGTCCTCGACGGCAGTCTCGCGGGCAACGCGGTCATCACCGACACCGACCGCGGATCCATCGACGGTGACCCCGTCCACGATCGCGCCATGGGACCGATGCAGTTCATCCCCAGTACCTGGGCGGCCTGGGGTTCCGACGGCAACGGCGACGGCCGCGCCGACCCGAACAACATCTTCGACGCCACCTACTCGGCGGGCCGCTACCTGTGCGCCGGGGTCAGCGACATCATGGCTCCGCAGCACCGTGTCGCCGCGGTCCTCCGCTACAACAACTCCCTCGACTACGTCTCGAACGTGCTGACCTGGGCACTCGCCTACGCGACGGGCGCGGTGCCCACCGCATCGGTCCTCGAGGTCAAGCGCCCGGCGACGAGCGCTGCACCGACCCCCGGCGCCCCCCGTGCGCCCGGCGCGGTGCCACCGTCGGGCGTGCCCGGCGCACCCACCGCCTCGGGGACCCCCGGCGCACCCGGGTCCACCCCGGCACCGTCGGCACGTCTGCGAGCGACCAAGGCCGCCTTCGTGGTGCCGGCCACGATCGCCGTGACCTCTCCCGCCGGACCGGTGTCGTGCACCGTCGATCTCACGGTCACGGTTGCACCCGACGGCACCTCGGCGACGGTTGGCAAGGCCGTGCTGAGCGGGGCGAACCCGCTGTGCGGGATCGCCCGGACCGCGGCGCTCCCCTGGACGATCACACCGACCGGCCCGACGAGCATCGAGGTCGCCGGGGTGGGTGTCGACGCACTCGGCACGCGGTGCGGTCCGATCGGGCTCGCCGGCGAGCTCACCGGCGCCCTGACCGCCGCGGCGCCGCCCGCCGGACCGTGCGTGATCCGTTCGCTCACCCTGCGTCCCACACCGTCGTTGGCCCTCGAGCCGTAGAACCGCCGCTCGCCCACCGGCGGCGGGAAGCCGACCGTGGGAGCCGGATACGCTGAACGGCGATGAACAGCGACACCGAATCCGCGATCCGTACCGCCCTGGCCGGGGTGACCGACCCCGAGATCGGCAAACCGATCACCGACCTCGGCATGCTCAAATCGGTGACCGTGGCCGCCGACGGCAGCGTCGACATCGGCATCTACCTCACGACGTCGGGCTGCCCCCTGCGCACCGAGATCACCGAACGGGTCACGACCGCCGCCTCCGACGTCCCCGGCGTCGGCGCGGTGCGGGTGGAACTCGACGTGATGGACGACGCGCAGCGCACCGAGCTCCGCAAGTCGTTGCGCGGCGACCGCGCCGAACCGGTCATCCCGTTCGCCCAACCCGGGTCGCTGACACGCGTGTACGCCGTGGCATCGGGCAAGGGCGGCGTCGGCAAGTCCAGCGTGACCGTCAACCTCGCGGCCGCGCTCGCCGAACGAGGGCTCACCGTGGGGGTCCTCGACGCCGACATCTACGGACACTCGGTGCCCCGCATGATGGGTAGCGACGCCAAGCCCACGCAGGTCGAGAAGATGATCATGCCGCCCATGGCGCATGGCGTGAAGTTCATCTCCATCGCGCAGTTCACCAGCGGCAACACCCCGGTCGTGTGGCGCGGACCCATGCTGCACCGCGCCCTGCAGCAGTTCCTCGCCGACGTCTACTGGGGCGACCTCGACGTGCTGCTCCTCGACCTGCCGCCGGGCACCGGCGACATCGCCATCTCCATCGCCCAGCTCATCCCCGGTGCGGAGATCCTGGTCGTCACCACCCCGCAGCAGGCCGCCGCCGAGGTCGCCGAGCGCGCCGGTGCGATCGCCCTGCAGACCCGCCAGAAGATCGCCGGCGTGGTCGAGAACATGTCGTGGATGGAACTGCCCGACGGCAGCCGCATCGAGCCGTTCGGTTCCGGTGGCGGCGCGTTGGTGGCCGAACGACTCACCCGTGCGGTCGGATCCGAGGTCGCCCTGCTGGGCTCGATCCCGTTGGAGACCGCGCTGCGCGAGGGTGGCGACAGCGGTGTGCCGCTCGTGCTGTCGGATCCGACATCCCCGGCGGGCGCCGCGCTGCGCGAGGTCGCGCAACGTCTCGCCGTCCGCCGCCGGGGTCTGGCGGGGATGTCGTTGGGTATCGACACCGCGCGCAACGCCTGACCGTCCCCTGGGTCGTCGACCGCTACGTGGCGTCCCAGTCGACGACCGAGCGCTTCGTGGGCTGATCCGTCGACGCCGTTCGGGCCCCGGGCGCCGTCGGCTTCGTCAGGTCCGGCGAGGTCTTCTTGGTGAGCGACGGTCCGGGCCCATCGGTCGTCAGGGCGGGTGCAGGCGTCGGGTTGATCTCGGGCATCGGCGCCGACACCGGCTTGATACGCGTGTCGTCGTCGAAGTTGCCGGAGAAGAACGAGTCGTCACCGTCGAGCAGGTGTTTGGTGATCAGCGATCGCGGCGTCATGCCCCGCAGCTCGTTGAGGTCGGCCAGCGGCTTACGGAAATCCTCGAAATCCGGGCCGAGATCGTCCTTCAGCTGGTTGGTCGCCCCCGCCGCGTACTCGCGGACCTGACGCAGTGACTTCATCGTCCAGGTGACGGCACCGGGCAACCGCTCGGGTCCGAGGATGACCAGACCGGCCACCAGGAGTACCAGGAGCTCGCCCCATCCGATGCTGCTGAACACAGTTGCAGGCTACTCAGTCCGCCGCGGGCGTGATCGACGCGGTGAAGGTGCGGCCGTCACGCCAGTAGGTGAACGGCACCGACCTGCCGATGGTCGAGGTGCGAACGGCGACGGTGAGTTCGTCGGCACCGTCGATGGGCCGGTTGTCGAACTCGGTGACGACGTCGCCCTCCCGCAGGCCCGCGCGCGCCGCCGGTGACCCGCCCACGATGTTGCCGATACGGGCGCCGAGCACCTTGTCGTTGCGCACCGAACTCGCACTGACACCGATCTGGGCGTGGGTGACCTTGCCGTCGCGGATGAGGGCCTGCGCCACCGAACGGGCCTCGTCGATCGGGATCGCGAAGCCGAGGCCGATGGAGCCGCCACCCGGCACGAGGCCTGCGGTGTTGATCCCGACCACCCGTGCGTTGTCGTCGACCAGCGGTCCACCGGAGTTGCCGGGGTTGATCGCCGCGTCGGTCTGGATGCCGTCGATCACCGCGTCGGTGTCGGAGGTGTCGTCCGGGCGGAGTGGGACCGCGCGGTTCGTCGCGCTGACGATCCCGCTCGTTACGGTCCGGTCGAGACCCAGCGGGGACCCGAACGCGATGACCTCCTGGCCGATCTCGAGATCGGCGGAGTTCCCCAGGGACGCGACGGTGAGATTGTCGACGCCGTCGACCTTGATCACCGCGAGGTCGGTGCGGATGTCGCGACCGACGATGCGGGCGGGAACCCGCTGCCGGTCGAAGAACGTCACCTCCAGCGACGCGCGCTCGGTGGCGGCCTGGGAGATGACATGGTTGTTGGTGACGATGTAGCCGGACTTGTCGAGGACGACCCCGGATCCGGTGCCGATCGAGTTCGCGGTGCGGACGTTGATCGCGACGACGGCCTTCTCGACCGCCTGCGCGACCTGCGCGACGCGTCCGCCGGCGGCACGGGGGGCCTTGTCACCGTTGCCCAGCGACACGGTGCTCGAGTGCAGCGGCGGCACGACCTCGGCGGTGAGGCGACCGAACAGACCGCCCACCACGCCGACGGCGAGGGCGACGACGGCGAGGATCGCCAGCGCCCGCCAGCTGACGATGCGGTCGAAGAGCAGTTCACGGACGCCGAGCTTCGCGCCGGGCAGCACCGGCGCCGGTGCGGGAGCGGTCGCCAGCGCCGGGGCGTCGAGACCCGCCACGCTCGACGGATCGCGCCAGGGATCGGGGGTCGCGTCGGGCTCGGCGGACTCGCCGTAGCGGGAGTCCGGATCACGTTGCACCGCCTCATCGGCGCCCGGCGGACGCGAGAACGCCTCGCGCAGAACGGGATCAGGCGCGCCGACGACGGGCTGCACGGCTCGCGCGCGCTGGTGTTCCGGGGCGGCGAACGAACCGTCGACACCGGCGGGACGACCGAACACCGCAGCGGTCTGGGGTGAGACCGGGGAGTGCCGGCCCTGACGCGGACCCGCGCCCGGATCGGCCTTCGACGTGTTCACCGACGGTGGCACATCCGACGAGTCGCCGGGGGGAGCCGGGGTCATCGCGTCACGCCCACGGCCGCCGAGGCCGGGATCACCGATGGCGCCAACGGCTCGGACGGTGCACCGGGAAGCCCGGGGCCGAGAGCGGACCCCCGCGGTCCGGGGCGCGGCGGTCGGTGTCGCGCGCGCGCTCGAGAGCGCTGCGCAGATCGATCTCCCGGCTCGGGATGTCGGTCAGGGCGCCCAGAAGGCCCAGGGGCATGGTGATGTCGGAGCAACCGCGGAGCGCGGTCCGTGCCGCGGCCTGGGCGTCGACCTCGGCGGCGCAGTCGGCGCAGGCGGCGATGTGCCGTGCCGCGCGCAGGTGGGCGTTCATCCGCAGCTCGCCGTCGACGTAGGCCGCGACGGCCTCGGTGGCGAGATGATCGGTGGGGGCGAACGACCGCCCTCCGGCCGAACCGGGCGCGCGGTAGTCGGTGTTCGGCGACAACGACGACGACGCCGGGCGGCGAGGCGTCCGGCGGTCGCGTGCATCGGCGTCGCGCGGATCGGCGTCCCCAGGATTCGGGCCGAACGGACCTCGTAGCCGGTCCACGGTCATCACCCCTTCGAGTCGGCGGTCTCTCACGGTCGAACCCGAGAGCGACGAGCCGCGGGCGTGCCCCACGATAGCGAAAGCTCTCGGTGGTGTCGTGTGTCCGGCACCGAGGGGACAACGATCACCACCCCTCGCGGGTTCCCATCGGAAGACGCCACCCACCGACCCCCGCGGTCAGATGGAGGTGGTGACCGATCGGCTGCTGGTGTGACCGTTGGCGGCGAGGTGGTCGCGGATGGCCTGCCGACCACGGTGGATGCGGCTGCGGACCGTACCCAGCTTCACGCCGAGCGTGGTCGCGATCTCCTCGTACGACAGACCCTCGATGTCACACAGGACGACCGCGGCGCGGAACTCCGGCGCCAGCGCATCGAGAGCCTGCTGCAGATCGGGGTCGAGGTTCGCGTCGTCGTAGGCGCGGCCCGGGTCGGGCGCGGAGCCCGGGACACGCTCGTAGTCCTCGGGCAGCGCCTCCATCCGGATCTTCGCGCGACGGCGGACCATGTCGAGGAACAGGTTGGTGGTGATGCGGTGCAACCAGCCCTCGAACGTGCCGGGCCGGTAGTTCGACAGCGAGCGGAAGACGCGGATGAACGTCTCCTGTGTCAGGTCCTCGGCGTCGTGCTGGTTGCCCGACAACCGGTAGGCGAGGCGGTAGACGCGATCGGCGTGCTCGCGGACCAACTCGTCCCAGGACGGCATGAGCGACCCGTCACCGGTCTCGTCGAACCGGGCGGTGCCCGAACGCTCCCCCACGGCGGGATCGGTGGGCGCGGCGGCCTCGATCGTGGTCGGCGTGTGATCCGCGGTGTCGGCGGATCGGGGAGTTTCGGTCATGTGCGCGGCTCCACTTCCTCTCGGGGTCGACGCGCGGGGTGTCATCTCGGTGAGGAGAACCTCGTCGTGGTCCGGGATGTTCCCGAGCCGACGGGGTCCGCGGTGGCCCGCGATGACGATCGCTGTGTCGTTGTCCATGACTCTGGTACATCGGGGTGTGCGAGCCGTATGAGTGGCCTGAGCGTTGCCTGAGAGTCATGACGAGGCCCATCGGCGCACCGAAGGACCGACCGCCGCCACGCGCGGCGGACCCCGACCTCGCCGACCGGGCGACCGGCGGCGGTTAACCTGTCACCGTGCCCGACACCCCCGGCGACCAGCCGACCGACCCGCAGACCCGCGACCCCGGTCACGAATCGCTCCGCGACCCCGGTCACGAATCGCTCCGCGATTACGCGGAGTCGGCGATCGCCGAGGACGACACCCTCCTCGCGGCCCGCGAACGCGCGCACGAACTCGGTGCCGCCGCCGTGTCCCCCGCCGTCGGCGCGACGCTGTGCCTCCTGACGCGGCTGACCGATGCGCGCAACGTGGTCGAGATCGGTACCGGCGCCGGCGTCAGCGGTCTGTGGTTGCTCGCCGGGATGCGCGCCGACGGGGTCCTCACCACCATCGACCCCGACTCCGAACACCAGCGGGCGGCCAAGGTGGCCTTCACCGCCGCGGGCGTCGCCGCATCACGGACACGACTGATCAACGGCCGCGCCGCCGACGTGCTGCCACGCCTCGCCGACGCGTCCTACGACGTCGTGTTCGTCGACGGCGCCGTCATCGACCAACCGCGCTATGTCACCGAGGGACTACGACTCCTGCGCCCCGGTGGCGTGCTGCTGGTGCACGACGCCACCGCCGACGGTCGGATCGCCGATCCGGGACAGATCGATCCCGAGACCTCGGCCGCCCGCGCCGCGGCGCTGATGATCTCCGAGGACGACGGCCTGCTGCCGGTGGTCATCCCGCTCGGCCGCGGCCTGCTCGCCGCCGCGCGGACCGCACCCACCGACGAGGTGTGACCGACCCGTCCACCCCGGGCCGCCGGGCCGTTCCTGTCAGGGCGTGGGCGCCAGTTCGGTGAGTTCGGGGTATTTCGGCGACATGCCGTCCCCCCGGGACCGGCCACGCAGACGCCGCCCGATCCACGGCGCGGCCGCCTGAGCCGCCCACTGACGGTTGCCCTTCCGCCGTTGCCCAGCCGAGATCTCCTCCACGGGACCGAAGGCGACGGGGACGAGATCGTGGGCGATGCCCAGAGATTCGAGAACGCAGATCGCCATCTGATGGTGGCCGGCCGGCGACAGGTGCATCCGGTCGAACTCCCACATCCGGCGGTCGGCGAACTCGCGCATCCGCCAGAAGTCGACCAGGTGCACCCCACGGCGGTCGGCGATCTCGCGGAGCAGTTCGTTGTAGATGGCGAAACGTCCACGGAGCGCGGCGAACAGCGGTCGGGCCGCGGTGTCGAAGGCCGTGAAGGTGAACACGAGGGCCCCGGTGTCGACGAACGCACCGATCGCGGAGTCGTAGCGCGCCATGAGGTCGTCGATGTCGACCGACGGGCGCAGCAGATCGTTGACGCCCGCGCAGATCGCCACCAGATCGGGCGCCATGCGCAGTGCCGGGTCGAGCTGATCGGCCACCACCGGGCCGAGCAGCTTCCCGCGGATCGCGAGATTCGCGTACCGCAACGGTGCGTCGCCGCGCTGAGCGGCACGCCGAGCGAGCACCTCCGCCGTCCGATCCGCCCAGCCACGGACCCCGTTGGGGCACAACGGTTCGTCGTCACCCACACCCTCGGGGAACGAATCCCCCACGGCGACGAATCGCGCGATGGAGCGGTTCGGGTCGATCATCGGTCGCGTCATCACACGTCGGTGGAGAACCGCACCCCGCCGTCGGGGATCGTGACCCCCGGCCACACCCGCGCGCCGCGTAGCAACTCACATCGCGCACCGATGTCGGCGCCGTCGCCGATGACCCCGTCGCGCACCAGCGCCCGCGGGCCGATCCGGGCGCCGAAGCCGATGATGCTGCGCTCCACCACCGCTCCCGCCTCGATCACGGCGCCGTCGAAGACCACGGCACCGTCGAGTCGGGCACGGGCACCGATCTCGGCCCCACGACCGACGACCGTCCCGCCGACGAGGACCGCTCCCGGTGCGACACCGGCACCCTCGTGCACCAGCGACTCACCGCGCGGCCCCGCCAATGCCGGCGACGGCGCGATCCCGCGCACCAGGTCGGCCGAGCCCTGGACGAAGTCCTCCGGGGTCCCCATGTCGCGCCAGTAACCGGTGTCGACGTGGGCGTGCACGTGCCTGCCGTGCGCCAGCAGATTGGGGAACACCTCCCGCTCCACCGACACCGGTCGGCCGGTGTCGATCTCCTCGATCACCGACCGTTTGAAGACGTAGCACCCCGCGTTGATCTGATCGGTCGGCGGATCCTGGGTCTTCTCCAGGAACGCCGTCACGCGACCGTCGTCGTCGGTGGGGACGCATCCGAACGCCCGCGGATCGCCGACACGCACCAGGTGGATCGTGACGTCGGCACCCGAGGAGTGATGGGTGTCGAGGACCGCACCGACATCGGTGCCGCCCAACACGTCTCCGTTGAACACGAGAATGGTGTCCGCGGTGAGTTCGGGGAGCACGTTGCGGATGGCCCCGCCCGTGCCCAGGGGTTCGGTCTCGGTCACATACGACAGATGCATGCCGAGCTTCGAGCCGTCACCGAAGTGCTCCTCGAAGACCTCGGCCTTGAACGAGGTGCCGAGCACGACGTCGGTGATGCCCGCCGCGCCGATCCGCGACAGCAGGTGGGTGAGGAACGGCATGCCGGCGGTGGGCAGCATCGGCTTGGGTGCCGACAGGGTCAGCGGCCGTAGACGGGTTCCCTTGCCGCCCACCAGGATCACTGCCTGTACACCACTCCCCGACGTACCGGTGTGGGTGATGTCGCCATCGGTCGGTGCCACTCAAGCCTCCATCGTGGGTGGTTGGACTGCGTTCACAGTAGGCGAGTCCGTCCGGTTTCTCGCGGCTCGGCGGGCCGACGCCACCGCCACCTTCGACCGGACCCACAGACCCGCTCCGAGCCCCGCACGCAACGGCGCCCAGCGGGCACCGGGGTGACGATCGGCCTGGAAGCGGTAGGCGCTCTGGTGGTGGGCGGGCAGCATGAGTTCGGGGTGTTCACCGGCGACGTGGCCCTTGCGGTGGATCACCTCGGCGCTCGGCGCGTAGACGTTGAGCCACCCGGCGCGGGCCAGACGGTCGCCCAGGTCGACGTCCTCCATGTACATGAAGTAGCGGGAGTCGAACCCGTCGATGGAGTCGAACGCCGCGCGGCGCAGCAGCAGGCACGATCCCGACAGCCACCCGACGGTCCGCTCGGCGATGTCGGCGTCCTGCTGGCGGTAGGCGGTGGTCCATGGGTTGGACTTCCACACCTTGCCCAGGACGGCGTGGCCCGTACCCGACACCAGGTCGGGGACGTGGCGGGCCGAGGGATAGACGGTGCCGTCGGGTTCGCGGATCAGCGGGCCGACCGATCCCGCGCGCGGGCGGCGGCGGGCGACGGCGAGCATCTCGTCGATCGATCCGGGCGTCCACTCGACGTCGGGGTTGGCCACGACCACGAACTCGACGGCGGGGTCGACCTCGGCCACCGCGCGGTTCGCGGCTCCGCCGTAACCGATGTTGGCGCCGGTGTCGACAAGGGTGACGTTGTCGAAGTCGCGTTCGGCGGCCTCGGGGGCGCCGTCGGTCGAGCCGTTGTCGGCGATGATCACGCGGTGGTCGACGGTCGTCGCGGTGCGCAGGCTGCGGAGAAAGGCGGCGAGATGGTCCCCCGACGAATAGGTCACGGTCACCACGGCCAGGTCAGTCACGGGGCAAGGGTAACCAACCGTCGGTGGCCGATCGTCCGGGGCGGCTTTCTCACACGCCGGGCCCGGTCACCCCGTCGGCGGCCAGCGCCGCGGTGAGCCCTGCGCGCCAGTCGCGCAGCGGTGGCAGGCCGGCGGCCGCCCACGACCGACCCGACAGCACCGAGTAGGCCGGCCGGGGTGCAGGGCGGGGGAACGCCGCGGTCGTCGTGGGCGTCACGCGCTCGGGATCGGCGCCCACCCCCACGAACACCGCGCGGGCCAGGTCGAACCACGAGCAGCTCCCGGCGTTCGTCGCGTGCAGGGTCGTGCCGGTGAGGTCGGGACGGTCGGCGAGCGCGAGGAGTCCGGCCGCGAGATCGACGGCGTAGGTGGGTGATCCGATCTGGTCGTCGACCACCGACACCGTGTCGCGCTCGGCTTCGAGACGCCGCATCGTGGCGACGAAATCGGTGCCGCCGAGGGCACCGGTGTACACCCATGCGGTGCGCACGACGGTCGCGCGCGGGTCGATCTCGGCGACGGCGCGTTCCCCGGCCAGCTTGGTGCTGCCGTAGACCGATGCCGGCTGCGCCTCGGGATCGAGGTCGTCGGGTTCGAGCGGCGCCGGGTCTCCGTCATCTCTGCTGCTCGGGAACACGTAGTCGGTGGAGAGGTGGATCAGTCGCGCGCCGGCCCGCGCGGTCGCCCGCGCCAGGTTCGCCGGACCGATCTCGTTGCCCAGGCGGGCCGCCTCGACGTCGGTCTCGGCCGCGTCGACCGCCGTGTGCGCCGCGCAGTTGACGACGATGTCGTCGGAGGTGAGGTCGACGAGGGCCCGCTCGACCCGGCCGGCGTCGCCGATGTCGATGTCGTCGCGGCCCATCGCCACCGCGGCGGGCCCGGCGGCCAGCAGCCGTCCGACCTGACCGCCTGCGCCGATCACGACGAGCCGACCGCGTCGACCGTCCGTGCGTTCGCGTGTGTCGGTGATCACTGGTCGGCCTCGTCCCCTCGTCGCCGCGCCTGTCTTGTCGCGACCGAGCGTATCGGCCGGTCGCCGACGCCACCCGTCGACGCGGTCGGCCCCGACCCGTCCGAGCGACACCGAAGGCGCGGCGTTGCGCTCCCCGGTTCGCCGGTCGTCGGCGGCTACCGTGAGGTCGGACCCTGCGGGGAACCACCAGTCCCACCCGCCCCATCCGTCGCGACTTCGAGAGGTCCACGTGCAGCAGCCACCCGACGACCCCCGTGGTCGTCGTGCCGCCCCTCGGCGCGGTGGACCCGCCGATCGTCGCGCGCGACCGGCGGCGTCGCGGACCACGGCTGACCGCACCTCGGCCCCGCGGGACTCCGCCCCCCGCACCGCCACCTCGCGTCCCTCGACCCCACGCGCCTCGACCACCGCTGCCCCGACACGCTCCGCCGCGCGACCGACGACGACATCCGGGCGCGCAGACCGCACGCCGGTCGCGCCCACACCGGACGCCGCCACGATGCGCCGCGGACCGTTCGCCGGACGGCTGGTCATCGCGCTGGCGTCGGTCGCCGTCCTGGTCCTCACCGGCTACGCCTGGAACGGCATCACCAGCCTCGAGGACAACGTCACCCGTCTCGGCGGCCTGTCGTTGGGCTCGGGCAAGGACGGCGCCGTCGACATCCTCATGGTGGGCACCGACTCGCGGACCGACGCCCAGGGCAACCCGCTCTCACCGGCCGAACAGGCCAAACTGCACGCAGGCGACGAGGTCGCCACCAACACCGACACCATCCTGTTGATCCGCATCCCGAACGACGGGTCGTCGGCGACGGCCATCTCGATCCCCCGCGACTCCTACGTCGACGTGCCCGGGATCGGGATGAGCAAGATCAACGCCGCCTACGGGGCGACGAAGGAGGCCCGCCGCGAGGCGCTCGTCGAGTCGGGCACCTCCCCCGAGCAGGCCCAGACCGAATCGACCGCCGCCGGCCGCAAGGCCCTCATCGACACCGTCGCCAAGCTCACCGGGGTACAGGTCGACCACTACGCCGAGGTCGGGCTGGTCGGGTTCGTCCTGCTCACCGACGCCGTCGGCGGGGTGGACGTCTGCCTGAAGAACCCGGTGGACGAGCCGCTGTCGGGGGCTCGGTTCCGCGCGGGCAAGCAGGTCCTCGACGGCGCGCAGGCCCTGAGCTTCGTCCGGCAACGCCACGACCTGCCCCGAGGAGACCTCGACCGCATCGTGCGGCAGCAGGTATTCATGGCGTCGCTGGCCCAGAAGGTGCTCTCGGCGGGCACGCTGACCAACCCCGGCAAGCTCTCCGACCTCGAGCAGGCGGTGTCGCGGTCGATCGTGATCGACGACAACTGGGACATCCTCAAGTTCGTCGAGCAGCTCAAGGACCTCACCGGCGGCAAGGTGAAGTTCGCGACCATCCCGGTGACCGACGAGCAGGGGTGGAGCGAGGACGGACAGCAGTCCGTCGTCACCGTGAATCCCGTTGCGGTGCAGCGCTTCACCAGCGCACTGCTGACGAAGCCCGCCCCCGGGCGCCTCGACCGCGCCGACTACACCGTCGACGTCGTCAACGCCGGCTCGGTCGACGGACTCGCCACCAACGTCTCCAACATCGCCACGAGTCGCGGGTTCCTGCGCGGCACAACCGGCAACGCGTCGAGCCCGGACGCCACCAGCGCGGTGAGGACGTCGGAACGCAACGCCGCCGCCACCGACCTCGCCCGCCAGATGGGCGGCCTCCCGGTCCAGGTCGATCCCTCGATCCCCGCGGGCCACCTCACGCTGATGCTCACCGACGCCTACACCGGACCGGGGTCGATCACCGACACCGGCGCGCAACCGGGCAGCTCCGACACCGCCGCGACACCGGCGGGGGTGACCTCGACATCGACCACAACCCCGCCGATCACGGCATCGGGGTCGGGTCCGGCCTGCGTCAACTGACCCACCGAAACCCTCGACCGACGCACCGGGGGAGGATCACCACCATGAGCTCTCATCCCGTCCGCGAGGTCGCCACCGTCACCGACGCCGTCCTCGGACCGGCGCTGGCCACCGACCCCGCGAGCCCGCTGTTCACGTTCTACGACGACGCATCCGATGAACGCACGGAGCTCTCGACGCTGACCGCGATGAACTGGGCGGCGAAGACGGCCAATTTCCTCCGCGACGAGATCGGCGTGGCCCCCGGCGACCACGTCGCCGTCGACCTGCCCGAGCACTGGCAGACCTTCACCATCCTGCTCGGCGCCTGGTGGGCCGGCGCCGAGGTGGTGCTGGGCGCGGATCCGTCGGCGTCGGTCGCGTTCTGCACACGCGACCGCCTCGACGCGCACGCGGGGATCGACGAGGTCGTCGTCGCCCCACTCGACCCGTTCGCGCTCCCCGTCGGCGACCTGCCGATCGGCGTCACCGACTTCGGGTCGGGCGTCCGGGTGCACGGTGACCAGTTCGCGCCGATCGTGGGCGGGCCCGCCGCCCTGGACGGCCGCACCGTCGCCGAGGTCGTCGGCGCCGCGGCCGACCGGGCCACCGCCGACGGCATCACCGCCGGCGCGCGTGTGCTGTCGACCTGCCGCTGGGACGGCGTCGACGGACTCATCCGCGGCGTGCTCGCGGCGCCGGTCGCCGGGGCGAGTCTGGTCCACGTCTCCCACGCCGACGCCGCCGTCATGGCGGGACGTGCCGACACGGAGAAGGCGACCGTCTCACTGTCGTGAGACGGCCGCCCGGTCCGTCGTGGTGGTGCATGTCCCGAGGGGACCCCGATGTCAGCGCAGCAGCGCGCGCGACATCACGACCCGCTGGATCTGGTTGGTGCCCTCGTAGATCTGCGTGATCTTCGCGTCGCGCATCATCCGCTCGACCGGGAAGTCACGGGTGTAGCCGGCGCCGCCGAACAGCTGCACGGCATCGGTCGTGACCGACATCGCGACATCGGAGGCGAAGCACTTCGACGCCGAGGAGATGAACCCGAGGTTCGGCTCGCCGCGTTCGGCTCGCGCCGCGGAGGTGTAGACCATCAGCCGCGCGGCCTCCACCTTCATCGCCATGTCGGCGATCATGAACTCGACGCCCTGGAACTGCGAGATCGTCTTGCCGAACTGCTTGCGCTCCTTGACGTACTCGATGGTCTTGTCGAGCGCACCCTGGGCGATGCCGACCGCCTGCGCGCCGATCGTGGGTCGGGTGTGGTCGAGGGTCTGCAGGGCGGTCTTGAAGCCGGTCCCCTCCTCGCCGATGAGGCGATCGGCGGGGATCTCACAGTTCTCGAAGTAGAGCTCGGCGGTGGGCGAGCCCTTGATGCCGAGCTTGCGCTCGTAGCCGCCGGTCGAGAAACCCGGGTCGTCCTTGTGCACCATGAACGCCGAGATGCCGTTGGACCCCTGCTCGGGATCGGTCACGGCCATGACGGTGTACCAGGTCGACTTGCCGCCGTTGGTGATCCACGCCTTGCCGCCGTTGAGGACCCAGCCCTCGGAGGTCTTCTTCGCGCGGGTCCGCATGGACGCCGCGTCGGAGCCGGCCTCGCGCTCGGACAGACCGTAGGAGGCGAGCAGTCCACCCGAGGCGATGTCGGGGAGCACCTGCTTCTTGAGCTCGTCGGATCCGCTCAGGATCAGCCCCATGGTGCCGAGTTTGTTGACCGCGGGGATGAGCGAGGCCGAGGCGTCGACGCGGGCGACCTCCTCGATCACGATGCAGGCGGCAACCGAGTCACCGCCCTGCCCCTCGAACTCCTCGGGGACGTGGATCGCGTTGAAGCCCGATGCGTTCAGCGCGTCCAGGGCCTCCTGCGGGAAGCGGGAGTTCTCGTCGACATCGGCCGCGTGCGGCTCGATCTCCTTCTCCGACAACGCGCGGATGGCCTCGCGTAGCGCGTCGTGCTCCTCCGGCAGTGCGAAGAGGTCGAAATCTGGGTTGCCGGACATGTCGCGTCTCCTCAAATGTGATGTGTCACCTCCCATGCTAACCCTCGACCGGGTAGGAGTTACCGGGCGGTAACCGGCGCGATGCTGGTGTGGCGGCGCGCACTCTGCGACGCTGTCGCGATGCACACAGCCCCAGGAGGACCCCGTGACGAATGACTCCCTCGCCGACTTCGAGCGCATCGAGTTCTCGGCCGACGGACGCACCGCACCGGTGTACCGCCTCGGATCGGGGCCCGCGGTGATCGTCATCTCGGAGATGCCGGGCATCACCCCCGCGGTGGCGGGATTCGCGCGCACGGTGGCCGACGTCGGGCTGACCGCGGTGATGCCGCACCTGTTCGGCGTGGACGGCAAAGACCCCCTCGACGCACGCATCCCCGCGCTCGGCGCGGCGGCGACGATCGCCCGCGCCATCGTCCCGGCCTGCATCAGCCGCGAGTTCACGGTGCTCGCGACGGGCAAGTCGTCGCCGGTGGTCCGGTGGTTGCGCGCCCTGGGCGCGGCCGAACACGAGCGGTGCGGTGGACCGGGCATCGGCGCGGTCGGCATGTGTTTCACCGGTGGGTTCGCGCTCGCCATGGCCGCCGACGACCGGTTGATCGCACCGGTCCTGTCGCAGCCGTCGTTGCCGTTCGGCATCGGCCGCGGCCGCACCCACAACATCGACATCTCGCCCGCCGACCTCGAGACGGTCAAGAACCGGTGCGCCACCGGCGATCTCGGCGTCCTGGGGTTGCGCTTCGCCGGTGATCGCGCGTGCCCACCGGCACGTTTCCGGTGGCTCGCCGAACAGCTCGGCGACGCGTTCACCGCCATCGAGATCCCCGACGACGCGGCGAACCCCGACTCGTTCGCCCCACCGCACTCGGTGCTCACCGAGCACCTCGTCGACGCGCCGGGTGAACCCACGCGTCAGGCTCTCGACGAGGTGCTCGACCTCTTCCGACGGCGGCTGCTACCCACCGGATAGCGGGCCGCGCCCGGTGTTCAGTCGCCGATGAGGGTGCGCCGCAACGCCGCGTCCTTCTCCAGCACCATCTGCTCGAGGCCGCGCTGGAACGCCTCCATCCGGGCCCGCAGGACGGGGTCGGCGGCGGCGATGATCCGCACCGCCAGCAGGCCTGCGTTCCGGGCCCCGCCGATAGAGACGGTCGCGACCGGGACACCGGCGGGCATCTGCACGATCGACAGCAGCGAGTCCATGCCGTCGAGATACTTCAGCGGCACGGGGACGCCGATGACCGGCAGCGGGGTGGCCGAGGCCACCATCCCGGGCAGGTGCGCGGCGCCACCGGCCCCGGCGATGATCACCGAGATGCCCCGTTCGGCCGCTCCGGCGGCGTAGTCGATCATGCGCTGCGGGGTGCGATGCGCGGAGACGACACCCACCTCGAACGGCACCTCGAACTCCGCGAGCGCCTCGGCGGCGGCCTCCATCGTCGGCCAGTCGGAGTCGCTGCCCATGATGAGTCCCACACGCGGGCCCGACGGACTCGTGCCGGGCGGATCGGGTGCGGTCGCCTCGGGCCGGGTCGAGTCATCCATCGTGTTCATCCCATCCGTCACTCCACACCGCGGTCGACATCCAGTGTGCCGCGCGCTCGGCGCGCTCGCGCACCCCTGCGACATCGTCACCGGGTGCACCGACGATGTTGACATGGCCGATCTTGCGTTCGGGCCGTTCGCCTTTCGCGTACAGGTGCACGCGGGCGTCGGGCATCCGGGCCATCAGGTGGTGGAGACGTTCGTCCATCGACATCGCCGGCGTCGACGCCCCGCCCAGGATGTTGGCCATCACGGTGACGTCGGCACGGGCGCGGGTGTCGCCCAGCGGGTAGTCGAGGACCGCGCGCAGATGCTGCTCGAACTGACCGGTGACCGCCCCGTCCATCGACCAGTGACCGCTGTTGTGGGGACGCATCGCGAGCTCGTTGATCGACAGCGTGCCGTCGTGGGTCTCGAACAACTCGACCGCCATCACCCCGACGACGCCGAGTTCGTCGGCCAGTCGCAGCGCGATGTTCTGCGCCTGCGTGGCGAGATCGTCGGAGAGCTCCGGCGCGGGGGCGATCACGACCGCACACTGCCCGTTGCGCTGCACGGTCTCCACGACAGGCCACACCGCGCCCTGACCGAACGGCGAACGAGCCACCATCGCCGACAGCTCGCGGCGCATCGCGACCCGCGCCTCGGCCAACAGCGGCGTGCCGTCGGCGACACATCGGGTCAGCACCTCGACGGCCTCGGAGACGACGTCGGGCATCCACACGCCACGGCCGTCGTACCCGCCGCGGATCGCCTTGAGCACGACACGTCCGTCGTGGCGGGCGCAGAAGTCGCGCAGCGCCGACTCGGCGTCCGGGCCGTCGAGGTCGACGAAGTCGGGAACCGGCAGCCCCATCTCCGACAGGCGACGACGCATCACCGACTTGTCCTGCGCGTGGACGAGCGCCCCCGGCGGCGGGAGCACGTTCACGCCCTCGGCGACCAGCGCGTGCAGGAGGTCGGTCGGCACACCCTCGTGGTCGAAGGTGACGGCCACCGCGCCCGCGGCGACCCGTCGCAGGTCCTCGAGGTCGTCGTGCGAACCGAGCACGACGTCGGGGGTGACGAGCGCCGCTGGTTCGTCGGCCGAAGCCGCCAGCACCCGCAGCCGCTGTCCCAGCGCGATGGCGGCCTGGTGCGTCATCCGTGCGAGTTGACCCCCGCCGATCATCGCCACCGTCGGCAACGCGCCCGACCCGTTCGCGACGGCGCGCGGCGCCGTGTCCTGACCCGTCGACTCTTGGCTCACGGCTGACCATGGTGTCACGCCCGATGGGCTCGGTGACCACGCACCACTGCCGGGCGGGTCACCCGCCGACCGCGCAGTTCACCGCCACGATGACAATGTTTCGCCGATCGTTTCGTAGACTCGCATCTTGTGTCGACTATCGACGGGCTCCTCGCCCGTACCCCGGCGCCGATCCGGCGACTGGCGCTCCGCCACCACGAACTGATCAAGTTCGCGATGGTCGGTGGCACCACGATGGTCTTCGACATGGCGATCTTCTACTCGCTGAGCCTCACGATCCTCGAGCAGAAGCCCGTGATCGCCAAGGTCATCTCGGGCACGCTCGCGACGGTGCTGAGCTATGTCCTCAACCGCGAATGGGCCTTCAAGAACCGCGGCGGTCGCGAAACCCACCACGAGGCGTTGCTGTTCTTCGTCATCAGCGGCATGGGCGTGGTCCTGCAGGCCGCTCCCCTGTTCATCGCCAACAACCTCTTCGACGTGCGCAACCACGCGAGCGTCGCCGCGCTCGTCGTCATCGACTTCATCCTCGGCTACATCATCGGCAACGTCCTGCAGATGGTGTTCCGTTTCTGGGCGCTGCGGAAGTTCGCCTTCCCCGAGACCCAGGGCAACGAGGACGCCGAGATCGAGGCAATGGCCACCGGGCAGGTCACGATCGGCGACGCCGATCCCGACGCCCTCGGACGTCGCTGACGCCCAGCTCGGCTCAGCGCGGTTCCCGCACCGCCACCGCCGCACGGTCACGCGGCCCGGTGAGTGGCCCTCCCTCGCCCGTGGGCACCACGATGCTGAACGTCGCCGGTCGACGGGTGGTCAGCTCCAGTCGTCCGCCGTCGGCCTCGACCAGGGCCCGCGCCAGCGACAGCCCGACACCGCTCGACCCGGCCGCGGAGTAGCCGCGACGGAAGATCATCTGCACCCGGTCGTCGGGGACCCCGCTCCCCTCGTCACCGACGGCCACCCGCAGCATCCCCGCTCCGACGAGTTCGACCACCTCCACCCGACACATCCCACCGCCGTGGCGCAGCGAGTTGTCGATGAGCACCGAGACCGCCTCGCGCAGCCGGCTGGGTGTCGCCCACGCGGTGCTCTCCCCCGAGTACGTCACCTCCAGCTCACGGCCGGCCTGGTGGAACGACTCGGTGAAGTCCCGGACCAATGGATCGACGGTGCCGTGGACGTCGATCGGCCCGGTCGGCAACACCGCGGAGTCACGCGACACCGCGATGAGTTCGTCGAGCTCACGGTTGAGTCGCTCGACCTGTTCGTGCGCCGCCTCGGCCTCGTCGACGACGTCGGGGTCGGGGTGCAGGGACAACTCGTCGAGCCGCAGCTGGATCGCGGTGAGGCGGCTGCGCAGCTGATGGGAGACCTCGCCGACGATCTCGCCCTCGCGTTCGAGGCGGAGCGCGATCTCGCGGTTGGCGACCTCCAGCGCGCTGGACACCCGGTCGAGTTCGACGATGCCGTGGGATTTCCACGCCGAGTGGAAGTCACCCTGCGCCATGCTCGAGGCGCGTTCGGCGAGCTCCTCGAGGGGATCGGCGAGACGTTTGGCGGTGACCGCGGCGACGACGGTGCCCGCGGCGACCGAGGCTGTGAGGACCAGCGCGACGACACCGACCGCGGTCCACTGGTTGCCGCGCACCTGGGACAGCGGGATCTCCATCGTGATCGCACCGGCGTCGCCGAGACTCACCGACTCGCTGACCGTCGCACCGGTGAGGGTGTCGCCGATCGCGGTGCGGTCGCTCTCGCCGGGTGCCGCGGGGTACTCGAGTTCGAGACGACCGCCCGCGGGCAGCAGGAGGCGGAAGGGGGCGGTGTCGAGTGCCACCGCATCCGGCCCGCCGTCGGACTCCTGGTCGATCAGCTCACCCGACACCCGCTTGAGGCGCTGGTCGAGATCCTGGTGCGCGAGATCGTCGACCCACCACCAGGCGGTGAACATCAGCGGCAGCCCCAGCAGGAACCCGATGCCCATCACCATCGCGATCATCGACAGCAGGATCCGTCTGCGCACGACGCGCCTCTTCTCGGTCGGGGATGGGGATCTAGTCGGGATCGAATCGGAAGCCGACACCGCGCACGGTGACGATCCGCTTGGTGCGACCGGCCTGATCGTCCCCGATCTTGCGCCGCAGCCACGACACGTGCATGTCCAGGGTCTTCGACGACCGCAGATCCGCCGAACCCCACACCTCGGTGAGGATCTCCTCGCGGCTGACCACCTCGCCACCCCGTTCCATCAGGAACCGCAGGAGGTCGAACTCACGGTTGGCCAGCGTCGCGTCCTTGCCGCCGACCAACACCCGCCGACCACGGGCGTCGAGTTGGATGTCGCCCGCCTCGAGCACCAGATCGACACCCTGCTTGCGACGCAGCAGAGCGCGAACGCGGGCCAGCAGTTCGGCGAGTCGGAACGGTTTGCCCACGTAGTCGTCGGCTCCCGCGTCGAGCCCCACCACGAAGTCGACCTCGTCGGTGCGGGCGGTGAGCATCAACACCGCGAGTTGCGGCCGCGCGGCCCGCACGCGACGACAGACCTCGAGACCGTCCATCTCGGGGAGCCCGAGGTCGAGGACCAGCAGCTCGAAGCGGTTGTCGCGGGCGCGTTCGAGGGCGTCGGGTCCGGTCGTCACGATCTCGCACCCGTACCCCTCGCGGGTGAGTGCGCGGGCCAGGGGCCCGGCGATGGCCTCGTCGTCTTCGGCCAGCAATACGTCGGTCACGAGAACACGGTACGGATCAGCGGCGTCGACCGCCGTCGAACCCGCCGGGGGGCCGCTCGCCCGACTCGGGGTCGAAGACCTCGTGGTAGAGCAGCGAGTGGACCTTCTCGACCTGCGGGATGTCGTCGAACGACAGCGGATCCTCCGAGGCCGACTCGATGATCAACGTCCCGGTGCGCAGCATCCGGTCGATCACCCCGTGCCGGAACTCGACGGAGTTGATGCGCTGCAGCGGGATGTCGATACCCGAACGCGTGAGGATGCCGTTGCGGAAGGTGACACGCCGGTCGGTGAGGACGAAGTGTGTGGTGCGCCAGGAGATCACCGGTCGCAGGAAGAACCAGACGACCACCACCGCCCACACGACGGCGATCACGATCCACAGCACCGACCGTGTCGACCCGGTGAGATCACTCGAGGTGTAGCCCGCGGCGACGCCGGCGAGCGCGGTGACCACCAGGAAGATCAGGGTCGGCACGATCAGGCACTTCCAGTGCGGATGACGGTGCAACACGACGTGCTCGCCGTCGGCGAGGATGTTCTCCGGGTACCCCATCGGTGCGCCTTTCGCCAGGTGTCCGCGCGGGTGCGGCGATGATGAGGCTAGCCGGAGATCGGACATCACGGGCCTCGTGTGGCCGTGTCGGCAGGTGGTGACTCGCTACACTCGGGCCACGAACGCTCGCCGACCGAACGCCGGTCACGGCGACGGGAACCGACCCGAGCGGGAGGCGCCGTATGAACGCGAGACCCCAGTACCCGAACGAGCCCGACGATGCGCGGACCCGCGCATACGGCCAGGCCGACAACGATCCCTATCGGGCCGATTCCTACCGTGGCAGCTCCTACGGTGGCGACTCCTACGGCGCCGACAGCTATGGGCGCGACTCCTACGGGAACGACCCGTACGCACGGGACCGCTACGCCGATCCGTACGCCGGCGAGGTGAAACGGGCCCGCGCCCCGAAGCCGCCACGACGCGGGCCGCAGATCAACACCGGGCTGTTCATCGGCGGTGTGTTGGCGACGGCAGTCGTCACCGCCCTCGCGGCGTGGTTGATCGCCTGGATCATCCGGGTCATCAGCCAGCGGATCACCGAGACCGGCAAGTTCGGGGTCTGGAACCCGGTCTCGCAGGACGAGTACTGGTTCGCCGTCGTCGGCGCGCTGTGCGCGCTGCTCGCCGGTGCGCTCTGGTACGTGCTCCAGCTGACCACGCCCTCGCCGGATCAGTTCTTCAGCTGGATCGTGGGACTGCTGATCGCCGCCGCCGTCCTGCTGCCCCTGCTGCTGTCGCAGGAGTGGACGACCGGTATCGGGACAGCGATCATGCACCTCGTGATCGGGCTGCCGATCCTGTTCCTCATCTCCGCGATGGGTTCGAAGAGCGTGGAGAGCTACCGCTGATCAGGCCACGTCGGTCAGACCGGCGGTGATCAGGCCAGCGGGCGCAGGTGGGTCACGTCGCCGGCGTTGACGGCCACGACGGGGCCACCGGACTCCGGGGTGATCACGATCCGCCCGGTCTCATCGACGTCGGTCGCGGTGCCAGTCAGCACCTGCGCCTGCGGCAGATCGACCCGCACCCGCGTCCCCAGCGTCCCGCACACCCGGCGATAGTCCTCGGCGAGGGCGCCGAGGTCGTGGGGCCACCGGGACAGCTCACGGGCCATCGACGCCAGGATCGCCCCCGCAAGTCGTGACCGGTCCACCGGCGTCCCTGTGACGAGGTTCAACGATGTCGCCGTCGGCACGGGCAACGCTTCGGCCGACAGACCGGTGTTGACGCCGATCCCGACGACCACCGACCGCCCCCCACCCGCACTCTGCGGTCCGTGCGCGAGTTCGGCGAGGACACCCGACACCTTCAATCCGTCGACGAGGACGTCGTTGGGCCACTTCACCGTCGAGGTGACCCCGGTGACCTCAGCGATCGCCGACACCACCGCCACCCCGGTGAGCAGGGGGATCCAGCCCAGCGCGCCGGCCGCGGCCGCGTCCCGGGCGTCGACGACCATCGACATCGCGAGGTGGGTACCCGGTACCGACTCCCACCGGCGTCCCTGCCGGCCCCGCCCGTCGAACTGTTCCTCGGCGACGAGCACCGCGCCGACACAGTCCCGCTCGGCGCACCGTGCCACCAGGTCGGCGTTGGTCGACCCGGTGGAGCCCGCCACCTCGACCGGACCCCACGAGGGTCCCGCGACCGCGCGGACGACATCGACCCGCACGGGGTCGAACGGGACGGGATCACCGGGCGCCGCAGACATGCGAACACCCTAGGCGCGTCACCCGCGCGACGGCGTTGGCGCCCAAACATGAGACACACTCAGGTTGGGTCGGTCCGCACGACCGAGCGTGCGCTCGTTAGCATCGTTGCCATGACGACTGCCTCGCGCGACGCCGACAGCGCGCCCGACATCCACACCACCGCGGGAAAGCTCGCCGACCTGCGTGGACGCCTCGCCGAGGCCGCCGAACCGGTGGGTCCGGCCGCGATCGAGAAGGTCCACGAGAAGGGCAAGCTCACCGCGCGCGAGCGCATCACCCATCTTCTCGACGAGGGGTCGTTCGTCGAACTCGACGCGCTGGCCCGGCACCGGAGCACCAATTTCGGGCTGGCCTCGCGCCGTCCGCTCGGTGACGGTGTGGTGACCGGCTACGGCACCATCGACGGTCGCGAGGTCTGTGTCTTCAGCCAGGACTCGACGGTGTTCGGCGGCAGCCTCGGCGAGGTCTACGGCGAGAAGATCGTCAAGGTGATGGACCTCGCGGTGAAGACCGGTCGCCCCCTCATCGGCATCAACGACGGCGCCGGCGCCCGTATCCAGGAGGGCGTGGTGTCCCTCGGCCTCTACGGCGAGATCTTCCACCGCAACGTCCGCGCGTCGGGCGTCATCCCCCAGATCTCACTGATCCTCGGTGCCGCGGCGGGTGGACACGTCTACTCCCCCGCCCTCACCGACTTCGTCGTGATGGTCGACAAGACCAGCCAGATGTTCATCACCGGACCCGACGTCATCAAGACCGTCACCGGCGAGGACGTCACGATGGAGGACCTCGGCGGCGCCCACACGCACATGGCGAAGTCGGGTACCGCGCACTACGTCGCCTCCGACGAGGAGGACGCCCTCGACTACGTCCGCGAACTGCTCGGGTACCTGCCGAGCAACAACCGCGGCGAGGCCCCGCGCCTGCCCGTCGACCAGCCCGCGGCCGGATCGATCGAGGACACCCTCACCGACGAGGACCTCGAACTCGACACCCTCATCCCCGATTCGCCCAACCAGCCCTACGACATGCACGAGGTGATCCGCCGGATCCTCGACGACGACGAGTTCCTCGAGGTGCAGGCGGGCTACGCCGCGAACGTGATCGTCGGGTTCGGTCGGGTCGACGGGCGCAGCGTCGGCATCGTCGCCAACCAGCCGACCCAGTTCGCCGGCTGCCTCGACATCAACGCCTCGGAGAAGGCGGCCCGGTTCGTGCGCACCTGCGACTGCTTCAACATCCCGATCATCACCCTCGTCGACGTCCCGGGCTTCCTGCCGGGCACCGAGCAGGAATACAACGGCATCATCCGTCGCGGCGCGAAGCTGCTCTACGCGTACGGCGAGGCGACCGTCGGCAAGATCACCGTCATCACCCGCAAGGCGTACGGCGGCGCGTACGACGTCATGGGTTCCAAGCACATGGGTGCCGACGTGAACCTGGCGTGGCCGACCGCCCAGATCGCGGTCATGGGCGCCTCGGGTGCGGTCGGGTTCGTCTACCGCGGACGCCTCAAGGAGGCCGCGGCCAACGGCGAGGACGTCGACGCGTTGCGCCTGCAACTCCAGCAGGAGTACGAGGACACCCTGGTGAACCCGTATGTCGCCGCCGAGCGTGGCTACGTCGACGCGGTGATCCCCCCGTCGCACACCCGCGGACAGATCGCCACCGCCCTCAAGCTCCTCGAGCGCAAGATGGTGTCGATGCCGCCCAAGAAGCACGGGAACATTCCCCTGTGAGCGCCGCGAACGAAACCGGTGCCGCTGCGAGCGCCGCGAACGAAGGGGACGCCGTGGCCGAGACCACCGACGCCGCGACGCAGCCGCTGCTGCGCATCGTCGGTGGCAACCCGTCCGACACCGATGTCGCGGTGCTCGTCGCCGTGCTGGCCGGTGCCGGTGGGGGCGACGACAGCGGGCCTCCTGCGGCCCGCGACCTGTGGGGGACGCCGACCGATCGGCTGCGTCCCGCGTGGCCGCTGTCACCGAACGCGTTCCCCAACCTCACCTTCGGCTACTGAGCCCGCGGCCACCGGTCGTCGTCCTCGGGTCGGCGTCGCCCGCACGCCTGCGGGTCCTGCGCGCGGCGGGTCTCGATCCGCGGGTCGTGGTCTCCCACGTCGACGAGGACGCCGTCGTGGCCGCGTCGGGTTCTGATGCGGAGCCGGCGACGGTGGTGACGCGCCTCGCCGAGGCGAAGGCCGACGCGGTGGCGCACATGGTCGCCGGATCCTCCGACGCCCCGTCGGACGCGGTGATCATCGGTTGCGACTCGATGCTGCTCCTCGACGGTCGCCTCAGCGGCAAGCCCCACACCGTCGACGCCGCTCGCGCGCATTGGCGTGCGGTCCGGGGACGGTCGGCCGAGCTGATGACCGGCCACTGCGTCCTGCGGGTCACCGACGGCACGGTGCGCGCCCGCGCCCGCGAGTCGTCGTCGACGGTCGTGCATTTCTCCGACGCCGACGACGCCACCGTCGACGCCTACGTCGCCTCGGGCGAACCGCTCGAGGTCGCCGGTGGGTTCACCCTCGACGGTCTCGGCGGCTGGCTCATCGACGGCATCGACGGCGACCCCTCGTCGGTCATCGGGATCGGTCTACCGCTCGTGCGTCGCCTGCTCGCCGACGTCGGCGTCTCGGTCGCCGACCTGTGGGCGCGGGCATGACCCCGGTCACGATCGACCGGTTCCGACCCGCTCCGCCGCATCCGCCGGGTGGCCTCCCCGTATCCTGACGGGCGATGACGTCAGGGGGACGACGTCCGGGGAGGTCTGACATGTCGATGCCGTACGGGCCAGCGTGGACCGGTGGGCAGCACCCACCGGGAACCGCCGCGCGCGTCGGGCGTCACGCACGTCGCGAACCCGACCCGACACCCGTCGTGCCCGCACACCCCCACCCGACACGGCGGGCACCGATCCAGCAGCCGACCTCCGACGCCGCGACGAACGGTCCTCCCGCCGTCGACGTCGTCGGACTGACCAAGGTGTTCGGTGATCGCCGCGTCGTCGACGAGGTCGACTTCTCGGTCCCCGCCGGCACGGTCTGCGGGCTTCTCGGACCGAACGGCGCGGGCAAGACGACGATCGTGCGGATGATGGCGACGCTGCTGCGTCCCGACGCCGGCCACATCAGCGTGCTGGGACGCGATGTCGTCACCGATTCGACGGCGGTCCGTTCGGTCATCTCCCTCACCGGCCAGTACGCCTCGGTCGACAACGACCTCACCGCGCTGGAGAACCTCGACATCTACGGTCGGCTGGTCGGCCTGAAGGGCTCCCAGGCCCGCCGTCGCGCGACGGAACTGGTCGAACAGTTCGGGCTCACCGACTCCGCGAAGCGCCCCATCGCGCAGTTCTCCGGCGGTATGCGCAGGCGACTCGATCTGGCCGCCAGCATGATCCGCCGCCCGGCCCTGCTGTTCCTGGACGAACCGACCACCGGCCTCGACCCCCGCACGCGCACCCAACTGTGGGAGATCGTGCGTGACGTCGTCGCCGCGGGCACCACGGTGGTGTTGACGACCCAGTACCTCGACGAGGCCGACGCGCTCGCCGACCAGCTCGTCGTGATCGACCACGGTCGGGTGGTCGGGCGCGGTACGCCGGAGACGCTCAAGAAGCAGGTGGGCACCTTCACGCTGTCGATCCGACTCTCCGATCCCGGCCACGGGTCGACCGCCGCGACCACGATCGAGGGGCTGCTGGGCCACGCCGTCGACGTCGACCGGCGCACCGGCGAACTCACCGTTCCCGTGCCCGACTCGGCACGCGCGGCCCAGGTGATCGCCGCCCTGTCGGACTCCCGCATCACCGTCGACGAGTTCGGGGTGCACGCGCCGTCACTCGACGACGTCTTCTTGGCCCTCACCTCCGAACGGCGGCCCACATGAGCACCGACGCGTTCGACCGCATCGACGGAGTCGGTCGCCTCGACAGCACCGACGACCTCGAGAACCGCTTCACCACGATCCCGATGGCCACGGTCACCGAGCGGGTCGGGTTCGGCAAGGCCGTCCTCGACACCCTCACCCTGGCGCGTCGCGGGTTGCTGAAGTTCAAGCACTCGCCGCAGCTGCTCGTCGACGTCATCGTCGTCCCGATCATCCTCACGGTGCTGCTCGGGACGATCTTCGGCGGCGTCGTCGCCGGCAGCGTGGCGTCCTACCTCCCGCTGCTCGTGCCCGGGGTGCTGGTCAATGTCGCAGTGAGTTCCACGGTGGTCGTCGGCATCCAGCTGCGACAGGACATGGACAAGGGCCTGATGGACCGGTTCGTGTCGCTGCCCATCTCCCGCCTCGCGCCGCTGTCGGGTCTGCTCGTGGCCGCGCTGTTGCGCTACCTCATCGCCGGGTTCATCACCGTCGGCGTGGGCCTGGCCATGGGGTATCGCCCGGGCAGCATCCCGGGCGTGGTGGTGTCGGTGCTGCTGGTGGTGTTCTCCGCGTTCGCCCTGAGCTGGGTGTTCGCGCTCATGGGGGTCATGCTGTCGAAGATCTCGGCGGTACAGAGCTTCTCGGCGCTCATCCTCACCGTGCTGGGCTTCATGTCCAACGCATTCGTGCCGACGCAGACCATGCCGGCCTGGATGCGCACCATCGCCGACATCAACCCGGTGTCGCAACTGGTGTCGGCGGTCCGCCTGCTCGCCGGCGAGGGACGGGTCGATTCCCACCTCGCGTACTCGGTCCTCGGATCATTCGTGCTCATCGCCGTACTCGCGCCGTTGACCGTCCGGATTTATCTGCGCAAACTCTGATCGCTAGGCTCCCACTCGTCTCGTCCGCCCCACCGGGCGGCAGACGTCCCAGCCGTGAGAGAGGTGGACGCGACGATGCCCTCTGTGTTGCGCACGACCGTCGACGACGACCTGTTCATCCGCATGGATCGCGCCCTCGGGGTGCCCGTGGTCAACCAGGCCGTGTGGCGACTGCACTCGCTGCCGTCCGACGCCGAACTCGACCGGCTCGCCGAACGCCTCGCGGTCGGGCGCATCGGACGTCTGCTCCGCCGCAGCTCCCTGCCGCTGGTCCGCGACCACTGGGTCGCCGAGCCGACCCGATCGGGCGGGCGGGTCGTCGACGACACCCCGGTGCCCACGGGCGGCGTGACCGCGTGGATCGACGCGGCGGCATCGACCCGGTTCGACCTGACGAACGGCCCGGTGTGGGAGCTCCGGTCGGCACCACTGGAGCAGGGCGGCGCGATCGTCACGCTGTGCGTCGCCCACGCCGCCGGGGACGGCGCCCTGATCGTCCGCGCGATCCTCGACGCGCTGAGCGGGGACGACGTGGGCCGCTTCGACGCGCGCTCGCCGTCGGTGTTGGAACAGGCACGCGACGCGACCGGCCAGGCCGCGGCGATCACCGGCAACCTCGCCGCACTGGCCACCGACCTCGTGACCCGACGCGTCCGGCGCGATCCGTCGGAGACCGCGACCCCCGCGGCGGTCACCGCGAAGACCAGCCGGACGGTCGACGTCGATCCCACCGCCGCCGAGAACGACGGCGCGCTGGCACCGCTGTGCATCACCAGTGTCCCCACCGAGGCCTGGCGCGCCGTGGCCGCCGAGGCCGGTGGATCCAGCAACGCCCTGTTCGTCGCCATCGTGCTCGGCATCATCGTGGCCAGCGGTCGGGTGGGCGCCGAGGACACCGTCCGCATCTCCATCCCGATGTCGCTGCGTACCCCCGACGACGACCGTGCGAACGCCACCACCGGCCTGTCGCTCGACATCCCCGCATCGGCGGCGCTCGACAAGGACCTCGGCGTGATCCGCACCCTGGCCAAGGAGGTCTACGCGGTGGGCACCGGCCGACCGAGCACCTTCGTGCGGCTCCAGCCCGCGATGCAGGCGCTGTCCGACCGTACGGTCGCGGCGCTGAGCGGCGGGGCGACGACCCCGCTGGCGCTGGCGTCGAACCTCGGGACGCTCGACGGCCAGTTCGCCGGTCTCGGCGACCCCGACCGCGCCAACGGCGTCGTCACCCGCTCCACCACCCAGGCCGTGACCGCCGAGAAGCTGCGATCGTTGCGCGGCGGGCTGGCCGCCTGGACCAACGAGGCCTGCGGGATCACCACCCTGTCGGTCATCGGCCTCGATCCCGACGGCCTCGGACGCACCACCCTCCCGGAGATCGTGCACGCGGAGTTCGCGCGCTGGTCGCTCGAACCCGAGGACTGGTGAGTCCGGTGCGGGTGGCGTTCGCGCTCAACGGGAGTCGCGGAGACGTGCAGCCCGGACTGGCCGTGGCCACGGCGCTCACCGAACGCGGGCACGAAGTCGCGGTCGGGGTCCCGCAGAACCTGGTGGACTTCGCGACCGAGCACGGCGTCGCGGCGACCGTCTTCGCCCCCGACACCGCCGACCTCCTGGCATCGCCGCTGGTGCAGCGCGACCTGAAGTCGCGCAACCCCCGGACCCGCTCGCGGGCCCTGCGCGAGGTGACCGAGTTCGGCGCGACCGCCATGGACGACCGCTTCCTGGAGATCAGTGAGGGCGCCGATCTGGTGGTCACCGGGTTGATGGGCCAGGAGCGCGCGGCGACGATCGCCGAGTATCGCGGGGCGCGCTACGTCCCCCTGCACTACTGCCCCATCCGTCCGAGTCGCAGCGTGCCCGTCCCCCTGGGGCCGCTCGCCCACCTCGCCGCGGTTCCGCGACTGAGCGTGGCCGTGTGGCGCGGGGTGGAACTCGCCTACTGGCACCTGTCGGCCAAGAGTTCCGATGCCGCGCTACGGCAGCGCCTCGGGATGTCGCCGGCGAGCGGACCCCTCGCCGATCGCCTCGCCGACGCCGGCACCCCCGAGATCCAGGCCTACGAACCGGGTCTGTTCCCCCGACTGGCCGACGAGTGGGGTGCCCACCGGCCGATGACGGGATTCCTCACCACCGCATCCGACGATGCGCGACCCGGTGTCGACGACGCCGCCACCGACGCCTGGCTCGACGCCGGGCCACCGCCGGTCTACGTCGGGTTCGGCAGCATGCCGTTGACCGACGCGGCGGCGGTCGTCGGTGCGGTCGTCGCCGCCCTGCGTGACCGCGGACAGCGGGTACTCGTCGGCGCCGGTCCGAACCTGGAGGCGCTGACGCGGTCGGAGGCGTCGGATGCGGCGTCCGCCGACGAGCAGGTGCGGGTGGTCGGTTCGACCGATCACGCGTCGGTCCTGCCCCGGTGCGCCGCGGCGGTCCACCACGGCGGCGCGGGGACGACCGGCGCGAGCCTGCGCGCGGGACTGCCGACCCTCGTCGCCGCCTTCAGCGCAGATCAGCCGATGTGGGGTCGAGCGATCGTTGATTCCGGACTCGGCGCGACCTGCCCGGTCAGCAGGCTCACCGATCCGTCGGTCCTGTCCTCCGCACTGTCGACAATTCTCGACGGAGATGTCGCGAATAGGTGCTCGCAGTTCGCGGGTGCGATGATCGACCCCGCAACCGCAGCGCATACCGCAGTCGAGACGATGGAGTCCGCACTGTGATGTCTGTCGGCGAATTCCATACTCGTGTCGATCGTTTCGCTTGGCTATGAGACACTGTGGCCTGACTCACGTAAAGGAAATCCATGCCTTCTGAAAGCTCTCGCGCGGCGCGCACATCTTCGTCTACGGACACCGGCTTGCCGCGTCGTTCGCGAAGGTTTGTGACATTTCTCAGTGTCGCACTGGTTGCCTTGTTCTTCGGTACATCGCTGAGTGCGGTCGCCTCGGCGGCACCCGCGGTCTCCACTCTCGAAAAGGTGGAGTCGGAGGGGCCCAATCAGTTCGCCGCCTACATCTACTCGGCGTCGATGGCGAAGACGATCAAGGTGCAGGTGCTCGTACCCGCCGTCGAACGCGGCTCGCGACCGGTCCTGACCATGCTGAGCGGCCTGGGTGAAGAGGACCCGAACAACAGCATGTGGTTCCGTAAGACCGACGCGAAGGACTTCTTCCGCGACAAGAACGTCACCGTCGCGTTCCCCCTCGCAGGCAACGGCAGCTTCTACACCGACTGGCAGCGTGACGATCCGAAGCTCGGGCGCTACCGGTGGGAGACGTTCCTCACCAAGGAGATGCCGCCGCTGATCGATGCGCGGTTCAACGGCAACGGGATTCACGGGATCGCGGGTCTGTCAATGGGTGCGGGTTCGGCCCTCATGCTCGCTGCGCGCAAGCCCGGTTTCTTCCGTTCCGTCGGTTCCTACAGCGGCTGCTACTCCACCGCCGACCTTCTCTCGCAGGGCATCCCGCGTGGCGTCGTCGCGGCCTTCGGTGGCGACGCGAACAACATGTGGGGCCCGCCGAACGATCCGGCCTGGGCCGCCCACGATGTCCTCCTGCGGGCCGACGGCCTGCGCGGCTCCACCGTCTACGTGTCGTCGGGCAGCGGACTCCCGGGTCCGTTCGACGACCCGAAGTACCCCGGCAACGACAACCCGACCGACCGCTACATCATCGGTGGCGGCATCGAGGCCGGAGCCAACTTCTGCACCCATCGCCTCGCCGACACCCTTGCCGCACGGCGGATCCCGGCGACCTTCGATTTCGAAGGACACGGCACCCATTCCTGGCCGTATTGGCAGGTGCAGATGAAGCGCAGTTGGCCCATTCTTTCGCGCGGCATGGGCGTCACGGGATAACAGAAGGCGACATTCCTGTAACGCCCCGTCGCACGCCGGACATATTCCCCGCATCGGAGCGGGGGATATGTCCGGAAGCGTCTGTGAATCCCACGACGACGTGGGATCCGAGCATTAAATATCGACGATGCTCGCGTTAGTCTCTCGGTAGTGTGCCGGGGGTCCGACCACAGGGCGAAGCGCGTCGACACGACCGTTTCGTGTTCGAGATCGACGATGTGCCCAGATCGACACGAGCATGGACAGTGAGGAGATCTCCGATGGAATACACCGAACTCGCCGATTACCCGCTCCCCGCGGGGACCGTGACCGAGTGGACCCCCTCGGCGGTCGAGAGCGACTGGACCGACGACGAGCGCCGCCTCTCCTACGCCCATCTCGAGCACGCCCGCCGCGCCCTCGAGGTCGGCGACGACTGGTACAGCCAGTGGATCGGCACCGCCTTCCGGATCGCCCACCGCCTCGACGCCGACGCCCTGGCCACCACCCTCACCCGGTGGTTCGCACGCCACGAGGCGTTCCGGTCGACCGTGGTGCCGCAGCCGGTGTCCGCCGAGACCGGCATCGAGGACGAGTTCGGCCGACGGATCATCGCCGCCGAGTCGGTCTCGATCGACGTCGCCCGCGACGAGCACAGCTCGAGCAGCAGCGCGGTCTACGAGCGCATCAACGAACTGTTCAACACCACCATCACCCCGCTGCAGTGGCCGCATTGCCGTGTCCTCACCGTCGAGCCCGACGACACCTCGGACTCCTTCCTCGTCGTCTTCGGCGCCGACCACACCGTGATGGACGCCTACACCCAGGTGTTCGCGATCAAGGAGCTGACCAAGCTCTACGAGTCGGCGCTGCTGGGTCATGACGACTCCTTGGCGACGTTCGGCAGCTACCTCGACTTCAGCCACGCCGAACGCGCCAGCGGCGCGCGCCTCGATGCCGAGACGGTCGAGGTCACGCGCTGGGCCGACTTCCTGCGGTCGCACACGCCGTCGCAGCCCGACCCGATGCCGGCGTTCCCCCGCCCGTTGCCGGCGCCGGAGACCGAGGCAGGCCACACCGACCCCATCCCCCACGTCGGCAGCGTGCCCTCGACCTTTCAGGGAAGCCTGTCGACCTGGCTGCTCGACGCCGAGCAGACCCAGCGTTTCCATGCGACGTGCAAGGCGCTCGGCGCCAACATGCAGGCGGGCATCTACACGGCCCTGTCGATCACCACCCACCGCCTCTCGGGTTCGGGTGAACTGCGTTTCATCAGTCCCGTGCACACCCGCACCGAGCTCCAGTGGGGCGAGGCGGCGGGATGGTTCGTCGGCCTCATCCCCGTGCACCTCAAGCCCGGTGCCGTGGACACGTTCTCCGAGGCGATCGGCCCGGTGGCCGAGTGCGCCCGCGAGTACAAGGACCTCGGCACCGTGCCGTTCCACCCCATCGCCGACCTCGTCGGTCACCAGACCCCGCCGCAGCTCGTCGTCTCCTACATCGACCTGCGTGCCGCCGAGGGTGCCGATCAGTGGGAGGCCATCGACGCGCGCGTCCTGCGTAGTGCGTGCGCCCAGTCCGACGAGGTCTACTTCTGGATCAACCGGTTCGCGACCGGCACCAACCTCTCCACCCGATTCCCCAGCGGACACCCCGGTGCGAACGACGTGCACCGCTTCCTGCGCACCTTCACCGACGTGCTGCTCGAGGTCGTCGAGAACTCCGACACCACCTACGACGCGCCCTCCCTGTCGTCGGTCGACGTGCAGTCACGAGGCAGCACGTCGTGAGGGCGGGCACCCTGCACGGGTGGGCACCGGCCCCGGGCCGGCACGTGGAGTGGCTCGTCGCCGACGAGGCGACGGCTCGCTCGCACGCCCGCATCGACGCCGTCGGGCCGTCGTTCCTGCAGCGTGACCATCTCGCGGCCGCGAAGGCCAAACGGGCCACCGGCCTCCCCCACCGCGCCACGGTGGGGACCACGACCCGTATCGACGAGCCCCTCGACGCCGAAGCCATGGCCGCGGCGATCACCGACTACGTCCGCGCCCACGACGAGGTGCGCAGCTTCTTCGACGTCTCCGACGCCGGCGAGATGACCCGTCACGTCGCGGCTCCCGAGGACATCGCGATGGTCACGACCCCCGCCGACGGGGGCGAGAGCCACACCGCACTGATCGACCGTCTTCTCGTCCGCATCGACGGCGAGGCGACCTACGACCGGGTGCCCGGCGTGATCTTCGGGGCGGTCGACGCCGGGGCGTCGTTCGCGTTCTATACGATCTCCGATCACTCGCACACCGACGGATCGGCTTCCATCCAGGCGCTGTCGGAGATCTTCACGCGCTACCGCGCACACCGGCAGGGCGTCGCTCCCGACCTGCCGGCGGCGGGAAGCCACCTCACCGAGATCGTCGACGAGTACCGCCGGGCGTCGCAGGTGACGCCCGAGGATCCCGCGGTCGACCTGTGGCGCACGGTGCTGCGCGATCACGGCCGCACGGTCCCGCGGTGCAGGCTCGATCTCGGACTCACCGGTCCCGATTCGGCGCCGTCGACCGAGGTGACCCGCGCGATGCTCACCGCCGAGCAGACCGAGGCCTGCGAACGACGGGCCCGCGCCGCCGGCGGTTCGCTGGCCGGGTCGATGTTCGCGGCCCTGGCGCGGGGCGAGTACGAGGTGACCGGCGAATCGGACTTCTTCACCTCCACCGTCCTGTCGACCCGCGATCCGGCCTACCCCGGTACGCAGGGGTGGCTCTGCAACTTCGCCCCCGTCGCCGTCGACGGAGCCGAACCCGACGCCGACACACTCGTGGTCGCCGCGTCGAATGCGTTGCGCGCCAATCGCGCACTGGTCCCCGTACCCGCCCACGCCGTCCTCGGCGTGCTCGCAGCCACCGGTGATTTCGTGCCGGACGCCACGAGCCCGCAGATGGTGTCGTACCTCGATTTCCGTCGGCTCGCCGACGCCGACTGCCCGGAGATCGCCGCCGGGAAGGTGATGCCGGGTTCGGGACGCACCCGTAACGCGAACCTCTGGGTCAATCGCAACGACGAGGGGATCCACCTGTTGACCCACATCCCGGACAATCCCGTCTCGGTCGCCTCGGTCGAGGCGTTCCACGACCGCGCCATCGCGTTCCTCGTGGACTACGCGGCCGGGGCGGCACCCGCAGCGGGCATCCCCGTGAGCGCTGCGGTGGGTGATCGGTGAGGCTCACCACGTTCGACAACCTCGACATCGCCGGCGGGGCCCTGCACCGCTGGACCGTGTCGACGGACTCCGCGCCGGTCCCGCACCCGACGGGCCCGTCGGAGAACGAACGCTTCCACCTCGACGCGGTCCGCGACGGCGGCCTCGGGTGGCTCGCCATCACCTTCGACATCGATTCGGCGACGCTGGATCTCGCACGGCTCCGCTCGGCGTTCGCGGCCGTGGTCAACCACCACGAGGTGTTGCGCGCCCACTTCGCGTTCGACACCGCAGGATCGGACTCCATCCGTCGGTTCCTGCATCCCGCGGGGAGTCTCTCGGTCTCCGACGTCGAGACCGTCCGCGACGGCGACGCCGGCGACAACCGTGCGGCGCTGAGCGAGGCGATCGTCGACGGGTGCAGTGCGCTGACCCCCGGTTCGCATGTGCTGGCCGCGGTCGAGGGCCCCACCACCACGACGGTGATCTGCGCCTTCGACCACTGCTACGTCGATGCGCACTCCCTCGCGGTGATCGCCGAGGACGTCCTGTCCGGCTACGAGGGGGAAGCGCTGCGATCGGCGGGGAGCTTCCTCGACCATCAGGCCGCTGCCGAGTCGGCCCGCCAGAGCACGGGGGACGGGACGCTCGTCGACAAGTGGGGCGAGTTCCTCGCCTCCACCGGGTGGACGGTGCCGGAGTTCCCCGTCGACCTCGGGGTGGCGCCGGGACAGTTCGCGCCGGCACGCATCCACGTGGACACGGTGCTGACCGCCGAGCAGGCCCACCGCTTCTCGGCGTTGTGCGCGTCACAGTCCATCCGTTTCTATCCCGCGCTGCTCGCTGCGCTCGCCGTGGCGACCCGCGACCTCGGCGGACCGGATCGCGTGCCCCTCGTCCTCCCCGTCCACACCCGGCGCAGTGACCTCTGGTCGCGGTCGGTGGGGTGGTTCGTGGCGAACGCACCGATGGTCCTCGACGCGACCGGCGACATCGACGCCGCCATGACCGCCGCCACCGCGGCACTCTCGGAGGCACTTCCCCTCGCCGAGGTCGATCTCACGACGGTCTACGGCACGTTCGGCAGCCGGATGATCAAACCGCGCCACGACGTGTTCATGGTGTCGTACATGGACTACCGGCGGTTCGACCGCCTCGCGCACCACAACGTGCACCACGTCTCCAGCGACGGCCGCGCCGACACCCTGCAGGCGTGGTTCTGGCGCGACGAGAACGGCGTGCACCTGCGTACCCGCTACCCCGACACCGGCACCGCCGCAACAGTGGTCAAGGGACTCGTCGACGACATGATCGCCGTGGTCACCGATCGGTTGGCCACGGTGGGTACACGGGTACCGGTGACCGCGCGCTGATCCCACGGCGTCGGCGTCACCACGCTGACCAGGCGAGGTCCCACGAATCCAGTTCGGCACGGATGTCGTCGTGGAGTGCGTCGGGGTCGCCGAAATGGTCGGGGCTGATCCCGAAGAACGCGATGGTGACCGTCGATCCGTACTCCACCGCCCACGCCGCGAGCGCCGGGCCGGTCGCGCGACGCATCTCCGGTGTCTGCCCCTGCATCAGCGCCCGGATCGAGAACGACTCGGCGGTGACGTCGCCGATGCGCAGGGCCGATTCCGGCACGGCACCCAGGTTGGAGACGGTGGTGTCGGGTCCGGGAATCGAGCGCATCATCGCCGCGATGAGTCGTCGTGGGAGCAGCCGGACCACGGGCTGCAGGTTGTCGGCGGCCTGCCGGTCGCCCGTGGCCGCGTAGTCGGCGAACGCCTGTTTACTCGCCGCACGGATCGAGGACAGGCCGGTGGCCGGGGTCGTCGGTGTCGGGATCGTGATCCACACCCCGCCCGAGGCATTGGCACGCAGGTCCTCGTCACCCTCGCGCGTGCTCACCGCCATGCACACCCGCATGTCGCCGGTGTCGGCGGCGACACCGGCGCGGTGCGCCAGGCCACTGATCATCCCGGTGAACAGGCTGTTGGCCGTACCACCCAGTTCAGCTGCGCGGGCACGCCATTCGGTACGATCGAGGTCGTAGAAGGCCAGTGTGGGCTCGGGCACGGTGTCCGATCTCGCGGGGGTGCCGTCGACCGGCGCCGGGGTCCGTGGCCGTGCCGGCGAGCGCCGTGAGTCGAGCACGGCGCGCGGCGTCGACGCGAGTAGCAGCCCGAGTGATCGTGCCGCGGAGGCGATCTGGATCACGGCGTCGACGGCGTCGGCCCGCAGACCACCGACGCCGCGGGCGGCCGACTCGGATGCGAGCGTGGTGCGCGACGTGGCGCTGACAGCAGCGTCGAGAGCCCGGTACACCCCCTGCCCGTCGGACACCATGTGCGACACCAGCAGTGAGACCGCCATGCGTCCCGATCGCAGGGCGACCGCCTCGAGCTCCCATCCGCGACCGCCCACCGGGTCGAGGCGCACGGATCGCACACGTGCGTCGAACCAGCCGGCCACGTCGGCGTCGGCGACGGGATCGGCCGACACGACCACGTCGGCCGGTCGTTCACTGCGCACCCATCGTGCGCGGGCGAACGGGACGCGGGCTCGAACCACTCTGCGCGACAACGCCCCCCGGGACAACTCGGCGTGCAGTTCGGCCAACGCCCGCGACCCCGGGTCACGAGGGAGCACCCAGCAGAACTGGATGGGGGCCGAGAGCCCGAAGAGCTGTTCTGCCAACAGATACGACTCGTCGTTGCCGGTGACTCGATCCATCGGCATCACGGTAGTTGCTCGTGCGTACCACTGCAGGGCGAGCTCACCAGATGCGATGTACGACACCCCATCCGTCGAGTTCGGCGGCCAGCCCCGACCGGAGTGCGTCGCCATCGGCGAAGGCCGTCTCGTCGAAGGCCGCCACGGAGACGGTCACCGTGTCCCCGGTCTGCAGCAGCCAGGCCTGCAACCCGTCGCCGAAGCGGTGGGGCTCGCCGGGGTCGACGCCGATCGCGTCGCCGCGAAACGCCATGCCCGTGGCGCGTACTCCGGCGAGGGTGGCGACATCGTCGGGATACGACCCGATGTTCGAGGTCATCACGTCGGGCATGCCGTCGCCGGATGTCACCGCGGCCACCACCAGCGACAGGGGCAGCAGACGCAGAGCAGGCTGCAGGTGCACGATCATCGCCCGCTCGCCTGCGGTCAGAGCGGAGTACGCGCGTTTGCAGTCCTGTCGGAGAGGTCCGAGATCGGTTCCCGCACGCAGGGAGTCCGGCACCAGCACCGACACCCCGGCGGTGGCGTTCGCGCGGTCGTCGTCGGCGCCTCGCTGGTCGACCGGGACACCCACCTTGAGGTGGTCGCCGGGCGCGGTGGGCGAGGCGGATCGGAGCGCACCGGCGATCACGGCGATGAACAGCGAGTTGACCGTTCCGCCGTGGCGGTCTGCGGCGGCCGCGAACTCGGATGCCGAGACCGACACGATCGCCCAGGTCGTGTGCGCTCGCGGTGACCGGTCCCGGATCGGTGTCCGCGGCCGGCGCCGACCCTCCGATCCCGCAACCGGTGGGGATCCGCCCGCCCCGGATCGCCCTGCGATCGCTCTGTGTGTGAGTGTGCCTGCTGCTGCGAGCATCCCGGTCCCGGCGGAGACGATCGTGTGGACCGCGTCAGCGGCGTCGGCGACCAGGGTCCGCGCCGACCTCCCCGGATCGACGCCGAGGGTGTCGGGGGTGGCGCGGCCGGCCAAAGCCTCGGCCGCCGCGGTCACGAGCCCTTTGCCGTCGGTGACGAGATGCAGGGCGGTCAGCGACACCACACAGCCGCCGTCCTCGGTGGGCACGGCCCGCAGCCGATAGGTTGCACCGTGCTCGGGATCGAGGGGGACGGTGTCGAGTTCCTCTGCGGCCCAGGCCTCCACGGAGGCGGTCGCGACTGGGTGGGTGTCACAGATCACGTCGGGTACTGCAGGTGCGTGACCCCACCGCGGACGGGCGGTCACCACCGAGGCTCGGGTCACACGCCGGTTGAGCGGACCGGCACCCAACGCCGCGTTCACGGCGTTCAGGTCATCGAGGGGTATCGCCCGGGGGAACGTCCAGACCAGCTGCAACACCACCGACCACCCGAACGCCCGGTGCATGAACCAGTACGTGAAGTCCTGCCCGTGAAGACGTCTCACGCCCACCCTTTCCGGCCCACTCCCCCGAGCGGCCCGTGTCGCCTGCGAACGGTAGTGCCGTCGGGTCCCGTCCGCAGGGGACGGGACGGCCCATCGCTCGCCCTGCCCCGCGCGGATTCTGTGATTACCGTCGGACACGGGGATCCGAGAGCCGGGTCGGCGGGAGGTCGGTCATGCGCCTTGCCCTCGCGTTCCACGGCAGTCGAGGCGACGTGCAGCCGGGAATCGCGCTGGGGAGGACACTGGCCGACCGCGGCCACACGGTCGTGCTCGCGGTGCCACCGAACCTCGTGGACTTCGCCGCACGGTCGGGCCTCGACGCGCGGGCGTGTGGTCCCGACACCGGCGAGCTGTTGGCCTCCGATCTCGTGGTGTCGCACAACAGGTCGCGCAACCCCGTGCACCGTGGCCGGGCGCTCGCCGAGCTCGCGCTCCAGGGTGGGCTCGCCGCCCAGGCCGACCTGGTCGAGCTGGCCACCGGTGCGGACGCGATCGTCGGCGGCAGCGTCGGGCAGGAGCGGGTGCTGACCGTCGCGGAGTCGCTCGATGTGCCGTACGTCCCGATCCACCTGTGTCCCATGCGCCCGAACCGATCGGTGGCGCTCGTGGCGCCGTGGGGGCGTCGACTCGGCCCGCGATCCACCCGTGCCTCGTGGTGGATGATCGAGCAGGCGCTGTGGTTCGCGGGCCGGCGCGGGGAGAACCGTCTGCGCGCCGAACGGGGGTTGCCGATGGCCCACGGCCCCACCGCCCGACGTATCGCGGCGCAGGGGGTCCCCGAGATCCAGGCCTATGATCCGGCGGTGTTCGCCGACCTGGGACGCGAATGGGGCGCACGACGACCGCTGGTCGGGTTCCTCGATCTCGACACCGCCACCCGCGCGGCGATCGGCGACGCACACGACACCGGCGACCTCGACGACTGGCTCGATGCCGGACCCGCCCCGGTCTACATCGGGTTCGGCAGCATGAGCGCGATCGATCCCCACCGTCTCGCCACCGCCGTCGTCGACGGCACTCTCGGCCGGCGGGTGCTCGTGGCCACCGGGTGGAGCGATTTCCTGCGCCCGGAATCCCTCGATCCCGCTGTGCGGCACCGTCTCGTCGACGCCGGCGACCGGATCAGGACGGTGCGCACGGTCGACCATTCGACGGTGCTCCCCCGGTGCGCGGTCGCCATCCATCACGGGGGTGCGGGGTCGACCGCGGCATCGCTGCGATCGGGGCGCCCGACGGTCGTGTGCTGGCTCGGTGCCGATCAACCGCTGTGGGGACGGGCGGTGACACGCCTCGGGGTGGGTTCCGCCTTCGCGCAGGCGCACGTCACCGCAGACACCCTCGCGGCGGCGATCGCCCGTGTGGACACCGCACCGATGCGCTCCGCCGCGGAGGCGCTGCGGCGTCGACTCGTTCCCCCCGATGCCGCCGCCGACCGAGCGGCCGACGTGGTGGAATCGACGATCGCACAGCACCGGTGACGGTCGACACGATGGCCCTCACTCATCCGGCCGTCCTTCGTCCGATCCCCTAGTGTCGTTATCCGACAGTATCTCTCGTCGACCATGGGGGGACACGACGTGTCGGAGGCAAGGCATCCATCGGGGCTCGCTCTGTCGGTGGTCATCCCGACGTTCGACGAGGAGGACGTCATCGCCGACTGCCTCGACCGTCTCGTCGCCCAGATCGACCGGATCGCCGAGATCATCGTCGTGGACAACAACTCCCGCGACAAGACCGCCGACATCGTCGCCACGTACGTCGACCGGTTCCCGCAGGTGCGGATGATCACCGAGACCCGGCAGGGCCTGGTGTTCGCCCGCAACACCGGACTCGACGCCGCCACCGGCGACGCGATCGCCCGTATCGACTCCGACACCATGGTCGGGCCGACCTGGGCGCGCGACATCCTCGACTTCCTCGGAGCCGACACCGACCACGAGTGGGCCGCGCTGTGTGGGCGCGGTGAGGCCTACGGCCTCCCCTACGGCGACGCCATGGCGGGTGTGAAGAAGCGACTGTCGTTCGTGCCCTTCACGTCTCGACCCGACGCGTCGGCAGCCGACGTCCGACCGGTCATGGTGCTCTACGGCTCCAACATGGTGTTGCGCCGCTCGACGTGGCGTGCGATCCGCGACGCGGTGAGCATGCGTCGCGACATCTTCGAGGACGTGGACACGGGTCTCTGTGTCGGTGAGATGGGCGGCCGCAACGCCTTCCTGCCGCACCTCGGTGTGGGGGTGTCGCCGCGACGGATGGAGACCGGACCGGTCTCCTTCGTCCGCTACATGAGCTTTCTGCCGCGCACCCTGTTCCTGCACCGCCGGTACGCACTCGGGGTGGGAGCGTGGCTCCTCTACATCCCGTGGGTCACCGTCGTGCACCTCGCGCGTCTTCTCCTCATCCGCAGTTGGGACCCGGAGACACGCGGCTTCTCGGCACGGAACCTGCTGCGGCGCAGGACCGACCGGGTCGCTCCCTGACCCGGGCCCGGGGGTCCCGGCGTCAGGTGCGTCGCATGTAGACGCGCAGGGTGAGCGGGGCGACGATCGCCAGCACAGAAGCCGCACCGAGCAGCGACCACAGGATCTCCGCGCCGTAGTGGCCGTCGGTCATCTGCCGCACCGCGGACACCAGGTGCGAGACGGGGTTGACGTGGGCGAAGGCCTGCATCCACCCGGGCATGGTCGTCACCGGCACCAGGGCGTTCGACATGAAGGTCAACGGCATCAGGATCAGCATCGACACCCCCTGCACGGTCGACGCCTTGTCCATGAGCACGCCCATGAGCGCGAACAACCAGCTCAGGGCGAAGGCCACGATGACGACCAGCAGGCACGCGCCGAGCGTGCCCACCACGCTCGCGGGCCGGTAGCCCATGACGAGTCCGACGATGATCGTGATGGTCGTCCCGACCACGTAGCGCACCATGTCCGAGATCAACGATCCCGCCAGCGGTGCGATGCGCGCGATCGGCAGCGAGGTGAACCGGTCGAACACACCCTTGTCCATGTCCTCACGGAGCTGCACCCCGGTGGTCACCGACGCGGCGAGCACGACCTGCACCAGCACGCCCGGGATGAGGATCGGGAGGTATCCGACGACGTCGCCGGCGATGGCCCCACCGAAGATCGACGAGAACATGACGGTGAAGACGATCGGCAGGATGATGACGTCGAACAGCAGCTGTGGGTTGTGTTTGATGCGCAGCAGCCCCCGCGCCGCCATCGTCAACGACTGCGACACCGCGTCGACGAGGGTCACCCGCACGGCGACCGGGACGGCCATGGAGGTGGTGTCGACGGTCATGCCGCATCCTCCGCGGTGTCGACCGAGCCCGACGAGACGGGGTGTCCCGGGCGTGCGGTGAGAGCGAAGAACACATCGTCGAGACTGGGCCGGGCAACCGACATCTCGGCGACCTCGACCCCCGCGGCGCTCAACGCCACGAGGATCGTGCCGACCAGAGCGGTGTCGTCGATGGGAACCGACAGTGACGTGGACCGATTCCCCGCCCCCCGACCACCCGGGACGGCGGTCGTCGTCACGATCGTCGACGTGTGCCTGCCGATGACGCCGGCCGCCACCGCGTGGTCGGCGGGGTCGGTGATGGTCAGCAGGAGGCTCGCCGATCCGACCGAGGATTTCAATTCGTCGGCGGTCCCCTCGGCGACCATCATCCCGCGGTCGACGACCGCGATCCGATCGGCCAGCTGATCGGCCTCCTCGAGGTACTGGGTGGTCAGCAGAACGGTGGCCCCGTCGTCGACGAGCGCCCGGACGGTCTCCCACATCTGGACGCGGGTGCGGGGATCGAGCCCGGTGGTCGGTTCATCGAGGAAGATCAGCGGAGGTTGCGACACCAGGCTGGCGGCGAGGTCGAGTCGACGCCGCATGCCGCCGGAGAAGGTCGTGACGGTGGCCGAGGCGGATTCGGTCAACGCGAACGCCTCGAGCAGTGCACACGCCCGCGCCCTCGCATCGGCACGGCTGCGACCGAGGAGTCGGCCGAAGATCATCAGGTTCTCCATGGCGGTGAGATCCTCGTCCACCGAGGCGTATTGGCCGGTGAGACCGATCAACGAGCGCACCTCGGTCGCGTGGGCGACCACGTCGTGACCGAACACCCGTGCCGAGCCCATGTCGGGGCGCAGTAGCGTGGCGAGCATCCGGACCAGCGTCGTCTTGCCCGCACCGTTGGGACCGAGCACTGCGTACACCGATCCGCGCGGCACCGTGAGATCGACACCGGCGACGGCCGTCTTGCCGCCGAAACGCTTTCCCAGTCCGCTCGTTTCGATGGCTGCGAGATCGAGATCGTGCACGGCCCCTCCTCCCTGTCGTCGCCGACGAGCCCGGGTGTTCGTCCGACGATCGGTGGCGTGTGGGCTGGAGTCTATCCAGGACGACGCTCCCGAAGAGCTCGGCGAACCCGCCCGCGTCGACCTCGTCGCACCTCAAAACCGGAGTGATCGAATCGATTTCATGGCCACGTAACATCACGGTCATATGTGGTACGTGCGTACCGCAGATCAGATATCGCAAATACCGCTGTGGTGCTGCACCTTTGGTACGGACGACGCGGCATGACGTGGCGCCCGTCATCACCGCACCGACCAGTGAGCAAGCACACTGGTTACTCGAGTGAACAATCTCCATCGGACCGCCCTACACTTGCCCCATCGACCTCCCCGGGTCCGATCGCCGGACAGTTCGGGGCCCCTTCGCCCGACGACGCGCGAATGTGTCGGATCCGATACGTGCTGAGTCACGATCACGAATAGCGAAAGGTGACAGTGGAATTCACCGAGCTGGCCGATTATCCCCTCCCCGCAGGCGAGGTGACCGAGTGGATCCCTCGACTGGTCGACCATGACGTCGACGGCGTCACCTGGTGCGACGACCCGAGGCCGCTGAGCTATCTGCACGAGGAGTACTGCACCCGCGGCAGCGTCGCCCGGAGCGCGCGCGGCGACGTCGACAGCCACCCCGGGTCGTGGCTCGGCGCGGTGTTCGTGGTCCCCCACCGTCACGACCGGACCGCGCTCGGGCGGGCACTGACGACCTGGATGCGCACGCACGAGGTGTTCCGCACCACGGTGGATCGATGTGACGCCGCGGACCGCACACTGCTGCAACGGCGCGGGACCGACCTCGACGTCGAGGTGGTCGGCGATGTCGTCGGCACCCTGTCGAGCGGCACCGCGGTCCACCACCACCTGCTGGAACGGTTCGAGACACTGTCGCCGCTGCATTGGCCCCACTGCGTGCTCGCGACGATCACCCGCGCGGACCCCGGCGTTCTCGACGATCCGCCCGAGATCGGCAGCGAGGAGTTCCTTCTCGTCTTCGGTGCCGACCACTCGGTGATGGACGCCTACTCGATGCTGCTGGCGATCGGTGAGATCCAGCGGCTCTACGCCGCCGAACTGGCGGGGACGCCGACGCAGCCCGGCGAGGTCGGCAGTCACGTCGACTTCAGCGAGCAGGACCGTCGACGGGGCGCGGACCTGCACGGTCGACACGACGCCGTGCGGACGTGGGAGGAGTTCCTGTCGCGGGAGGGCGGCCGGTTCCCGGCGTTCCCGCTGCCGGTCGCCGACGACTCGGCGTCGCCGCGCTCACTGTCCCGGCGCGCCAACCAGAGTGGGATGTCGTCGTGGGTGCTGTCGGCCGAGCAGGCCGACGACATCAACCGGTGGGCGCGGGCGTCCGGACACTCGATGCAGACCGCGGTGATGGCGGCGCTCGCCGTCGCCGCACGATCCCTGTCGGGTGAGGAGACGCTCCGATTCGCGATGCCGATGCACACGCGCACCGACACCCGGTACGCGTCGTCGATCGGCTGGTTCGTCGGTGTGGTCCCGATCGAGATCGACCTCGCCGGCGCGCAGACACTCGAGGAGTGCCTCGCCGCGGCCGGGGCCGCCATCGCCGGCCGGAAGTCGATGGCGCAGTTCCCGTTCCCCCGGGTGGCCGAGATCGCCGGCATCGACGCCGACCCCCGGTTCGTCGTGTCCTACATCGACGCGCGGTACGTCCCGGAGTCGACGCACTGGTCGCGTTGGGGGGCCCGCACGCTGCGTGGCGCCGCCGACTCCGACGACGAGGTGTACCTCTGGATCGTCCGCTCCCCCAAGGGCATCTCCGTGTCGGCACGGTTCCCCGGCAACCGCGTCGCGACCGACAGCGTGCACGCCTACCTACACCGCCTCAACGCCGTGCTGGCGCTGCCCGCAGGTGCGGGATCCCGCCGCGACACCCTGCGCGCCATCGACGTCTCGGCCGCGGGGTGACGACCCGATGATGATCGACATGCTGGGTCACTGGAACCCCGGCCGCGGGACGCTGATGGAGGTGCGCGCCACCGAGGAGTCGGCCGCGTCCGCGGCCGCCGCTCCGCCTCACCCTGCGCCGGCGTCGTTCCTGCAGGAGAACCATCTGCGCGGAACACGCGCCGCCGCCGATCGGGGGGACCGGCATGCCGCGTACCTCACGGCCACCACCGAGGTCGACGGAGACTTCGACGGTGATGCGCTGGTCCGCGCGGTGCAGCGCTTCACGACCCGCCACGACGGGTTGCGGTGCTGGTTCGACGTGTCCGACGGCATGGTCACCCGCCACCTCGTCGACGCGGTCGACGTCGGCTTCCGCATCGAACGCGTGGGCGAGGTCGACGACTACGGATACCTGACCGGCGCAGGGGAGGCGAACCGCTTCCGCGATCACGTCACCGCCCGATTCGCGAACGAGGCGAGCGCCCTGCGGTGGCCCGGATTCGCCGCGGGGGTCGTCGTGCGCCCGCACGGTTTCACGCTGTTCCTCGGGTGTGACCACGCTCTGAGCGACGGCGTGTCGCAGGCCATGGCGCTCGCGGAGGTCGCCGATCTGTACTACTCCGAACGAGACGGGACCGACGTCGGTCCGTTCACATCCGCCCCGACCGGTTCGGCCCTGGCCTACGCCGTCGCCGAACGCGAGCGTGCCGCGCGATTCACGCCCGAGTCACCGGAGGTGCAGGCATGGTGCTCGGCCGCTGCCGCCACCGGGGGTGGCATGCCGAGGTTCCCCCTCGACCTGGGCCTGCCCGACGGGCAGAGCGCGCCGGTCCGACCGGTGAAGTTCGATGTCCTCGACGCGGCCGGCGCGGCGGAGTTCGAACGTATCTGTCGCGCCCGCGGCGCACGGATGATCGGTGGCATCACCGCGGTGCTCGCCATGGTCGATCGCGAACTCGCCGGGGCCACCGACTACTTCACGATCACCGCTCTCGCCGATCGCACACTCGCCGACGTGACGCTGACCCAGGGATGGTTCTGCCGGTTCGCGCCCGTCGCCTTCGGGATCGACACCGCGCACACGTTCACCGAACTCGTCGGCACCGCTGCGGCCGCCTGCGAACGGGGCGCCGCGTGTTCCGAGGTACCGGTACCGACGGTGATCGGCGCGCTGCTCGCCGCCGGGGCTCCACCCGAACGGGTCCTGGTCACGCCACAGCTGTTGTCGTACATCGACTTCCGCCGCTTCCCGATGGCCGGGACGCCGGCCTACGACCGCGGGATGCAGTCGACCGGCGAAGGGCGGACCGCGAACGCCTCCCTGTGGTTCAACCGTGACGATCGCAGCCTGTACCTGGGGACGCAGATCCCCGACACACCGCGCGCCGCAGCGGTGCTCGGCGCCCACCACCGCCGGATCCGGGAGATCTTCGCCGACATCGTCGCGACCGGTGACCACGTGATCGCCTCCGCCACGGACGACGATCCCACACCCGCGACGAGGTCATCGCTTGCGCGTCACCACGATTGACCGGTTCGCACCGGCACCGGGCACCCTCGTGCAGTGGTCACTCGACACGACCGCGAGCACCGCCGTGGCGTCGGCGATCCCCCCGTCGTTCAACCAGGCCCACCACCTCGCCGCGGCGGCAGCCGATCCGGCCGGGGACAGCACGTGGCTCGCGGCCTCGTTCGACGTCGACGGACCCGTCGACCTCAAGGCGATCGAGCGCGCCTTCCTCGCACTCGTCACCCGGCACGGCACCCTGCACAGCGGATTCGTCCGCGACGGCGGTCGCGTCATCCGCCATCTGCACGACCCCGCAGCCCTGCAGGTGGTCGCCGCACCACCGAGATCGCTGGCCACCACGACGGCGGTGCGCGACGCCCTCTGGCACGGATTGCGCCGCGACTGCACGCCGTTCGGCGATCCCAGCTGCCATCTGGCCGCCATCGATCGCCCGGACCGTTCGACGATCCTCTGCGGCTTCGACCACGCGCACGTCGACGCCTACTCGATGGCGATCGTCGTCGACGACCTGGCGCGTCTCTACGAGGGATACCGCGCCGAGCCGGGCGCGTTCGACCCCCGCGTCCTGCCGCCGGCGGCGAGCTTCGTCGACTACTGCGCCGACGAGGCCGGCGACGACCAAGATTTCTCGAGTCACCCCGGACTGGACCGCTGGACGGCGTTCTTCGACCGTCACGACCGCCGACCCCCGCAGTTCCCGCTCGACCTCGGGGTCGCACCGCGTGCGCGGGCGCGCCAGGCCGTCGACGTGCGCGGGCTGCTGGGGCCGCGCGAGACCGCCGCCTTCGCAGAGAGGTGCGCGGAGGCCGGGTCGAGCGTGTACGCCGGGATCCTGGCCGCCATGGCGCACACGGTGAACGACCTCGGCGGGGGTGCGGAGATGCCCGTGCTGTTCCCCATGCACACCCGTCGGTCCCGGCGGTGGGAGAACGCGGTCGGCTGGTTCACCACCAACGCGCCGGTCACGATCGCCGTCGACGTGGACCTACGCGCGACGATCGCCCGGGCCGGGCCGGCGGTCCGTGAGGCCGTCGCACTCGGCGAGGTCCCACTCCCCCGGGTGCTCGAGGCCATCGGCGGTCTCCGGCCCGGCCGGACCGACATCTTCATGGTCTCCTACGTCGATTACCGTCGGCTGCCCGGCGCGCACGCGCACGACCTCGTCGACGCCCACCACATCTCCACCGTGACCACCGCCGACGACGCCCAGTTCTGGATCTCCCGCACCGACGGCGGACTCGCACTGCGCACCCGCCACCCCGACACCGCCGTCGCGCGGGCCACGATGGCCGCGTTCCTCGACGGTGTGGGGCGACATGTGTCGGCTGTGGCGGGCGACTCGCGTCGCGGGCGTGTGACGACCGACTGCGGCGACCACTAGGCTCGACGGCAAGCAGCGCTCGATCATCTTCTAGACCGCGGGAGCCTCGCAGTGACAGTCCCCACCGATCCCCATCCCGGCTTCGCCGCCTACGCCCACCCCGAACGGCTGGTGAGCACCGAGTGGCTCAGCGCCCACATCGGGACCGAGGGTCTCAAGGTGGTGGAGTCCGACGAGGACGTGTTGCTCTACGACATCGGCCACATCCCCACCGCCCAGAAGATCGACTGGCACCTGCACCTCAACGATCCGGTGACGCGCGACTACATCGACGGTGAGCAGTTCGCCGAACTCATGCGCAGCAAGGGCATCCGGCGCGACGACACGATCGTCGTCTACGGCGACAAGAGCAACTGGTGGGCGGCCTACGCCCTGTGGGTGTTCACCCTGTTCGGCCACGCCGACGTGCGCCTTCTCGACGGTGGCCGTCAGGCCTGGTTCGCCGAGGACCGCGAGACCAGCTTCGACGTCCCCGAGCTGCCCCGGTCGGACTACCCCGTCGTGGAGCGCGACGACTCGACGATCCGCGCCTTCGCCGATCAGGTCCGCGACGTGCTGGGCACCGAACCGCTCATCGACGTGCGGTCCCCGCAGGAGTACACCGGCGAACGCACCCACATGCCCGAGTACCCCCAGGAGGGTGCGCTGCGCGGAGGCCACATCCCGACCGCGGTGTCGATCCCGTGGGCGAAGGCGGCCGCACCCGACGGACGGTTCCGCGCTCGCGCCGAACTCGAGGAGATCTACGGCGAGTTCGCGCCCGATCAGCCGACGATCGCCTACTGCCGCATCGGTGAACGGTCCTCGCACACGTGGTTCGTGCTCACGCACCTGCTCGGCTTCACCAGGGTCCGCAACTACGACGGTTCCTGGACGGAGTGGGGCAACGCGGTCCGCGCGCCGATCGTGACCGGCCCCGAACCGGGGACCCGGTGACGCTGCCCCCGGCGCTCGCGGAGATCGTCGACGATTTCGGGGCGCTCGCCGAGTCCGATCGCGTCACCATGCTGCTCGAGTTCGCGAACGAGCTGCCCGACCTGCCCGAACACCTGCAGACCGAGGCGATGGAGCCCGTGCCGGAATGTCAGTCGCCGGTGTTCCTGTCGGTCGACGCCTCCGATGCCGCCGCCGTGCGGCTGTACTTCAGCGCCCCCCGCGAGGCGCCGACCACCCGCGGGTTCGCGTCGATCCTGCACCAGGGCCTCGACGGGGCGGCAGCGTCCGACATCGTCGCGGTGCCCGGCGACTTCTACACCGACCTCCACCTCGACACCGTGGTGAGTCCGCTGCGGCTGCGCGGCATGGCCGGGATGCTGGCGCGCATCAAGAGCCAGGTCGCCGCGCAGACCGCGGTGTCGCACACCGCGACCGACCCCGCCTAGCTCCGGGGCGCCGCCGGAGTGAAGTTCACCCAGATGATGGACCAGCCGGTCGAACCCGGCGGCCTCGTCGAGTGGTCGGCACAGACCCCTGGCGGTTTCGCCACCTGGCACGCCGATCCGCGGCCCACCTCCCACAATCACGAGCTGCACCTGCGCTCGGCCCTGGAGTACCGCTGGCGCACCCGCCGTGAGGGTGGTCGTGAGTCGTGGCTGGGCCTGGCCATCGAGTTCGACGAGCCGATGTCGGTGCCGGCGATCCGTGCCGCCCTCACCCGGTGGATCGATCGTCACGAGGTCCTGCGCAGCCACGTGGTGGTGAAACACACCGGGATGCAACGGTTGTCGACGCCGCCGGGATCGGTGACGCTGAAGATGGGGCGGGTCGGCTGGTACACCGAGGCGGGTCCGCTGCTCGACCAGCTCGCCGGCGCCTTCGACCGGGCCACCGCCCCTCTGCAGTGGCCCGCGTATCTCTTCGCGACGGTGGCGCGGGAGAAGACCTTCACCCTGCTGTTCGCCGGCGACCACTCCCTGCTCGACGGCTACTCGCTGATCCTCGCCCAGCACGAACTCATCGAGCTCTACCGCGCCGCCCGCGAGCGGCGCGACGACCGACTCGGACCGGTCGGGAGCTACGTCGACTTCAGCGCGCACGAACGTCGCGTGGCCGACGAAGCCGACGCCGATCACCCCGCGGTCGCGGCGTGGCGCGACTATCTCGCCGACAACGACAACGAGATGCCGCGATTCGACGTCTCTGTTGAGCTGCGCGTCCCGCCCGCGCCGGACGCCGGCGTCGCCACCCCTCCAGAGGAGGGGACGGCGACCGCCGAGGACCCGGGCGACGCGACGGGGCCACCGCAGTCGTCGGTCACGATGGAGTTGCTCGACGACGACGAGGCCAACCGCTTCACCGCCGTGTGCTCGGCGGCGGGGGGCAACCTCTTCGCGGGCATCCTGGCCGCACTCGCCACCGCCTACCGCGAGTGCGGCGGCGGCGTGTTCCGCGCGATCACCCCGCGTCACACCCGCGACGAGGGGCGCTGGCTGGGGGCGCTGGGTTGGTTCGTCTCCACCACCCCGCTCCGCCTCGACACCTCCGGCGTCGTGGCCTTCGATCAGTTGGTCGCCCGGGCCACCGCGGAACTGCGCGCCACCCGCACCGCCGCCGGACTCCCGTTTTTGCGGGTGGCCGAGCTGCTCGGTTACACCGGCGATCCCAAGTTCGTCGTGTCGTTCATCGACACCCGTCACGCCCCCAACGCCGCCGCTGCCGACGCCGGGGCGGCGAGGGTCCTCCGCTCGCACAGCTATGCCGACGACGAGGTGTTCATCTGGGTCAACCGGACACCGTCGGGTGTGCGCATCTCGGCGCGGTTCCCCGCCGTCGGTCGCACACATTCCGAGGTGAGTCGATTCCTCATCGAGTTCGGCAGGGTGGTCCGTGAAGTCGGCGATCGCAGCACCTTCGCGCAACGCGAGGACTGACAGGACCGATCAATCGCTCGGTGCGTTAGGGTGCTCTTCGGGGTGCGCCAGGAAGCCTCACAGACGCCCGACACGTAGACGCCCAGTACGTAACAGGAGAACCAGTGCCCAGTCATGCCAGCTCGGTGATCAGCAAAGTCCTCGTCGCCAACCGGGGCGAGATCGCCGTCCGCGTGATCCGCGCGGCGCGTGACGCGGGACTGGGAAGTGTCGCGGTCTACGCCGAGCCCGACGCCGACGCGCTGTTCGTCAAGCTGGCCGACGAGGCCTTCGCGCTGGGTGGGCAGACCTCGGCCGAGTCGTACCTGGTGTTCGACAAGATCCTCGACGCGGCGGCGAAGTCCGGTGCCGACGCGATCCACCCCGGCTACGGCTTCCTGTCGGAGAACGCCGACTTCGCCCAGGCCGTCATCGACGCGGGCATCACCTGGATCGGCCCGTCACCGCAGTCGATCCGCGACCTCGGCGACAAGGTCACCGCCCGCCACATCGCGCTCAAGGCGAACGCGCCGATGGCCCCGGGCACCAAGGACCCCGTGAAGGACGCCTCCGAGATCGTGGCGTTCGCCGAGGAGCACGGCGTGCCCGTCGCGATCAAGGCGGCGTTCGGTGGCGGTGGCCGCGGCATGAAGGTCGCGTACACGATCGCCGAGATCCCCGAACTGTTCGACTCCGCCACGCGTGAGGCCGTCGCCGCGTTCGGTCGCGGTGAGTGCTTCGTCGAGCGCTACCTCGACAAGGCCCGCCACGTCGAGGCCCAGGTCATCGCCGACCAGCACGGCAACGTCGTCGTCGCAGGCACCCGTGACTGCTCGCTGCAGCGCCGCTTCCAGAAGCTGGTCGAGGAGGCCCCCGCCCCGTTCCTCACCGACGAGCAGCGCGCCAAGATCCATTCCTCGGCCAAGGCCATCTGCCGCGAGGCCGGCTACTACGGTGCGGGCACCGTCGAGTTCCTCGTCGGTTCCGACGGACTGGTCTCGTTCCTCGAGGTGAACACCCGTCTGCAGGTCGAGCACCCCGTCACCGAGGAGACCTCGGGAATCGACCTGGTGCGCCAGCAGTTCCGCATCGCCGCCGGGCTCGAGCTCACGATCACCGAGGACCCCACCCCGCGCGGGCACTCGTTCGAGTTCCGCATCAACGGCGAGGACGCCGGTCGTGGCTTCCTGCCCGCCCCCGGACCGATCTCGGTCTACAAGGAGCCCACGGGCCCCGGTGTGCGTGTCGACTCCGGTGTGGTCGAGGGCGACGTCATCGGCGGCGGCTTCGACTCGATGCTCGCCAAGCTGATCGTCACCGGCGAGACCCGCGAGCAGGCGCTCGAGCGGTCACGACGTGCGCTCGAGGAGTTCCAGGTCGAGGGCCTCGCCACCGTCCTGCCGTTCCACCGCCACATCGTCTCGAACCCCGCGTTCATCGGTGACGGGGAGAAGTTCGACGTCTACACGAAGTGGATCGAGACCGACTGGGACAACCCGATCGAGCCGTACACCGGTGGTCAGCCGATCGAGGACGACGAGGTCGCCCCGCGCCAGAACGTGATCGTGGAGGTCGGTGGCCGTCGTGTCGAGGTCTCGCTGCCCGGCGATCTCGCGCTGGCGGGCTCGAACGGCTCGAGCAACGGCGCCATCCGCAAGAAGCCCAAGTCGCGTACCCGCACCAAGGGCGGCAACGTCGCGGTGTCGGGCGATGCGATCGCCGCGCCCATGCAGGGCACTGTCGTGAAGGTCGCCGTCACCGAGGGCCAGGAGGTCACCGCCGGTGAGCTGGTCGTGGTCCTCGAGGCCATGAAGATGGAGAACCCGGTCACCGCCCACAAGGACGGCGTCGTGACCGGCCTGTCGGTCGAGCCGGGCTCCGCGGTCACCCAGGGCACCGTCCTTCTCGAGATCAAGTAGCCCATCCCGTCGACCGACGAGGTCCGACCGACACCATGGAGACCGTCGAGATCAACGCGGGCGCCTGGTATCTGCGTGGGCTGCGTGACGACGACCGGGTGAGCGACGTGTACGCCCTGCGCGACACCGCCATCGACTGGGACGACGACACAGCACCCGCGCAGTTCGTCGCCGACGCCGCCACCACCTGGGCCGACGAGTCGCGCTTCGTGTGGGCGGTCTGCGAACCGACCACCGGTGAACTCGTGGCCGCGGTGTGGGCCGATCCGATCGACGACGCGCGGGCGACAGTGGGCGGCTCGGCGCGCCCGGGACACGACGACGCGCTGGCCACAGGCGTCACCGTGGTGACCCGGTTCGTCGCCGGGGCGCTGGGACTCGAGGTCGACGACGCCGGAAACGCGAGCGACGAGAACCCCGATACCTGAACGACACCGGTTGCCCCCGATACCGTGATCACCGCGGCGGGGCCACGAGTCGGCTCCGCATCGTACGATCGACTCGACGACGTGGGGTGACACCCGTCCCACGTGCTGCGACACCGCTCCGACGTGCATCCGCGCGACGATCGAAAGGCCCATCAGTGTTCTCGAGGACTCCCCGTGTGCGCATCGCGCCGCTGCGCGTCGCCGTGGTGACCGCCGCGCTCGCGGTCGGCCTGCTCACCCCCCTCTCCGCGGCGTCGGCCGCGCCCGCCGACCTGCCCGCGCCCGGCGTAACGTCGGCCGACGGATCATCGCTGGTGTCGGTGACCCCGATCAACGACCGTCAGCTCACGATCGAGGTGCGCTCGGCGGCCATGAACCGCGTCGTGCCGCTCTCGGTGATCCTCCCGGCCGATCGCTCCGTGGCGCGCCCGACGCTGTACCTGCTCAACGGCGCCGGCGGTGGCGAGGACGCGGCCACCTGGGAACGCCAGACCGACGTGGTGAAGTTCTTCTCCGACAAGAACGCCTACGTGGTGACCCCCAACTCGGGCGCGTACAGCTACTACACCGACTGGCAGCGTGACGATCCGGTGCTCGGTCGCAACAAGTGGTCCACGTTCCTCGGCATCGAACTGCCGCAGGTCTTCGACAAGGCCTTCGCGACCAGCGGACGCAACGCCATCGCGGGCATCTCGTCGTCGGGGTCCGCGGTCCTCGACCTCGCCATCGAACACCCCGGCGTCTTCAAGGCCGTCGGCTCCTACAGCGGCTGCGCCGCCACGTCGAGCCCGCTCGGCCAGGCCTACGTGCGTCTGGTCGTCGAGACCCGCGGTGGCACCACCGCCACCAACATGTGGGGCCCGTACACCGGCCAGGGTTGGCGTGATCACGACGCCGTGCTCAACGCGGCGAAGCTGCGGGGCACCAGCCTCTACGTGTCGGCCGGCAGCGGCATCCCGGGTAAGTACGAGAACCCGGCCGGGGTCCGACCGGGCAACGACCTCGCGTCGCAGATCATTCTCGGTGGCCCGATCGAGGCCGCGACCGACGGGTGCAGCCAGCAGCTGCGCGACCGCCTCGCGGCGTTGAAGATCCCCGCCACGTTCCATTTCCCGGGCACCGGCACCCACTCGTGGGGTTACTGGGAGGACGAACTGCACCGCTCGTGGCCGCAGCTCGCCCGCGCCATCGGCGCCTGACGAACTCTCCTCACAGACGACAACGACCGCCGGGCCTCGAGGGCTCGGCGGTCGTTCTCGTCGAGGGGCACTAGTTCGCCGCGAGCAGCCCCTTCGCGACGTGGGTCACCTGGATCTCGTTGCTGCCCGCGTAGATCATCAGTGACTTGGCGTCACGGGCGAGCTGCTCGACGCGGTACTCGGCCATGTAGCCGTTGCCGCCGAACAGCTGCACCGCCTCCATGGCGACGTCGGTGGCGGCCTTCGACGAGTACAGCTTCATCGCCGACGCCTCCGACAGGCTGATGGACTTGCGGTCCTTGCCGCGCTCGAGCGCGCTGAAGATCATGTTCTGCACGTTGATACGCGCGATCTCCATCTCCGCGAGCTTGAGCTGGATGAGCTGGAACTGCCCGATGTTCTTACCCCACAGCGTGCGGTTGCGGGCGTAGTCGACCGACAGGCGCAGGCATTCGTTGATGATGCCCAGCGACAGCGCGGCGATACCGACACGCTCCATGGTGAAACCGGCCTTCGCGCCCTCGCCGCCGCGCGTGTCCGCGCCGGTGTCCTCGGTCTCGCCGAGGAGACGGTCCGGCGACACACGGACGTTGTCGAAGAACAGCTCGCCGGTGGGCGAGCTCATCATGCCCATCTTCTTGAACGGCTTGCCCTGGGTGAGGCCCTCCATGCCCTTGTCGAGCACGAACGACAGCACCTTGCGGTCGCGGATCGGGGTGCCGTCACCCTCGTCGAGCTTCGCGAACACGACGATCGTGTCGGCGTAGGGGCCGTTGGTGATGAAGGTCTTCTGGCCCTTGAGGATGTAGTCGTCGCCGTCGCGCTTGACGGAGGTCTTCATGCCGCCCAACGCATCCGAGCCGGAGTCGGGCTCGGTGATGGCCCATGCACCGATCTTCTCGAGGGTCACCAGCTCCGGCAGCCAGCGCTTCTTCTGCGCGAGCGTGCCCTTGGAGCGGATCGTGCCGACGGTGAGCTGACAGACACCCAGTGACGCGATGATGCCGAGGCTGACGCCGGCGAGCTCGGTGTTGAGCAGCATGAAGGTGCTGTCGCCCATGCCGCCGCTGACGGCACCGGGCTTGGCCTCACCGGTGGCCTCGGACTCGAGTTCCTTCTCCAACCCCTCGCGGGCCATCTGGTCGACGCCGAAGGTGGTGTACAGCTTGCGCGCGATGTCGTAGGGCGGCAGCACCCCGGTCTCGAGTTCGTCGAGATGCGGGCGCACCTCCTTGTCGATGAAGCCCCGCAGAGCGTCGCGGATCATCAGATCCTCGTCGGACCACTCGTACATGCCCACTCCTCCTCGTGCCGCAGACGACACAAAAAATGAATTCTGTTTCAGTTCCGTCCACCAGAGTGACAGTTACATCCGCGGATGTCTACAACCCGGGACGCACGGACCCGTCGGTCAGGGTGTGCACCGAGGCGGGCCGGATGTCGACCGAGAAGTACCCCGCCACCCCTGCCGTCCCCAGGTGGGCGACGACCGCCTGTACGACGGGTTTGGCGACCACGACGACGGCCGCCGGCGCAGAGTGCACCGACGGAGCGGACGCGGACGCCCCGATCCGCGGGGCGAACCACAGCGCGATCCGGGCGACGAAGGCCGCCACGCTCTCACCTCCGTGAGGGACGCTCTCGACATCGCCGAACCAGAGGGCGAGCTCGCCGGCGGGGATCTCCTCGGGGGCGCGACCCGTCCACGACCCGAGATCGATGGAGCGCAGCTCGGGCACCATGTTCACGCCCCCGCCGAGAGCGTGGGCGGTCTGGAGGACCGACGCCTCGGGTCCGCTGAGGATCGCGTCGGTGCGGTCGCCGAGGGTCTCGCCCAGGGCCTGCGCATCCCGCCTGCCCCGGTCGTCGAGCCCAGACGACTCCGCACCGAACCGCAGGGCGCGATTCGGTGCGGAGCGAGCAGCTGCGACGAGCCGGACGGTCAGCGGACCTGCGCGGTATCGGGCCGGGTGGCCTGCGCGCCGGTGGCCCGACGGGCCAGGCGGGTCAGGACGACGGCGAACACGAGACCCAGCACCGTCCACAGGATCATCTGATTCGCCAACGAGTAGAACCGGAACGTCCCGACCACGTCACCGGGGAAGCCCGGGTAGACGATCGCACCGTCGGGCGACCTCAGTGCGGTGGGCACCTCGTCGAAGCCGGGCAGCACCGCCATCGCGACACCCACCGCGGCCAGGTAGCCGAGCGCGGACACGATGAGCGCATACAGACCGCCGATGCGTGGCAGCAACCAGAACGCCAGGACGACGGCGGCGATCGCGACGGCGAGCGACACCAGGGTCATGGTGAGATACGAACCGCTGCGGGCACCGATGGTGTCGTCGTCGCCGACCGCGGGCGGGTTCGCCGGGTACTTGCCGAACGGCACGAGGTACACCGCGACGAAGCCGCCGAACGTCAGCAGGCCGGCGACCAGACGCGGGTCCACGAGGGGGTACCTCCGGCCGACGTAGGCCCACAGCACGGTGAACACGACCGCGAAGATCGCACCCATGGCCAGGCCGAAGACGATCGAGCCGACGCCGGCACCGATGTTCTCCTGCACCGACCGGGTGAACACCTCACCGTGCTCGTGGGCACCGTGCTCGCCTGCGAGCATCTCCTCGGCGTGGCTGCGGCCCGACTCGTAGTCGATGGCCTTCGCCACCTGGGGTTCGATGAAGATGCGGGCGAACACGAACGCGAACAATCCGGCGACCAGACCCGAGATCAGGCCGGCGCCGATGAATTTCTTCTCCATGGAGTTGTCGGTTTCCTTCTCTGCGACCGGGAGGGGGATCAGTGGCAGGGGAAGCCGAGGAAATGACGGGCGTCGTGGACGAACTCGTGGACGTGGGTGTCGGCGCCGAAGACCGAGACCGCTCCCTGGTCGTAACCCAGGAAGTAGTAGGCGAGCGCGGCGACCGCGGTGGTTGCGGTGAGCCACAGCGCGGTGTTGATCACCGAGACATCAGGGGTGTCGAGGACCAGCGGGCCCGAGGCCCTGCGGGTGGCGACGGATGTGGTGGACATGGATCTCCTCTCGCGGGATGACGCGTCCCGCGTGGTGTGGATGGGATGACCGGGCATCGGATATCTGACTTCAGCCCTCTGACCTGCAGGGGACCACACAGTGGCGCGACCGTTCCGGAATGTCACCGGATTCTCCGTGTACTCGGCTGGGTGAACTGTATGGGCGGCGATCAGCACCGGTCAACAGCAGCCCTGTCGGACGCTGTCGGAGACAGCCGATCTGCCGCTGTCGGAGACAGCCGATCCACACTGTCGGACCCGTGGTGGATCATGGACCGATGACCACCTCCACGGACATCGACGTGCTGGAACGCTTCAGCGCGCCGACCCGTGACTGGTTCACCGGCGCCTTCCGCGAGCCCACCCCGGCCCAGTCGGGGGCCTGGAGCGCGATCGCCGACGGGTCACACACCCTCGTGGTCGCGCCCACCGGTTCGGGGAAGACGCTCTCGGCGTTTCTGTGGGCTCTCGACCGACTCGCCCGTGAGCCCGGTGCGACGACGACACCCGCCGAACCCACGAGGTCCACGAAGGACGTGCCCGCCAAGCGGCAGACGAGCGTCCTCTACATCTCGCCGCTGAAGGCCCTCGCCGTCGATGTCGAGCGCAACCTGCGCGCGCCGTTGGCGGGGATCACGCGATCGGCCGCGGCCCTCGGTCTCCCGGTCCCCGAGATCACCGTCGGCGTCCGGTCCGGCGACACCCCCACCGCACAACGTCGACTGCTGCTGAAGACGCCGCCCGACATCCTCATCACCACACCCGAATCGCTGTTCCTGATGTTGACCTCGTCGGCGCGCGAGACGCTGACGTCGGTGCACACCGTGATCATCGACGAGGTGCACGCCGTGGCGAGCACGAAACGAGGCACGCATCTGGCGTTGTCGTTGGAACGTCTCGACGACCTGCTCACGGCACCCGCGCAGCGGATCGGTCTGTCGGCCACGGTGCGGCCCGCCGAGCGGGTGGCCGGTTTCCTGGCCGGTTCGGCTCCGTGCACCATCGTCTCGCCGCCGGCGGCGAAGACGTTCGACCTCACCGTCGACGTTCCGGTCCCCGACATGGCCAACATCCCTGCGCCACCGGGTCCCGACGAGTTCGACGACGAGGCGGCTCCCACGGCGGGATCGTTGTGGCCGTTCGTCGAGTCGAGCATCGTCGACCTCGTCGAGAAGAACCGGTCGACGATCGTGTTCGCCAACTCCCGCCGGCTCTCGGAGCGGTTGACCGCCCGCCTCAACGAGATCCATGCCGAACGCATCGGCGCCACCGACGACCACGGACCGAACGACGCCGTCCCCGGGGGCGCACCGGCGCACGTGATGGCCAGCGGCGCGAGCCAGGGTGCCGAGCCGGTGCTCGCCCGCGCCCACCACGGCTCGGTGAGCAAGGAGCAGCGCGCGCTCATCGAGGACGACCTCAAGGCCGGCCGGCTGCGCTGCGTCGTGGCCACGAGCTCGCTGGAACTCGGCATCGACATGGGTGCCGTCGATCTCGTGATCCAGGTCGAGACGCCGCCGTCGGTCGCCAGCGGTCTGCAGCGGATCGGTCGTGCGGGCCATCAGGTCGGCGAGATCAGCCGCGGTGTGCTGTTCCCCAAGCACCGTGCCGATCTCATCCACGCGACCGTGGCGGTGTCGCGTATGAAGGACGGACTCATCGAGGAGATCCGGGTTCCCGCCAACCCCCTCGACATCCTCGCCCAGCAGACCGTGGCCGCGTCGGCCGTCGACGACCTCGACGTCGAACGGTGGTACACCACCGTGCGGCGTGCGGCGCCCTACGCGACGCTCCCCCGCTCCGCCTACGACGCCACCCTCGACCTGCTCGCCGGCCGCTACCCGTCCGACGAGTTCGCCGAGCTGCGTCCCCGCGTGGTGTGGGACCGCGACGCCGGCACCATCACCGGCCGACCCGGCGCCCAGCGCCTCGCCGTCACCTCCGGTGGGTCCATCCCCGATCGCGGGCTGTTCGGGGTGTTCATGGTCGGCGAGAAGGGCACGCGTGTCGGCGAACTCGACGAGGAGATGGTCTACGAGTCCCGCGTCGGCGACATCTTCGCCCTGGGCGCATCGAGCTGGCGGATCGAGGACATCACCCACGACCGCGTCCTGGTCTCCCCCGCCGCGGGGTCACCGGGTCGCCTGCCGTTCTGGATCGGCGACGCCGTCGGTCGCCCGAGCGAGCTCGGCGAGGCCATCGGCAAATTCGTGGGCGAGATCGGTCAGGGGCTCGGCGGCGTCGGCGCGCGCGGCGAGGGTTCCGACGGTCTGACCGTCGCGTCGTCCAGCGCTCTCGACGCCCGCGCCCGCGAGCTGGGGCTCACCGCCTACGCCCGCGACAACCTCGCGACACTGATCGCCGAACAGAAGGACGCCACCGGCCACCTGCCCACCGACAAGACCCTCGTCATCGAGCGGTTCCGCGACGAGCTGGGCGACTGGCGCGTGATCCTGCACTCGCCCTACGGGTTACGGGTGCACGCGCCGTGGGCCAGCGCCATCGGGGCGCGCCTGCGCGAGCGTCTCGGTCTCGACGGGGTGGTGACCGCGTCCGACGACGGCATCATCGTGCGCCTGCCCGACACCGACGACGAGCCGCCGGGCACCGCGATGTTCACCATCGACCCCGACGAGGTGGAGCAGCTTGTCACCGACGAGCTCGGCGGGTCGTCGTTGTTCGCCAGTCGGTTCCGTGAGTGCGCGGCGCGTGCGCTCCTGCTGCCCCGCCGCAATCCCGGTCGCCGCGCACCGCTGTGGCAGCAGCGCCAGCGCAGCGCGGCCCTGTTGCAGGTCGCCGCGAGGTACCCGCAGTTCCCCATCATCCTCGAGACGCTGCGCGAATGCCTCCAGGACGTCTACGACCTCCCCGCTCTGACCGAGCTGCTCACCGGCATCTCCTCGCGCACCATCCGCATCGTCGAGACCGAGACGACGACGCCGTCGCCGCTGGCGGCGTCGCTGCTCTTCGGTTACGTGGGCGCGTTCATGTACGCCGACGATGCGCCGTTGGCGGAGCGACGGGCCGCAGCCCTGTCACTCGACACCGCCCTGCTCGCGCAACTCCTCGGACGGATCGATCTGCGCGAGTTGCTCGATCCCGGCGTCATCGCCGACGTCGAGGCGAAACTGCAACGCACGCATCCCGATCGACGCGCACACGACATCGAGGGGATCGCCGATCTCCTGCGGTGGCTCGGTCCGCTCACCGACGCCGAGATCGCCGACCGCTTCTCCGATCCGGCGGGCGAATCCGAACCCGACGACATCGACGGTGTCCACACACCTCCCGATCCGACACCGCTGCTCGCGACCCTGCAGACCACCGGGCGCATCATCTCGGTCAACCACGGCGGGCGGGTGCTGTGGGCGGCGGTCGAGGACACCGCGCGTCTGCGCGACGCGTTGGGTATCCCTGCGCCGCTGGGTATCCCGGCCGCGTTCACCGAACCTGTCGACGACCCGGTCGGTGACATCGTCGCCCGCTACGCCCGTACCCACGCCCCGTTCACCGTGGCGGAGGCGAGCACCTCGACCGGCCTGCCCGTCGCCGTGGTGCGCGACACACTGGCCCGCCTCGCGGTCGCCCGCCGCGTCATCGAGGGCGACTTCCGCCCCGAACCCGCGGGGACCGGCGGCGATTCGCAGCAGTGGTGCAACACCGATGTGTTGGCGCAGATCCGACGTGGCTCGCTCGCCGCGAGCCGAGCCGAGATCGCCCCGGTGTCAGTCGACGCATTCGCCCGCTTCCTGCTCGACTGGCAACACGTGGACCCCAACGCGAAGTCCCGTCTGCGCGGTATCGACGGTGTCGCCACGGCCGTCGATCAGCTCGCCGGACTACCGATCCCGGCCTCGGCCCTGGAATCGCTGGTGCTGCCCAGCCGGGTGGTGGACTACCAACCGGCGATGCTCGACGAGTTGTTCGCCTCCGGTGAGATCGCGTGGGCCGGTCACGGTCGTCTCGGCACCTCCGACGGGTGGATCAGCCTGCACCCCACCGATCTCGCCCCGGTCACCCTGCCCGACCCCGTCGACATCGACACCAGCGCCACCCACGAGGCGATCATCGAGACACTGGCCCGCGGAGGGGCCTACCAGTTCCGCCAGCTGGCGACGATCCCCTCGGCACCGACGGCCCCCGCTTCGGCCCCCACCGACACCGATCCCCCGCAGGCGGTCACCGCCCCGACCGACGACGACGTCGAGCGGTCGCTGTGGGATCTGGTATGGGCCGGGCACGTCAGCACCGATTCGTTCGGAGCCGTACGCGCGCTGCTCAGCCCGCGGCGCGTCGGCGGCGCCCCCCGCGGCAACCCGACGCACCGTAGTCGCGGACGCGCACCACGGCTACGGGCCCATCGCCTGACCACGCGCTACCTCACCGAGAACCAGCTCGGTACCCGCACCACCCCACCCACGGTGGCCGGCCGGTGGTTCGTCCTGCCCGGGCGCATCGACGATGCGACGGTGGCGGTCCACGGCACCTGCGAACAACTCCTCGAGCGCTACGGGGTGGTCACGAAGGGATCGGTGACCGGCGAGGAGGTCCCCGGCGGTTTCGCCCGGGTCTACAAGGCGCTCAGCGGTTTCGAGGACAGCGGCAAGGTCCGCCGCGGCTACTACATCGACGGCCTCGGCGGTGCGCAGTTCGCCGCGGTCGGTACCGTCGATGCGCTGCGCGAGCACTCCGTGGACACGACCGACGACCGTTCCGAGCCCCCGGTCGCAGTCGTCCTCGCCTCGACCGATCCGGCGAACCCGTTCGGTGCCGCCCTCGCCTGGCCCGAGGCGACGCAGACCGAGGGCAGCGGGCACCGTCCGGGTCGCAAACCCGGTGCGCTCGTGGTGATCGTCGACGGCCATCTCACGTTGTTCGTCGAGCGCGGCGGGAAGACCGTACTCACCTTCGGCGACTCCTCCGACCGCGTGGCCCCCGCCGCCGCCGCCCTGGCCGAGGTGGTGCGGGCCGGGCGCGTCAGCAAACTGCAGATCGAACGCGTCGACGGTGAGGCGGTCCACGGCACCGAGATCGCGTCGGCGTTCGTCGAGTCCGGTTTCACCGCCACGCCACGCGGAATACGAATTCGACACATGGCTCGCTGACGTGCCCGAGGGTGACACCGTCTATCAGGCGGCAGCACGCATTCGACGTGCCTTCGAGGGGAAGACGCTGGCGTACACGCAGTTCCGCGTGCCGCGCTACGCGACGGTCGACCTCACCGGGAGAACGGTCGAATCGGTGCGATCGATCGGCAAGCATCTGCTCATCGACGTCGGCGACGACCTCGCGATCCACTCCCATCTCAAGATGGAGGGCGCGTGGCACGTGCACCGCATCGGGACCCGGTGGCGCAAGCCGGGGTTCGCGGCGCGCATCGTGCTGCGCACCGAGTCCGCGGAGGCGGTCGGCTTCGACCTGGGGACATGCGAGATGTTGGCCGCACCCGACGCGGCGTTGGCCTATCTCGGCCCCGACCTGCTCGGACCCGGCTGGGACGCCGAACGCGCCGTCGCGATGATCTCCGCCGACCCGGCACGGCCCGTCGGACTGACCCTGCTCGATCAACACCTCATGGCCGGGGTGGGCAACGTCTTCCGATGCGAGGCCTGCTTTCTGCAGGGCGTCGATCCGCGTCGTCCGGTCGGTGACGTCGACGTCCCCGCGATGGTGGATCTGTGTCATCGGCTTCTGCAGGCCAATCGCACGAATCGCGTCCGGACGACCACCGGGGTCACGGTCAACGGGAGGCGGTACTTTGTCTACGGGCGCGGCGGGCGGCCCTGCTTCCGGTGCGGCACCCCGGTGAGCCGCGACTTCCTCGGCGAACCCGACGGCTTCTCCGACACCGACCGCGTGCTCTACCACTGCACGACCTGCCAGACCTGACCGGTGAGCGCGCCCGGAATGCACGAGACACCCAGGCGTTGATTTCGGCATGGAACTCCACGAATCGGCTCGCGCCCTGATCGGCGCGGGCGCCGATGCGACGCTGGCGACGATCGACCCCGACGGCAGCCCGCAGGTCTCGCTGGTGTGGGTGGCGCTGCGGCGCACACCGGACGGCGACGAACTGCACACCGCCCACCTCGGTGTGTACCGCAAGGTGCGCAACGTCCGTCGCGACGGGCGGGTCGCGCTGACCATCCTCGGGTCCGACCCGGGGTCGATGATGACGCCCTACTTTCGATCAACGGCACCGCGGACATCCTCGAGGGCGGGGCACCGGAACTGCTGACGGAACTCGCCGCGACCCTCGCCCCGCACGGGACCGCGTTCCCACCGCCCGACACACCTCCCGGCTACATCACGCGCATCCGCATCGACAAGGTCGGCGGGGTCGGGCCCTGGGTGAGCTGACTCCCCGGAGATCGTGACGCCTCTACTGTGGATCGCATGGCAACCGATCAGCAGTGGACTCCGGCACGACTCGGCGACCGGAGCGGTCAGCGGGTGATCGTCACCGGCGCGACGAACGGGATCGGGCTCGCGACGGCGCACGCCCTGGCCCGGGCCGGCGCCCACGTCATCCTCGCGGTGCGCAACGTCGACCTCGGCGAGCGACGGGCCGCGGAGATCGGCGGTTCCACCGAGGTATCGCACGTGGATCTGTCCCATCTCGCGTCAGTGCACGCGTTTGCCGACCGGCTCACCGAGGACGTCGACGTCCTGGTCAACAACGCCGGTCTGGTCGCGCAGAAGCGTGAGAAGACCACCGACGGATTCGAGATGTCGATCGGGACCAATTTCCTCGGGCCGTTCGCACTGACGAACCTCGTGGCGCCGCGCGTCCGCTCACAGATCGTCAACGTCGGTTCCGACGCGCACAAGTTCGCGACACTCGATCTCGACGATCTGCATCTCACCCGGTCGCGGTGGAACCCGATGGGCGCCTACGGTCGATCGAAGCTCGCCGTCATGCTCTGGGGTCTCGAGCTCGACCGTCGTCTGCGGGAGTCCGGCTCCGCGGTCACCACCGCGCTGACCCACCCCGGGTGGGTCGCGTCGAACCTCTCGAACGTCTCCGACGCGCCGCTGATGTCGGCGTTCCACACCGTCACGCAGACGATCGCGAAGACCCTGGCCAACGACACCGACGCCGGCGCGGCGCCCACGCTGTACTGCATGACCGAACCGATCCCGCCGGGCAGCTACGTCGGCATCGACAGTCGCCTCGGACTCAAGGGTGGTCCGACGCTCGCCGGCCGCACCGCGCATGCGAGCGACTACGCACTCGCGCAACGCCTCTGGCAGATCGCCGAGACCGAGACCGGCACATCCTGGCCCACCCCCTGACGACGACGCCGGGTCACTCGATCCGGAGTGTCCCGACCGCGCGGTGGTGGGAGTCCATCAGCTCATGGGCGACCGGCTCATCGAGCGGGATCTGACCGACGGCACCCGCCCAGTAGCGCAAGATGCGCCCGACCTTGCCGGCGACGTCGCCCTGCACCGCGTCGAGATCGACATCGATCGTCAACCGCGTCATGCCCGCGCCCGCGTCGCGACCGACAGGACGAGATCGGTGACTCGCGTCGGGGTCACGGCACTCAGTGCGACCTGGGCGCGGCTCGGCGCGTCGCAGAGATAGCGCGGCTTCGGGCGGCGGTCGGTGAGCGCCTTGTCGACCGCGGTCGCCACCTTCTCCGGCGGAACGGCGGTCTTCTGCAGCCGCGGGAGCAGTCGGCGCATGCCCGCGTTCTGTGAGGCGTAGAGGCGGCGATGATCGTCGCTGAGGCCGGCCACCATGGCGTCGAAATCGTCGAGCATGCCGGTCCAGATGTCGGTGTGCGTGGTGCCCGGCTCGACGAGACTCACCCCGATCTTCCAGGGCCGCAGCTCGATGCGCAGGGCGTCGGCCAGCGACTCCAGCGCGTACTTCGACGCGCTGTAGACCCCGGTGCCCGGTGTCGTGACGCGCCCGCTGACCGAGGAGATGAACACGATCCGGCCCTTGCTCGCCCGCAGGAGCGGCAGCACCGCCTGGGTGACGGCCATCTGGCCGGTGACGTTCACGTCGAGTTGCCGCGCGATGTCGGCGGGGGCGACCCCCTCCACCGGTCCCTGCACCACGATGCCCGCGTTGTTCACCACGGCGTCGAGGCGATCCGGCAACGCGTCGGTCAGAGCGCCGACGTCACCGGAATCGGTGACGTCGAGGCGGATCGGGTGCACGTTCGCGATCGCACCCAGGGCCGCGAGGTGGTCGGCCGATCGCGCTCCGGCGTACACCTGCCATCCCGCGCCGGCGAGGTGCCGGGTCGTGGCGAGGCCGATGCCACGACCGGCTCCGGTGACGAGGACTGCGGGCATGTGTGCTCCTGACGACCGACACGACGAACGGGCACCTCACTCTAACCAGCGGCGACGGCCGCCTGCAGCCGGACCGCACCCGTGCGCAGGTTGTCCTCGGTCAGCGTCGCGAAACTCAGACGCAGTCGGTCGGACAGGTCACGCTGCACCGAGAAAGCCTGTCCCGGAACGTATGCCACGCCGTGGTCGACCGCCCGGTCGAGCAGCGAGGTGGTGTCGACGCCGGGCAGTCGCGCCCAGCAGAACATGCCGCCGTCGGGCACAGAGATCTCGATCGCGTCGCCGAAGACGTCCTCCAGGGCATCGACGAGTGCGTGCGCTCGTCGACCATAGGCGGCGGCGACCCCGGCGACGTGCGTGGCCAGCCAGTCCGTGTCGTCGAGGAGGTCACCCACCACGGCCTGACACAGGGCCGAGCCGCACAGGTCGGCACTCTGCCGGAGTCGTTCGACGAGTGCGACCACCTGCGGCGGGGCGATCAGCCATCCCACGCGGAGTGCTGGCGCGAGGATCTTCGACGCCGAGCCGAGCGTGATCACCCGTTCGCCGAAGCTGCGGGTCGGCGGCGGCGCGACACCGCCGAACCGTAGGCGGCCGTAGGGATCGTCATCGATGACCCAGAAGCCGTACCGGTCGGCCAGCTCGGCGAGTGCACGCCGACGGCCCGAGGCGGCGCTCACGCCCGCGGGGTTGTGGAACGCGGTGACCGTGTGGACGATCGTCGGCCGCAGCCCGTCGGCACACCACTGCGCGAGCGTGGCCACGTCGATGCCCTCGTCGGTCAGCGGCAACCCCCGGATGTCGGCGCCGACCGACGCGAAGACCTGCATCGCGCCCACGTAGACCGGGTCGTCGACGACGACGACGTCGCCAGGATCGACGAGCGCGGCGGCGAGCAGCGACAGCGCCTGCTGGGATCCGTGGGTGACGAGAACCTGATCGGGTGCCACCGTCTCGTGGCGGGCGATCGATTCGCGCGTCCGGCGCAGTCCGGCACTCGCGGTGTACTGCAGCAGATCTCGGTCACCGAGGGCCGAGGCGGTGGCCAGCGCGATCCGCTCGGCCGGTATCAGTTCGGTCGCGGGCAGCCCGCCCGCCATGCTCAGAACTCCGGGGGACTCGGTCAGCCGCAGCAGATCTCGGATGGCGGACCCGGGCACGGCGGCAGCCGACCGCGACGGGTGGACAGACGGTGTATCGACGAACGAGGAGGAAGGCACGACAACTCCGACAGGGGCGAAAAGTGTCGGTGATACGTGTGGTCACCTGAAGAGGGTGGGGATGTCCCGTCGCAGACGCTACGCCCACCCGTCCCGAAAATGGAATGCGTTTCCCGTCATGTGAGATCGGTCAGTCGAGGTCGTCGTGGCGGATCAGCTGGCGTGCCGCCTCGGTCACCGAGCCCGTGAGCGACGGGTACACCGAGAACGTCTGCGCGAGATCGTTCACGGGGAGCTTGTTCTGCACCGCGAGTGCGATGGGCAGGATGAGCTCGGATGCGTTGGGTGCCACCACGACACCGCCGATCACGACACCGGTCGCCGGTCGGCAGAAGATCTTCACGAAACCTCGGCGCAGCCCGCTCATCTTCGCGCGGGGGTTCGTCGCGAGCGGCAACATCACCGTCCGCGCCGGGTACTCCCCGTCGTCGATGGCCTGCTGACTCACCCCGACGGTCGCGATCTCGGGCCGCGTGAAGATCGCCGAGGCGACCGTCTTGAGCTTGATCGGCACGACACCCTCGCCGAGCGCGTGATACATCGCGATGCGACCCTGCATCGCGGCGACCGAGGCGAGCGGCAACAGTCCCGTGCAGTCGCCGGCCGCATAGATCCCCGACGCCCCGGTGCGTGACACCCGGTCGACGGACAGGTAGCCGCCCGCCGAGAGTTCGACCCCGACCGTGTCGAGTCCCAGGTTCTCGGTGTTCGGTACCGAGCCGACCGTCATCAGCACGTGCGACCCGCTGATGACGCGACCGTCGGCGAGGTGGACGTCGACGCCGTCGTCGCTGCGTTGGACCGCGTCGGCGCGAGCGTGCTTGATCAGCGTGACACCGCGTTCGGCGAGGACGTCTTCGAGGACCAGTGCGGCGTCCTCGTCCTCGCCGGGCAGCACGCGGTCGCGGCTGGAGACCAGGGTCACCTGTACGCCGAGCTCGGTGTAGGCGTGGACGAACTCCGCGCCGGTGACGCCGGAGCCGACGACCACGAGGTGTTCGGGCAGTTCCTCCAGGTCGTAGAGCTGGCGCCAGGTGAGGATCCGTTCGCCGTCGGGCTGGGCCGAGGGCAGCACACGCGGTGACGCACCGGTCGCGATCAGGACGACGTCGGCCTCGACGGTCTGCTCGGCGCCGTCCCCGCCCGCTTCCTCCCCGCCGACCGGGGTGACGATGACGGAGTGGGTCGACATTCCCGTCTCCGCGTCGCCGAGTCGACCGCGACCGGCGATCACCGTCACGCCCTCGCTGAGCAGACGCGAACGGATGTCGGCCGACTGCGCGTAGGCGAGGTCACGCACCCGCTGGTGGATCTGCGGCAGGGAGACGACGGCGTCGTCGTGGTGGAGATTGATGCCCAGGTCGACCGCGCGCCGCACCTCGGTGCGGATACCGGTCGAGGCGATGAACGTCTTCGACGGGACGCAGTCCCACAGCACGCACGCCCCACCGATGCCGTCGGCGTCGATCACCGTGACCTCGGCCCCGTACGCGGCGGCCACCAGGGCTGCTTCGTAACCGGCCGGTCCGCCGCCGATGATCGCGATGGTCGTCACGTGTGCATCACTCCTGTGTCCTGAGAATCCGACGTCGTCCACGACGCCGAAGGCGTCCCGCCCTGACCCAGAACCTAGTCGATCCGGCAGGAGAGCTCGATCGGTGAAGACTTCGCCGACCGCGCCCTGTCCCGTGCGGACGGGACCATCTAGGCTTTCGCCGTGCCGATTTACGCCGCGTACGGGTCGAACATGCATCCGGACCAGATGATGGAACGCGCCCCGCACTCCCCCATGGCCGGCACCGGCTGGCTCAACGGGTGGCGACTCACCTTCGGCGGCGGCGACATCGGCTGGGAGGGTGCCCTCGCCACGGTCACCGAGGACAAGTCCGACCCCGACGCCCGCGTCTTCGTCGTCCTCTACGACGTCACATCCGAGGACGAGAGCTCCCTCGACAGCTGGGAGGGATCCGAACTCGGAATCCACCGCAAGATCCGCGCGCGGATCGACACTGCTGACGGTGCGGTACTGGCGTGGCTCTATGTGCTCGACGCGTTCGAGGGCGGGTTGCCGTCGGCCCGCTACCTCGGCGTCATGGCCGAGGCGGCCGAGATCGCCGGCGCACCCGCCGAGTACGTCCACGCACTGCGTGTGCGCGACGCACGCAATGTCGGCCCCGGACCCGGGGAGAGTTTCAACACCTGACCGCTCAGGCGGCCGGGGCGCCGAGGACCAGTCCCGCGAGTGTGCGCACGCCGACGGCCATCGCACGTTCGTCGAGATCGAAGTTCGGTTGGTGCAGGTCGACCTGCGCACCCTCACCGCTCCACACGCCGAGGCGCCCCATCGATCCCGGGACGTGTTCGAGGTACCACGAGAAGTCCTCGCCGCCGCCGGACTGCGCGGTGTCGGCGACGGTGTCGGGGCCGACGGCTGACGCACTGCGCCGCAACATCTCGGTGGCCTCGGCATCGTTGACCACCGGCGGCACCCCGCGGTGGTAGTTCAGTTGGTGACGCACCCCGAGCGGGGCCAGCAGACCCGCGATCACCTCGGTCACGAGCGGCTCCAGCAGAGCCCAGGTCGCGTGGTCGCCGGTGCGTACCGTTCCGCGCAGGCGACCCTCCTGCGGGATCGCGTTCGCGGCGTTGCCGGCGTGAGCCGATCCCCACACCATCACCGTCCCGGTCCGTGGGTCGATCCGCCGCGACAGCACCGCGGGGAGGCCCGTGATGACCGTCCCCATGGCGTGCACCAGATCGCCGGTGAGATGCGGCCGTGAGGTGTGACCACCGGGTGAGTGCAACTGCAGATCGATGTGGTCGGCGGCCGAGGTGATGGGCCCGACACGCAGCCCGACCCTGCCGACCTCGAGCTTCGGGTCGCAGTGCAGCGCGAAGAATCGTGAGATGCCCTGGGTGACACCGGCTTCGACGGCGTCGCGGGCACCGCCGGGCATCACCTCCTCAGCGGCCTGGAACACCAGTCGCACACCGACCGGGAGATCACCGGCGGCGGCCAGGATCTTCGCGACGGCGACCAGGATCGCGGTGTGCGCATCGTGCCCGCACGAGTGGGAGACACCGTCGATGGTCGAGGTGAACGGGAGTCCGGTGCGTTCGGCGATCGGCAGGGCGTCCATGTCGGCGCGCAACGCGATCCGGGGACCGGCCGGTCCGAGATCGCACACCACACCGGTCCCCAGCGGGAGCCGTTGGGGATGCAGACCGACGCCGGTCAGTTCGGCCATCACGAACTCGGTGGTGCGGTGTTCCTGACGGGACAGTTCGGGGTGTGCGTGCAGGTCCCGACGCCAGCCGATCATCTCGCTCTCGTGCGTGGCGAGCCACGCGTCGACGAGGTCCATCACGACGTCTGCGGCGCGAGGTCGGCGAGCAGCGCCCGACGCATCCCCTTCTTGATGGCGTTGAGGTTCGCACCCGCGAACGCCGTGCGCTCGGCGGCCACGGCGCGGGCCCTGGTGAGCAACTCCTCGACGTCGACGGCCTCCTCGACGATGCCGAGCTGCGCGGACTCCGCCCCACCGTATCGACGTCCGGTGGTCATCGCCTCGGTGCGGACCGACTCCGGCAGCCGCTCGTGCAGCAGCGACGCCATGCCGAGCGGGAAGGGCATGCCCAGCGCCACCTCGGGAAGAGACCAGTAGCCGCGTTCGGTACGCATGATGCGGTGGTCGGAGCACAGCGCGAGCATGGCGCCTGCGCCGAAGGCGTGGCCGTTGATCGCGGAGACCGTGGCCACCGGCAGGGTGAGCACACGCGCGTATATGTCGTGCACCGAGTCGATGTACCCGTCGAGCTTGGTCGGATCGGCGACCTCGGCGATCTCGAGTCCGTTGCTGAAGAACTTCCCAGTGGCGGTGATCACCAGCGCCCCGGTGGCGTCGTCGGCGACGGTCTCGAGCAGACCGCGGACCTCGGTGATCCACGAACCGGTGAAGCGGTTCTCCGGGTTGTCCGGGTCGAGTTCGGATCCCTCGGCACCCAGGTAGAGCTCCCAGATGTCGTCGGTGCGGGTCAGATACGGCATCGCACGACCATATCCTCCCGCAGCACCGCGGTCGGCGTCGATCTACCCTCGACCCATGAGCAGCGGACACGCGTCGCGCGATCCCGACCCGACCGTGGACCCCACCACCGCCGCGAACGCGGCCGCGGTCGTGATCGGCGAGCAGACCGGCGTACCTCGACACGACGTCGCCGTGGTGCTGGGTTCGGGGTGGGCGCCGGCCGCCGATGCCCTCGGTTCCCCTGTCGCGACCCTGGCCATGGCCGAGTTGCCGGGCTTCACGACGCCGAGCGCGGCCGGCCACTCCGGCCTCGTCCACTCGGTGCGCATCGGCTCCCGATCGGTGCTCGTCCTTCTCGGGCGTACCCACGCCTACGAGGGCAATCCACCGGCGCGCGTCGTGCACGCGGTGCGCACAGCGGCCGCCACCGGTGTCGGGACCGTCGTCCTCACCAATGCCGCCGGCGGGTTGCGCGCCGACATGTCGGTCGGACAACCGGTCCTGATCAGCGACCATCTGAACCTCACCGCGCGATCACCGCTCGTCGGCGCACAGTTCGTCGATCTCGTCGACGCCTACTCGCCGCGGTTGCGCGAGATCGCCCGCGGCGTGCGCTCCGACCTCGCCGACGGCGTGTACGCGGGACTGCCCGGCCCGCATTACGAGACCCCCGCCGAAATCAGGATGCTGCGCACGATGGGTGCTGATCTGGTGGGCATGTCGACGGTGCACGAGACCATCGCCGCCCGCGCCGCGGGCATGGAGGTGCTCGGTATGTCGCTGGTGACGAACCTGGCCGCCGGCATCACCGGCGATCCGCTCGACCACACCGAGGTCCTCGACGTCGGTCGCCGGTCGGCAGGCGAGATGGGTGCCCTGCTGGCGCAGGTGATCGAGCGCCTGTGACCCCCGAGCACCCGTGAACACCGAGCACACCGTGGCCGTCGAGGAATGGATCGCCGCCGATCCCGACCCGTTGACACGCGCCGAACTCGCCGGTCTCGATCCGTCGTCACTTCGCCGGCGCTTTGCCGACCGTCTGCATTTCGGGACCGCAGGACTGCGCGGACCGGTGCGCGGCGGACCGGACGGGATGAACCGCCTCGTGGTCATCCACACCACCACCGCTCTCGCGGGATGGCTGATCGACGCCGGTCACGCCGGCGGGGTGGTCGTCGTCGGACACGATGCCCGCCACGGCTCGTCGTCCTTCGCCGCCGACGCAGCCGGGGTGCTCGGTGACCACGGATTCGACGTGATCGGCTTCGCGACACCGGTTCCCACCCCCGTCGTCGCGTTCACGACCCGCCGACACGCCGCGGTCGCCGGCGTGATGATCACCGCGTCGCACAACCCGCCCGCCGACAACGGCTACAAGGTCTACCTGGGCGGCGGGCCGATGGACGCGGGGGCGCAAATCATCCCGCCCGTCGACGCCGAGATCGAGGAGCGCATCGCTCGGATCGGTGTGGGGTCGCTGTCGGTGCCCACCACGTCGGCGTCGGCACCGGACCCGCGCGCCCTCGACGCGGTCGAGGCCTACCTGTCGCGGGTGCACGACCGATGCGGTTGGCGCCCATCGAACCTCCGGGTGGCGTTGACGCCGATGCACGGCGTCGGTGGCGATCTCGCGCTGCGTGCGCTCGCCGCCGCGGGCGTCGACGACGTCGTGGTCGTCGACGAACAGTTCGCGCCCGACCCGGACTTCCCCACCGTCGCCTTCCCGAACCCCGAGGAACCCGGTGCGGCCGATCTGCTCCTGGCCCTGGCCCGGCGGGTCGACGCCGACATCGCCATCGCGCTCGATCCGGACGCCGATCGATGCGCCGTGGGAGCTGTCGTCGACGGTCGGTGGCGGATGCTGACCGGCGACGAGACAGGAGCGCTGCTCGCGACAGCCGCACTGTCGCATCGTGATTCACCGAACGACGTCGCCGACGAACGGCCTTTGGTCGCCACGACCATCGTGTCGAGCACACTGCTCGGCCGGGTCGCCGAGGCCGCCGGCGCGCGACACACACGGACCCTGACCGGCTTCAAATGGCTCGTACGAGCGGGCGAGGGCCTGCGCTACGCCTACGAGGAGGCGATCGGCCACTGCGTCGACCCCGATGCCGTGCGCGACAAGGACGGCATCAGCGCAGCGGTGTCCCTCGCGGTGCTCGCCCACGAGCGCAAGGCCGCCGGGAACGGTCTCGGCGCGGCCCTCGACGAGGTGTTCGCGCGCCACGGCGTCCACCGCACCGGCCAGGTGTCGATCCGCACCGACACCGCCGACGACATCACCGCCATCATGACCCGGTTGCGCACTCGGCCCCCGGCGACGCTCTGCGGCACCGACGTCACGCGCACCGACTTCGCCACGCGCACCGACCATCTGCAGACCGACGCCGTCGAGTTCGTCGGTCACGCCGACGACCACGATCTGCGCGTCATCGTCCGACCGTCGGGCACCGAACCCAAGGTGAAGTTCTACCTCGAGGTCGTCGTCGCGGCGGGCGGGCACGGACATCTCGACGCCGACAAACATCGCGCCGACACCCTGCTCGGCGATCTGCGCGACGCGGCCGGCGAACTGGGCGAGCTGCGATGACCGGGCCGGTCGTCGCGGTGTCGGGTGTCGACGTGGTCCGCGGGGGGCGATTCCTGTTGCAGGACATCTCCCTCGAGGTCTCCGCCGGGGAACACTGGGCGCTGCTGGGACCGAACGGTGCGGGCAAATCGACCCTGCTGCACATCCTGGGCGCCGTCGGTCATCCCACCCGCGGCACGGTCGACGTGCTCGGGGCCCGACTCGGACGTGTCGACATGCGCGAGTTGCGCACCCACATCGGTCACGTCGACCCGCGACATCGGCTCGACCTGCCGCTGCCGGTCCACGACGTCGTGCTCACCGGGCTCACGAACACCCCCGAACTCGATCCACGCCGCACCTACACCCCCGCCGACCACGAACGCGCCGACGACCTGCTCGCCATCCTCGGCATGGCCGATCGCCGAGAGTTGCGGTGGACCACGATGAGCCAGGGCGAGCGGGGACGCACACTGGTCGCCCGCGCCCTCATGGCGCAACCGTCACTGCTGCTGCTCGACGAGCCGGCCACCGGACTCGATCTCGCCGCCCGCGAACAACTCCTCGCCGGGATCGACCAGCTCCGTTCCCAGGTCGCCGACCTGGCGAGCATCCTCGTCACCCACCACCTCGAGGACCTCCCGACGTCGACGTCGCACGCACTGCTCCTGCGCGACGGCCGCTGCGTGGTGCAGGGGCCGGTCGAGGACTCTTTGACGTCGGCCACGATCACCGCGTGCTTCGCGCACCCGGTCGAGTTGCGGCGCACCGACGGACGGTGGTCGGCCACCTCACCGGGTCAGCGCGGGCCGAACTGACGATCGCCGGCGTCGCCCAGGCCCGGCACGATGTAGGCGTCGCCGTTGAGGCCGTCGTCGACGGCCGCGGTGACGAGCCGGATCGGATGCCCCGACTCCTCCAGCGTGGCAACGCCTTCGGGCGCGGCGACGACGCACACCGCGGTCACGTCGGCCGCGCCGCGCTGCCGCAGCAGGTCGATCGTGTGCAGCATCGAGCCGCCGGTCGCCAACATGGGGTCGAGCACGAACACCGGCGTGGCCGAGAGGTCGGCGGGCAATGACTCCAGATACGGGACGGGCTGATGCGTCGTCTCGTCGCGGGCGATGCCGACGAAGCCGACGTTGGACTCGGGCACCATCGCGTGCGCCTGCTCCACCATGCCCAGGCCCGCCCGCAGCACCGGCACCAACAGCGGCGGACTCGCCAGTCGGGCGCCGACGGTGTCGGCGACCGGCGTGGTGATGGAGACGTCGGCCACCTCGGCCGACGCCAGCGCCTCGTAGATCAGCATCTGGGTGAGATCGGCGAGCGCCCCTCGGAACGACGCGTTGTCGGTGCGTCGGTCGCGCAGCGTGGTGAGTCGAGCTCGGGCCAGTGGGTGGTCGACGACCGTCACATCCATGGGGCGATCCTAGAGCCGTCGCGGCGACGAACCCAGATCCACGGGAACCACCCGCGTCATCGTCCCGTCGTAGAGGGCATGAACTCCGTATCGGTCACCCCGGATGCCCTGTCGCAGTTGCATCACACCGTCACCGCGCTCGCCGCATCCGTCGTCGCCCCGCATGCCGCGGTCGCCGCGATGGCACCGCTCGCCGCGACCGTCGGCCCGATCGGGGCCGACTTCCTCGAGGCCATACGCGACACCGCCACCCGTCACACGACATCGGTGGCCGACCACGGTCGCCGCCTCGAACTGATCGCCGCGGCCGTCGAGGCGACGCGGGTGCACTACGTGCGCGCCGACTCCGATGCGGCCGTCGCCATCGACGGGACCTCCGCATGACCAGCCCGATCGATCTCCTGGCCACGCCGATCCGCACACTGTTGGCCTCGGTCGGCACGGGCGAACTGCCCGGGACCGACCCGGCCACGGAGTTGCGCGACTGCTGCTGCCGCCTCGACGAGTCCTCACGAGGACTCGAGGACGCGACACAGAAGGCGTTGCCGCAGTGGCGGTCACAGGCTGCAGACGCCGCCGAGCAGACGATCTCCGTACACCGCCGTCACGGCCGGCGACTCGCCGACGACAGCGCCGACGCGGCCGACCTCATCGACGAGGGCCGCGCCGAGGTCGCCGCAGCCGCCCGGGAGCTCCGCACCGTTCTCGACTCGTTCGTCACCGCAGCCAATGCTCTCGGGCCGTCGGTGTACACACCGAACGGTGTCGCTGCCCTGATCCCGGTCGCCGTGGAGCATCTGCACCGTGCGCTCGCAGTGGTGCGACGCACCCACGACCGGCTCGCTGTGCTGGCCCGTCGGGCGCAGCGCCTCGGGCGCCGGGCCGCACCGGCATCGACACCCGATCTGACCGCACTGATGAAACGAGCCGGCGCCACCGCGGGGCGGTCGTCGTCGCGACCGTCCCCGAAGTCCGACCGTCCCACCGCCACCTCGGGCGCCTCCACCCACTCGGCGTCGGCCGGCGATCGACATCCGTCCGCTGCCGCCGGACGCCCACCCACACCGGGCGCGGTACCCATCACCCTCCCGGACGGATCGGTGGCCTGGGCCCCGAACCAGCGTGCCGCCACGGCCGTTCGCGCTGCGCTGGGTCAGCGCGGTGTCCCCTACGCCTGGGGCGGCACCACGCCGGGTCGCGGACTGGACTGCAGCGCGCTCACCCAGTACGCCTATCGGCAGGCGGGGGTCGAGCTGCCCCGACTCGCCCAGGACCAGGACACGGCCGGGTTCCGGGTGGACCGCTCCGAGCTGCTCCCGGGCGATCTGGCCGTCTGGTCGGGACATGTCGCGATGATCGTCGGCAACAACCAGATGATCGAGGCGGGCGACCCCGTGCAGGTGTCGGCGATCCGGACCACGAACCTCGATCAGACCTTCGAGGGCTTCTACCGTCCGCGATGACCGGTCACAGGGCGCGAACGAGACGCACACGCGATGTTCACCAGGGCACGTGGCCGCTCATCAGAATCGGTGGCTAGGCTTCGTTCCCATGGCCGGAGACATCGTACCGATCGAACTCGGATTGACCGACGGGAACGCCTTCACCCTGTGGGCGCCTCGGTGGCGTGAGGGTGACGACGAGTGGGAGGCCTTCCTGGGGCTCGACGAGGACCTCTACGGCTTCGCCGATGTCGCCCATCTGGTGGCGTTCATCCGGACCAACGACGACAACGACCTCGTCGAGCACCCCGCCTGGGAGACCGTCGTGGGACTGCAGGCCGAGGAACTGGTTCCCGCCGAGGACAAGTCCTACGACCTGATCGGTGTGCCCGAGCTCGCGTCCGAGGATCCCTCCCCCGAGGTGATCGCCGAGCTCGAGGATGTCCTCGAGATCGTGCGGATCATCGGTGAGGTCTGCGAACTCACCACCGTGACCAAGTTCTTCAACGGCAACCCGATCCTCGGTGCGGTCACCACCGGCACACGCAACTTCATCGGCAAGGAGGGCCAGGAGCTCTGGGGGCGCATCGGCGGCCTCATCGACAAGCACTGGGACGACGTGGTCGACGCCATCGACGACGTGATCTCCACTCCCGACGTCGACGCGTCGGCGGTGTCGGTCGCCGAAGCAGAGCTCGAGGCCGCGGCGAGCGCCGAGGACGAGGACGAGCCCGGTGACGACGACGTCGAGATCGTCGCCCCCGGTGAGGATCCGGACACGACGGCGTCGCGCGGCCGCCATGTGGCTGCCGCCGACGACGATGACGACGACGCCGACGCCGACGAGCAGGACCTCGAGGACGACTTCTGGAGCGGGGTCGGTATCGACCCGATCCGCATCGTCACCGACGCCTCCGAGTACTACACGCTGCGGTGCTACCTCGGTGACGACCCGATCTTCCTGGGCAAGGACGGATCGATCTACGTGTTCACCTCCGAGCGTGCCCTCGTGCGGTACCTCGCCGACAACGACGACCACGAGCTGTCGGAGGTGAGCACGTACCCCGAGATCCAGGTCGCCGCCACCGACGGCTCCCTCGAGGTCGACGTATTCGACGAGAACGTCTACGTGCTCCCCGGGCTGGCCGAGGACATCACCGACGGGCCGCGACGCATCGATCGCAAGCAGCTCGAGCTCGCCGTCGAACTCCTCAACGACGCAGCCGACTTCGCCGACGACGACTCGGTGTCCGAGGCCCTGGGGTCCACCACGCCGCTGGGGTGGTTCGTCAACTACGCGATCAACCCCGACCCGAAGCGACTGGCCCCCAGCGGCCCGTTCGACAACGAGTCCGAGGCGTGGCGTGCGCTGGTGCACGAGCTCGAGGACCGCCTCACCGTCAAGTGACGGGTCCCGTCACCGGGATCGATCAGCCGATCAGCACGGCGTAACCGGGCTTGATCACGTCGTCGATCAGCGCGAGACGCTCGTCGAAGTGCACGAACGCGGATTTCATCGCGTTGACGGTGAACCGCTCGAAATCGGCCCAGCCGTAACCGAACTGGTTGTGCAGCGTGATGAACTCCTTGCTCATCGACGTGTCGCTCATCAGTCGGTTGTCGGTGTTCACGGTGACGCGGAACCGCAGACGCGCCAGCACGTTGAACGGGTGCTCGGCCATACTCGCCACCGCACCGGTCTGCACGTTCGAACTCGGACACAGCTCCAGCGGGATGCGCTTGTCGCGCACGTAGTTCGCGACCACGCCCAGCTCCGCGCCACCGAACTGGTGGGCGGCGAGATCGGTCCCGGTGGGCAGGGTGATGTCGTCGATGACCCGCACCCCGTGTCCCAGACGATCGGTGCCGCAGAAGCTGATCGCCTCGTGGATCGAGGGCAGTCCGAACGCCTCGCCGGCGTGGATCGTGAAGGGCGCGTTGTTGGCCCGCATGTACTCGAAGGCGTCGAGGTGTCGGCTCGGCGGGTATCCGGCCTCGGCGCCGGCGATGTCGAAGCCGACCACCCCGCGGTCGCGGAACCGCACGGCCAGCTCGGCGATCTCGCGGGACCGCGCGGCGTGACGCATCGCGGTGACGAGGCAGCGGACCTCGATGCGGCGTCCCGCCTCGGTGGCCTGCGCGGCGCCCTCGGCGAAGCCCTCGAGGACGGCCTCGACGACCTCGTCGAGACTCAGCCCGGTCGTCAGATGTTGCTCGGGGGCGAAGCGGATCTCGGCGTACACGACGCCGTCCATGGCGAGATCGAGTGCGCACTCGCGCGCCACCCGCGCCAGCGCAGGGGCGGTCTGCATCACCGCGACCGTGTGGGTGAACGTCTCGAGATAGCGCACCAGCGACCCGCTGTCGGCCGACTCACGGAACCAGCGGGCGAGCCCGTCGGCGTCGTCGGCGGGCAGCTCGGTGTACCCGACCTCCCGGGCGAGTTCCAGGACCGTGGCCGGGCGCAGGCCGCCGTCGAGGTGGTCGTGCAGCAGCACTTTCGGTGCCAACGCCACCGACGACAGATCCAGCGCGGCGGGGGTGGGTGAGAACGACGGATCTGCGGCGGCGGTCATGATCCGACGGTAACCCGCTCGATGATCAGGGGCCCGCCGATCGTGGCCGACATCGCACCGTCGGCGGTGGGCACGGACCCGACGTCGACGGCGTCGGCCAGAGCCGCTCGGGCGGCGTCGAATCGCTCGGGGGTCTGGGTCGCCATCGTCATGAGCGGCTGGCCGCGCCGGACACGGTCACCCGGCACCACATGCCACCGGACACCGGCTTCGGCCTGCACCGGCGCACCCTGGCGTGCGCGCCCGGCCCCGAGTCGCCAGGCCGCTACCCCGACGGCCATCGCGTCGAGTCGTGTCACGACGCCGTCGGCGTCGGCGAGCACGTCCTCGGTGTGGCGCGCGGTCGGCAGCGCGGCATCGGGATCGCCGTGCTGCGCGGCGATCATCGACCGCCAGGTGTCCATCGCCCGGCCGTCGCGCAGATGCTCGGCGGGATCCGCGTCGACGCCGACCGCCGCGAGCATCTCGCGTGCCAGGGTGACCGTCAGCTCCACGACGTCCGCGGGTCCGCCGCCGGCGAGCACCTCGAGGGACTCCTCGATCTCGAGAGCATTGCCGGCGGTCCGGCCCAGCGGTGTCGACATCGCGGTCAGCAACGCGACTGTCGTCACGCCCGAGTCGGCGCCGAGTTCGACCATGGTCCGGGCGAGCTCGCGTGCGTCGTCGAGGGTCTTCATGAACGCACCGGTCCCGACCTTCACGTCGAGGACCAGTGCGCCGGTGCCCTCGGCGATCTTCTTGCTCATGATCGACGAGGCGATCAGCGGGATGGACTCGACGGTCCCCGTGACGTCGCGCAACGCGTAGAGCTTCTTGTCGGCGGGCGCGAGTCCCGATCCCGCCGCGCAGACGACCGCCCCGACGTCACGCAGCTGGGTCATCATCTCGTCGGTGGTGAGGTCCGCCCGCCAGCCCGGTATGGACTCCAGCTTGTCGAGCGTGCCGCCGGTGTGGCCCAGACCCCGGCCGGACAGCTGTGGCACCGCCACCCCGTACGAGGCGACCAACGGCGCGAGCGGGAGCGTGATCTTGTCCCCGACACCGCCGGTCGAGTGCTTGTCCACGGTCGCCAACGCCCGGTCGCCCCGCCGTAGACCGGAGAAGTCCATCCGTTCGCCGGAGGCGATCATCGCCGCGGTCCACCGTGCGACCTCCCGGCGTTCCATCCCGCGCAACAGGATCGCCATGGCGAGCGCCGACATCTGTTCGCCGGCGACCTCGCCTCTCGTGAAGGCGTCGACGACCCAGTCGATCTGCGTGTCGGTCAGTACGTGGCCGTCGCGCTTGGCCGCGATCACCGACACGGCGTCGGGGGCCGTCATGCGTCGGTCGCCGGGTCGGTGGAGGCGGGGTCGGTCGCGCGACCGGCCGACAGGTCGTCGGGGCCGAACGCGTCGGGCAGCAGGGCCGCGAGCGGACGTGGCCCTGCGCGGTGGTCGACGAGGAGCTCGCCCCCGCCGTGTTCGAACAGGATCTGTCGGCAACGACCGCAGGGCATCAGGATCTGACCACGCCCATCGGCGACGCTGACCGCTCTCAGACGCCCGCCTCCGGTTCGATGCAGGTCCGCGGCCAGGGAACACTCCGCGCAGATACCGAGACCGTATGAGACATTCTCCACATTGCATCCGACGACGAACCGTCCGTCGGAGGTGAGTGCGGCCGCCCCGACCGGATAGTCCGAATACGGGGCGTATGCCGTGTGCATGACCTCTGTCGCCTTGCTACGCAACAGGTTCCAGTCGATTTCTGCGGTCACCGTGGGCCCTCCCCGTCCGGCCTTCGCGGGGCGTCCGGGGCGACTCCCGGCGCCGAAATTCAAGTAAGGCAAGCCTTATTCGCCAACATCGCTGTTCGCGCTTCGACTCATACCGATTCTTACCGCCGTCAGCTTAGGTTTAAAGTCGATGAGGTAGGTCGTCGATAGAGCCGGAGCATGCCGGGTTCATCGCATCCACCGCCGATGTTGGAGGCCATTTTTTCGATGAGTACTCACACCGAGGTCGCGCCGGAGCCGGTCCGCCGCCGCTCCCTGTACCGCGGCGATCCAGGGATGTGGTCCTGGGTGCTGCACCGCATCACCGGCGTCTCGATCTTCTTCTTCCTCTTCGTCCACGTCCTGGACACCGCGATGATCCGCGTCAACCCGGACACCTACACGCAGATCATCGACACCTACAAGTCGCCGATCATCGGTCTCATGGAGATCGGGCTCGTGGCCTGCGTGCTCTACCACGCACTCAACGGCGTGCGGATCATCCTGGTCGACTTCTGGTCGAAGGGCCCGAAGTACCAGCGCCAGATGCTGTGGACGATCCTCGGCATCTTCTTCGTCGTCTTCGCCGCAGCCGCAGTCCGGCTGCTCGCGATCCTGATCGATCACGCATAGGAGGGGAGGACAACGATGACCACCTCAGAAGCTCCCAAGCTCGCCAAGACGGTCGGCACCGCCCACGACCGCCCCGCCAGCCTCGACAACCCGCGGTCGCCTCGGCGACCGAAGAGCGGCAACTTCGAGAAGAACGCGTGGCTGTTCATGCGCTTCTCGGGCATCGCGCTCATCTTCCTGACGCTCGGCCACATGACGATCATGCTCACGCTCGACAGCGGCGTGCATCGCATCGACGCCTCGTTCGTCGCCCAGCGGTGGAGCCAGCCGTTCTGGCAGATCTGGGACCTCAGCATGCTGTGGCTCGCCCAGCTGCACGGCGGCAACGGCGTCCGCACGGTGATCGCCGACTACTCGCGCAAGGACTCGACCCGCTTCTGGCTGAACGTGGTCCTCGCGCTGTCGATGATCCTGACCGTCGGACTCGGCACGTACGCGATCCTGACCTTCGACGCGAGCTCGGTCTAGCGACTCGAACCTCCACCCACCAGCCATAGGCTCCAGAGGGGAACCCATCATGCAAGAACATCGCTACGACGTCCTGATCGTCGGTGCCGGTGGCGCGGGTATGCGCGCAGCCATCGAGGCCGGCCCTCGCGCTCGGACCGCCGTCCTCACCAAGCTCTATCCCACCCGCAGCCACACCGGCGCGGCTCAGGGCGGCATGTGTGCCGCACTGGCCAACGTCGAGGAGGACAACTGGGAGTGGCACACGTTCGACACCGTCAAGGGCGGCGACTACATCGCCGACCAGGATGCCGTGGAGATCATGTGCAAGGAGGCGATCGACGCCGTCCTCGACCTCGAGAAGATGGGGCTGCCGTTCAACCGCACCCCCGAGGGCAAGATCGACCAGCGTCGCTTCGGTGGGCACACCCGTGACCACGGCAAGAGCCCGGTCCGCCGCTCCTGCTACGCCGCCGACCGCACCGGCCACATGATCCTGCAGACGCTGTACCAGAACTGCGTCAAGAACGACGTCGAGTTCTTCAACGAGTTCTATGCATTGGACCTGTGCCTGTCGGAGAACGAGGCCGGCGAGCAGGTCGCCACCGGTGTCGTCGCCTACGAGCTGGCCACCGGCGAGATCCACGTGTTCCACGCGAAGTCGGTCATCCTCGCCACCGGCGGTTCGGGCCGCATGTACAAGACGACGTCGAACGCCCACACCCTCACCGGTGACGGCATGGGCATCGTCTTCCGCAAGGGCCTCCCGCTCGAGGACATGGAGTTCCACCAGTTCCATCCGACAGGTCTCGCGGGTCTGGGCATTCTCATCTCCGAGGCCGTCCGCGGCGAGGGCGGAATCCTCCGCAACGCCGACGGCGAGCGGTTCATGGAGCGCTACGCCCCCACCATCAAGGACCTCGCGCCCCGCGACATCGTCGCGCGGTCGATGGTCCTGGAGGTGCTCGAGGGACGCGGCGCCGGACCGAACAAGGACTACGTCTACATCGACGTGACCCACCTCGGTGCCGAGGTGCTCGAGGAGAAGCTCCCCGACATCACCGAGTTCGCCCGGACCTACCTGGGTGTCGACCCGGTCACCGAGTACGTCCCCGTCTTCCCGACGTGCCACTACGCCATGGGCGGCATCCCGACCAACATCCGCGGCGAGGTTCTCTCCGACGCCGACACCGTGGTCAAGGGTCTGTACGCCGCGGGTGAGTGTGCCTGCGTGTCGGTGCACGGCGCCAACCGTCTCGGCACCAACTCGCTGCTCGACATCAACGTGTTCGGTCGTCGCGCCGGCATCTACGCCTCGGAGTACGCCGAGAACGCGGAGTTCGTCGCGCTGCCGGAGAACCCCACCTCGATGGTCGACAACTGGCTCGAGCTGGTGCTGTCCGAGCACGGCCACGAGCGTGTCGCCGACATCCGCACCGAGCTCCAGGCGTCGATGGACGCCAACGCGTCGGTGTTCCGCACCGAGGAGACGCTCAAGCAGGCGTTGACCGACATCCACGGTCTCAAGGAGCGGTACAACCACATCCGGGTGCACGACAAGGGCACCCGCTACAACAGCGACCTCCTCGAGGCCATCGAGCTCGGGTTCCTGCTGGAGATGGCCGAGGTCACCGTCGTCGGTGCGCTCAACCGCAAGGAATCGCGCGGCGGACACGCCCGCGAGGACTACCCCGATCGCGACGACACCAACTACATGCGCCACACGATGGCCTACAAGAAGGGCAGCGAGCTGCTCTCGGACATCGAACTGGGCTGGAAGCCCGTGGTGCAGACCCGCTACGAACCGATGGAGCGCAAGTACTGATGACCATCGCACCCGAGGTCTCGAAGACCCCCGCATCCGATGATCCGCCGTTGCCGTCCGTCCCCGACGAGGCGACGATGGTGACCCTGAAGATCGCCCGCTTCGATCCGGAGAACCCGGATGCGCACGGTTGGGAGAGCTTCCGCGTGCCGGCACTGCCGACCGACCGCATGCTCAACCTCCTGCTGTATGTGAAGGGGTACCTCGACGGCACGCTGACGTTCCGTCGTAGCTGCGCCCACGGCGTCTGCGGCAGTGACGCGATGCGCATCAACGGCGTGAACCGACTCGCCTGCAAGCTCCTGATGAAGGACATGCTGCCGACCGACAAAGATGGCGCCTTCAAGGAGGGCAAAGAGGTCACCATCACCGTCGAGCCGATCCGTGGCCTGCCGGTCGAGAAGGACCTCATCGTCGACATGGAGCCGTTCTTCGACGCGTACCGCGCCGTGAAGCCGTTCCTGATGACCAGTGGCAACGAGCCGACCCGTGAGCGCATCCAGAGCCAGACCGATCGCGCGCGTTTCGACGACACCACCAAATGCATCCTGTGTGCGTGCTGCACCACGAGCTGCCCGGTGTTCTGGAACGAGGGCAGCTACTTCGGGCCGGCCGCCATCGTCAACGCACACCGGTTCATCTTCGACAGCCGCGACGAGGGTGCCGCCGAACGTCTCGACATCCTCAACGACGTCGACGGCGTGTGGCGCTGCCGCACCACCTTCAACTGCACCGACGCGTGCCCCCGTGGCATCCAGGTCACCCAGGCAATCCAAGAGGTCAAGCGCGCACTGATGTTCTCGCGCTAGACGACTCGAGTTCTCCCACCCGATCCCGGCGACCGTTCAGGTCGCCGGGATCGTGTGTTTCCGACGCCCACGACACCGCCGGTCAGGCCCCGGGGGTGTCGTCGTCGGGGTCTTCTGGCGGGAGGCGCTTGTCGAAGGTGACGTCGATCTGTTCGAAACCCTTGGCGCGCTGGGCCTTGGCCTGGTTGGTGTAGGCGCGGCGGTCGCCGCGGGTGAGCACGACGTCGTCGGTGAACGGGGTGAGCAGGGCTCGGGGGTAGAGCCTGTCGACGCGCACGCTGTTGATCTCGGCGGTGAACACCACCGAGATGGCGGTGAGATACAGGAACGCCATGAGGCCCAGCACCACCGCGAAGACGCTGTTGGTGGCACTGGCGTTCCGGACCACCCGCTCGACGTAGTAGGCGCCGAACGTCTGCAGGAGCTGCCACATGACGGCCATGACCGCCGCACCCGGGAACACCTGAAGCATCGACAGATCACGCGATGTCCCGATGCGATATCCGTAGGCGAACACCACGGCGTTGATGACGACGGCCGCGACCACCGAGACGGCCGTCCACAGCGATCCGAACGAGTCGAAGATGTTGCCCAGCAACGACAATGTCGTCGTCCCGGCGAGGGCGACGATCAGCACCAGCAGCAACCGCACACTGCGGATGCGGGCGAGGAACGGGTTGGGGCGACTGTTGCGCGGCACCGCCCACACGGTGTTCATCGCGTTCTGCGTCGCCTGGCCGATCCCCGAGGCGCCGTAGAGGGCACCGATCACACCGATGATCACGCCGGTCGAACCGCCGCCCAGGCGACGCGGCTCGCCGAGCTGGTCGCCGATGATGGGGAACTCGCCCAGCGCCGAGTTGAGCAACCGCTCCTGGAGTCCGGGATCGCCGGCGAGGAGGAAGCCGAGGATGGTCGTCGACAGCAGTAGCAGCGGGAACAGCGAGAGGAAGGCGTAGTAGGTGACCAGCGCCGCGAGATACCCGCCCTGGTCGTCGACGAACTTGTAGATCACCGCGAAGACGAAGCCCACTCCGCGGTTGCGGCGTTGCAGGGCGTCGAGCCGTTTGAACACTCCCACCCCTCGTCTGCAGTGCCGATCCGCCGTGGACATGACCACGCTATAAGAGGCCCCACAGTCGCATCGCAGTCGGTTGCCAGGTCGGCTCCCTACACTCGCCGTCGATGACCACCCACCGCACCCGTCGCGCCGTCTCGACGGCACTGATGTCGGCGGCGGTCCTGTCCGGATGCGCGACCGCACTCCCCCACGATCTCGGCGGCGCCGAACCCGCCATCGCCGGCGTCGCGACCACACCACCGATGGGCTGGAACAGTTGGAACACCTTCGGGTGCGACATCGACGAGACGACGATCCGCGCGCAGGCCGATGCCCTGATCTCGTCGGGACTCGCCGCGGCGGGGTATCGCTACGTCGTCGTCGACGACTGCTGGTACACCCCGACCCGTGACGCGGGTGGTCGGCTGACGGCCTCGTCGACGCGTTTCCCGTCGGGCATGGCCGCCCTCGGTGCCTATCTGCACGCTCGAGGTCTCGCATTCGGCATCTACGCCGGCGCGAGCGACCGCACGTGCGCGCAGTTGTCGGGAACCTATCCCGGCGCCACCGGCAGCCGCGGCCACGAGACGACTGACGCCGCGACCTTCGCGTCGTGGGGCGTCGACTACGTGAAATACGACTGGTGCTCGTCGGAGTCCGACACGAACGATCAGCGCCGCGCCTTCGTCGCCATGCGCGACGCGATCCGCGCGACCGGGCGGCCGATGGTCTACAGCATCAACCCCAACAGCGGGATCGGGTTGCCCGCCGAGGCCGGTGCCGCCGCGGTGCCCGGGGCGGCGTACGACTGGGGTGGTGTCGCGACGATGACGCGCCTCACCAACGACATCACCGCGCAGTGGAGCACCGCCGCCGGCGTCGCGGGATATCAGGGTGTCCTCGACATCGCCGCGGCGTCGGCGAGCGCATCGGCCGAGGTCCGGGCGGGTCGGTGGCTCGACCTCGACATGCTCGAGATCGGCGTGGGCACCACCCTCACCGAGGCCCAGCAGCGCTCGCATCTCGCGCTGTGGGCGATGGCAGGCTCACCCCTGATCGCCGGGAACGACCTGACCCGCATGGGCTCCGCGACACGATCACTGCTCGCGTCGCCCGGCATCCTCGCGGTCGATCAGGACCCGAGCGCTGCGGCGCGAGCGGTGTCGGTCGACGGCTGGACGCGCACCCGGCGGATGTCCGACGGCTCGACGGTCGTGTCGATCACGAACCCGTCCGCCGACGCCCGGACGGTGGTCATCGATCGCACTGTCATCGGAACGCAGGGGTCGGTCACCGACCTCTGGACCGGCCGACAGATCGCCGATGCGGGTGCACCGGTCCGCGTGACCGTCGCAGGCGGCGACACCGCGGTGATGCGGTTCCGGTGAGATCCCACCGGCGGATGCCGATGCGCACGAACGCGATCGGCGAGAATCAGTAGTGGTAGGTGTCCGACGGCGCCGGGGCGTGATCGGGGTCGTCGTACTCGGCGTGCACCTCGATGCCGTACGACCGCGCCAGGTCGACGATCTTCGTCGCACGTGCGATGCGCGGCAGGTCAGAGCCGTTCCGGATCTCGCCACCGTCACGGTCGAACTCGCTGAAGAATTCACGCGCCCAGGCGATCTCCTCCTGCGAGGGTGACAGTCCCTCGTTCACCGAGGCGCACTGATCGGGGCTGAGGCAGATCTTGCCGGTCATGCCGAACTCTCGACTGACAGCGGTGGCCTCGCTGAGCCTCAACGCCGACGACCCGACCGTGGGCCCGTCGATGGCGCTCGGGAGATGCGCGGCCTTCGCCGCGATGGTGAAACGCGAACGCGCATAGGCGAGGGTGGCCGGGTGCTCCCCGAAGCCGGTGTCGCGCCGGAAGTCACCGATCCCGAACGCGAGCCGGAACGTGCCCTTCGCCGAGGCGATCTCCCCGATCCGCTCGAGGCCGCGGGCGGTCTCCACCAGCGCCACGATCGGGATGCCGGGCAGCCTCTTCGCGGTCTCGGTGACATGGTCGACCGATTCGACCATCGCGAGCATGACGCCCCCGAGGTTGTCGCCGACGCCGTGCAGCGCCGCGAGATCGGCCTCCCACCACTGGGTGCCGAACCCGTTGACCCGAACCCAGTCGCGATTACCGGAGTCGAGCCACCTGATCACGTTCTCCCGCGCGGCGACCTTGTCCTTGGGCGCGACGGCGTCCTCGATGTCGAGCACGACGATGTCGGCGCGGGAATGCGAGGCGGCCTGGAATCGGTCGGCGGCGATCCCGTTGACCAGCAGCCAGCTGCGGGCGAGCACGGGGTCGATCCGGGAACCGATATCCTCGGGTTCGAGATCGGCGGCGGGTGTCGGTGGCGGGTTCATCACGGCATATCGTCCCACCGGCACCGACCGGGTGGAAATCGGGTTGGCCGAGAACGACCGCAGCGGGGACGAGGAGCGCGACAGGTGACGAGCGACGACAGGCCCACACTCGACCACTTCCCCGTCACGCGACCGATGACGACGCGGTGGGCCGACAACGACATGTACGGCCACCTGAACAACGCCGTCTACTACCAACTCTTCGACACCGCCATCAACGCCTGGATCATCGAGTCCACCGGTACCGACCCGATCGCGTCGGCAGCACAGGGCGTGGTCGTCGAATCCGGCTGCCGCTACTTCGAGTCGGTGCAGTTCCCCGAACCGGTGACCGTCGCGATCGCCGTGGCCCGCCTCGGATCGTCGAGCGTGACCTACGATCTCGGGCTCGTCGCCGGACCGACGGACGGCGCGTCACCGACGATCGCCGCACGCGGGCGGTGGGTGCACGTGTACGTGGACACCACCACCCGTCGACCCGTGCCCATCCCCGACGACATCCGCGAGCTGTTGGCCACCGCCGACATCAGCGGACGCACGACGACTCCTGACAACTCCGACGCACGAGGCAGGGACGACCGATGAAGATCGACGCAGCGGTTCTGGTGGAGTCGGGCCGATCGCGGCCCTACGCCGACTCGACCCCGATGGTGGTCCGCGAACTCGACCTCGACGACCCGGGGCCCGGGGAGATCGGTGTCCGCATCGAAGCGGCGGGCGTCTGCCACTCGGATCTGTCGGTCGTCGACGGCAACCGCCTGCGTCCCCTGCCCATGGCGTTGGGACACGAGGCCGCGGGCATCGTGGAGTCCCTGGGCGACGGCGTCGACGACGTCGCGATCGGCGACCGGGTGGTCATGGCGTTCCTGCCCCGCTGTGGGGACTGCGCCGAGTGCGCGACCGATGGCCGGTTGCCCTGCGGACCGGGTTCGGCGGCCAACAACGCCGGCACCCTCCTCGAGGGCGACCGCCGCCTCCACGACCCCCACGATCCCGAGTCGACGGTGCACCACCACCTCGGGGTCTCCGGTTTCGCGACCCACGCGGTGGTCGATCGCCGATCCGCGGTCGTCGTGGGCTCCGATGTACCCGCCGAGATCGCCGCCGTCCTCGGATGCGCCGTGCTCACCGGAGGCGGCGCCGTCATCAACGCAGGCAAACCCGAGCCGGGCCAGTCGGTGATGGTGGTCGGGCTCGGCGGCGTCGGCATGGCCGCGGTGCTGACCGCGCTGTCGCTGGACACCGGCGACGTGATCGCCGTCGACTCGCTGCCCGAGAAGTTGGCCGCCGCCACCGCCGCCGGTGCCGCCGCCGTCTACTCTCCCGCCGAGGTCGCCGAGCAGGGCATCACCGCGCCGATCGTCATCGAGGCGGCGGGTAACGCGAGGGCGTTCGAGACGGCCGTGGCCGCGACCGCCCCCGGCGGTATCACCGTCACCGTGGGCCTTCCGTCGCCCGATGCGAGGTCGTCGATCGCTCCCCTCGGCCTGGTCGCCGGTGCGCGCACCATCGTCGGCAGCTACCTCGGGTCGGCGGTCCCCGCGCGGGACATCCCGGTGTACGAGCAGCTGTGGCGTGAGGGGCGACTACCGGTCGAGAAGCTGATCTCCTCGCGAATCCGTCTGGGCGACATCAACTCCGCAATGGACGCACTCGCCGACGGGACGGCGATCCGTCAGGTCATACTCTTCGACTGATCGGGTGCGCTCCCACTGGACCGCGGCGCGCGGCGGGCACGCATCCGGTGCCGGACGTACAGGGCGACGGCGGCGACGACGAACAGCGCGATGAAGACGTACGAGGTGTACCCGAGGTCCTTCTCGACCGTCTTGTAGGACTTGCCTGCGATGTAGCCGAGCGATCCGACCACGCACGCCCAGATGGTCCCGCCGATGGCGTTGGCGATCACGAAGGTGCGCAGTCGGACCTCGCTCATGCCCGCCAGCCCCGGGATGAGAGCCCGGAGAGCCGCGATCCATCGACCGAACAGCACCGCGACGGCGCCACGCTTGCGCAACGCCTCCCGACCGCGCTCCACGTGCTCGGGTTTCACGAGTCGTTCGGGCAGCTTCGCGAGCAGGGTGGTGCCCCATCGGCGACCCACCTCGAACCCGATGAAGTCGCCGATGATCGCTCCTGCGGTGGCTGCGACGAGCACCTCCCACAGTTCGAGTCGACCACCGTTGGCGATGACCCCGGCGATGAGCACGGCGATCTCCCCGGGCACAACGACGCCGACGAAGATCGATGCCTCGAGGGCGGGGAACAGGAAGGCCATGCCGAGCGCCACCCACGGAGGGAGGTCGAGCAGCCATTCGACGAGTGCATCGATCACCCATAGACAGTAGCCGCGCCGGGATGCGGCGGACGGAACCGTTGGTCACAGGTCGTGAGACGACTGAATCAGTCGTTGTGTTACCGCACAGAAAACAAATCCGTCGTTGTCACGCGTGATCTCGACCGAAACCGTACTGTGCCCACATGGCAGTATCGAAGCCGTCGCCCATGCTCCCGGCACCCGCGTCCGACAAGGGCCTGCGCGCCGGTTCACTGGGGCTCGTCGGCAACGTCGTCATCGGACTCTCCGCCGTGGCGCCGGCCTACAGCCTCGCCGCGACATTGGGCTACGTGGTCGCCGAGGTCGGCACGAAAGCGCCGGCCATGTTCGTCCTCGCCTTCATCCCGATGCTGCTCATCGCGTTCGCCTACCGTGAACTCGGCGAGGACACCCCCGACTGTGGCACCACGTTCACCTGGGCCACGAAGGCGTTCGGTCCGTGGATCGGGTGGATGGGCGGTTGGGGCCTGGCCGTGTCGGCGATCATCGTGTTGGCAAACGTCGCCGAGATCGCCGCGATCTACCTCTTCAAGTTCCTCGGCCTCGAGTCGTTGGCCGACAACCTGCTCGTGAAGGTCGGCGTCGGCTGCTTCTTCATCATCGCGATGACCTGGGTCAGCATCCGCGGAATCCTCATCAGTGAGCGGATGCAGAACGTCCTCATCGCGGTCCAGTTCGGGGTGCTCATCGTGGCCAGCGTCATCGCGCTGGTGAAGGTGGGCTTCGACAAGGCCGGACCGCAGGCGATCTCGCCGAGCTGGGACTGGCTGTGGCCCAGCGGGGTCACCTCGTCACAACTCGCGGCCGCGATCATCCTGTGCATCTTCATCTATTGGGGGTGGGACGCCTGCCTCGCCGTGGGCGAGGAGACGAAGGACTCCACGAAGACCCCCGGCCGTGCGGCCGTCCTCACGACGCTGATCCTGGTGTGCACCTACGTACTCGTCGCCTACGCGGTGCAGTCGTTCGCCGGTTTCGGCGAGACCGGTATCGGCCTGAACAACCCCGACAACGCCGACGACGTCCTGACCATCCTCGGCGATCCCGTTGCCGGAGTGGTCATGTCGTCCCTGCTGCTGCTGACGGTGTCGATCTCGGCGTTGTCGTCCACGCAGTCGACGATCCTGCCGACGGCGCGTGGCACCCTGTCGATGGCGGTCTATCAGGCTCTGCCGCAACGTTTTGCCCGTATCCACCCGAAGTACATGACGCCCGCGTTCGGTACCGCGGTCATGGGCGGCGCGGCGCTGTTCTTCTATCTCGTACTCGCCCTGGCCAGTGAGGACACACTCGGCGATTCGGTGTCCTCGCTGGGGCTGGCGGTCGCGTTCTACTACGGCATCACCGCCTACGCCTGCGTCTGGTACTTCCGGCGGACCCTGTTCGCCTCGCTGCGGAACTTCCTGATGCGCGGACTGTTCCCGCTGCTCGGAGCACTCGCCATGACGTGGGCGTTCGTGCAGAGCGCCATCGACATGATCGAGCCCGACTACGGGTCGACGTCGTTCGGTGGCATCGGCGGTGTGTTCATCCTGGGCGTCGGGATGCTGGTGCTCGGCATCCCCCTGATGTTGCTGTGCGTGGCCGGCGGCCGGGAGTTCTTCAGCGGCCGCTCGCTCAACGCCGACACGGAGGTGAAGGTCCCCGATGTCTACTGACGCAACGAACTCCGTCGACACGCAGGCGACACCTGCACGCATCACCGTCGGCTATCTGGCCACCGCGTCGGGCGACGACGGTGTCGCACTCGCCGTCGCCCTGGCTCGCGCCACCGGCGCCTGCATCGATCTCGTGTGCGTGGTGCGGTCGGAGGAGCCCGACGGGACGCCGGGCCGAGCCGCGTACCAGGACATGTTGATCCGTCGCGCCCGCGAATGGGTCACCGCCGGTGCGGAACTCGTGCCGGCCGACCTCACCGTCGATGTCCACACACCGGTCGCGGAGTCGTTCACAGAGGGGTTGATCGACTTCGCCGATTACTCGGGCGCACGCCTGATCGTGGTCGGCGGGACGCGGGACGGGCTGCTGGGGCGACACACGCTCGGCTCCATCAGCTCCGAACTCGTGCACTGGTCGCCGTTGCCGGTCGCCCTGGCACCCCGGGGATACGCCGAGCGGGGCGAGGTCACGCTCGACTCACTCACCGTCGCGGTGCCGACCACCGGTCGCAGCGACAACCCACTCCCGTTCGCGGTGGCCCTCGCCGAACGGGCACAGCTGGCACTGCGCCTGGTGTCGCTGGTGTCCCTCGACGACGCGGGCGATCTCGACGTCGAGACGTCGGCGCAGACCCGTGCGCGTCACATCGCCGCGGCGACCGAGATCCTCGACGAGGCGACGCGGCGCGCGCCGTCGACGCTGGCGGTCGAGTCGGTGGTCGCCGACGGCGACACCCTCTCCGAGGCACTGGACGGTCTCCGCTGGGGTGAGGGTGATCTGGTCGCGGTCGGTTCGGCGCGACTGGGACCGCCGAGTCGCGCGTTCCTCGGTTCGACGGCGGCTCGCATCCTGCGCAACACCACCGCACCGATGATCGTGGTGCCCAAGTCCGACTGAACCACCGCGATCGGCGCCGCGCTATTGCGCGGTCGCGTCGGTGTCGATGGTCTTCAGATACTCGGCGTTACCTCTGATTGCCGCCTCGTATCGGCGAATGTCGTCACTGTCGAGGTCATCGGCGATGAGCACCAGAAGGCTTGCCAGCGCCGTGGCACCCCGACCGTCGGCGAACAGGCTCAGCGCCCGGAACACCTTCAGCGCCGGAGACCGCGGAAACCTCTCACATGCGTCGTCGAAGACCACCACCGATTCCGTGGTGCGCTCCAGATTGCGCAGTGTGCTCCCGTATTGCAGCAGGCAGCGACGCAGCCGATCTCCAGCCAGGCCGGCCGCCATGGCGTCTCGATACAGCTTCTCGGCTCGCGCGCCGTCGCCCGCTGTGTCATACGATCCGCCCAATTCATACAACACGTCGGGATGGCCGGGATAATCGTCGAGCAGTCGAGAAAAGTATTCGATGGTCGGCGCCATGTTCTCTCGATCACGCGCGTCGAAGCCATACGCGATCGCGGCATCAAGACTCCGGAAAGAATCACTACCGGCCACGGCGTCGGACCCATTCTCGTGGTTGTTCATCTGCTGGAGAATACACCGACCACGGCAGCTGTCGCCCGTCGCCGACAGCTGCGCCCAGCGCCGTCGAAGAACTCGCACAACCATGTCGACGATTCATGACCGGTCCGCAGACCGACCCGACCGCCACACCCGCTCACAATCGGCGACGGCGTCCTCGACGAGTACCTGCCGACCCGCCCCGGACCGCCGGAGTCACGTACGCCGGATCACGTTGCGACATACGAACCGAAACAGTGCTGCTAGCGGGCTTGCCGACGTGACAGGTAACGCCAAACCTCACCGGCAGGTTACGCGCCTATTCGTTAGGTTACGTAAACATGACCTTCGATAAAGGGTTGTTTCCGAAGGTCGCCTGGCCCTCCCTCACCCCCGCAGCCGTGGGTAGCTTCAGTTCATCGCCAATCGGCGATATCCACCAAAGAAGGGAATCACCATGAACGAGGCAATGGATTTCGCGGACATCGAATTCATCGAGGCGTCGCCGGAGCTTCTCGCCACCTCGTACTACGTCAACATTCAGTGACTCATTTCCTGAATCAGTGACATCATTTTCCAGGTGGCACCCAGGAAATCATTTTCTGGGTGCCACCTGGAATACGTTTCGAGACTTGCAAGAATCGATATCAACGCACAACTTCAGCGACGGAAGAGCGACATGATCACATTCGAAGACCTGGTCGGCGACGAGACACGATTCCACGAGGAGTACTTCGGCCGACGCACGCTGCTACGCCGCGGGGCGGTCGACGACCCGACCGCGCTCTTGAGCGCACGGGACCTCGATGACCTGTTGAGCCTGGAGTCGATTCGCCCCCCGTACATCAAGGTGAACCTCAACGGGTCCGGCGTGCCCGAGAAGGGCTACACCCGAAGTGTCGTGGTACAGGGCGTGAACGTGACCGACACGGTGGTCGCCGACAAGGTCTATGAGCTGTTCAAGGCCGGCGCGACGGTCACCTGGTGTTCGCTCAACCACATCCTCCCCACGATGCGCCGGCTCGCCGACGTCGTGAACGACAAGCTGTCGGTGCGCACCGACCCCGTCGCATTCCTCACCCCGGCGGGACGCAAAGGCTATCCGCCGCATCATGATCCGGTCGACCTGTTCATCGTGCAGCTGTCCGGGACCAAGCGGTGGAAGCTCTGGGACCTGCCTGAGCCCCGCAAAGGCGACAACGAGTCGTACACGCTGGAGAAACTCGGCGCTCCCAGCGACGAGTTCGTGATGGCCCCCGGAGATGTTCTGTACCTTCCCTACGGCACACCCCATGCCGCTGCCGCCGAAGACGAGACCTCGCTGCACCTCTCGGTGATGATGCGACCCCGGATGTGGTCGGAATTGATCCTCGACCTCGTCAAGGACATCGTTGCCTCCGACAACCGCTACAACGTCTATCCGTCGCTCGCCCGGTCGAAGTCCGGCGAGATGCTCGCACAGCTGACCGAGCTCACCACGCATCTCACCGAAGCCTTGACCGACCGGATCTCCACGTCCGAGCTCGACCGACTCCGCGCGCTGCCCGCGTCACAGGGAGGCCACGGGCGCCGGTCGACCTTCGAGTCGGTCGTCGCGGCCGACGCACTTCACACAGCCCAGTCGCTGGTGCGGACCGGTGTCGGTATCACCGTTCTCGACGTGATCGACGGCCGGGCAACGGTGTCGGTCAACGGCAGCCGGATCGCGATGCCCAGCTCCGTCGCAGAGCTGCTGTCGGCGGTCGAGCCGGGTGCAACGGTACCGCTCGACGACATCATCCTGCCCTCCGATGATTCGGGACGTCGACTCGCGATGGTGAAGGCGCTGGCACGCCTCGACCTGGTGCGCGGAACAGTCTGACCGATGTCGGTCACCAGGCTCGCGGCCGAGATCGCCCGGGCGGTCACCGCCGTGTCGACCATCCCGGTCGACATCGGAGAGTCCGCTCTGCGCACCGCCATCCCCACCCACAGGAATCTTCTCGACGAGGTGATCCGTTCCGGAGCAACCGATGCCGTGGATGTCCGCTTGAACGCCACCAGCGGTCCGGTGCACCCACGGGCGTACACGACCGCAGCGCGTGACGCCACCGGCCATGTCCGCGAGCAGGTCTCGACTGCCAAGGTCGTCGACCTGTTCGCGGCCGGGGCGACGGTCATCATCGACAACGTCGCCCGCGCACAGCCGGCGTTGGCCGAATTGACTCGGACACTGGGTAGAGAGCTGGCGGTCACGAGTGTGGACATGGCGCTCTTCGCCACTCCCAACGGCCACTCCGGACTTCCCGTGCACGTCGACGACGTGGACGTGGTGGTCATACAGCTGGCCGGCGCGAAACGCTGGGACCTCTGGGACGGTACCTCGGCCGATGACGGTGCACTCACGGCGCGGACCTTAGAGACCGAGCTGGCCGGCATCGACCCCACCCGGTCGCACGTACTCGGCGTCGGTGCGGTCATGTTCGTGCCGGCCGGCACACCCCATCGCGCTCTGGCCGTGCCCCAGGCAGGGTCGGTGCACCTGTCGATCATGGTGAACCGCCCGTCGGTACGCGATCTGCTCGTCTCCATCATCGAATCCGCAGCCCGCGACGCCGGCGTGGATCTCGACGCACGAACCCGCACACCGTCACGCGTCGTCGAGACCGTGCTCGCGCATCTGAACGACTCTGTCGTGCCTGCGGCCGCACACCACCCTGATGCGCCGACGTTTGCCTCACTGATCACCGTCGACGACGACGACGCCGTCGTCCTACCCAGCTCCACACGCTTTCATGCGACCGCCGACGGCGCGGGACGCGTCCGGTTGATCGGGCGGCGCGGCACAACCGCGGTCAGTGCCGCACTGGCCGCAGATCTCGACGCGCTGCCCACCGACACCTCGATCGACGTGGCAACTCTCCTGCCGCACAGCGGCCGTGACCGCAATCGTGCGGCCGCCCTGACCCTGATACGCGCAGGCATCCTCGAACGCCGGTCCAACGAGAGGACATCATGACCATCAGCTCCAGCCCTGAGACAGACACCCCGATCGCCGAACCCACGCCGCACGCCGGCGATTGGCATGCCATGCGCGTGGTGGCGACCATGCGTGGGCTCACCTTCCTCGGTGACATCACCGCGGCCACCGCAGTCGAACTCTCGCTGCAGTCACGGGGCTACGGCGGGTTCACCATCGCCAGCGTCCTGTTGGCCGCGACCTTGCCGCCGGTGCTCCTCGGTCCGATTTCCGGGCGCGTGGTCGATCGGTTCGGGAAGACGTCCGTGCTCATGACCACAGCCCTGTTCCAACTCGTGCTGTCGGCCGCGATGCTCTTCACCTCGGACAGGTTTGTCTGGACAGCGATCATTGCTGGTCTCGGAGCAGGTGTCGCCTTCTCCCACCCAGTGTTCGGCTCGCTGCCCGGAACGCTGATGCGTTCCGACCAACAGGCCAAAGCAGCTTCTCTGTCCCAGATGTCGGCGATGGCGGGCATGCTGTGCGCGCCGGCTCTGGGAGCGCTGCTCTTCGGTCAGTTCGGCGTCGTGGCCGCGTTCGGCGTCAACACCGCCTCGTTCGCAGTCGTCGTCCTCGGGGCCGTCCTCCTACGTGAACCGGTGGGGCGAGCCTCCGGGCAGAGGTCGAAGACGACAGCGACATCGACTGATCTCAGCGCCGAACCGGGACGCCGATACCGCATCCTGTCCGATCGTGGGCTGGTGGCGGTGCTCAGTGCCAACGGTGTGTTGATGTTGGGAGCCAGCACGATCAACGTCTACATCGTGTTCCTGGTCCGCGACACACTGGGCGGATCGGCCACCTCGTACGGGATCGTGGGTTCGGCGTGGATGGCGGGACTCATCCCAGGCGCATTGCTCGTGGGGCGGGTCAAAGCGAGTCCGGAACGCCTATTGCTCGCATCGTTCGCGCTCGTGGGCCTCGGCATCCTGGGCGCCGGTATGTCCCCCACAGTCTGGGTTCTGCTCCCCTTCTACTTCATCGGCGGCCTCGGGAACGGGGCGGGCGCCACCGCGACCCACGTGTACCTCAACACCTCTGTGCCGGAGGAGTTTCGAGGGCGGGCGTTTGCCGCACTGGGAATGGTGTCCAACAGCGGCCCCGCCTTCGGCATGCTCGTCGGTGGAGCATTGTTGTCGGTCGTCACACCCCGGACCGGCTTTCTCGTCGCAGCCGTCCTGGTGCTCGGCACACTCGCGGTGGTCTCCTCCCCTCTGCTTCGGACGGCCGGCGGATCCACGACGCGGCACCAGCAACAGATGAGCGCGTGATGTCGGCACCCACCATCAACGGCAGCGTCAGCGAGTGGCACGAGTCGTCGCTGGGTCGAAGCGCCGCCGACATCGACGATCAGCTGACCGCGATTCTCACCGACCCGCACTCGTGGGTCAGCAACCCCGCCCGCTCGCAGTCGATCGCCGAGCTTCACGCGGACCTCGTCCGCGGGGAGCCGATCGAGACCACGACCGAACGGATTGTCGCGTGGAGAACCACGCGCGTCGCGTGCGCCGACCGGCGTGGGCTGCTCGAGGAGATGGGCAGAGCCAGCGCCGACGGATTCGGCTATCCCATCGCGGTCACGCTGCAGGGTGGGTTGTCACGAGGACTGGCACGCCTGCACATCGGGTTCAGCAGTCCGACACACGGCCGGGGAGTTCAATCGACACACGCCGAGCGCGAACGCTTCGGCACCCATGTGCTGGCTCTGCTGACCGCATGTGGCGTCGAGACAGATGTCGCGCCGAGCGTCGTCGACTTCGAGTTCCTCGACGCACGATCTCGCGCCACATCCGTTGCCACACAGCGCTGCACCCACCCCGTTCTCACAGCGGTCGGAACAGCCGCACTACGCCGCGCGGGTGCATCCTTCCGGGCGATCGAGACGACTGCTGATGATGGCGTGTGCAACTGGCTGGAATCCACCCCACTACCGGTTCTCCAGGATCTCCTCACGTGGGGCGCGGTTCACCACAGCGCTCCGTTCGTCCCGGCCCTGTCGGCGCTGAACTTCGGTTACCACAGCCAGGCATCCGGAGCGGTGATCCCGCGGACACCGGCACATCGGGCCACCGGCTTCTGCAAGCGAGCATTCACCTCTGAAATCGCCGCCGAACTCCGCGAACGACACGCGGCGGCACCCGACGACGTGGTGCAGAACATGTTCGGGTCGATTCGGTCCGCGATGGCCGACCTCGTTCGCGCCATGGACCCGACCGGCGGGACCGAGAAGATCGCGCAACGACTCGAGGCGACCACGCTGGCCACCACCACGCACCTGGGGCAGCACGACGACATTGCGAGCACGACCGACCTGTCGGCGGAGTCCTTGTTCGAGCGCATCCGCGCAGTCAATCCCGCCGGTCTGACCGCGCGCATCCGAGAACCCCTGCCCGCGTGGGACATCGCATTCTTCGATCACCGCACCCTGACCGTCCACATCGGTATCGGGCTCATCGACACCCCACGTCTGCTCACTGCTCGCGAGTACCAGTCGTCGACTGCAGCCGACTTCGCCCGCCTGGGCTTCGTCATCGGCCACGAGCTGGCGCACTGCGTGGTCCCGCGGCACGGCGCAGCAGGAAGCTCGGACGACCCGGCGGGGGGTGCGCCCTGGAGTCCGTCGCGGTGGCTGGCCCAGGTGTCACGCGAGTACGCCCGCCACACCGGTGACACCACTGGTCGTACCGTCCGAGAGGACGCGGCCGACCTGATGGGCCTGGCCGCGGCCGTCACCGCGGCACGTCGGCATCCCACTGCGGCCGCCAGCGGTCGTGCTGATTTCATGGCGCACTGGGCGGGGTACTGGGATCACTCGCTGCCCACGCACGAACTCGAGCGCCGACGTTCGTCGGGGTCGCATTCGGCACCAGACGTACGGCGTGCGGTGCCTCCGACGTTGTTGGGCCGCGGTGCCTTTCGGCTCGAGTCCGAATCATCCACCACCCCACCGGCGCGGGATCCCCGGCCGGTCATCGAGTTGGCCGAGGAGGTCATGACATGGTGAGACGTCTCATGGTCACATCGCCGAACGAGTGCCGGCGATTCGCCCGACACACCTACGGCGTCTACCGTCGCGCCCGTCCTCAGAGCTGGGCGATGCCCGTCGACCTGCTCGAGGTCCCCGACGAGTTGCCACGACGGTGTTCGCTGTCCCGCCTGGGAGAGCTCGTGCCTGCCGGTCACGCGCTGTTCGACCGGGTCATGGAGAGCGGATGCTCTCTGGGGCTGTCGGAGCCCGAACTCGTCGGCGTGGCGATGGCGATCAACTCCGTGGAGGTCGACGCCGGCCGCTTCGACGCTGTCCTGACGATATGGCGGGCAGTCGAGTCTGTGTCGCTCGAGGACTACGTGTGCAGGTCCATCGTCCGACGCTTCCTGGCCCAGTCGTTGTCACGGGTCGGGCAACACACCGAGGCTCGTGCGCTGGGTGCGACCGCGATCCTCGAAGCGCAGCGCAGTCGACGCACGGACGTGCTCTCCGACGCCTACTACATCAACGCCTGGTGTGCCGAGCAACGTGGCGGTTTCGACCGCGCCTACGCCATGGCACGACTGGGACTCGACGCCGCCGAACGAGGCGATTCGCACACTCGACTCATCGACTGCCTCAACGCCGTCGGGTCCTACGCGGCGGAGCTCGGACGCCTCGACGAGGCTGAGGTCAGCTGCACCCGTGCTGCAGACATGGCCTCGACCTGCGGTGCCACCAAGTCCCAACTGGCGGCTCTGGATTCGCTCGCCGACATCGCCCGCATCCGCGGCGATCGGGGCCGCGTGATCGAACTGCTCGAGCAGGTACGTGCCGGCCTGGTGAGCCTGTCGGAGACCTATCACCTCGCCGACGTCGACCAGCGGCTCGAGTCCGCTCGAACCCTCGCCGCATCCGTGTGACACCCGTCGCCACCCCATCCCCCACACCGAATCGGGCTGCGGTCCGTATGTCGGAACCATCACCAACCAGGAGGAACCCGATGTCTCTACTCGTCGAATCGGACACCGACGCGCCGCCGAGCAGGATTCGCTTCGACGGTGCCCGGGCCGCAGAACGTATCGACTCCATGCCGATCGTGGGAACCCCGTCGATCGATGACCTCGGAAACGTTGTGGTCTTCCACGTCCTGCAGGCCGACGTCAGCAGCAACACCTACCGGTGCACCATGTGGATCTCACGAAACGGTGCACAGGCCGAGGAACTGTTCTGTGCCGGTGACTCGTCGGGGTCGTCGCCCCAGGTCTCCCCCGATGGCCGGTGGGTCCTGTTCGCGCGAGCACCACACGACGGCGGGCCATCGCAGCTGTTCGTCGCAGACCTCGCCGGGTCGGTCCACGCACAGATCACCACCGCCGAACTCGGCGTGAACTCGGGTGTGTGGAGTCCTCAGGGCGACGCCGTCGCGTATGTGACCCGCACCGACCTCACGGGCGCGTACACCGGCGGCCGCGTCTCCACCGACCGTCGCTACCTGGGGGTCGGCGGATTCGCCGACGGTTTCGGTGCCACGATCGACCGGCCACGGCGCATCGAGGCCGTCGCGCCGTTCGCCGACAATCCGACACCATGGGCGCTCGCTCCCTGCACCGAGGACGCGACCGCACCCGCCTGGAGCCCCGACGGACGCGCGCTGGCGTACGTCGTATCGACCTCGCCCGACGGCGATCTCAACGCGCGCAACGCCATCGCGATCGTCGATGTCTCGGGCGCCGATCGCCGGGTCATCGTCGCCGGTGACACCGTCAAGGGTGGCCCGGAATTCACCGCGGACGGATCGACCGTGCTGTTCGCGGCCGAGGTCCTCGATGCTGACGGCGTTCCCTCTGCTGCGGCGAGTTTCGGTGTGTGGAGCGTCGACGTCGCGTCCGGATTGGTGAGTCGTCTGACCGATGCCGAACCGCACCACATCGGGTTCTCGTGCCAGACGCAGCGGCCTGTTCCGGGAGGGTTCGTCGCGGGCATCGACAGCCGTGGCGCCACCGAACTGGTCCGATTCGATCAGACCGGCGCAGTGATCTCGACGCTGATAGGCGGTCGACGGCAGGTGAACGGATTCGCCGTCGCACGCCCCGACGGGCGAGTGCGGGTTGCCGCAGTCGTGACCTCCCCCGCGACGGCCGGCGACGTGGTGATCGCCGACGACGACGGTGAGCGCGCGATCACCGCGTTCGGGTCGGCTCTGACCACACGATGCCCGATCTACGAACCCGAGCGATTCGTGGCCGATGTCGACGGCTACCAGATAGAGGGGTGGAAGGTGCTGCCGGAGGGTCCGGGGCCGCACCCGGTGGTGTTGACGATCAAAGGCGGCCCCTTCACACAGTTCGGATACACACTGCAGGGCCCGGCGGCGCTCGACGACGCGCAGGTGTACGCCGATTCCGGCATCGCGACGATCCTGGTCAACCCGCGCGGAACGTCCGGCTACGGACAGGCACACGGCGAGGCCGCCTGGCCGCTCGCCGAGTCCACCCAGCGAGACCTGCTCGCCGCGGTGACGTACGCGATGGCCACCGACGATCGACTCGACCCCGGCCGCGTCGGTGTGATGGGCGGATCCTTCGGCGGGTACATGACCGCCTGGCTCGCGGCAAAGGCCCCGGAGTTGTTCCGCGCCGGCATCTGCGAGCGAGGTGTGTACGACATCGACAGCTTCGCGGCCGCAGGGGACGACGGATGGAACACCGCCTGCGCGCTGTACGGCACGGACCGGACGACATGGGCCGATCAGAGCCCCGTCACATTCGCCGACGACATTGCGCTCCCCCTTCTCGTCATGCACTCCGAGCAGGACGGACACTGTCCGTTCGAGCAGGCGCGGCGACTGCTCTTCGAGATGCGGATCCGACGACAGCCCGTCGAGCTGGTGGCCTTCGCGGGTGAGACACACGAGCTGTCCCGCACCGGCGATCCCGTCAACAGGGTGGCGCGGCTGGCAACCATCGTCGAATGGTGGGGGCGACACCTGGCCTCCGCCCCCCGGAACCGGTGATCGCCGTGGCCGATCCGATCCACCTCGCTCGTGCCCGTCGGGTCATGCGCCGGTGCGACGTCCTCGCGCGGGATTCGGCGCGGCCGGACGCCATTCATCGTCTGTTCCTGACGCCGGAGCACGACCGGGCGAACCGCCGGGTCGATCGCTGGATGCGGGAGGCGGGCTTGACGACGTGGCGCGACCGCCTGGGATCACAGTGGGGTCAGACCGGGTCGGCCGCGCCTACCACCGAGCGACCGATCGTCATCGGGTCACACCTGGACACCGTCCCCGACGCCGGCCGCTACGACGGGGTCCTCGGAGTGCTGTTGGGGATCGAGGTCGCCGAGGTGATGGCGCCGTTGCGCGCGATGATGCGGCACCCGCTCCGAGTCGTGGCCTTCGGCGACGAGGAAGGCGCCCGCTTCCCGGCGACGCTGATGACCAGTAGGTTCGCCGCCGGCAGCGTCGATCCGGCGTGGGCGGACCTACGCGACCGCGACGGCGTGACGCTCGCCGATGCGATGGTGGGTTTCGGCCTCGACCCCGATGCTCTCGCGGATGCCCCGTCGGGTGTCGACGCTGCGTTCTATCTGGAGCCGCACATCGAGCAGGACAGGTGCCTCGAGCGCGACGCCCAGCCGCTCGGCGTGGTGTCCGGCATCGCCGGAGCGGTCCGCATGACCGTGACCCTGCATGGGGCTCCGGCTCACGCCGCCTCGGCGATCGCCGACCGGCGCGATGCGGGTTCCGGGGCCGCCGAGGCGGTGCTGCGGCTGGAGGAATACGCCCACGAGCACCGAGAACTCCGGATAACGATCGGCCGAATGACGTTCGGGCAGGGAACGGTGAACGTCGTTCCCGGCACAGCGGAATTCACCGTCGACGTACGCGCCACCGACGATCGGCGACTCGCCCGCGCGGTCGCCGACGTCGTCGGAATCGTCAACGCCGTGGCGGCGCGCCGCGCGTTGACACCCGTCGCAGCCACCGATCACCACGCGAAGGCGACAACGTTCGGCGGTCACGTCACGCGACGACTCGGCGACGCGATCGAGGCGAGCACGGCCACCGACACTCCCCACCTGTGGTCGATCCCAGGCCACGACGCCATGGTTTTCGCGGAGAACACCGATACGGGAATGGTTTTCATACGATCCGAGGGCGGGCACAGTCACAACCCGCTCGAACGGGTCGCCGTGGAGGACGTCGCTGCGGCCCTGAAAGTGTGCGTCGACACGGTATTCGCCCTGGGCGCAGCATCCTCGGTGCGGATGGCATCCTGACCCGCGCCGACACCCTGGATGCGCGCCGGCCTCCATGACACCGCCGGAACCGGTCGGAGAGCAGCCCGCCTGACCTGTGGACGCCCCCGATCGACTATCCGGTGGTCGCGGCCGCGAGCCGGCCGAGGCTGTCCTCGAGTTCACCCTCGCTGACGAGCGGGAACTTGATCTGCTCGAGCAGCTTCTTGTCGGTCACCTTCGACCAGTCGTAGGTGAGGCGCACGAGGGTGGAGTCGGGGCCCTGGGAGTCGAGCTCCCACAACCACTCCCACCCGGGCGGCTCGTTGCCGGCGGGCGCGGTCTTCCACGCGATCAGCTTGTCCTTGGCGAAGCCGCTGACGTGGTTGTCGGTCTTGTACTCGCCACCCATGTGGGGGCCGTCCATGTTCATGGTGAACACGTCACCGACAGCTTTGATTCGTTCGCCGTTCTCATCGCCGCGCACGAAACCCGAGCCGTCGAGTTCGAGGTGCCGCTTGGGGTTGGAGAGGATGTCGAAGACGTCCTTGGCGGATGCGTCGATGAGACGCTCGACGGTGACGCTGGTCTGATCGGTCATGAGGGGATCCTCCGGTCGACGGTGACGTACTCCACCAAACGTACGCGAGGGGGTTCCCTCGACGGCGGCGATCAGCTGTCGAATCCGATCGCGGAGCGATCAACCGTCGAATCCGATCGCGGAGCGATCAGCTGTCGAATCCGAGTCCGACCCTGTCCATGGTGCGCAGCCAGATCCCGCGGCGGCCCTGCGAGCGATCGGCGCGGGCGAACTGCCTGCGGGTGATGGTGATGCCGATCCAGCGCAGAGGTTCGGGCGGGAACGGGATGGGTCTGGTCCGCACCATCGCGAGGCGGGTGCGTTCGGTGTCGTACCCGTCGACGAGGTCGAGCGCGGTTCGGGCACCGAAATGTGATGCGCCCACACCCAATCCGGTGAATCCCAGCACCGACACGACCCGTCCGCGGATGCTGGTGTGCCAGTACGCGCAGAACCGGGAACTGGTGTCGATGGCGCCACCCCAGGCGTGGCTGATCGCGATGCCCTCGAGTTGCGGGAACATCTGTATCAGGTGTTCGGCGAGTATCGCGAACTCGTGGTCATCGGTGCTGTGGCGATCGTCGCGGTCGGATCCGTAGCGATACACCGCATCCCATCCACCGAAGAGGATGCGGTCGTCGGTGGTGAGCCGGAAGTAGTGGAAGCGGTTGCCGCCGTCGGCCAGGCCCTCCCGCCCGTCCCAGCCGATCGATGCGCGTTGCGCCTCGGTGAGCGGCGCGGTCATCAGCACGTAGTCCCACACCGGGACGGTGCCCCACCGGTTCCACCGGCGCAGGGGGCGTGCCGCGGCCGTGGCGACGATGACCTTGTTCGCGGTCACCGACCCCCGCGGTGTTTCCGCGTGCACCCCTCGGCCGCGCCGGCGCAGTCCGGTGATCTCGGTGTTCTCACAGATCACCACCCCGAGGCGTTCGGCGGCGCGCGCGAGTCCCCAGGCCAGTCTGGCCGGGTCGAGCATGATGACCGCCGGGTCGTGGGCCGCGGCCGCCACCATCGGCGACCGCACCTTGGCGCGGGCGTCGTCGGTGTCGTGAAAGGTGTTGGAGCGCCCCAGTGCGACGGCCTCGTCGACCCCCTCACGGACCGCGTCGACCTGCCAGTCGTAGTTGGCGATGTCGAGTTCGCCGGTCCGTTCTAGGTCGGCGTCGATGCCGAGGCGGTGCACCGCCTTCTCGATCTCGTCGAGCGTCTCGTCGCCCATACGCAGCAGCTCCGGCAGCTCGTCGACGAAACGCGACAGGCCGTTCGACAGTCCGTGGGTGATGCTCGCCGAACAGAATCCCCCGTTGCGTCCCGACGCCTGCTCGGCCACCCGGTCGCGGTCGACGAGGATCACCTGCCGGTCGGGGTCGGCCTCGATGGCCTGCACCGCTGCCCACAGTCCGGTGAACCCGGCGCCGATCACCAGCAGGTCGCATCGACGGTCCCCGCGCAGCGCCGGCCGCGCCTCGGGGCGCTCGGGACGGTCCAGCCAGAAGGGCCGACGGGTGGCGTCGGCGATCATGCGACGGCCACGTTCGGTGGGCTCCTCTGCCCACGCGGAGACGGTCACGCCTCCTCCCCCGCGGCGAAGATCGTTCGGTGCCAGGGCTTGCGGGCCACACCGGTGATGTCGCTCATCACGTGCTTGATCGAGAGGTACTCGTCGAGGGAGTAGGCCGACATGTCCTTGCCGAATCCCGACGCCCCGAAACCACCGTGCGGCATCTCGCTCACGATCGGGATGTGGTCGTTGATCCACACGCATCCCGCGCGGATGTCCCGTGCGGCGCGCTGCGCGCGATAGACGTCGTGTGTCCACGCCGAGGCCGCGAGCCCGTAGTCGGTGTCGTTGGCGCGTCGTATGCCGTCGTCGTCGTCATCGAAGACGCTGACGGTGAGGACCGGACCGAACACCTCGTCGCGATACACCTCTGCCTTCTCGTCGACGTCGGCGAGCAGGGTCGGCGGGTAGAAGGCGCCCGGGCCGGACGGCAGGACCCCGCCCGTCACCACCCGAACCCCCGATGCGGCTGCGCGCGACACCATCCCGGCCACCTTGTCGCGGTGGGCACGGGAGATGAGCGGGCCCATGTCGGTGGCGGGATCGGTGGGGTCGCCCATGCGGACCCGCGACATCAGTTCGCCGACACCGTCGACGAAGTCGTCGTAGAGGGGCCGGGCGACGATGGCGCGGGTCGCCGCGGTGCAGTCCTGTCCCGAGTTGATGAGAGCCCCGGCGACCGCTCCGTGGACGGCGGCGGTGAGATCGGCGTCGTCGAACACCACGAACGGCGCCTTGCCCCCGAGCTCGAGCTGGACACGCGTGCCGCGCGTCGCGGCCGCGGCCATCACCCGTCGCCCGACACCGGTCGAACCGGTGAAGGTGACCACGTCGACACCGCGGTGTCCGGCGAGGGCGGCGCCCACCTCCGCACCGGTTCCGGTGAGGACGTTGAAGACACCGTCGGGAACGCCGGCCTCGGTGGCCAGCCGCGCGAGGGTCAGGGTGGTGAGTGGCGTGAGCTCGGCCGGTTTCAGCACGACGGTGCACCCGGCGGCCAACGCGGGCATCACTTTCCACACCGCCATCCCGAGGGGGTAGTTCCACGGCGTGATGGACGCGACGACACCGACGGCCTCCCGTCGGATCGACGAGGTGTGGTCGCCGGAGTACTCGGCGGTGGCCTTTCCCTCGAGGGCCCGGGCGAGGCCGGCGAAGAAATCGGTGTTGTCGACCGCGCCCGGCAGGTCGAACTCGGTGGCGAGGCGGATCGGTTTGCCGGTCTGACTGACCTCCTGCGCTGCGAGCTCATCGGACTCGCGTTCGAGGATGGCGGCAAGTCTGCGCAGCACGGCGCTGCGACGTGCCGGGGTGGCACCTGACCACTCGTGCAGGGCGGCCCGCGCCACCGCGACCGCGTCGTCGACATCGTCGACGATGGCCAGCGCCATCTGCGCGACCGGCAGATCGGTCGCCGGGTCGACGACCGTGTGCACAGGGCCCGTCGCGACGAGGTCTCTCCCGGACACCCATCCGGCGGGCAGAGTTGGCGGCATGGGCTCGATGGTAGGTGAATTGCGACGGATTCCGCCATCAAACCGCTACCCAAACCACCGGATCAATGGTTTTTGTTGCGTCATTCGACGGAATCCGTCACCATGACGCAGTGGCCAAAGACCTCGATCACGTCTCGAAGCAGATCATCGAAGCGTTGCAGACCGACGGCCGCCGTTCCTATGCCTCGGTGGGCAAGTCGATCGGACTGTCGGAAGCAGCGGTACGCAATCGAGTCCAGAAGCTCAGTGACAGTGGGGTTCTGCAGATCGTCGCGGTGACCGATCCGTTGCAGGTGGGGTTCGCCCGGCAGGCCATGATCGGCATCCGCTGCACGGGTGACTCGGTGGCGCTGGCGAAGAACCTCGCCGAGATCCCCGAGATCGACTACGTCGTCCTCACCGCGGGCAGCTTCGACATCATGATCGAGGTGGTCTGCGAGGACGACGACGGTCTGCTGGAACTGCTCAACCGCACGGTCCGCACGCAACCGGGCGTCACCGCGACCGAGACGCTCGTCTACCTGAAACTCGTCAAACAGCAATATAACTGGGGAACCCGATGACCACCACAGCGATGCCCGTCAGCTCCTCCTCCGACGCCGCGGGTTCCGATCTCGGTGCCCGCAGCGCCCGACACCTCTGGGGCCACTTCGCCCGCCACGGCGAACACATCACTCCCCCGGTGATCACCCGCGGCGAGGGCCATCGCATCTTCGACAACCGGGGACGCAGCTACATCGACGGGCTGTCGGGCCTCTTCGTCGTGCAGGTCGGTCACGGTCGCGAGGAGCTGGCCCGGGCGGCCGCGAACCAGGCGCAGACGCTGGGGTTCTTCCCGCTGTGGTCCTATGCGACACCGCCGGCGATCGAACTCGCCGAGCGACTCGCCCACCACGCTCCCGGCGACCTCAACCGCGTCTTCTTCACCACCGGCGGTGGCGAGGCCGTCGAGAGTGCGTGGAAGCTGGCCAAGAAGTTCTTCAAGCTCCAGGGAAAGCCGTTCAAACACAAGGTGATCTCGCGGGCGGTGGCCTATCACGGCACCCCGCAGGGCGCGCTCGCCATCACCGGCATCCCGGCGATGAAGCAGGACTTCGAACCGTTGACCCCGGGCGCGTTCCGCGTGCCTAACACCAACTTCTACCGGGCCACCGAACACGCCGACGACCCGAAGGCGTTCGGACGCTGGGCCGCCGATCGCATCGCCGAGGCGATCGAGTTCGAGGGACCCGACACCGTGGCCGCGGTGTTCCTCGAGCCCGTGCAGAACGCGGGCGGCTGCTTCCCGCCGCCACCGGGCTACTTCGAGCGGGTGCGTGAGATCTGCGACGAATACGACGTGCTGCTGGTGTCGGACGAGGTGATCTGCGCCTTCGGGCGCATCGGTTCGATGTTCGCCTGCGACGACTTCGGCTACGTGCCCGACATCATCACCTGCGCCAAGGGCATGACCTCGGGGTACTCACCCATCGGCGCCATGATCGCCAGCGACCGCCTTTTCGAGCCGTTCGACGACGGCGTCACCTCCTTCGCCCACGGCTACACCTTCGGCGGGCATCCGGTCTCGGCGGCGGTGGCCCTGGCCAACCTCGACATCTTCGAGCGGGAGGGCATCACCGACAACGTCAAGAACAACGCCGGTGCCTTCCGCTCGACCCTGGAGCGGTTGCGAGATCTCCCGATCGTCGGCGACGTCCGCGGCGAGGGGTACTTCTACGGAATCGAACTGGTCAAGGACCAGGCGACCAAGGAGACGTTCACCGCCGACGAGTCCGAACGTGTCCTGCGCGGGTTCCTGTCGCACGCGCTGTTCGAGGCCGGGCTGTACTGCCGGGCCGACGACCGCGGCGATCCCGTGGTGCAGCTGGCGCCGCCGCTCATCTGCGGACAGCGCGAGTTCGACGAGATCGAGTCGATCCTGCGCGGCGTCCTCACCGAGGCCTACAGCAAGATCTGACCGGTTCACCGGGAAGATCTGACCGGTTCACCGGGAGGAGGATCCGAGAGGCGGCCGGGTCCGCACGCACAGCGGGCCGCCCACCCCGATCGGGGGTGGACGGCCACGCGGAGGACGGACCCGCCATTGCGCCTCTCGGCAGAAGGCCGCTCGTGGCGGCAAATGGGGTGGTACCCGGGGCAGTGAATCGGGCCCGTCGGGTGGTGTAACGCCATCCGGGCCGAGGATTGTTCCCGAGCCCGAAAACGGTTCCCGACATCCGTACAGTTTCGGTCTACGCCTATCGTCTGCCCCGTGACCGACCTCCGAATCCCCCGCGACGGTGCCGATCTCGCCGTCGACACCCCGACGGGGACGCGACCGATCGCCGTCTACGCCCACGGCATGTCCTCCAGCCGACAGTTCGACGACGAGAGCGGCATCTTCGACTGGACGCCCGTCGACAGTGACGACCGCGAGCTCGTGCGGTTCGACGCGCGCGGCCACGGCGCCTCGACCGGACGCCCGGTCCCGGCGGATTACATCTGGACCGCTCTCGCCGATGACCTGTTGGCCGTGATCGACGCGGTGTCGCCGAAGGAACCCGTCGACGCCATCGGGGCATCGATGGGCTCAGCAGCCATCCTCTGGGCCGTCCTGCGCGCTCCCCACCGTTTCCGGCGGCTCGTCCTGTCGCTCACTCCCACCGCCTGGGAAACACGCGCGGGCCACTCGAGCGGGTACCTGAGCACCGCGACCCTCCTCGAGAACGAGGGTCTCGAGGCCCTGTTCGCGATGGTGTCCGCCATGCCTCCGCCGCCGATCATCACCGCGGGTGGATGGTCGACCGAACCGCGTCCTCCCGCCGTCGACGTCGGGCTGTTGCCCTCGGTGATGAGAGGCGCGGCGCAGTCCGACCTGCCCGACGTCGACAGCGTCACGGGCATCACCCACCCCACGCTTCTGCTGCCGTGGGACACCGACGCAGGACACCCGGTCAGCACTGCACAGCGGCTCGCCGAACTCCTGCCCGACGCGACCCTCGAGATCGCCACCGAGCCCGACCACGTCCGACAGTGGGGAGCACGCGCCGCGCGGTTTCTCGGGGCCTGACGTCCGTCGGGGTACTTTCGACCTCGATGCCAGCCCTCAGTCGATCGTCCCGATTCCTCGCCGCCTCGGTGTCGACGGTCGCCGTGGTCGTCGCGTGCGGCACTTTCGGCGCCGCGGCACACGCCGACCCGGTGGTCCCGACACCGACCGCGGGGGCGCCGAGCACCCCGAACACCGAGAACTGCCCGTACCGCACATCCCCCGCCGCGGCCGTCGACACCTCGGAGGTACCGCCCTCGGGCCAGACGGCTCCGGCCGCGCTCCCGGTGCCCGACCCTCCGGTCGGCGGCGAGAAGCTCGGCGCATGCGGGGTCGTCACCGCGGGTGACGCCGCATCGATACCCCGCGGGATCACCTCGGCCGGCTGGCTGGTCGCCGACGCGGGAACCGGCGCCGTCCTCGCCGCCAAGGACCCGCACGGTCGATACCGCCCGGCGAGCACGATCAAGACACTGTTGGCTCTGGTCGCCCTCGACGAACTCGATCTCGACACCACCGTGACCGGCACGCGCGCCGACTACAGCATGGAGGGCGACTCCGCCGGCATCGGTCCCGACGGCCGCTACACCGTGCGACAACTGCTGCAGGGCCTGCTGATGGTGTCGGGCAACGACTGCGCCAACGCATTGGCCCGCGAACTCGGCGGCTACGAGGTGGCGGTCGGGAAGATGAACGAGATGGCGCACCGACTCGGAGCCGAGGACACCCGCGCGGCGTCACCGTCGGGACTCGACGCTCCCGGGATGAGCACCTCCCCGTACGACCTCGCGCTGATCTTCCGGGCGGCGTTGAAGAACTCGACGTTCCGCGACCTCATCTCGCACGTGAACGCGCCGTTCCCGGGCTACCCGCCACTCGCCGACGTGCCGAATGACAAACCGCATCCGGGCTACATGATGCAGACCCAGAACCGACTGCTCCTCGACGGCTATCCCGGCATCATCGGCGGGAAGACGGGGTACACCGACGATGCGCGCAAGACCTTCGTCGGCGCGGTGGAGCGTTCGGGTCGCACCCTGATCGTGGTGCAGATGTACGGACTCAACGAGGTCGACGACTCCTACTGGGATCAGGCGAAGGGACTCCTCGACCACGGGTTCGGCATCCCGACCGGCGAGTCGGTCGGACGGCTCGTCGACGAGACGACCTCCGATGCGACGTCGGACCGCTCGACCGGCCGGTCGGCGTCCGGCGAACCCCACAGCGGCGCGGTCGCCTACCCGTCGTCCGACGACGGTGCCGGCCACTCGCCGTGGACCGACCGGCTGCTGTTCGGCGGCATCGGACTCGTCGTCATCCTCGGCCTGGTCTACGCGGCGCTACGGGTCAACCGCCGATCGCGCTGAACCCGACACCTCACCGTCGGTGGCGACGTGCGCGCAACCGTGAGATCCCCAGTGCGGCCACCGCGCCCGTGAGAGCGGTTGCCGCCAGGGAGACCACCGACGGCTCGGGCCGCACGGCGACGACCGGTGCGATCGTCACCGGATCGGGCACCCGGGCGGCCTCGTACTGCGCGTTCATCGGATCGGTCGCCGCCCACGCCGTCGCGAAAAGGATGATGCGCGTGGTGAAGAAGGCGAACACCATGATGCCGATGATGGGCCCGAAGGTCGCACCGGCGGGCCCGCTGGTGACGCTCTTCAGGTAGAAGGTCGCGATGAACTTGAAGACCTCGAAGACGACCGCGGTGAGCAGTCCGGCCTTCACGGCGTTGCGGTACGGCAGCGCGATCCGCGGCAGTCGGGCGATGACCCAGGTGAAGAGCAGCGTCGAGGCGACCAACGACACCACGATCGACAACGCCCGCACGACGATGAACACGCCGGGTACGTGATCGAGCCCCACGAACTCGAGGATCGTGGTCGTCAGCCCACTCCCCGCGATCGCCGACAGGCCGAACGACACCACCAGCGCGACGAACAGTCCCAGCAGGGCACCGAGGTCACCGATCTTGGTCTTGACGAAGGTCGACGCCGGCGGCTCGGCTCCCCACTGCACGGTCAGGGCGTTGCGCAGGTTGGCCATCCACCCGAGACCGGAATAGAGGGCGAGCACCAGCCCGATCACGCCGATCGACGCCCGAGAGCTGATCGCCTGGTCCATGAGGTCCTGCAGTTGGTTGCCCATGTCGCCCTGGACCGAGTCGGCGATCTTGGTCTTCGCGTCGTCGAGGAGCCCGGGGCTGGTGGCGAAGACGAATCCCGCTGCGGCGAAACCGATCATGAGGAGCGGGAACAGCGCGAGGATGCTGAAGTAGGTCGCGCCGGCGGCGAAGAAGTCGCCCTTGGAATCCTGGTAGCGCCCACCGGCCCGCACCAGGTGGTCGAGCCAGGGATACCGCGCCCGCAGCTGTTCGAGGCGCGAGGGCCCCTTCTCGGTCGATGTCTCGTCGGTGTCGGCCATGGTCACTCCGCTCGTCGACTCCGTCTCGTGCTCACGTCATGTGCGCGGCAGGAACCCCACCTTGTCATAGGCGCTCGCGAGCGTCTGCGCGGCGACCTCACGCGCACGGTCGGCACCCCGGGCGAGGATCCCGTCGAGTTCGGCGCGATCGGACATCAGCTCGTCGACCCGTCCGCGCAGCGGTGCCACGAAATCGGCCAGGACGGTGGCGGTGTCGACCTTGAGGTCGCCGTATCCCTTGCCCTCGTATCCCGACACCAGATCGCCGATGGGCGTGCCGGTCAGTGCGGATTGGATGCTCAGCAGGTTGCTGACACCGGGCTTGTTCTCCCAGTCGAGGCGGATCTCGCGCTCGTTGTCGGTGACCGCCGAACGCACCTTCTTCGCCGACCGCTTCGGGTCGTCGAGCAGATTGATCAGGCCGGCATCGGAATCGGCCGATTTGCTCATCTTCGCCGTCGGGTTCTGCAGGTCGTAGATCTTCGCGGTCTCGGCCACGATGTGCGCCTCGGGCACCGTGAACGTCTCGCCGAACCGGGAGTTGAAGCGCTGGGCCAGGTTTCGGGTCAGTTCGAGGTGCTGACGCTGGTCCTCACCGACCGGCACCCTGTCCACTCCAAACGCGAGAATATCGGCGGCCATCAGGATCGGGTAGGTGAACAGGCCCACACCGGCGGAGTCGGTTCCCTGCTTGGCCGCCTTGTCCTTGAACTGCGTCATGCGGTTGGCCTCGCCGAAGCCGGTGATGCACGACAGCACCCACGTCAATTGCGCGATCTCGGGCACGTGGGATTGGACGTAGATCGTCGAGCGGTCCGGATCGACCCCGACGGCGAGCATCTGCGCCACGCTGAGCAGCGTGCGCTCCCGCAGGGCCGCGGGGTCGTGTGGCGCGGTGATCGCGTGCATGTCGGGGATGAAGTAGAACGCCTCGAAATCGTCCTGCAGAGCCACCCACTGCCGCACCGCACCCAGGTAGTTGCCCAGGTGGAAGGAGTCACTGGTGGGCTGGATACCGGAGAGGACGCGTTCGGTGCTGCTCATGAGGGGCATTGTTTCATCCGGCCTCAAGCGAATTCGACGGTGACCGGTGCGTGGTCGGACCAGCGTCGGTCGTAGGCCTCGGCACGCTCGACGCGGGTGTCGCGCGCCCGCCGCGCCAACGCCGGGTTGGTCAGGTGGTAGTCGATCCGCCAGCCCGAGTCGTTGTCGAACGCCTTGCCGCGCCACGACCACCACGAATAGGGACCGGGCTCGTCACCGACGAGCGCGCGGGTCACATCGACCCAGGAGCGCTCGAGCAGTCCCCCGATCCAGGCGCGTTCCTCGGGGAGGAATCCGGGACTGCGCTGATTGGTCTTCCACGCCTTGAGATCGAGCTCGGCGTGCGCGATGTTCCAGTCACCACCGACCACGACCCCGCGCCGCCGCCGCGACAGCGTCTCGAGGTGGGCACCGAACTCGTCGAGGAAGCGGAACTTCTCGTCACGCTTCGGTCCGTCGGAGGCGCCCTTCGGCAGATACAACGACCCCACCGTCAGCGCCGGGAAGTCGCCGTCGGAGGCGACGTCGATCTCGAGGTAGCGGCCGGTGCCGTCGAACTCCTCGCTGCCGAAGCCGATGCGCACGGCGTCGGGCGCGACGGTGCCGAGGACCCCGACGCCCGCATGACCTTTCACCGACGACTCCGTCATCGACAACGTCCAGCCCGCGTCGAGGGCCGGTGCGAGCGCCTCGACCGCCTGCTCGCGGGAGGCGCGGATCTCCTGCAGGAGCACGAACCGGCGTCCCGTGGGCGCACCCAGCCAGGGCAGGATCCCCGGGTTGTCGGGGTTGCGTTCCTTCACCGCGGCGCGGATCCCGTTGACGTTGACGGAGGTGATGGTGAGAGGCACGCGGCGAGTGTAGCCACGGGTGCCGACATCATCCGACGGCGGTGATCTCCTGCGCCGCAAGCGGCTTCGCATCGTCGAGATCACCCTGACGCCCTGCGTGGGTGTCGGGGGTCGTCACGGCGTCGGAGCGCCGCTGCGCCAGCAGCGTCACCCCGAGGACCACGAGGCCGGCCGCGGCGAGCGCCGCGCCGAGCAGCGACGGGGCGCGATAGCCGTACCCGGCGCTGATCACCAGTCCACCGAGCCACGCGCCGCCGGCGTTGGCGATGTTGAGTGCCGAGTGGTTCAACGCGGCGGCCAGGGTCTGGGCGTCGTCGGCGACGTCCATGAGGCGCGTCTGCAGCGCGGGGACCAGCGCCGAACCGGTGACCCCGACCGCGAACACCAACGGGAGCGCGGCCCACACGGTCCCGGCGACCACGGCGAACACGACGAGGCTGGCCAGGATGGCCACGAGGCCCGCGACCATGGTGCCGATCACCGATCTGTCGGCGAGAGCACCGCCGACGACGTTGCCGACCACCATGCCGATGCCGAAGAGCATCAGGGCGAACGGGACGAGGCCACCGGGCAGACCGGACACATCGGTCAGCGTGGTGTGGATGTAGGTGTAGAAGGCGAACATCCCACCGAAACCGACGACGCCGATGAGCAGGGTGAACCACACCTGCGGGCGGGCCAGGGCGCCGAGCTCGGTGGCGGGGTTGCTCGCGGTCATACCCGTCAGCGACGGCAGGTACCGCAGCAGCGAACCGATGGTGGCGAGGCCGATGACGACGACCACGCCGAACGCGGTACGCCATCCGAACGCCTCACCGAGCCAGGTGGCGGCCGGGACCCCGACGACGTTGGCGACGCTCAGTCCCAGCATCACCTGGCCGACCGCCTTGGCGCGGCTCCCCGGCCCCGCGAGGTGTGCCGCCACCAGAGCGGCGACACCGAAGTAGGCCCCGTGCGGCAGGCCCGCGACGAAGCGGGCGGCCATGAGGGTGCCGTACGTCGGCGCGAGCACGGTCGCGGCGTTGCCGACGGTGAACGCCACCATCAGCGTGATCAACAGGGCACGCCGCGACATCCGCGCGGTCGCCGCGGCGATGAGGGGTGCGCCCACGACGACGCCGAGTGCATAGGCGGAGATCACGTGCCCGGCCGTGGGCTCGGAGATCTGCAACGAGTCGGCGATGCTCGGCAGCAACCCCATCGACACGAATTCGGTCGTGCCGATACCGAAGCCACCCAGAGCCAGCGCGAGGATCGCGTTGCGGCGGGCGGTGGTGGACACGGGCATGGAGAAACCTCTCGCGGTGGAACCAGGGAGGCGCACACCGATGGGCGCCGGGAGACGGCGGCGATCGCTCGCCGCGCACAGAAGACCTCAACGTCATGAGGTCGGGAAAAGATTCCGCGCACACGGTACGCGACGGCGATTCTTTCGAATCTTCCTGCGCGGGATCCTTTCGGGACGAAATCGGCGATGTTATATCCTTGACGCCAGGTCATGAGTGTCAGCGTCAAGCCCCGGCTCGCTGATCGGCAACCCTCCAACCGCGGTGGGGTGCTCCGGGTGAAAGACCAGGTTGTGGCGTCCGCCAGTGGCGGCGCTCCACAGCAAGCGCGGGTCCGATGGTCGGACCCCATGGGGCATCGAAGCCCCCCGACCGAAAGAGAGCTGTACCCAATGTCTGACCTCCCGTACGACGGCACCGTCGAGTCCGAGGACCCCGCCCTCCACTGGGCCTTCGAGACCAAGCAGATCCACGCCGGCCAGACCGCGGACGCGGCCACGTCGGCACGTGCGCTGCCGATCTACCAGACCACCTCCTACACCTTCCGCGACACCCAACACGCCGCCGACCTCTTCGGACTCGCGGAGCCGGGCAACATCTACACCCGGATCATGAATCCGACGCAGGATGCCGTCGAGCAGCGCATCGCGGCGTTGGAGGGCGGCGTCGCGGCGCTGCTGGTGGCCTCGGGGCAGGCCGCCGAGACGTACGCGATCCTGAACGTCGTCGAGACCGGCGGACACGTCGTGTCCAGCCCGCGGCTCTACGGCGGCACCTACAACCTCTTCCACTACACGCTGCCGAAGTTCGGCATCGAGGTCACCTTCGTCGACGACCCGGAAGACCTCGATTCGTGGCGCGCCGCGGTCAGGCCCACCACGCGCGCGTTCTACGGCGAGACGATCTCGAACCCCAACAACGAGATCCTGGACCTTCCCGGTATCTCCGGCGTCGCGCACGAGAACGGGGTCCCGCTCATCGTCGACAACACCGTCGCGACCCCCTACCTGATCCAGCCGCTGAAGCACGGCGCCGACATCGTCGTGCACTCGGCGACCAAGTACCTCGGTGGCCACGGAACCGCGGTCGGTGGCGTCATCGTCGATGGCGGGACCTTCGACTGGCGGGGTCAGCGCGACGGGGTCGATCTCTTTCCCGGTTTCACAACACCCGACGCGAGCTACCACGGCGCGGTGTTCGCCGACCTCGGCGCTCCGGCCTACGCGCTCAAGGCCCGCGTGCAGTGGTTGCGTGACACGGGTGCGGCGATCTCGCCGTTCAACGCGTTCCTGATCTCGCAGGGCATCGAGACCCTGAGCCTGCGGATCGAGCGGCACGTCGAGAACGCGCAGAAGGTGGCGCAGTTCCTCGAGGGTCATGCTCAGGTCGAGTCGGTGGCCTACGCCGGTCTGCAGTCGTCACGCTGGTACGACCGCGGTCAGCAGCTCGCCCCGAAGGGTCAGGGCGCCATCGTGGCGTTCGAGATCGCCGGCGGCGTGGACGCGGGCAAGCGCTTCGTCGACGCGCTGACACTGCACAGCCATGTCGCCAACATCGGAGACGTCCGCTCGCTGATCATCCACCCGGCGTCGACCACGCACTCGCAGCTGGCTCCCGAGGAGCAACTCGCAGCCGGTGTGTCCCCGGGACTGGTGCGCCTCGCGGTGGGTATCGAGGGGATCGACGACATCATCGCCGACCTCGAGACAGGATTCCGGGCGGCGAACTGATCGTGACCACCGAACCACGGACGCCCACCATCACCGCTGGGGTCTCTGCACCGCCCGACTGGGAGACCCTCCCCGACGGGGAGATGACCTATGCGTCCGTGGGGTCGGTGGACCTCGACAACGGTGGCCGGATCGACGACGTGACCCTGGCGTTCCAACGCTGGGGCACGTTGTCGCCGGCGCGCGACAACGTCGTGCTGACACTGCATGCACTCACCGGCGACTCCCATGTGGTCGGCGCGCCCGGTCCCGGGCACCCGCTGCCCGGGTGGTGGGACGGTCTCATCGGTCCCGGCTGCGCGGTCGACACCGACGAGTGGTGCGTGATCTCGGCCAACGTCCTGGGTGGTTGCGGCGGGTCGACCGGTCCGTCGTCGCCGGGCCCCGACGGGTCGCCCTGGGGCTCGGATTTCCCGCACATCACCGTGCTCGACCAGGTGCGTGCCGAGGTGGCCCTCATCGACGCGCTCGACATCGGTTCGGTGGCAGCGGTTCTCGGCGGTTCGATGGGTGGGGCGCGGTCGCTCGAGTGGCTCATCGGCTTCCCCGAGCGGGTTCGCAGCGGACTGGTGTTGGCTGTGGGGCCGCGGGCGACGGCGGATCAGATCGGCACGCAGACGACCCAGATCGCGGCCATCACGTCCGACCCGAACTGGCAGGGCGGCGACTACCACGGCACCGGGGCGAGCCCGGTCGCCGGCCTCGGTATCGCCCGTCGGATCGCGCACATGACGTACCGGTCGGAGATAGAACTCGATCAGCGTTTCGCCAATGACGCACAGGGAGAAGAGATCCCGCTCTCCGGTGGCCGCTACGCCGTGCAGAGCTACCTCGAGCACCAGGCCGACAAGCTCTCCGCACGCTTCGACCCCGGCAGCTACGTGGTCCTCAGCGAGGTGCTCAACCACCACGACGTCGGCCGCAACCGCGGTGGCACCGAGGCCGCGCTGCGCAGTTGCGACGTACCGGTGATCGTGGGCGGGATCTCGTCGGATCGGTTGTATCCCTTGCGGACCCAGGCCGAGATCGCCGACCTCATGCCCGGTTGTGTCGGCGGTCTGCAGGTCATCCAGTCCGACAGCGGACACGACGGCTTCCTCACCGAGTTCGACGCGATCGCCGACCTGCTCAAGCGGACGATGGACCTCGCCCGCGGCTGATCGTCGACGCGAGGCGTCGGCGGGTGTCAGGGTGCGGGCGTCACCGTCGGTGTGACGATGCCGGGTGCGGGAGTTGCACGCGGTGTCGGGATCGCGATGAACGGGTACGGCGTGAGCGACCGGGGATCCGACGGGACCACCGGCGACAGCAGCGGCGGTGAGGTCTGGGGACCCGACGGCTGCCCCGACAGGTCCGGCGTCAGTGGCGGGCTGGTCGCGCTGATGGTCGACGTCGGACCCGAGTCCGCCGGCGTGGGCAGCTCCGTGGTCGCCCACGGACGTTCCTGACGTCGCTCCGCCCCGCCGTTCGGGTATCCCAGTGTCGGCGATGTCGTGGTGGTGGGCAGATCGGCGGTCGGCGGTGCAACGGTCGATCGAGTGGGCGTCGGGTCGCTCGGCGTACCGGGTGCGGCAGTGGTGGTGGCGACGACCGGCGCCGCGGTGTCGGGTCGGTCTGGAGTGGGCACGCCGGTCTGCGCCGCGGTCGAGGCGGTGACCTCCACGTCGCGTACCGGCGAGGACGATCCGTCGAGAGCCGCGGTGAAGGCGTAGACGGCGAGCATCGCGACCGCGATGAAGCAGCCCACGATCGCGAGCGGTACCGCCGACCACCAGTCACGGTGTCCGCGACCGCCGATGAAGGCCAGGCGCAACGCCGAGGAACGGTTGGGGCGCGCGAGCAGCGCGGCTCCGACGGCACCGAGCAGGTCCGGCGTCGACGCCACGACGACCGGCGCCGGTGTCGATCGCTCGAGAACCGTTCGCACCACGGGGATGTTCGCGACACCGCCGACCACCACCAGTGGGGTGTCGGTCGGGATCGACTGCGCACGAACGTAGTCCGTGACCGCCTCGGCGAGGGTCTCGACCATCGGCTCGGTCACCGTCGACACCATGTCCGCGGTCATCGGGATCGATCGTCCGCGCACGACGACGGCTGTCGAGTCCTGTTCGGTCAGTTCTTCTTTCGCGGTGCGACACGCCCCGACGAGTGCTCGCCGCGACGCCCGTGTGGTCGACGCGAGGTCGTCGCCGACGAGGTCGGCGAGGGCGGAGTCGATGGCGTGTCCCGACATCACGGTCGACCGAGTGGTGGCGGTGAGTTCTCCCGTCGACGGGTCCAGCCGCGAGATCGTCACGCCGGTGTCGCCGCAGTCGAGCAGGATCGTCTCGTCGTGCGCGGCGATCTCCCCCGATTCGGCCAGCGCATGCGCGACCGATTCGGCGTCGCCGAGCAGGTGGATCTGCCGTCGCGGACCCCACCCGCGGGAGGTGAATCCCCCACGTCCCCCGGACTCCCGCGAGGCGACACCGATCGAGGCGACCGACAGGCCCGCCGATGCGGCACTGCCGAGCATGAGATCGATACCCGCGTTCACCCGGCCGGCGCGGTCGAGGCGATCGGTGTGGTCGACCTCGATGACCCGGGAATCGACCACCAGGCGCTCATGGTCGTCGACCGTGACCAGGGCACAGTGGGTCATCCCCCCGCCCGCCGACACTCCCAAAGTGGTGATCGGCGGCCGCGGATTCGTCGCAGAGGTAGCCGTCATCGCTGACGAGAATAGTCGGTGGGACGGTACGAAAGCGACCGACTATTGATCGATACCGGTCCCCAGGGCATCGATCGAGGCGGCCAACCAGATGATCGCGCCGCCGGCGACCGCCATGGCCACCACGTCGACGAAACGGCCTCTCACCTGCAACAACCCGACTCGCGAACTCGGCAGCACCGCGCGGAGCACAGCCGCCGTCAGCGCTCCGCCACCGAACACGAACGCGCCGCGTCGCCAGCGGTCGAGGATGAGGAAGATCAACGCCACGGCCACGAACGCCAGCACGATCACGAAGGGGATCTGCACCAGGATCGAACGCCGACGGCGCGCGCGGCGGACGTCGTCGACGGTCCGACCGGTACCGCGGCTGCTCATCGTCGGCGACCGCTCACGACGTGCGGTGCCGCAGCAGCGCCTCGGCCCGTTCGACGACGTTGACGAGCAGAAACGCCCGGGTCAGCGGACCCACACCACCGGGGTTCGGCGAGACGTGGCCCGCCACCTCCCACACCTCGGGGGCGACGTCGCCGACGAGACCGGCGTCGGTGCGGCTCACCCCGACATCGAGCACCGCCGCACCGGGTTTGACCATGTCTGCGGTGATCAGGTGCGGTACCCCCGCCGCGGCGACGACGATGTCGGCGCGCGACACCTCGGCGGCGAGATCGGTGGTCCCGGTGTGACACAGCGTGACCGTGGCGTTCTCGCTGCGGCGGGTGAGCAGCAGTCCGATGGGACGACCGATCGTGACGCCACGGCCGACCACCACGACGCGCGCACCGGCGATGGGGATGTCGTAGCGGCGCAGCAGGTGCACCACCCCGCGGGGGGTGCACGGCAGGGCTGCGTCGGTACCCAGCACGAGGCGGCCGAGGTTGATCGGGTGCAGTCCGTCGGCGTCCTTGCCGGGGTCGATGCGTTCGAGCGCGGCGTTGTCGTCGAGCTGCGGCGGCAGCGGCAACTGGACGATGTAGCCCGTGCATGCGGGGTCGGCGTTCAGTTCGTCGATGACGGCGTTGAGCTGTTCGGTGGTGGTGTCGGCGGGCAGGTCGCGGCGCAGCGAGGCGATGCCCACCTTCGCGCAGTCGGCGTGTTTGCCGCGGACGTAAGCCTGCGACCCGGGGTCGTCGCCGACGAGGACCGTGCCGAGGCCCGGGGTGACCCCGGCCTCCCGGAGCGTCGCCACGCGCGCCGCGAGGTCGACGAAGATCTCGTCGCGGGTGGCCTTGCCGTCGAGTGCTGTCGCCGTCACGCCGCCATTCTCCCCGATCGGGGCCGCGCGCCTGCGTTCAGGCCAACCGCAGACCGTGGGCCAGTGCGAAGTCGATGGCGTGGTCATGGTCGACGACCGTGTCGGTGACCGTCGCGGCGACCCAGAATGCGGGGTCGATCCGCGCGCGCCGCAGGTCGGAGTCGGTGATGGTGGCACCGACGGCACGCACCCCGGTCAGGTCGACGCCGGCCAGCGTCGAGCTGGTGATGGTCGTCGACGCCAGATTCGCCTCGCGCAGTCGTGATCCGGTCAGGTCGGCACGGTGCAGGGTGAGCCCGCCCAAGGACGTGAGCGACATGTCACAGTCGGTCAGCGACACACGGCGCATCAGCGACTGCGTGATCGTCGAACCCAGGAGGCTGCAGTCGGCGAAGCCGGCGCCCGGCATCGGGCAGCGGTCGAGGGTGCAGGTACGGAACGCGGTCCTGCGGTGGTCGGAGTCGGTGAGAGAGCACCCGACGAACGAGCATCGGGTGAAGACCACCGCTTCGGTCGTCAGTGCGGACAGGTCGCAGTCGACGAAGGTGCAGTCGTCGAACGTGTCACCCGACCACGTCTGACCCGACAGGTCCTGCTCGTCGAAGATGTCCTCGGCGTAGGCGGTCATGGATGCCCATGATGCGCCGTCGGTCCGACGTCGGGGCGACCGCGGGTTCCGGCATGCGTTCGAGCAGGTGGGGTGACACCGGGGGAAGCTTCGGCTCGGTGAGGTGCTCGACGAGATGCGGCGACACCGGTGGCAAGTCGCTCACCACCGTGATCCGCCGCCGCCCGATGCGGGTGATCGGATAGCAGGCCACGCCGACGATCGCGGCACACAGGTGACCGATGTCGGTGAAGGTGAAATGCGTTCCGTGCACCAGTGGCCACACGATCGGGGTGAGGCAGACGACCGCCAGGGCGCCGCCGTAGACCCACCGCCACCGACGCGCGATCCGGTAGACCAGGATCCCGGCCACACCGGCGAGCCCGTAGCTGACGCCGATGTCGATGACGGCCAGATCGCTCTGCGGCGCCCGGCCGCTGTCGATGGCCCACAGCAGGATCCCCTGGCTGATGTAGGTCGCCGTGACGTGGGCGATGACCACGACCGCCACCCACCGCGCGGTCCCCAGCCAGCGTTCCACCGGGGCGTGGATGAGGGAGAACACGATCGCGTAGAGGAACCAGCCGTTGCCGTCGATCCAGAAGGCGCTGCGGAACAGGCTGGGCAGCGGGTTGTGCAGCAGGTGTCGGAGGTTGGTGGAGCGGTTCTGCAGGATGTGCGTCAGCTGGTCGGGGGCCACGCGGTGGGCGATCACGGTGGTGACGAACAGGACGGCGAGCCACAGGTAGGTGCCGGGCGCCGAGCGTATGTATCGCCAGACGACCCCGGGTGTCGCGCGCACCGCATCTCGCATGTCCCACCCAGTTCGTTCCGTGACCACCGCAGTGCGCCGGGTCTGCCCTGCCCCGTCGTGCTCGACAGGTGCTCAGGCAAGGTAGACGCTTGTGTTCCGCATTTTGTTCCATGAACCTCGCATACCCCCCAATACCGGCAACGCCATCCGCCTGGCGGCCAACACCGGGTGTGAGCTGCACCTCGTGGAACCACTCGGCTTCGATCTCGACGCCGCCAAGGTGAAGCGGGCTGGCCTGGACTACCACGAGATGGCGTCGGTGACGGTCCACCGCGATCTCGCCGCCGCCTGGGAGGCACTCGCGCCCGACCGCGTCTACGCGTTCACCGCCCACGCCGAGAAGTTCCACACCGCGGTCGACTACCGCCCCGGCGACGTGCTGCTGTTCGGCCCCGAGCCGACCGGCCTGTCCGACGAGGTCCTCGCCGACCCGCACGTCACCGAACGTCTGCGGATCCCCATGCTCGCGGGGCGTCGATCGCTCAACCTCGCCAACGCCGCGAGCATCGTGATGTACGAGGCCTGGCGTCAGAACGGCTTCGACGGCGCGGTGTAGCGCTGGCTCGCACGCCGTCGCACCGTTCGCACGCCGTCGCACCGTTCGCACGCTGCCGCCGGCATGCGGACGACACGCGAGCGTGCGAACTTCTCACGGCGGCCTTAGCCGGACGGTTCACTCGTCGGCCCAGTCCACCCGCGACGCCATGTCGAGGAGCGTGTCCCGGCGCGTCGAGTTGTCGAAGCCGACCCACGCGATCCGACCGCGGACGTGGGCCTCGAAGTTCCCGACACCGTCGTGATTCTGGGCCCGGGCCCCGCTTCGTATCGCGTTGTGCAACAACGCCCGCAGATCGTCGTACTCGGATCGGGACACACGCGGACGGTCGTTCACCACCAGCCCGGTGAGGCGCTGCTGCTGATGGGCGTACATGATCCGCGTCTTGCGACCGTGGACGGTGAGACCCTCGTCGGCGACGATCTGCCCCACCACCCACACCACCGCCGACGGGTCCTCGATCACGCCGCTCACCGCCAGGTCGTCGCCGTAACGGGTGTAGACCAGTCCGTGCCGTCGGGCGTATCCGGTGATGCGGCGGTCGAGGGTGCGCATCACGAGATTGGCCAGCGCGGGCGAGGTCGGCGCCCCCTGCGGCAGATGGCGAGATCGCAGCATCGCAGCGTGTACGGGATCCATGCCGACGAGGCGTTCCGACGGCGTCGTGGTGGTGCACAGGTCGGCCAGCGCGCGGGCCACGGCGGACGGGTAGCCGACCGCGGCGAACACCGCGCGGACGCGGGCGACGGTGACCGACTCGAAACACCGTCGGAGATCGACGCGGATGACCACAGGCCACCGGCGTGGGGGCTCGAGAACGTCACCGGCGAGGTACCGACCGCGAATCCCTGCGCAGCAGGGTGTGGCGGGATGCGGTCGAGTACTCGGCGCAGGATCCGTCGCTGCGTCTCACGCAGACGCGGTTTCGGGATCTCGAGGACTCGAACGCCCTGCCGTTTGGGGATCGGTGTCACGCGATAGTGCTGCAGCGGACCGGTTCTCGATCGCAACCAGTTTCCGTGGTCGGCCAACCAGTCGAGCTCGGACACCGTCATGTCGTAGGCCTGCGCGAGAGCGGAGTAGTCGGCGTACCGCGGCAGGCCGTCCCACAGCACTCGTGGTGCCGGGCGCGGGCGCAGCGACGGCATCGCCAGTTCGACGATGCGCCCGGCGATCGCCTCACGCCGATCCGGCGGCTCACGGGGAAACGCGACGAGAAGGTGACCCGCGACGGCGTCGGCCTGCGCCTCATCGAGACCGCGGCGGTGTGCCGCGAGCGCATCGGCGAGACCCGCTCGCGTCCACTCGGGATCGGCCGCGTCGACGATCGCGGCCAGCATCTCGGCCGTCGAGCGCGGATAACGCCGCACGGCCTCGATCGTCATCGGATGCGTGGCAGGCGAGTCGACCGAATGCTCCTGTCCACGGCGCCGCGGGGCACGCGCAGCGTGCGGTCCGGCGTCGGACGCAGGGTCTCGCTGTGTGGTGTACCCAGGGGTTGCCCCTGAGACGGGTGTGTCACCCCGTTCTCGTCCCGCCCACCACGCATCCGATCATGTTGCCATGGCTCACTATCGCCAGTCGCGGGATCGGGTGCCGACCTTGAGATCCATCTTCTCGAGGTGTTCGGCGACCACGGTGACCGCGCCCTCGGCGTTCTGCACCGTGCCCCGGATGACCAGCGCCGTGGCGTTCTGGGCCAATCGTCGATAGCGCTTCCACAGCCCCACCGAACAGACCACGTTCACCATCCCGGTCTCGTCCTCGAGGTTGATGAAGGTGACGCCGGACGCGGTGGCCGGACGTTGCCGGTGGGTGACCGCCCCGGCGACGACGACGCGCGACCCGTCGGGCACGGCGAGGAGACCGTCGGCCGCGACGACACCCATCGCCGTCAGTCGGGGCCGGAGGAACTGGGTGGGATAGACGTTCGGGGTCACCCCGGTCGCCCAGGCGTCGGCCGCGGCGGTCTCCACGTCGGTGAGACCGGGCAGTGTCGGAGCGGTCAGCGACGCCTCGAGCGCGAGTTGATCAGCCCGTTCGAACGCGGCCGCGCCGGCGTCCCACAGCGCCTGGCGCCGGCTGCCACCGAAACAGTCGAACGCACCCGCGGTCGCCAACGCCTCGAGTTGCCTCTCGCCGAGTTCGGCGCGCCGGGCCAGATCGGCCGGGCTGCGGTAGGCACCGTCGGCGACGCGTCGGTCGACGATGACCTGCGCCACCTCGTCACCGATGTGCCGTACCGACCCCAGCCCCATCCGCACGTCGAGACCGCTGTTCTCGAGATTCGCATGCGCCAGTGAGACGTTGATGTCAGGGCCGTGGACGGCGACACCATGCCTGCGCGCGTCGGCGACCAGTGACTGCGGCGAGTAGAAACCCATCGGCTGTGCCCGCAGCAGGGCGGCGCAGAACGCCGCGGGGTGGTGGTACTTGAACCACGACGAGTAGAAGACCAGCGCCGCGAAACTCTGCGAATGACTCTCGGGAAAACCGAAGTTGGCGAACGCGGCCATCTTCTCGAACACCCGGTCGGCGATCTCGCCGGTGATCCCGTGGGTCTCCTCCATGCCGGAGTAGAAGCGTTCCTTCAACTTCTGCATCTTCTCCGGCGATCGCTTCGACCCCATCGCGCGCCGCAGCTGGTCGGCCTCGGCGGCGTCGAAGCCGGCGACGTCGACGGCGAGTTGCATCAACTGCTCCTGGAACAGCGGCACCCCGAGGGTGCGTTCGAGCGCCGCACGCATCGACGGGTGTTCGTACCCGGTCACCTCGAGTCCGTTGCGCCGCCGGATGTACGGATGCACCGACCCACCCTGGATCGGCCCGGGTCGGATGAGCGCCACCTCGACCACGAGGTCGTAGAACTCGCGGGGTCTCAGCCGTGGCAGCGTGGCCATCTGCGCCCGCGACTCCACCTGGAACACGCCGACCGAGTCGGCGGCACAGAGCATGTCGTAGACGGCCTTCTCCCCCAGGTCGATCCGTGCGAGATCGACGTGGAGTCCCTTGTGCTCGGCGACGAGGTCGATCGCGTAGTGCAGCGCGGAGAGCATGCCGAGTCCGAGGAGGTCGAACTTCACCAGACCGATTGCCGCACAGTCGTCCTTGTCCCACTGCAGCACACTGCGACCGGGCATCCGCGCCCATTCGGTGGGACAGACGTCGGCGATGGGTCGGTCGCAGATCACCATGCCACCGGAGTGGATGCCGAGATGACGCGGCATCCCCGACACCTGCCCGGCGAGGTCGAGGACGTCCTCAGGGATGTCGGCCTCGGGGTTCTCGTCCTCGTCGACCGTGCGCCCCCACCGGCTGACCTGTTTGCTCCAGGCGTCCTGCTGCCCGATCGAATACCCCAGTGCGCGAGCCATGTCCCGCACCGACGACCGACCGCGGTAGGTGATCACATTCGCGACCTGAGCGCTGTATTCGCGCCCGTACTTGGTGTAGACGTGCTGGATGGCCTCCTCGCGTCGATCGGATTCGATGTCGACGTCGATGTCGGGGGGACCGTCCCGCTCGGGCGACAGGAAGCGTTCGAACAGCAGACTGTTGCGCACCGGGTCGACGTTGGTGACCCCCAGCGCGAAACACACCGCGGAGTTGGCCGCGCTGCCCCGGCCCTGACAGAGGATGTCGGAGCGTTTGCAGAAGTCGACGATATCGTGGACCACCAGGAAGTACCCCGGGAAATTCAACGAATCGATCACCGCGAGTTCGTGTTCGATCTGACGATAGGCCTTGGGGTGTGTCGCGGGTGTCCCGTAACGGTCGGCGGCCCCGCGCATCGTGAGCTCCCGCAGCCATGTCTTCTCGGTGTGCCCGTCCGGCACGTCGAACGGTGGCAGTTCCGGTGCGATCAGACGCAGTTCGAAAGCGCAGTCGACACCGAACTGTGCGGAGTTGTCGATGGCCTCGGGGTGTGCGGCGAGCAGGGTGGCCATCTCGTCACCGCTGCGCAGGTGCGCTCCCCCGAGCGGGCCGAGCCAGCCGGCGATCTCGTCGAGACTCGATCGTGCACGCACGGCGGCGAGTGCCATCGCCAGCCGTCTCCGGTTCGGTGCGGCGAAGTGGGCCCCCGTGGTGGCCACCGTGTGCAGACCGTGGGCGGCGGCGAGCGATGCGAGTGCCGCGTTGCGTTCGTCGTCGGTGGGCAGCGCGGCGGTGGACAGTTCGACGACGACGTTGTCGCGGCCGAACCGATCGACGAGTGCGCGGAGCTCGGCCGCGGCGGCGTCGGGACCACCGGTCGACAACGCCTGTCGCACGGCGCCTTTGCGACACCCGGTGAGGATCAACCAGGAATCGTCGGCCGCGGCGGCGAGGGTGTCGAGATCGTGGCGCAGCAGACCTTTCTCGCCTGCGGCCATGTGTGCGGCCGCCATCTGTCGCGACAACCGGCGATACCCGTCCTGCCCGCGGGCGAGGACGAGGAGGTGGTGCCCGCCGGGGTCGGCGGTACCGGTCCGCGCGGCGTCGTGCTGCAGCGACAACTCCGCGCCGAAGACCGTCGGCATACGCCATTCACGGGCGGCCTCGGCGAACCGGACGACCCCGTAGAACCCGTCGTGATCGGTGACCGCGAGCGCCGACAATCCGAGGCGGTGGGCCTCGGTGACCATCTCCTCGGGGGAACTCGCACCGTCGAGGAAGCTGTAGGAGGTGTGGGCGTGCAACTCGGCGTACGGGGTGCTGGTGCGTCCGCGCTCGACGTCGTCGGCCCGGAACGGCTCCCGCTTGCGCGACCACGCGGGGCTGTCGCTGCCGTCGCCGGGAAACGTCTCACCCGGCCGACCGCCCTGGTTCGGGCGCCCGGACAGGACGCGCTCCATCTCCGCCCACGTGGGCGGGCCCTCGTTCCAGCCCACACCCGACTGTACCGAGAATCGAACACATATTCGACACGATCGGGTGCGCCGGTCCCTTGCCCCGGTCGACCGTCGCGCTCCACCTGTCGAGCCGCGCTCCACATGTAGGTGGAGCGTGGTCGAGGAAGTGGAGCGTGATCGCGGGGGCGGACTATCCCCGCCGCGCGAGGGCGGCGAGGTCGTCGCCGACCAGTCGCTGCGTGGTCCACTCGTCCATCGGCCGGGCGCCCAGCGATCGGTAGAACGCGATGCTCGGCGCATTCCAGTCGAGCACCGTCCACTCCAGCCGCGCGTATCCGCGATCGACACAGACCGCGGCGAGCGAGGCGAGGAGCGCGACGCCGTAGCCACGTCCCCGCTCGGACTCGTACACGAACAGGTCCTCGAGCCAGACGCCGTGACGACCGGTCCAGGTGGAGTAGGTGACGAACCAGATCGCGACTCCCACCACGTCGCCGTCTCGTTCGGCGACGTGGGCGAACACCGCGGGATCGTCGCCGAAGAGCGCGGCGGTCAGAGCGTCGACGGAGTTGCGCACCGCATCGGGCTCATGTTCGTACTCCGCGAGCGCCGTGATCGCGGCGAGCAACCCCGGCTCGTCACCGGGCCGCGCGGCACGGATCACGGCGCCGTCGGGCAGGACCCGCGGTTGCACGGGTCGCGTCAGATGCGAGCGGCGACGCGACCGGCGGCGTTCACCGTGTCGCCGTTGACCGCGTACAGCACGTGCAGGCCGTTCGGCTGTCCCAGCGGGGCACCGTTGCAGATGGTGTCACCGGCGATGCAGTAGCGGATCGTCTTGCCCTGGTAGAGCGGGCCGACCTCGATCGCGGGCGCCTGGGCGTCGCGGAGGAACCGGGCACTCGGCGGCGCGAACAGCACGACGGCGGCGACGTTGCGGGCCACCGATGCCGGCAGCGGGGTGGGCGCGGAGCCGCGGTACTGCGCGGGCAGCGTGACCCGCGGTGCGAGCGCGTAGCCCGCCACGACCGCGCCCTGCGAGTACCCACCGACGACGATGCGGGTCTGCGGGCAGGTGCGGGCGAGGAACGTGATGCGGTTCTGGGTGTCCTTCACGCCGTTGATCACCGTCTGCGCGAGGCCTATCCGATCGCGGAAGTTCGCGCTCGCCGGGTAGTTCACCCCGCGGACGACGACCGACTTGCCGGGCAGGGCGCCACGCAGCGCCTGTCCGAACGACAGACCGGTCAGGCCGACCGGGGGTGCGGGCTCGGCGGTGCCGCGGGCGAAGAGCACCTCGACGTTCGCACACGACGGCGCGGCCGAGGCAGCGGTGAGGGTGGTGGTCGCCGACAGGCCGACCGCGGCGATCACGCCGCACAGAATGGCCATGAAGGATCGTTTGAGCATGCCCACAGCGTAACCGCAGCGACCCGTTCGGCGTGATGCGCTTCACCGAAGTCCGGTTCGCCGCATGCGCCGCCTCACACCTGGTGCAACCGGACGATCCGGGTGAGGTATCGGTGTGCCTCCGACGACAATCCGATGAGAGCAACCTCGCCGTGGACGACGATCGCGACCGGCCCCTTGCCAGTGGGCAGAACCCCGGCACGGTCCACCATCGGCGGTGTTCAGATTGACCGTCTGACCGATCACCTCCGTGGTCGGTCGCACCCGATGCGCGATCTGCAGACGCCGACGGTAAGCATACGTACCTCGGGGCGTGGAACACCCGTAGGGCGATCGATACCGATCAGATACAACCGGTTCGAGGCGTCCCCGGAGACGACACGGGCGCGTCGTAGAGTCCACGGTGATGCCGACCCGACTCCCGACCGCAGACACCCCGTACGTCCGCGTCGACACCGACGTGCTCGACGCGAACATCGCAGACATGGCGACGCGGGTCGCGGCGCAGGGTCTCGCGCTCCGTCCGCACGCCAAGACCCACAAGAGCGCCGACATCGCGCGGCGGCAGATCGCCTCGGGCGCCGTCGGGTTGACGGTCGCGACGATCGGTGAGGCACAGGCGTTCGCCGCGGCGGGCTTCGACGACCTGTTCATCGCCTACCCGCTGTGGCTCACCGCCTCGAAGGCCGCGCGACTGCGGTCGGTGGTGCGCGACGCCTCGGTACGGGTGACGGTCGATTCGGCGGCCGGTGCGGTCGCGATGGCCGAGGCGCTCGGTGACGCCCGCGAATCGGTCGAGGTTCTCATCGAGGTCGACAGTGGACAGCATCGGACGGGCACCGCCCCCGCTGACGCCGGAACCGTTGCCGCGCAGGCGGTTGCCCACGGACTGCGGGTGGTCGGCGTGTTCACCTTCCCGGGTCACGGGTACTCCCCCGCCGGTCGCGAGAGCGCCGCGCAGCAGGAGGCCCGCGCGATCACCGACGCCGCCGACGCGCTGTCGTCGGTCGGGGTCGATCCGATCGTCCGCAGCGGCGGGTCGACACCGACGGTGGAGTTCGCGCACCCGGATGTGCTGACCGAGGTCCGACCGGGGGTGTACCCGTTCAACGACGCACAACAGGTGGCCCTGGGACGCGCGAACGTCGACGACGTGTCGTTGTCGGTCGCGGCCACGGTCGTCCGCCGCGAACCGGGACGTGCCCTCCTCGACTGCGGCAGCAAGATCCTGGGCACCGAGAAACCCGATTGGGTACCGGGTTTCGGGCTGCTACCCGACCTCCCCGACGCCCGCATCGTCGCACTGTCGGAACATCACGCCACCGTGGTGAGCGAGGGTCCGCTCCCCGAGGCCGGGTCGGTCGTCCGGGTGTTCCCGAACCACGTGTGCATCACCGTCAACCTCGTCGACGACCTCGTCGCGGTGACCGGCGGGAACGAGGTCGGGCGGTGGCCGCTGCTCGCCCGGGGCGCGAACTCGTGAACACCCGCACCCTCCGCCGACGGATCGTCGTGTCGGTGGCCGTGGCTACGGTCCTGCTGTTCAGCGGGTGTGCCACCGATGCGGTGCCGCCCGACACGGCACAACTGAGCAGGGCACCGAGCGTGACATTCGCACAGATCGGCATCGACACCGAGCGGGCGGCCACCGAGGCGTTGGTCGACGGGGTCCGGCGCGTCGGCGTCGCCATGGCGTCAGCAGCACCGTCGTCGGGGTCGCCGAACACGGTGGTCTCCCCGTGGAGCGCGGTGACGGCGATCGGGATGGTGCGCGCCGGCGCCGGTGACGCCGCCGGCGCACAGATCGATCGGGTGCTCGGCACGAGTCGCCCCCAGGCGATCGCGGCGCTGCTGGGTCAGCTCGGCGCGATCGGCGGCGATCCGGGCACGGTCGATGTGAACAATCCGCCCAGCCCGCCGGTGTATCGGCAGGGTGCGGGCGCGTTCATCGCGCAGTCCCGTCCGGCGCGTCGGGCGTATCTCACCGATCTCGCACGGTATTTCGATGCCGGGGTGTACCCCCTCGATTTCGCGACACCGCAGGCCCAGCGGGCGATGAACGAGTGGGTGGCGGTCAACACCGGTGGGCAGATCACCAGCGCACCGGTGTCGGTCGGCCCCGACACCGATCTCGCCCTGCTGACCACCGTCTTCCTGGCGGCGGCCTGGGCATCGCCCTTCACCCCGGACGCCACGCGTGACGAGCCGTTCACCACGGCGACCGGTCGGGTGGTGTCGGCGCCGCTGATGGGCGGGACCTTCCCGACCCGTCTGGCGAACGGACCCGGATGGACTGCGGCCGAACTCCCCTACGCGGGAGCCGGTCTCGCGATGCAGGTGATCCTGCCGGCGTCCGGCGCCACCACGCGATCGTTGCTGTCCGACGGTGTGTTGGCGGCGGTGTCGGGGGCTCTGCGGGCAGCGACACCGACGTCGCGTGTGGAGGTGACGGTGCCGCGGTGGAAGACCGACGCATCGATCGATCTCGGTCCGGTTCTGGACGAACTCGGGATGGGGCAGATTTTCGTGCCGGGATCCCTCGAGGGCATCGCGCCCGGCGCGGAGGTCAGCAGCGCCGGACAGACCGGTGTCATCACCGTGGGCGAGCGGGGCACCGTCGCCGCGGCGACCACCGGCATGACGATCGTGACCGGCGTGCCGCAGCCGCCGGAGGCCACCTTCACCGCCGATCGGTCGTTCGTCTACCAGATCGTCGACACCGCAACGGGTCTGCCGGTGTTCCTGGGCACCATGAACGACCCGTCCGCCTCGTAGAAGCACGCACCGCGGGTCACTCGTAGACACCCTCGACCGTCCACCCCTGCTGCTGATACCGCAGCAGCAGAGCACGCGAATCGTTCAGCAGCACCTGCGCTCTCGCATGGGTACCGACCCGTTCACCGGGGGCGGCCCACCAGCGTTCGTCGGCAGGCCACGGACCGGCCCACCAGAGCAGATCCCAGCTCCGCGAGCCCCAGGTGACCGTGGTCGGCTCGGCACTGAACATCCCGCGCCGGGTGACCTGCACCGGGTCGTCGTTGCAGTCGCGCACCGTCACCGGGGCGCTGAGCACCACCGACGGCGCCGGCTCGGGGATCCGCCCCGGCCAGGGGGCGTCGGGATCGGACGCCGGTGTCAGCTCGTCCCCCAGCGGGATGAGCGTGATCCGTTCGGCCACACCACGTCCGCCGCTGCGCACCGGCACGCGGACAGACTCTCCACCCAGGAGACCCTGCACGCGCACCAGTGCCCGACGGGCCCGATCGGCCACCTCGCCGTCGCCACCGGGGATCCCCGCCCCACGGAAACCGAACTGCAGGGCCCCGGAGTCGACGAGTTCCACCGGCTCCAGTCGCAGACGGGAGATCGGCGAGTCCGGTCGGTTGCCGAAGTCCTTCCCACTGAGCCATCCGTCGAGCTGCCACCGGATGCGGTCGGCGGTGGCCTCCGGCGTCAACGGCTCGGCACACCGCCAGGTGCGTGACGAATGCTGTCCACCGGTGGTGGAGGCGTGGACGGTGAGCCGGGTGCAGGCCACCGACGCCGCCATCAGCGCACGGTGCAGCTCGTCGGCCAGTCGGCGACCGACGAACGCCGCGGCATCGACCCGGTCGATGGGCGGATCGCACTCGTGGTCGATGACGACGTCGGCACCCGGTGGCCGACCCGACGCCGACCGACCGGCCTCGGCGCGGGTGGCCCGGTGGGCGACGACGGCGTCGGCGCCGAAACGTGTTGCGACATCGGTCACCGACAACGCGGCGAAGGCGCCCATCGTGCGCACACCCAACCGCCACAGCAGATCGATGAGGTGTTCCCGGTCGTCACCGCACAGGCTGGGCTCGGCACCGAGCTCGGCGATCGACAACGGCGCGAGGAAGTCGACGTCGCCACCGGTGGGCACGATCTGTCCGTGCCGTGCGGCGACCACGGCGGTGAACAGCTCGTCGGCGACGCCGGTGAACGACTCCGCCCCGCAGGCCGAGACGACGTCGATGAGTTTCTCCGCCGCCACCTCCTCACCCCCGAAGTAGCGGGCCGCGCCGGCCGCGGGCAGCAGCATGAGGCCCGGCCGCAACACCTCCACGATGGGGATCACCTCGGCCACCGCACCCACCAGCGGCTCGAAGAGCCGCCCGTCACGACCGGGGTCGGCGGTCACCACGTGCAGGGCGGGGCAGCGGGCCTGCGACTCCCGTTTGCGCATCCCACGGCGCACCCCGGCCGTCCGCGCGGTCGCCGAGCAGGTGACCACACGGTTGGCCGAGATCACCGCGACCGGTTCGTCCGGGGAGATGTCGGCGTCGGCCGCGGCGGCCACGGCAGGCCAGTCCGGGCACCACAGCGCCAGGGTGCGTCGCCTGCCCATCAGTTCGCGACCGCGATCGTGAGACCACCGGCGGCCGGTGTGGCGTCGGCAACCGCGGCCAGAGACTCGGCGCCGACCATCGGGGCCGCCACCAGTCGCACGCGACCGTCGTTGTGCACCACGTCGATCCGGGTCTCGCTGGTCCGTGTCCCCCGACCCCGCGCCTGCACCGCCAACGACATTCCCGAGATGCGACCGTGCCCGGCCGCCCGGAACGGCAGATGCCGGTAGTCGGCGACCTGGGCGGTGAGCGTCGCCTGCACGCCCGACCACCGTCCGTCGGTCACCATCAGCGTCGACCCCTTGGCCCGCGCCCGCGCCATCACCGCCCGCGCCCGTGACGGTGGCACCGACACCCCACCGAGGCCGACCACCACGAGGTCGAGTCCGTCGAGCAACACCGCGGCCACCTCCACGGGATCGAAGTGGGCCGCGCTCCGCCCGGGATCGAAGCCGCCCGGATCGTCCCGTCCGGCCACGACGGCGACATGCGACAGGTCGCCACCCATCTCCTCCACCGCGTGCAGGCTCAGGTGGGGCAGGCCGACCACCGCCACGTATCCGCCCGCGGCGGTGATCTCGGCGATGATCGCGACCAGCACCGACCGCGCGCCGTCGACCGCGACCACCGATCCCCGTGCGAGGCCCCCACCGGGCATGATCTGCGCGAGGGGGGCGGGGATCGGCAGCATCTCCTTGTCGGCCTGCTCCGAGGCGGCGACGGTGACCGTTCTCTGGTTCTGCGGGACAACGGGTTTCGCCTTGGTCGACGAGACCGTGGCGAGCTTCTTGCGCAATTCCGCCAGCGTGTCCGCGACCCGCTTGTCGGCTTCCCTCACGTCTACAGACGTCATCGCACCATTCCTCAACACCTCATGGGAGTCGCGGGGAAGGTGTGCGCAGGGAAGGTGCGAACACTCACGACCGTTCGAACAGATTTTCGATTCTGATCGTAGGTGTGGCCACCGACAACCGTCAATCGATCGTTCGTCGACCGGCGCCGACCTCTCAGACCGCCGCGCCGGACCGTTCCCGATGCGCAGCGAGCGCCGCGGCGATGTCATCGGCCATGAGACTCGCGTGCACGCCCATCGCGACATTCACCCCCGCCGCGGCCGAGGCGATCACCGTCGCACGGGCGTCGGCGACGTTGCCCGCGGCGAAGACACCGGGAACCGCGGTCGCACCCATCGGATCGGTGTCGACGACCGTGGCCATCAGGTGGTCGCCGAAGCGGACCTCCGACACCGCGAGACCCAGCGACTCCACCACCGCGCCGACCACGCGACCGGTCGTCGCGACGACGGCCGCGTCGCAGTCGATCACCTCACCCGAGGCCAACCGCACCCCGACCAGCCGGTCGTCGACCACCACCATCTCCGTGACGGCCCCGTCGACGACGTCGATGCCCCGCGCCGTGAGCTGCTCGAGCGTCTCCGCGTCGAACTCGGGCGCGGTGTTGCGTGCGATGGTCACGTTCTCGCTCAGCTGACGGAACATGTGCGCCTGGTGCGCCGACGTCGACCCGGTCGCGATGACGACGATCGACTGGTCGCGTACCTCCCACCCGTGACAGAACGGGCAGTGCAGCACGTCGCGTCCCCAGCGTTCGCGCAGGCCCGGGATGTCGGGCAGATCGTCGGTGACGCCGGCCGCGACCACGATCCGCCGCGCCCGCACCATCCGTCCGTCGTCGAGGACCACCGTGAAGTCCCCGATGCCGCCGTCGACGCGCACCGCGGTACCGGTGACGACCACACCGCCGTAGTGCTCCACCTCGGCCCGGCCCAGCGCCCCCAACTCGGCGGGCGAGATCCCCTCGCGGGTGAGGACGTTGTGCGCCCCGGCCGCGGTGGCGTTGCGCGGCGATCCCGCATCGATCACCACCACCGAGCGACGTGACCGACTCGCGGTCACCCCCGCCGCCAGTCCTGCCGCCCCGCCGCCGATCACGGCCACATCCACCATCTCGTCCATCGTGTTCTCCTCCGGTCATCGGTTCTCGAAGAACCACAGTGCAACCCCGAGCGCATCACTGGCAAACATTCTTGCCGATATGGCAAAGTGGCGGTCATGACCGATCCGTCCACCGACACCGACTCCGTCCTCGCCGCCGTCGGTCCGCGCCTGCGCGCGCTGCGTACCCGACGCGAGGCCACGCTGACCGAGGTGTCCGAGGCGACCGGCATCTCGGTCAGCACCCTCTCGCGACTCGAGTCCGGCCAACGCCGACCGACGCTCGAGCAACTGCTCCCCCTCGCCCGCGAATACCGCGTCGCCCTCGACGATCTCGTCGGTGCACCCGAGACGGGCGATCCCCGGATCACCCTGCGCCCCATCGACCGACACGGCCGGACCTACCTGCCCCTGACCCGTCGCGCCGGTGGCCTGCAGGCCTACAAGGTGGTCATCCCGACCGCGCGCCCCGGCGACCGCGTGACCACGGGATCACACGAGGGCTACGAGTGGCTCTACGTGCTCGACGGCCACGTGCGTTTCGTCCTCGGCGACCGTGACCTCGAACTCGCCCCCGGCGAGGCGGCCGAGTTCGACACCCACCTGCCGCACTGGATCGGCACCACCGACCGGGGGCCCGCCGAGGTGCTGATGCTGTTCGGCAAGCAGGGCGAGCGCGCGCACGTGCGCACCGACGACTGAGGCGGGTCGTCACCCCGCGGTGAAACGTACAGTCGTGGCGTGACCGAATCGGACATCACCGCGTCGGGTCGGCGGTCGACACGCGGGCTCCCGGACCTGCTCCCCACCGAGCTGCTGCCCGAGGGTGTGGGGCCCGCCGACATGCGGCAGCTGCGAGATGACTTCGCGCGCTTCATGATGGAGTACAAGTTCGGCATCGACACCGTGCACACCAAGATCGCCATCCTGCGCGACGAGCTCACCCATCTGCACGACTACAACCCGATCGAGAACCTGTCGTCACGGCTGAAATCGCCGGACAGCATCCTCGACAAGATCGGGCGCAAGAAGTGCCCACCGACCTTCGACGGCATCCGCGCCGCCATCACCGACATCGCCGGGGTGCGGGTCACCACCTCGTTCGTGTCCGACGTCTATCGCGTGCTCGACATGCTGACCCGCCAGGACGACGTGGCGGTCATCGAGATCCGCGACTACATCGCCCGTCCGAAACCCAACGGCTACCGCAGCCTGCACGCCCTGCTGGCGATACCGGTCAACATGAGCGACCGGGTGGTCACCGTGACCGTGGAGCTCCAGATCCGCACCATCGCCATGGATTTCTGGGCCAGCCTCGAGCACAAGATCTACTACAAATACGACACCGTGGTGCCCGCCGGTCTGCTCGACGAACTCGCCGAGGCGGCCGAGACCGCACATCGACTCGACGCCACGATGGAACACCTGCACGAGGAGATCCGCGGCGCCGACACCCGCGCACCCGACGGCGACGTGGTGCCGTCCGACGACGTGCTGCACCGCTGGGTGGCTGCGCGCAACCGGTTCGACAACACCCTGTAGACGGACTCCGATGTCACGTTCTCGGTTCGGTCGGTGTCATGAGGGGTGACGGCAGGACACACTGTCGCCATCGCTCGGTGAGAGGGAAGACCATGACCGACCATCACGTGATCGTCATCGGGGCCGGCTATGCGGGATGCATGGCCGCGAACCGACTGCAGGCGAGCGGCGCCGCGCAGGTGACCCTGATCGATCCGCACCCGCAGTTCGTCGAACGCATCCGGCTCCACCAGCTCGCCGCGGGCACCGCCGCCGCGACGCTCGACTTCGCGACCCTCCTGCACCCGCAGATCACCCGCGTCCAGGCTGCCGTCACACGGATCGACGCAGACGGTCAGCGCGTTCTCCTCCACGACGAGCGGTCACTGACCTACGACGCGCTGATCTACGCCGTCGGCAGCGGGACCGGCACGTCATCGGTGCCGGGCGTCGAGCGTTTCGCCCACCGGGTGGGCGACGCCGATCAGGCCCAGCGGCTCGCCGACCGGATCGCCGATTCCCCCGAGGACGCCGCGATCGTGGTGGTCGGTGGCGGCCTGACCGGCGTGGAGACGGCTGCCGAGATCGGCCGGGTCCGACCGCGCAGCTCGGTCACCTTGGTGGCCGGTGGTGGTCTGGTGCCCACGGCCGGTGCGACCGGGGCACGGTCGGTCGCGCGACGGCTGCGACGACTCGGGGTCGATGTCGTCGACGGCACCGTCGTGACCGAGGTCGCCGAGGGCAAGGCCACCCTCGCCGACGGTCGCGCGATCGCCGCCGACATCACCATCTGGACAACGGGTTTCGGTGTCCCCCAGCTCGCCCGGGACTGCGGGCTGGCCACCGACGGGTCCGGGCGGCTACGCGTCGACGACCGCCTCGTGAGCGTGACCGACCCGCGGATCGTCGGGGCGGGGGACGCCGTCGTCGTCGACGGTGTCGACCTGCGGATGAGCTGCCAGGCGGCGCTGCCGCTCGGGGCGCAGGCCGCCGGCACGGTGACTGCGCTGCTCGCCGGCACACCACCGCCACGCGTCGACCAGGGCTTCGCGGCACAGTGCATCGGTCTGGGTCGGGGCGGAGGCACCGTCGTGCTCACCGATCGATCCGACCGGCCGCGACGCCTCCACCTCGGTGGGCGCGCCGGCGGGATCGTGAAGGAACAGGTGTGCCGGATGACGGTCCGGTGGATCAGCACCGAGGGCCGCAGAGGCGGTTCGTACTCCTGGACGCGGGGACCGCGACGGTGACAGAACCCGAGACGTTGGACGGGCCGAGCCGAGATCACGCGCAGGTCTTCACGGCGCTACGCCCGCTGCTGTTCACGATCGCCTACGAGATCACCGGTTCGACCACCGACGCCGACGACGTCCTGCAGGAGAGTTATCTGCGATGGGCCGGCGTCGATCTCGACACGGTGGATGCCGACCGGTCGTATCTCGCGACGATCGTGACGCGCCAGTCGTTGAACGCGCTGCGCTCGGCGTCGCGGAGACGTGAGGACTATGTCGGTCCGTGGTTGCCCGAGCCGCTGCGTCTCGACGACGCCGACCCCGAGGCCGATGTGGTGCTCGGTGAGTCGGTGTCGATGGCGATGATGGTCGTCCTCGAGACCCTCGGCCCCGACGAACGGGCGGTGTTCGTGCTGCGGGAGGTCTTCGGGTTCTCCCACGCCGAGATCGCCGCCGCCGTGGGACGTTCGGTCGCCGCGGTGCGGCAGATGTCGCACCGGGCACGGTCACACGTGCAGTCACGTCGGCGCCGGTTCGACGCCGACGGTGATGCCGGCGTCGGGAACCTGACCGAGATCACCGCGGCGTTCCTCGACGCGGCGGTCGGCGGCGACGTGCAGAGACTGATGGACATGCTGGCCCCCGACGCGGTGCTGATCTCCGACGGTGGCGGCAGGGTCAACGCGGCCCGTCGACCGATCCACGGCGCTGACGCCGTCAGCCGCTTCCTCGTCGGCATCGCCCGACGCGGCATACCCGAACCCGGTTTCGAGGCGGCGCGCTACAACGGGTCACCCGCGGTCATCATCACCTCCGCCGGTGCGGTCGACTCGGTGTTCGTGCTCGAGAGCAGGGGGACGACCATCTCCGGCGTCTACGTGGTGCGCAACCCCGAGAAACTCGCCGCGGTCACCGCCTCCCACGCGATCGCCCGGTGAGGACCGACGGCGCGGGACGGTCGGGGTGTACATCCGCACGGGCACACAGTTCGTCCACTAACCTCAATTCTCGTGACCGCTCCACGTACACCCCGGGAGATCCGGGGTCCCGGCTCTCTCGTCGCCGGCCGATACCGACTGCGGTCGAAGCTGGGTGGCGGCGGCATGGGCGCGGTGTGGCTGGCGCGTGATCAGCTCCTCGACCGCGAGGTCGCCGTCAAGCAGGTGGTGTCGACCGAGGGCCTCACCGAGGAGTCCGCCGACGACGTCCGCACCCGCGCCCTGCGCGAGGGGCGGATGGCCGCACGCCTCGCCCACCGCAACGCGATCGCCATGCACGACATCGCCGTCGACGGCGGCGAGCCCTGGCTGGTGATGGAGTACATCCCCTCGCGCAGCGTCGCGCAGATCCTGCACACCACCGGCACCCTGTCGATCCAGCACGCGTCGCAGATCGGGGCGCAGGTTGCCTCGGCGATGGCGACCGCACACCGCGACGGCATCGTCCACCGGGACATCAAGCCCGGCAACATCCTGATCGCCAACACCGGCCGGGACGCCGGGACGGTGAAGATCTCCGACTTCGGCATCTCCCGCGCCAAGGACGAGGCGGCCGGACCCGACACCGGCGTGATCACCGGCACCCCGGCCTATTTCGCGCCGGAGGTGGCCCGCGGGGCGGAGCCCACCGAGGCCTCCGACGTGTACTCGTTGGGTGCCACCGTCTTCACCATGGTGGAGGGCGAACCGCCGTTCGGGGTCGATGAGGACTCCCTGAAACTGCTGCACCGTGTCGCGCGCGGTGAGATCAATCCGCCTGTGCGTGCGGGCGATCTGACCCCGGCGCTGCTGGCGATGCTCGAGCCGAGCCCCGGCAACCGTCCCACGATGGCGCGCGCCCGCGACTTGCTCGCCGCGGTCGCCGCCGGGCGCGGTGGCAACCCGGCGGCGGTGCTCGCCTCACCACTGCCCCGCACCGACAGCGCGATCCCGATCTGGGGACTGGGTGGGCGGTCGACGACACGCAGTTCGCGCAGCGCCCCCCGCACCGAGACGGGACTGCCCGCGGCACGCGTACACCCGACGACGTCGCATGCACCCTCATCGACGGGTCCGCGTCCGACCGGTCAGCCCACCGGTGCACCGACCCGTCCCCGCAGTGAGATCACCGGCGCGACCATCTCCCCCGCACCACCGGCGACCACACCTCCACCGGCGACGCCCCCGCCAACGGCGGCACCCCCGACACCGGTCGCATCCCAGCCGCCGATCGCACCCCAACCACCGGTGGCGCCCTCGCCGCCGACTCCCGATCCGGTCAGCCCGATCTCACCCGCCCTGATCGGCGTGGCCGTGGTGGTTCTCCTCGTGGTGTTGCTCGCCATCGTCGTCGTCGCGTTCTGATCGATGCGTCGCGTGACCCCGTCGCGCAGCTCGATCACCTCGTCGGCCATCGCCGCGAGGCGACGGTCGTGGGTGATGATGAGGGTGGCCCGTTCGGCCGCCTGTCGCCGGATCGGCGCGATGACCCTGTGCACCGACTCGGCGTCGAGACCGGTCGTCGGCTCGTCGAGGACGAGGATCGGTGTGTCGCGGATGAGGGCGCGAGCCATGGCGATCCGCTGGCGTTGACCACCGGACAACGACAGACCGCCGTCGGTCACCACCGTCCGATAGGCCTGCGGCAGGGCCGAGATGAACCCGTGGGCGTCGGCCGCGCGCGCGGCGTCGGCGATCTGCTCGGGGGTCGCATCCGGTCGCCCTAAGGCGATGTTGTCGGCGATGGTGCCGGTGCGGATCACCACCTGCTGGGGCAGCAACGTGATCGTGTTCCGCACTGATTCCGCTGTGGCATAGCCGATGTCGTTCCCGTCGACTCGGATCGTCCCGCCATGGGGGCGTTCGAGGCGCGTGATCAGCGCCGCCAGAGTGGATTTCCCGGATCCGCTGGCCCCGACGAGCGCGACGATCGCTCCGGGACGCACCGACAGCGTCGCGTCGGTGAGCAGCGGCCGATCGAAGCCGAAGGCGACGCCCGACAGCTCCAGGCGCGGACGGACGGTGGGCAGCGCGTGGGCGGTGGGTTCGTCGACGGTCGACGGCGGCATGTCGAGGATCTCGGCGACGCGGTCGGCACTGACCACCGACGAGGCGATCGCGAGGCGGATCTCGGCGATCTCCTGGACCTTCGGATAGAGGTACCCGAGGTAGCCGGTGAGAGCGACGAGACCACCGACACTCAGTGCGCCAGCACGGATCTGGCAGGCACCGACGACGGCGACGGCCAACATCGTGAGCACCTGGCCGACGTTCATGACGGCACCGAAGCCCGCCTCCACGCAGGTCTGCGACATCCGGGCCGCCAGCCACGACCGACCGTGACGGGACAGGACGTGCTGCTCGCGGTCTTGCTGGTTGTAGGCGACGGTCGTCTCGAGGCCGGCGAGGCTCTCGTGGACCGCGACACCGATGTCGGCGGTGGCGACCCGTTCGGCGCGCGTGGCCGCGGTCTGGGAGCGACCGAACAGCGCCGACGACGCCGCCAGGACAGCGATGGCCACCACGGCGACGGTCGACACCTGCCAGCTCACGACGATCGCGACCACCAACAGGCCCACGACATGGGCGAACCCGATCGCGAGTTGCAACAGCCCCGACGCGGTCATGTGCTCGACGGCCTCGATGTCGCCGGTGTGGCGGGCGACGAGATCACCGATCCCGATGCGGCGATGTGTGCGGGGACTCAGCCGTTGCACGTGCGCATAGAGCTTCGTGCGCAGTGCCAACACGAAGCGTTCCGATGTGCCCACCGCGGTGAGCAGACCGACATAGCCGGCTGCGGCGGCGACAGCGGTGACGATCAACCAGATGACGGCCGACTCGACGAAGTCGGCGGTGGACTCCGCGCTCAGCGCGGAGTCGATCAGGTCGGAGAGGAAGAACACCGCGGCGATCTCGCACGCGGCGGCCACCGACAGGAGGAGTGCGGCCAGTCCGATCGTGGCGCGATCGGGACGCAACAGGGGCCCGAAACGGCGTAGGGCGGCGGTGAAGGTCATGGGGTTCTCCGGTTGTCGAGGTGACGGTTGTGATCCGGGCGCACAACAGCTCTGGGGCCCGCGATGATCGCGGGCCCCAGAGAACGGTGTGACACCGGCGTGCGAGGGACCGGGTCAGCGCCAGATCCAGGTCCACCGACGGGTTCGCGGATCCCACGTGCGCTGACGACGCTTCGGGGCGGTGCGGTTGCGGGTGGGGTTCTGCTGTGCGAATGCCATGTCGGACTCCTTCTCTCGTGTCGGCATCTCTTTCCGACACCCGTGAAGGTAGGAACCGGATCTGTGCGGTCACCGCGACGATTGCTGTGGGGTCGCTACGTGCCTGCCGTCACACCACGTCGGTTCCGTGTCAACGGATGTGGCGGTTCGCCGCCCATCGCGTCAACGCGTTGCGGTTGGACTGCTGGGTCTTGCGCAACACGTTGGAGGCATGGGTCTCCACCGTCTTGACCGAGATGAAGAGGTCCTCGGCGATCTCGCGATAGGTGTACCCGCGGGCCAGCAGGCGCAGCACCTCGAGTTCCCGTGGGGTGAGGGAGTCCAGCTCGGGATCGAGGTGCGGTTCGGGCATCGGCGAGCGCCCGGTGAACGAGTCGAGGACGAACCCGGCCAGTCGCGGACTGAACACCGCGTCACCGTCGGCGACACGGCGCACCGCGTCGGCGAGTTCGGTGCCCGCGATGGTCTTGGTGACGTAGCCCCGTGCACCGGCGCGGATGGTCGCGATGACGTCCTCGGCGGCGTCGGACACGCTCAGCGCCAGGAACACCGGCGGTTGCGCGATACGCGAGTCGGCGACACCGCGGACGACGGCGACCCCTCCCCCGTCGGGCATGTGGACGTCGAGCAGAACGACATCCGGTGTGGCCTCGACGATCCCGGCCACCGCGTCTCCCACCGTCCCCGCCTCGCCGACGATGGTGATGCCACTCGCCGACGCGAGTTCGGCGCGAACACCGGATCGGAACACGGCGTGGTCGTCGACCAGGAACACCCGGCACGTCGCGACGTCGGTCATCGGTTCTCCCCGCTCTCGGAGGACACGGTGTGTGCCCCGTCGGTCGCCGCCTGTGATGCGTGATGGTCGCAGGGCATCGACATGACGACCTCGGTGCCTCGACCCGTCGCGGTCTTCACGACCACCGAACCGCCATGCCGTTCGACGCGTCCACGGATCGACTTCGCCAGCCCCTGGCGGTCGGCGGGCACAGCGTCGGGGTCGAAGCCCCGTCCGCGGTCGCGCACGTAGGCCTCGACCCCGTCTGCGGTGACCTCGGCGAACACGTCGACCTTGTGCTCGCCGGAGTGCTTGGCGGCGTTGATCAACGCCTCGCGGATCGCCGCGACGAGCGCAGCCCACCGCCTCGTGTCGGGGAGGTCGGCCCGGGGCGATCCGTGCGGCCAGGTGAGATCGCCGACGGTCACCACGTCGACCTCGATGCCGTACGCGTCCTCCACGTCGCCGGCCATCAGCTTCACCGCCGCGGCGAGTGAACTGCCTGCACGGTCGGTCTCGCCGAACAACCATCGCCGCAGTTCGCGTTCCTGTCCGCGCGCGAGTCGGGTGACCTCCTCGGGGCGATGGGCCTGCTTCTGGATCAACGCGAGTGTCTGCAGCACCGAATCGTGGAGGTGGGTGGCGATCTCGTCGCGCTCGGCGGCGCGGATCCGCGCGGCGCGTTCGGCGTTCACGGTGCGCAGCATCCGCATCCACAGCGGGACGGTCAGCAGCACCACGCCGAGCAGGGTCGCGACCACGGCCAGCAGGGTGGTCCCGAGACCGCCGAACGACCGGTCGGTGGCGAGGACCGCGACGACGAGTCCACCAATCACCAGGACGCCTCCGCCGGCGACGCGGGTCCAGGTCATCACCCGGCTACGGGTACCGCCGTGGCCGGTGTCGAACTCCCGCCACACCAGGCTCGCGCCGACCGCGACCACCACCAGCGGCACCAGGTACTCCGCCGGCGTCCCCGATGCCGCGAAGCCGACGACCACCACCGCGGCGAGACCGACGAGCGCCAGACCGTAGGCCTGGGCACGTTCGCCGCGCGACGGTGGTCGCGTGTCGGTACCCGGCGGGCAGAAGAACCACAGCAGGCCGTACGCGCACACCCCGGCGCCGGCGAGGGCGCTGAGCACCACGAAGACGATCCGCACGACCACCACGTCGACGCCGAGGTGGTCGGCGACACCGCCGGCGACGCCACCGATGATCCGGCCGCCGTCGCGACGCAGGACACGGCCGGGTACCCCCGCGCGCACCGCGGCGTCGTGCGCGCGCCGCTCGTCCTGCCCGTTCACGCCTAGATGGTGACACGCACACCCCGCACCGCACATCAGGGACGACCCTGACCGGGCGCTCGGAATCGACGCGCCAATTCAGGGTGAACACCGATGGTGCGCGACCCGTCGGCGCACCAGGATGGTCGGCATGGACACGGAGACACCGAACCGGAACCCGGGCACGCCGAATCCCGGCGCGATCAATTCCGAGACGCTGCACCGGATGTGGGACACGCGGCCCGTCCGCACCGGCGGCGACCGCACCGTCGCCGGTGTGTGCGGCGGTGTCGCACAGCGATACCGCATCGATCCGACGCTCGTGAAGGTCGCGTTCGTCGTCGCCACGTTGTTCGGTGGCAGCGGCATCGTGCTCTACATCGCCGCGTGGGTCACCTTCCCGTCCGACGGCGTCTCCGACGGCGTGTCGCGACGCGATCGGCGCGACCGGTTCCGGGCCGCGCGTGGTCGTCGCGGGCGCCGGCGGCACGTTCACGGACTCGACGGGCGGGGGCCGCACCTGTCGCCGCCGGTCGTGGTGCTGGTGATCCTGGTCGTCGCCGTCACCTCGTTCGGCCCGAACGTGGCCTGGGGATCGGGTGGCCTCCTCGGAGCAGCGCTGATGCTCCTCGCGTGGTGGCTGCTGTATCAACGGTGCCCCGATCCCGTGGCCGGCACCTCCGCCGACACCGTCGGCGCGGCCACCCTGGCGGCCACCGAGACCTTCACCCGCTGGACTCCCCGCGCCTGGACCGAGCCGGCCGCCGACGGCGCCACGGCCGCAGCACCTGTCGACCTGATGAAGGACCGCTCGGCGACCGCCGACACGGACTCCGACACCGGGCCGACAACCGAGATGCCGCGCACACCACCGGCGTGGGATCCCCTGGGTGTCGCCCCGTTCGCCTGGGATCTGCCCGAGCCCTCCGATCCCGCCCCGATCCATCCGCCTGCCACACGGAGGCCCCGCTCGGCTCTCACCCCGATCACCCTGGGTGTCGCCCTGGTGGTCGCGGCCGCAGCGACGACCGCGGCATTCGCCGGCGTCTCCGTCCTCACACCGGTCCGAATCATGGCCCTGTCGCTGGCCGTCGTGTGTGTCGGTCTGCTCGTCGGGATGGTGTCGCGGCGCGGTTCGGGCCTCGTCGGGGTGGCGGTGATCCTCGCGGTCGGCGTGGTCGGCGGGTCACTGCTGTCGGGCAGCGATCTGCTGCCCGGAGGCGGCGTGGGACAACGTGAATGGCGACCGCTGACCGAGGCCGACATCGCCGCGCAATACGACCACTCGGTGGGGCAGGCGACACTCGACCTGCGATCGGTGACGCTCACCGCCGACCGGTCGGTGCGGGTACGCGGCGGTGTCGGCGAGATCCGGGTCATCGCTCCAAAGGGGATGAACCTCGACACCCGGTGCCGGGTGATCGTGGGTGACCAGACGTGCCCGAGCGGCATCGACGGTGGGGACGACGGTACCGCGGGTCCGGTTCTGCGCGTGGACATCTCGAACGTCCTCGGACAGGTGACGGTGGATCGTGGATGACGAACGGGGCCTACGGCCCGCCCAGGCACTCGTCGGGGTCGCCGGTCTGGCGATCGCCCTCTGGGGACTCGCCGGATCGCCGGAGGTCACCGACACCGCTGTCCTGCGATGGGCCGCGGTCGGGGTGGCCGTGATCCTCGGGGTGGCGCTGATCGTCGCCGGCGGGATCAGTCGCCGTCGCTGAGCGCTGTCAGTCCCCTTCGCGACGGCGGAGCCGTCATTCCCATTCGCGACGGCGGAGCCGTCATTCCCATTCGATCGTGCCCGGGGGCTTGCTGGTGACGTCGAGGACGACGCGGTTGACCTCGGCGACCTCGTTGGTGATGCGGGTGGAGATGAGTTCGAGGGTCTCGTAGGGCACGCGGGTCCAGTCGGCGGTCATCGCGTCCTCGCTCGACACAGGGCGGAGCACGATGGGGTGTCCGTAGGTGCGGCCGTCGCCCTGCACCCCGACGCTGCGGACGTCGGCGAGCAGTACCACCGGGCACTGCCAGATGGTGTCGTCGAGACCGGCGGCGGTGAGTTCCTCGCGGGCGATGAGGTCGGCGGCACGCAGGATGTCGAGACGTTCTGCGGTGACCTCGCCGACGATGCGGATCGCCAGACCGGGACCCGGGAACGGTTGGCGCGCAACGATCTCCTCGGGCAGGCCGAGTTCGCGGCCGACCGCCCGCACCTCGTCCTTGAACAGCAGACGCAGCGGCTCCACCAGAGAGAACTCGAGGTCCTCGGGTAGGCCGCCGACGTTGTGGTGGCTCTTGATGTTCGCGGTACCGCTGCCGCCACCGGATTCGACGACGTCGGGATACAACGTCCCCTGCACCAGGAAATCGACACTCGAGTCGGCATCGCCGATCACGTCGGAGACCGCACCCTCGAACGACCGGATGAACTCGCGGCCGATGATCTTGCGCTTGGTCTCCGGATCACTGTGTCCGGAGAGTTCGCGCAGGAACGTCTCCTCGGCGTCGACCGTGATCAGGCGGGCACCGGTCGCGGCGACGAAATCCTTCTGGACCTGCTCGCGTTCGCCTGCGCGCAGCAGACCGTGGTCGACGAACACACACGTGAGCCGGTCACCGATCGCCTTCTGCACCAGCGCCGCGGCGACGGCGGAATCGACACCGCCGGACAGACCACACAGCGCGAGACCGGTCTCGCCGACCTGTGCGCGCACCTGCTCGACGAGGGCGTCGGCGATGTTGGCCGCGGTCCAGCTCGGTTCGAGGCCGGCGACCTCGTAGAGGAAGCGGGTCAGCACCTGTTGGCCGTGCGGGGTGTGCATGACCTCGGGGTGGTATTGCACCCCGGCCATCCGGCGTTCGAGGTTCTCGAAGGCCGCGACCGGTGCACCGGGGGTCGACGCGGTGACGGTGAAACCGGCGGGGGGCTCCTGCACGGCGTCGTTGTGACTCATCCACACCGGTTGACTCTCGGGCAGACCGGCGTGCAGCACCGACTCCCCCGACAGCGACAGGGTGGTGCGGCCGAACTCGCGTCCGCCGGTGTTGGCCACGACGCCGCCGAGTTCGTTGGCCATGGCCTGGTAGCCGTAGCAGATGCCGAACACGGGGATGTCGAGGTCGAGGACCGCGGGGTCGAGGCCGGGCGCGTCCTCGGCGTACACCGAGGCCGGGCCACCCGAGAGGACCAGTGCCACCGGGTTCTTGGCCTTGATCTCCTCGATCGACGCCGAGTGGGCGATCACCTCGGAGTAGACGCGCGCCTCGCGGACCCGCCGGGCGATGAGCTGCGCGTACTGCGCACCGAAATCGACGACGAGGACGGGGCGGGGTGCGGCTGATTCGACGGGCGACGAAGCGGCCGGGCTCGAGTGTTCGGGTGCGGTCACGCCGCTCAGTCTAGGCGCTGACCCCGTCGCGCCTGACCTGCGCGGTGGGCAGCAACGCGTCGTCGGAGCGCGGCGCCGTGCCGCCCGAGGTGATGGCGACGATGGGCAGTCGCAGCGCGCCCGGTGCGCTGTCGGGGACCACGGGAGTCTGCGGGGCGACGGCCTCGATGCGCCGGTAGGGCTGGGCCTGCGACGGCCGCGTGTCGGCCTCGTTCTTGTTGGGCCAGAACGACATCGCACGTTCGGCCTGTGCGCTGATCGACAGCGACGGGTTGACACCGAGGTTCGCGCTGATCGATGCGCCGTCGGTGACGTGCAGCGTCGGGTAGTTCCACACGCGGTGGTACGGGTCGATGACGCCGTTCGTCGGCGAGTCGGAGATGACGCATCCGCCGAGGTAGTGCGCGGTCATGGGCATGTTGAACACGTCACCCCAGGTACCGCCGGCCAGTCCCCCGAGCTTCGCCGCGACGCGTTGCGCGGCCTCGTTGCCCTTGGGAATCCACGTCGGGTTGGGCTCGCCGTGGCCCTGGCGGCTGTTGACGAAGCGGAACGGTCCGAATCGCTGGACGAAGGTGCTCAGTGAGTTGTTCTTGTTCTGCATCACCAGCAGGATGACCGTGCGCTGCGACCAGTTGCGCACGTTGATCAGCTGCAGCAGGGCGAACGGGTTCTTGCGGACCTCGTCGAGGAACTTGAGGAAGCGGTTCCGCCCGGGCTCGCCGTCGGTGAGCATGGTCTGCAGCAGACCCATCGCGTTGGATCCCTTGCCGTATCGACACGGCTCGATGTGGGTGTCGGATGCGGGGTGGATCGACGACGTGATCGCGACACCTTCGGAGAAGTCGTCGGTCGGGTCGACCTTGCTGCGCATGGCGCCGAGGATCGACTCGGAGTTCGTGCGGGTCAGCTCGCCCAGGGCGTCGGACAGCTGCGGCAGTGAGCCGTCGTCCTTGGCCAGGTGGAGCAGCTTCTGGGTGTTGTAGGTGCCCGCGGCCACGATGACCTGACCGGCGGTCAGCGTGCGCCGCCGCGCGCCGAGGCGGGTCCAGGTGCCGGTGCGCTCGGTGTCGACCGACCACGAACCATCGGCGTGGGGATGCAGTCCGGTGACCGTCGTGCGGTCGAGGATCTGCGCGCCGTTGCGCTCGGCGAGACCGAGGTAGTTCTTCAGCAGGGTGTTCTTCGCGCCGACCCGGCAGCCGGTCATGCACGACCCACACTCGGTGCAGGCGGTCCGGGCCGGGCCGGCGCCACCGAAGTAGGGGTCGGGCACCGTCTCGCCGGGTGCGCCTGCGCCACCGGTCTTCTCGCCGAAGAACACCCCGACCGGGGTGGGTCCGAAGGTGTCGGCGACGCCCATCTCCTCGGCGAGGTCCTTCATGACGCGGTCGGAGTTGGTGAACGTGGGGTTGGTGACCACACCCAGCATCCGGCGCGCCTGGTCGTAGTGCGATTCGAGTTCGTCGTCCCAGTCGGTGATGTGGCCCCACTGCGGATCGGTGAAGAACGGTGTCGGCGGCTTGTAGAGGGTGTTGGCGTAGTTCAGCGAACCGCCGCCCACACCTGCTCCCGCGAGCACCATCACGTCGCGCAGCATGTGGATCCGCTGGATGCCGAACAGCCCCAGCTTCGGCGCCCACACGAACTTGTTGAGCCGCCAGCTGGTCTTCGCGAAGTCCGGGTCCTCGAAGCGGCGCCCCGCCTCGATAACGCCGACGCGGTAGCCCTTCTCGACGAGGCGCAACGCGCTCACACTGCCGCCGAAGCCCGATCCGATGATCAGGACGTCGTAGTCGTGCGTACCGGGTGTGGGCATTGCGTCACCTCGCGACAGTCGTGTTGACGCGTCACGGGAAACGAGCCGGGCCGTTGTGACGCGCGTCCTATCGTACAACACTCGTTGTCAGATGCCGCGCGGGTCCGGCCCGCCCGCACCGGCGTCACGAATGCGCGGTGAGACCGACCTTCTGGAACTCCTTGAGATCGGAGTAGCCGGCCTTGGCCATCGACCGGCGCAGACCACCCACGACGTTGAGCTGGCCGAACGGCTCCGACGACGGGCCGTGCAGCACCTCGTCGAGGCCCGGACGCTCGTCGCCGAGGGCCACCTGCAGCAGGGCGCCACGCGGAAGCGACGGATGTGCGGCCGCCGCCGTCCAGAACCAGCCCTGGCCGGGCGCCTCGGCTGCGGCGGCTAGCGGGGTCCCCAGCATCGCGGCGTCGGCGCCGCACGCGATCGCCTTCGCGAGGTGACCCGAGGTGTGGATGTCACCGTCGGCGATGACGTGCACGTAGCGTCCACCGGTCTCGTCCAGGTACTCGCGGCGCGCAGCCGCGGCGTCGGCGATGGCCGTCGCCATCGGTACGCCGATGCCCAGCACCTCGCCGGTGGTGGTCGACCCCTCGGCCGAGCCGTACCCGACGATGACGCCCGCCGCGCCGGTGCGCATGAGGTGCAGCGCGGTGCGGTGGTCGTGGACACCGCCGGCGACCACGGGGATGTCGAGCTCGCTGATGAACGTCTTGAGGTTGAGCGGTTCACGTCCGTCGTGCGACACGTGCTCGGCGGAGATGATGGTGCCATGGATGACCAGCAGGTCGACCCCGGCGGCGATGAGCGTCGGCGTGATCTCTTGGGCGTGTTGCGGACTCACACGCACCGCGGTCGTGACGCCGGCCTCGCGGACGCGGGCGACGTTCTCGCCCAGCAGACCGGTGTCGAGCGGGGCGGCGTGCAGTTCTTGGAGGCGACGGATGGCCGCCGACGGGTCGACCTCCTCGACCGCGATGGCGATCACCTCGGCGATCTTCGCCTCGACGTCCCGGTGTCGCGCCCACAGGCCTTCGCCGTTGAGGACGCCGAGCGCCCCGAGCCGACCGAGGGCGATCGCCGACTCCGGCGAGACCAACGCATCGGTCGGATGGGTCAGGATCGGGGTGTCGAAGCGGTAGGCGTCGAGCTGCCAGGCCGTCGACACCTCGCTCGACGAGCGGGTCCGTCGCGACGGCACGATGTTGATGTCGTCGAGTTCGAAGGTCTGCCGGGCCGTTCTGCCCATGCCGATGTCCACCAGGTCACGCACCGGTGCACCTTTCCGTAGTTGGCCGCGCCCACGACGGTGTCGCCGAGGACCGGCGACACCCGCTCATCTGAGGGCGATCAGCGCGAATAGTAGTTCGGTGCCTCGACCGTCATGGTGATGTCGTGCGGGTGGCTCTCCTTGAGCCCGGCCGCGGTGATCTGCACGAAGCGGGCCTCCTGCAGGTGCTCGATGGTCGCCGAACCGGTGTAGCCCATCGCCGCGCGCAGACCGCCGCGCAGCTGGTGGATGACCTGGGTCAGCGGACCACGGAACGGCACCCGCCCCTCGATGCCCTCGGGGACGAGCTTCTCCTCGGCGAGCACGTCGTCCTGGAAGTAGCGGTCCTTGGAGAACGACTTCTTCTCGCCGCGGCCCTGCATCGCGCCGAGCGATCCCATGCCGCGGTAGCTCTTGAACTGCTTGCCGTTGACCAGGATCAGCTCACCCGGCGCCTCGGCGGTACCGGCGAGCAACGATCCGAGCATCACCGTCGACGCGCCGGCGGCCAGCGCCTTGGCGATGTCGCCGGAGAACTGCAGTCCACCGTCGGCGATCACCGGGACGCCGGCGCGCTTGCACACCGCCACCGCCTCCATCACCGCGGTGATCTGCGGGGCGCCGACACCGGCCACGACCCGGGTGGTGCAGATGGATCCCGGTCCGACGCCGACCTTCACCGCGTCGGCGCCCGCGTCGACCAACGCCTGGGCGGCCTCGCGGGTCGCGACGTTGCCGCCGACGATCTGCACGCGGTGACCGACCTCGGCCTTGAGCTTGGCCACCATGTCCAGGACGAGTCGATTGTGGGCGTGCGCGGTGTCGACGATGATCACGTCGGCCCCGGCGTCGGTGAGCGCCATCGCCCGGGCCCACTGCTGATCGCCGGTACCGATGGCGGCACCGACGAGCAGGCGCCCGTCGGAGTCCTTCGTGGCGTCGGGGTGCTGCTCGGTCTTCACGAAGTCCTTGACCGTGATCAGACCGGTGAGCTTGCCGTTGCCGTCGACGATGGGCAGCTTCTCGAGCTTGTTACGCCGCAGCAGACCCAGCGCGGCCTCGGCCGACACACCCTCCTGGGCCGTGATCAGCGGCGCCTTCGTCATGACCTCGGAGACCGGCCGGTTCTGGTCCACCTCGAACCGCATGTCGCGGTTGGTGATGATGCCCAACAGGTTGTCGTCGTCGTCGGTGACGGGCAGGCCCGAGATGCGGAACCGGGCACACATCGCGTCGACCTCGGCGAGGGTGTTCGTCGGGCTGCAGGTGACCGGGTCGGTGACCATGCCGGCCTCGGAACGCTTGACCGTCTCGACCTGACCGGCCTGGTCGTCGATGGACAAGTTGCGGTGCAGCACGCCCATGCCCCCGGCGCGCGCCATGGCGATCGCCATCCGCGACTCGGTGACGGTGTCCATGGCGGAGCTGACGAGCGGCACCTTGAGACGGATCTTGCGGGTTACCTGCGAGGAGGTGTCGACTTCACTGGGGATCACGTCCGACGCGGCCGGCAACAGCAGCACGTCGTCGAAGGTGAGGCCCATCATCGCGACCTTGCCGGGGTCGTCGCCACCGGTCCGGACGGCGGGTGTGCTGGGCGTGGTGTCGAGGGAGGCCTGGTGGTCGGTGGGTGGGGTCATCGTCAGATCAACCTCTCGATGGTGTCGTCGGAATCGGAATTCGCGCGTCCGCGCCGATCTCGGCCCGGCGTGGGTGGCGCTCACACGACGTCCGCGGGGTGGACGACGCTGCCGTGGGGTGCCGACGTGTCGCCCCATCGTATAAGCCCCGGGCGGACCGCAGCGACGAGGATCCGTCGGCGGCAATTGTGATCACCGGGAGTGCTGAGGTGGCGCCCGACACGTGTCGCTGACTACGGTGGCCGTGTGCGCGACCACCTGCCGCCGGGCCTGCCCCCGGATCCCTTCGCCGACGATCCGAGCGACCCCTGCGCCGCCCTGGATTCGATCGAGCCCGCGCAGCCCCTCGACGCCGAGGAACGGCTCGCGGTCGAAGAAGATCTCGCCGATCTCGCGGTGTACGAGGCCCTTCTGGCCCGACGTGGCGTGCGCGGCCTGGTCGTCGTGTGTGACGACTGTCAGCTCGACCACTACCACGACTGGGACATGCTGCGCGCGAACCTGCTGCAGCTCCTCGTGGAGGGCACCGTCCGTCCGCATGAGCCCGCCGTCGACCCGTCGCCGGAGGCGTACGTGACGTGGGACTACTGCCGCGGGTACGCCGACGCGGTGATGCACACCGACGACGACTGACCCGATCTCGGGCCTCGAGCGACCGCGGTAATCAGTTCCCGGTCGAACCGTTCGCCGTACCTGACGCCGTCGACTTCGGCACCGCCGGCACCGTGGTCGTCGTGACCGGTGCCTGCGTCGTGGTCGGCGGGGTCTGCGGCGTCGTGGTCGGGGGCACCGGCGCACGCAGCAGCGTGCGCGGATCGGGGATGGACGTCGGCAACGTCGGGATGATCGACGTGAGGATGTCGGTGGGCAACTGGATCGGCGGCAGCCCCGACACCGGCGGCAACGAGGTGATCGACGTCAGCGGGTTGTCCGGGAGCGGTCCGACCTGCTCGGCCAGACGCTGCGTCCAGTCCTGCATCCGCTGGCGGGAGTCGTCGCCGGACATGTCGCCGACCTTCTTCTGCGCCTGCACCAACAGTTCCGCGGCCCGGCGCTTGTCACCCGTCGACAGTGCCTGCTCGGCCTGCTCGAGATTCGACTGCGCGTCGGCCGAGGCCACGGTCGCGCTGGCCGCCGAGCCGAACATCGCCTGCTTCACACCCCACAGGGGGTCGCCCGGATTGGAGTTCTGAGCGAGCACCGTGACCGCGCCGAACGCCACGAGGGCGACCGAGGCCGCGCCGGCGACGACCCGCAGGCGGCGCATCGCCGTCCTCCGCGAGTCCATCCGGCCACCTCGGGCGATCTCCGCCTCGATCTCGTCGAGCGTCGGTCCCGCGGGCATGGGGGCGGCGTCGATCTCGTGCCGCCACCCCGACAGCAGCGTGGCGAGCTGCTGATCGGCCGCCCCGTCGCCGAAGTCTCCGGGCATCTGATCACGCGCCAGCGCGTCGAGCAGGCGATCGTCGGCGCGGACGGCCTCCATGTCCACCGTCACCGCATCGGTGCCGTTGTGTGCTTGTCCACCGTGTGCGTTCACTGTTTCCCACCGACCAGAGCGGTCACGTCCGGACGAACCGGGACCGAAGGGCGACGTGCGATCGTCGTCGTTCATCGTCCCTCACCTGCTCTCGTCATCTCGTTCTTCAACTTGTTCAAGGCCCTGTGCTGTGCAACACGCACCGCACCGGGCGTACTCCCGACCGCATCGGCGGTCTCCTCGGCCGACAACCCCACCACCAGGCGCAACACGAGGATCTCGCGCTGCTTCTCCGGCAACCGGCTCAGCAGGCGATCCATCCGCCTGCTCGCATCGGCGTTCAGAGCTGCCTGTTCGGGCCCGTCGTCGACGTCCATCGTCTCGGGGATGGTCTCGAACGGATCGGACTTGATCCGCGCGGCACCACGATGCGCGTCCGCCACCTTGTGCGCGGCGATGCCGTACACGAAGGCCATGAACGGCCGCCCCTGGTCGGTATACCTGGGCAGCGCGGTCATCACGGCCATACAGACCTCCTGCGCCACATCGTCGGCGGACAGCGTGTGCCGTTCGCCTGCCCCCACCCTCGCCCTGCAGTACCGCACGACGAGGGGTCGAACACTCTCGAGAACATCGGAGAGAGCAGACCGACTGCCCCGCCCTGCGGCGGCGACAGCGCGATCCAACTCGTCACCTGTGAGAATCATCGTCGAGTGAGGTCCCTGCGTTACATGCGTCGGAGTTCGGGTGGACGGGCAGACCGGCGTGCGGTCGAGGAGAGCCGGCGGGGTGGGCCGCCGTGCGGCGCCAACTCGGTAGTCAGCTTAGCGAGCGGTCGCCGTGCACATCGGTGTCCTGGTATCCCACCGGACACATCCGTACCTACCGAGCGGGCTCCAGCCGCCCGCCGCGCGCGTTCACCGTCCGACGCGCCTGTGTCTCCTGCTCGACCGCCCACCGCGAAGTGGGCTGGTCCAGGTGCGGCGACAGGCCCACCAGCAGCGCCGCCGCCGCCCACCGCAACGGGTCGAGACCCAGACGGTCGGCGCGCTCGACACAGGCCGACGCCAGCTCGACCGCGCCACCGATGTCCCCGCACGTCGCGCGCGTCGCCGCCTCGATGACATCGGTCTTGAGCGCATGACGGGTCGAGGGGCACCCCCGCGCCGCACCGACCGCGGAGTCGGCACTGTGCCGGGCGCCGGTGGGATCGCCCCGATAGAGGTACAGCTCGGTCTGTACCCAGGCGACGCGCAACCCGAGTCGGTCCCCGTGCACCCATGTCCACAGCTGCGCGTGCTCACCGGCCTCGCGCCGATCGACCAGGTCGCGACCCGCCGGGGAGGCACCGTCCTCCCATCGCCGGGTTGCTCTGTCGAGGAGTCGTTCCGTGACGTCGAAGGCGCCGAGCCCGAGATGGTCGGCGGCGAGACCGACGAGGGCGTCGACGCACGCCGAGGTCGCTGCGGGTCCCGCCGGCGCCCCGACCGCGAGCGCCAGGGCGTCGCCGTCGAGGCGACGAGCGTCGGTGTGACGGCCGCACTGGCGCAGGTGCGACGCCTGCGTCGAGGCGACGAGGGAGAGCAGCGCCGACGAGTGCGGCCCGGGCGGTGTCGCTGCGCGCAACCGCTGCAGTTCTGTTAGGGCGCGTGCGTAGTGACCGCGTGCGCCCAGCGCGACCGCGTGCAGCCATCTGTCGTGGCCGGTCACGACGGCGTCGGCCCCGCGTGCGTCGTCGACAGGGGCGTCGGGATGGGCCCCGAAAGCGACGTCGATCACAGCTGTGGGCCCCCTCTCGGGCATCTGAACCTCGATTTAGCGAAAAGTTAACCTGCTCGTGACCGACCGATTCCGGCCCGGGTGTCACCTGGAGGTCACCCGTGGATGTCCGCGACGTTAACCACCCGGACGTGATCGGACACCTTCGGACTCCCGTGCGTCGGCCGACACTGCCGCCGCCCACGTCGCGAACAGCCCTGTGGTGTGGCGATTCGTACCGATTCCGGGCCGGCCGCGACGCCCGATGTGGCCTCCGATCCGACCGGGCAACGACGCAACATCTGCTTAACATCTGGTGTCCCACCAAGGGTTTTGCTCAGCCATGTGGGGTTGTTGACTGGTTTTCCGACCGTCGCCTACGTTGAGCGAGTCGGGCGGGGACAACGTCGTACTCGACTCCGGAGAACTGCTTCACCCAACCAGTTCACGCCGAAATTGGCACGTACAAGGAGCTCCACATTGCCTCAGCCAAACCACCTTCCCGGACCGAACGCAGACATCTGGGACTGGCAGATGAAAGGCCTGTGCCGCGGTGTCGACTCGTCGATGTTCTTCCATCCCGACGGTGAGCGCGGCCGGGCACGGGCCCACCGCGAGCGTCGCGCGAAGGAACTGTGCCACCAGTGCCCCGTGATCGCCCAGTGCCGTGAGCACGCGCTCGCCGTCGCCGAGCCCTACGGGATCTGGGGCGGGTTGTCGGAGAGCGAGCGCGGCATCCTCATGAAGCGCGGTGTCGGCCGCCGCATGGCGGGCTGATCGCCCCACACACGACACGCACGACGAAGGGCACCCGGGGTTCTCCCGGGTGCCCTTCGTGTTCGTCCTGTATCAGCCGATCACTGCGGACCGCTCAGTGGCTGTGTCCGTGACCGTGGCCTGCGTGATCGTCGGAACCGGCCTGCTTCTCGATGATCGCGCTCTCGGTGGTGAGCACCATGCGCGCGACCGAGGCGGCGTTGACGATGGCCGACCGGGTCACCTTGACCGGGTCGACGATGCCCTCGGCCAGCAGGTCGCCGTAGGTGAGCGTCGCGGCGTTGAACCCGTGACCCTTCTCCGCGGCGGCGACGGTGGCGGTGACCACCGAGCCGTCGACACCGGCGTTGGTGGCGATCCAGTGCAGCGGGGCGCGGACGGCCGTGCGGACCACGGAGACCCCGAGCGCCTCGTCACCGGACAGGGTCGCCTCGAGATCGTCGAGGGCGGCCGATGCCTGGACGATGGCCGAGCCACCGCCGGGGATGATGCCCTCCTCGACCGCGGCCTTGGCCGCGGCGACCGCATCCTCCACGCGGTGCTTCCGCTCCTTGAGCGCGGTCTCGGTGGCCGCGCCGACGCGGATCACCGCGACGCCCCCGGAGAGCTTCGCCAGACGCTCGGCGAGCTTCTCGCGGTCCCAGTCGGAGTCGCTCGCCTCGATCTCGCGGCGCAGCTGTGCCGACCGGTCGGCGATGGCCTGGGTCGTACCCGCGCCGTCGACGATCGTCGTCGTGTCCTTGGTGACGACGACGCGCCGCACCGAGCCGAGCAGGTCGAGACCCGCCTCGGCCAGCGACAGCCCGATGTCGGAGCTGATCACGGTGCCGTCGGTGACCACCGCGAGGTCCTCGAGGAACGCCTTGCGGCGGTCACCGAAGAACGGCGCCTTCACCGCGACGGCGTGGATGGTCTTGCGGATCGAATTCACGACCAGCGTCGACAGCGGCTCACCCTCGATGTCCTCGGCGATGATCAGCAGCGGCTTGCCGGCCTCGGCGACCTTCTCCAGCAGCGGGAGGAAATCGGGCAGCGAGGTGATCTTGTCGCGGAAGAGCAGGACGCGGGCGTCCTCGAGAACGGCCTCCTGGCTGTCGGGATCGGTCACGAAGTACGGCGAGAGGTAGCCCTTGTCGAACTGGACACCCTCGGTGACCTCGAGATCGGTGATCAGTCCCGAGCTCTCCTCGACGGTGACGACGCCGTCGACGCCGACCTCGGTCATGGCCTTGCCGACCATCTCGCCGATCTCGGGGTCACGCGAGGAGACCGTGGCGACCTGGGCGATCGCGGTGGCGCCCTCGACCGGGGTGGCCGCGGCGAGCAGCGCCTCGGAGATCGCGTCGGCGGCCTGCGAGATGCCCGAGCCGAGCGCGATGGGGTTGGCGCCGGCGGTGACGTTGCGCAGTCCGGACTTGATGATGGCCTGCGCGAGCACGGTGGCCGTGGTGGTGCCGTCGCCGGCGACGTCGTTGGTCTTCGTCGCGACCGACTTCACCAGCTGCGCGCCGAGGTCCTCGAAGGGGTCGGAGAGGTCGATCTCGCGGGCGATGGTCACGCCGTCGTTGGTGACGGTGGGTCCGCCGAAGGCCTTGGCGAGTACGACGTGGCGACCGCGGGGGCCCAACGTCACCTTGACCGTGTCGGCGAGCTTGTCGACGCCGCGTTCGAGGGAACGACGCGCCGCGTCGCTGAATTCGATGTCTTTGGCCATGTGTGGCTGCACTCCTGAGAGGTGGTGGGTGGTGCCGGAGAGGTGGTGGAGGTGCGGATGTCGGGAGGTGAGCAGACAGCCCCGCCCCGGTCGCCCCCGTGAGGGAGCGCCCGGGGCGGGGACCGTCACCGGGTCCGCAGCCGCATCACGCGGCGTCGGTCGGTGGGGTGACGACTACTTGGAGATGACCGCCAGCACGTCACGTGCCGAGAGGATCAGGTACTCCTCGCCGGAGTACTTGATCTCGGTGCCGCCGTACTTGCTGTAGATGACGGTGTCGCCCTCTTTGACGTCGACCGGCACACGGTTGCCCTGCTCGGTCACGCGTCCCTCGCCCACGGCGATGACGGTGCCCTCCTGGGGCTTCTCCTTGGCCGTGTCGGGGATGACCAGACCGGAGGCGGTCGTCGTCTCGGCCTCGTTGGCCTGGACGAGGATCTTGTCCTCGAGGGGCTTGATGTTCACGCTCGCCACGATGTGAGCCCTCCACTTTCGGGGTACTGGGTCGGATTCGTAGGTCCGTACCCGTTTTCTGATGACAGATGATTACGGCGCCTTGCTCGGTTCCGTCGTCGCGGGAGCCGAAACCTCACTCGGTGCCACCTGGCACTCTATACATGCGAGTGCCAGCACTCAAGTACCCGGGAGTGCCAGCGGCGCGGTACCCGCCTGTCGGCGCCGGAGAGCGATCACGACCAGGCTCCCGACGACCCCGAGCACCGACAACACCGAGATCAGCACGATGGCCGACGACATGCCCGCGGGCAGCCCGGAACCTTGCGTCCCGCCGGACTGGGCGCTGGTCACGATGGCCGTCACCACCGCGAGCATCACCGCGCCGCCGACCTGGATGCTGGTGTTCACCAACCCCGACGCCAGCCCCTGCTCGTCGTCGGACACCCCGGTGGTCGCCTGGGCGTTCACCGACGGGAAGCACAGCGCGAAGCCGATACCCAGCAGGACGATGGTGGGCAGCAGGAAGTCGACGTACCCCATGCCCGGCTGCGCCCGCAGGAACAACAGGTAGCCACCGACGAACGCCGTGAGCCCGACCGTGATCAGGATCGGTGTGCCGACCCGGTCGAGCACACGGTCCATCCGCAGTGCGCTGGCCACGACCAGGAGACCGGCGGGCAGGAACCCGAGTGCCATCGCGATCGGCGACCAGCCCAGCGTGTCCTGCAGATAGAGGGTGACGAGGAACTGGAAGGCGACGTAGCTGCCGAACATCACCGCGGCGGAGACGTTGGCGTGCACCAGGGTCAGCGACCGCAGGATGCCCAGGCGCAGGAGCGGGTTGCGGTGCCGCGCCTCGATCAGCACGAAGGCGACACCGAAGGCCGCCGCGGCGACGAAGAGTCCGATGGTCGACGGCGCGGTCCACCCCGCCTCCGGTGCGGCGACGACGGCGTAGACGAGGACCAGCAGGGCGCCGGTGCTTGTGAGGGCCCCACCGACGTCGAGGTGTGACCAGGTGATCGCCGGGCGCGCGGTCCGCGGGATGACCTTGACGCCGGCGAGGAACAGCAGCGCCGCGACGGGTCCGGGGAACAGCAGCGTCGCCTGCCACGAGACCTCGGTGAGCAGTCCGCCGAACACCAGGCCCAGAGAGAAGCCACTGGCGCCGCACACGGTGTAGATGCTCAGCGCACGGTTGCGGGCCGGCCCTTCGGCGAAGGTCGTCGTGATGATCGACAGACCCGCCGGGACGGTGAACGCCGCGGCCACGCCCTTGACGAAACGCAACGCGATGATCGCCGCGTCCAGTTCGACGACCGCGCTGACGATCGACGCGACACCGAAGACGGCGAGCGCCGCGAGGAAGACCTGTCGGCGACCGAAGAGGTCACTCGCACGTCCTCCCAGCAGCAGGAAGCCGCCATAGCCCAGCACGTATCCGCTGACGATCCACTGCAGGTGCGACTGGTCCATGCCGAGGTCGGCCCCCATCGACGGCAGGGCCACGCCCACCATCGAGATGTCGAGCCCGTCGAGGAACAGCGCGCCGGCCAGGACGACGAGCAGAACCCAGGTCGCCGTCGCCCACCCCCGCGCCGATGTCACCTCCCCGTGGGAGCCGCTCCCCTGTTCCGCCTCTCCTACCTGTGCTTCCCCCTTCGCTCGGGACCCGACGTCGGTCGGGTCATCCGCTGGTGTGACCGGTGAGTGAACTGTCATGCGGAGAACCATATGCAATTGCATTGAATGTGTCTACAAATAATCTGACTGCAAATAATGCGACGACATCTGGTAGCATCGCCCCATGTCCGACGACGTGCACACACCCTCCCCGGGTGCCTCGTGTGACGAGGACGCCCTCGCGGCCGCGTGGCACCGGCTGACCGTCCGCTACCACCGCCTGCACTGCGAGATCGACCGCACGCTCGAGGCCAGTCACCAGATCAGCGGGAGCGAGTTCGAGGTGCTCGAACTGCTTGCCGCACAGCCGGACTGCTCGCTCCGGATGAGCGAACTCGCCGGTCAGGTGCATCTGAGTCAGAGCGCGCTGTCGCGGCTGGTCGCGGGCCTGGAGAAGAACGGTTTCGCGCAGCGGACCATGTGTGAGAACGACCGTCGGTCGGTGTTCACCGCCTTGACCGCGGCCGGACGTGATCTCTACGAGCGCGCGCGACCCGTGCAGCGCGCGATCCTGCGTGCCGCCACCGTCGACGCCGACACCGGCTCCCTGTGCGGCGCCGACGATTTCCGGGCCGCCGCCACTCCGGTCGAGAGCGGTGCGCGGGTCAGTACGCGCTGATCTGCACCGACATACCCGGGTCGGTGGCCACCGTCAGCGGCGACGCCGGCGCACCTCCTGCGATGACGTGGGCCCCCAGCGTCGCGATCATCACCCCGTTGTCGGTACACAGCCGCGGACGCGGGATACGCAGCGTCACACCCGCATCGGCGCACCGCTGCGCGGTCAACGACCGGATACGGGAGTTCGCCGTCGCCCCACCGCCAAGGACGAGGGTGTCGACCCCCGAGTCCTCACACGCGCGCATCGCCTTGAGGCTCAGCACGTCGGCGACCGCCTCCTGGAACGAGGCGGCGACGTCGGCGAGCGGGACCGGATCACCCGCGCGCTGACACTTCTCGACGAAACGGGCGACGGAGGTCTTCACCCCACTGAACGAGAAGTCGTACCTCGCGTCCCGCGGACCCGTCATGCCCCGGGGGAACCGGATGGCGGTCGGATCACCCTGCGCGGCCGCGGCATCGAGCGCGGGGCCACCCGGATAGCCGAGACCGAGCAGGCGGGCCACCTTGTCGAAGGCCTCGCCGGCCGCGTCGTCGACGGTGGTGCCCAACTCGACGATCGGCGCGCCGAGGTCGTCGACCTTCAGCAGGTGGGTGTGCCCACCCGACACCAGCAGCGCCACACACTGCGGCATCGGCCCGTGTTCGAGGGTGTCGACGGCGACGTGACCGCCGAGGTGGTTCACGGCGTAGAGCGGGATGTCCCACGCTGCGGCATAGGCTTTCGCCGCGGCGACTCCCACGAGGAGGGCGCCGGCGAGTCCGGGGCCGATGGTCACCGCGATCGCGTCGGGACGATCGACGTCGGCGACCTCCCGGGCGCGGGTCACGGTCGGGACGATGGCCTCGAGGTGGGCACGGGAGGCGACCTCGGGCACCACGCCGCCGAACCGCGCGTGTTCGGCGACGCTGGAGGCGACCTCGTCGGCGAGCAGTGTGGTCGTCGCGTCGTCGTTCCATCGCACGATGCCGACACCGGTCTCGTCGCACGAACTCTCGATCCCCATCACGATCACGAGCCGCCGTCCTCCCGTCGGGTGTCGGTGCGGGTGACCGACGGTCGTCGCATCGTGTAGGCGTCGGCGCCGCTGGGCTGGTAGTACCGCTTGCGCAGACCGATCTGTGCGAAACCGTTGCGCCGGTACATGTCGATGGCGACGTCGTTGTCGGTGCGGACCTCGAGGAACACCTCGGCCGCATGGGCATCCGCCACCTCGAGCAGGGCGGCCATGAGCGCTCGACCGTACCCGGCGCCACGATGGGCGGGGTCGACGGCGATGGTGTGGATCTCGCACTCGAAGGCCCCGATTCGTCCCAGCAGCGCGATCCCCGCGTATCCCACGAGGGTCTCGCCGTCGCTGTCGCGGGCGGCGAAGTAGCGGTTGTGCGGCGAGGCGATCTCGGCGGTGAACGCCTCGACCGGCCAGGGTGACTCGTCGGGGAAGATCAACCGTTCCAGCTCGGCGCATCGCGCGGCGTCGGCGGGGGCGAGTGGCCCGATCATCGGGCGCGATCCGCGGTGGCGACGGCGTCGGGGCGCCGTAGGTACAGCGGGACAACGGGTTCGGGATCGGTACCGGACTCCATCCCACGGCGGGCCGTCGCGACGAGTCCTCGGGTGCTCGGTGTCGTGACCGCATCGACGACCTGGTCACCGAAGAGTCGGGTGTGCTCCGGGGACCCGACGATGGCGTCCACCCTCTCCTCGCCGTGCAGATGGTCGACCAGCGCGGCGGGGGTGTCCACGGCGGGGCCCGCGAGACGACGACCGTCGCCGTAGAGGGCCCAGTAGACCTCGCGACGGCGGGCGTCGGTGACGACGAGGACCCGTCCGGGGCCGATCGAGGTCGCTTCGGCGGCGATGGCGTCGAGCGAACACACGCCGTGCAGCGGGATGGCGAGCGCGTCGGCGAAAGCGGCCGCGGTCGCCATACCGACGCGCAACCCGGTGAACGGACCCGGCCCGCACCCGACGACGACGGCATCGAGCTCGGACCGGGCGACCCCGGACTCGGTGAGGCAGTCCAGGATCAGGGTGGTGAGGATCTCGGCGTGTCCGCGCGGGGTGTCGACGGCGCGGTGCGCCCGCACCGCGATCCCGGTCGACGGCGTCACCTCGGCGACCCCGGTGGTCACCGTGGGTGTCGAGGTGTCGATCGCCAGAACAAGCACGGTCGCCGAGCCTAGGTGAGGTCGGCCGACGCGCGCCAACCCCAGGTGATCGTGCGCTCGTCCGCATCGGGATCGCCGCCGCCGGGGACATCGCTGTCGGACCTGCGCTGCAGTCGCACCAGCAGATGACGATCGGTGAGTCGTTCGGCGACCCCGGCACCCCATTCGACGACGACCACGGCCGTGTCGAGTTCGGTGTCGAGGTCGAGGGCGTCGAGATCGGCGAGCACGTCGGCCCCGGTGGTGCCCAGACGGTAGGCGTCGACATGCACGAGCCCGACCCCGCCGGGTTCCCCGGGCGGGTGCACGCGCGCGATCACGAAGGTCGGCGAGGTGATGCGCCCCTGCACGCCGAGGCCGGCACCGATGCCGCGGGTCAGGGCGGTCTTGCCCGCCCCCAGAGGTCCGTCGAGGATCACGAGGTCGCCCGGCGCCAACCCCGACGCCAGGTCCGCCCCGAAGGCCTCGGTGTCGTGCACCGTCGCCAGCGTCCGGGACTCGTCGGCCGTCACGACGCCACGCTGCGCTGCACGAGCCGTTCGATCGCGTCGGTGATGACGGCGGGCTGTTCCAGGAGCACCAGGTGCCCGCAGTCGGGGACGCCGACGAGTTCGCTGCCCGGCAGCGAGGCGTGGAGGTCCACCGAGTTCGGCAGCGGGGTGAGCTTGTCCTCGTATCCGCAGGCGACGAGCGTGGGCACCCGCCCCAGGACCCGAAGGGCGTCGGTCTCGTCGTGGCTCTCCAGCGACCTGAGGAAGTTCACGACGGTGTCGATCGGGGTGCTCTGGATCATCGAGGAGACGAACGCGCTCGTCGCCGGCGAGTGGAACGTCGACCCGAACGCCGCCGCGGTGAACATGGGCGACATGATCACGCGCGTCACCCCGCGCCCGGCCTGCACGGCGCGCGGCGCGGTGCGCACCGAGTAGCGGAACGCGTCGACCAGGGGGTTCTGTAGGCCCTGTCCGAGTCCGGCCTCGGTGATGCCCTTCGCGGCGGTGGCGATGAGCCCGACACCGATGATCTTGTCGGAGAACAGTTCCGGACGTCTGGTGGCGAGTCCCATGATCGCCATCGCACCCATCGAGTGTCCGACAAGGACCACGGGGCCGTCGGGGACCACGGCGCGGATCACCGTGGCGATGTCGGCTCCGAGCTGGGTGATGGTCGCGGTGTGGGCCGGTGCCGCACCGGATTTCCCGTGTCCGCGGTGGTCGAAGAACACCAGCCGCACGCGGTCGCCCCACACCTCCTCGAGCCGTCGCCGCTGGAAATGCCAGCTGGTCAGTCGCATGGTGAAGCCGTGGGAGAAGACGACGGTCAGCGGGGCGTCCGGCGGCCCCACCTCGCGGACGGCCAGGGGCACCCCGTCGTCGGCGGTGACGAAGCTGGCGCGGTCGGAGTAGATGGTGCGGAAGTTCTCGTCCGCGTGGGGGTCCGCGCGCCCGGACGGGCGTCGTGTGAGGTTGCGGGCGACGCCGCCGACGGTGACCGCACCGAGCGCCGCGACGCCCGCGACACCGGCGAGGATCCCGAGCCGTTGTGGTCGTTGATCTCCGCTCATCCTCGATTCCTCTCCCGTCGGATCGTTCTCACGACCCACCGTTGCGCGGGCCCCCGTGGTGGCTACGCACGGTGCGCCCACGGATGCCGCTGACGATCTCGTAGTCGATGGTGCCGATCGTGTCCGCCCACTCGGTGGCGGTCGGCCCGCCCTGCGCGCCGGTGCCGAACAGTTCGGCACGATCGCCCTCGCGGACGGTGGTGTCCGGGCCGAGGTCGACCACCATCTGATCCATGCACACCCGCCCGACTCCCGGGTAGGTCTTCTCGCCGATGCGTACCCGGAGTCGGTTCGAGAGCAGGCGCGGGACACCGTCGGCGTACCCGGCGGGGATCAGCCCCAACGTGGTGTCGCGCGGCGCGGTCCACGTGTGTGCGTAGGACACACCCTGTCCCGCGGCGACCGCCTTCACCATGACCACCTCGGCCGAGAGGGTCATCGCCGGGATCAGCGGCAGGTCGTCGAACTCGTGGGGCAACGGGGAGAGTCCGTACACCGCGATACCCGGTCGGACCAGATCGCGGGAGAGATCCGGGCGGGTCAGCGCGGCAGCGGAATTGGAGATGTGCACCGCCCGCGGGATGACGCCGGCGCGGCGCATCTCGGCGACACAGGCGTCGAGTCGCGCGGCCTGGGTGTCGTTGAGCGGATGGCCGGGGGTGTCGCCGTGCGCGAGATGGCACATCATGCCGCCGAGCACGATCGACCCCTCGGCCACGGCGGTCGCGACCGCGTCGCGCAGGGCCGGCCAGTGATCCGGGCCGACCCCGTTGCGGGCGAGACCGGTGTCGATCTTGGTCGTCACCGTGGCCGTGGTGCCGAGCGACCGTGCCGCGGTCACGACCGCCTCGAGCTGCGCGGTCGACGAGACCGCGACGTCGATGTCGGCGGCGACGGCGGCAACGAAATCGGTGGCCGAGGAATGCAACCAGGCCAGGATCGGTGCGGTGACACCGCCCGCACGGAGTGCGAGCGCCTCCCCCACCGTCGCGACGCCGAGTGCACAGGCCCCGGCGGCCAGCGCGGCGCGACCGACCTCGACCGCGCCGTGTCCGTACCCGTCGGCCTTGACGACCGCCATCACGGCGGCGCCGGCACGCTCGGTGAGCACCCCGACGTTGTGGGCGATCGCGTCGAGGTCGATCGAGGCCTCGAGGGCGGGGGCCCACAGCGCCGGCGCGGCGGCACCGGCGCTCATCGGTGCCCCACCGCTCCGGCGCGCAGCGCGCGGATGGCCGGCCGCACCGCGGCCAGCAGATCCGACGCCCCGATCGGCGCTCCCCGGTCTGTGTTCTCCCCATCACCCATCGCAGCCAGGACGGCCGCCGTCGCGTGGGCGCGTGCTGCCGCGGCGGCGGCCAGACGAGGAGTGAGACCGGCCGCGAGCAGCGCACCGGCGATGCCCGACAACACATCTCCGGCTCCTGCGGTCGCCGCCCACGACGACCCGGCGTCGTTCACCAGCGTCGGGCCCGCGGCGTCGGCGACGAGGGTCGCCCGGCCCTTGAGCAGCACCGTGGCACCGAGGTCGGCGGCGAGATCGGTGACGGCGCCCACGCGATCGGCACCCACCGGGTGTCCGGCGAGCCGGGCGAACTCACCAGCGTGCGGTGTCAGCAGGGTCGGGGCGGTGCGGTCGGCGACCCACGAGCGATGCTCGGAGACGACGGTGATCGCGTCGGCGTCGAGAAGGACGGGGAGGTCGGTGTCGAGCACGGCGTGCACGAGATCGGTGGCGCGGGTGTCGGTCCCGGCGCCCGGACCGATGACCCAGGCCTGTACCCGACCGACGTCGTCGAGGTCGCCCGCCTCACGCACCATGGACGCGACGATCTCCGGGTGTCGCGACACCACCTGCGAGGCAGCGGATCCGGCGTAGCGGACCATTCCCGACGTGGCGGCGACCGCGGCACCCGTGCACAGGACGGCGGCACCCGGGAACCGGTCGGATCCGGCGATGATGCCGGTCACGCCCTGGGTGTACTTGTCCTCGGCGGGACCGGGAACCGGCCACTGCCCACCGATCTCGGTGTCGGCGAGGGCGACGAGATGTGCCGCGGGCGGGTCGATGCCGATGTCGACGCACTCGATGCGACCACAGCGGTACGCCGCGAGAGCGTGGGCGCGGCGACGGGTCCCGAAGGTGACGGTCACCGCGGCGCGGACCGACGGGTCGTGCACCTCTCCGGTGTCGGCGTCGACGCCCGACGGGATGTCGACGGCGACGATCGGTGCGGTGACGTGCTCGAACGCCGCGGCCGCGGCCGGCCGCAGCGGACCCGATCCGCCGATGCCGACGACGCCGTCGACGACGAGGTCGTACCCGCTCGATGCCGTCGCCACGACGCGACCACCCGCGCGGCGCAGTGCGGCCAGGCCGCCGGGGTGGGCGCGATCGGGCGCCACGAGAACGGCGTCGACGGCGACACCGCGGGCACGGAGCATCGCGCCGGCGTGGAGCGCGTCGCCCCCGTTGTCGCCGGCACCGACGATCAGTCCCACCCGCGCCCCGTACAGCGCACCCCGTCGGAGGCGGAGCTCGGCGAGGATGACGTGCGCGAGACCGGTTGCGGCGCGGCGCATCAGCACACCCGAGGCCAGCAGGTCACCCGTCGCCTGCTCGGCCGCCCGGATCTCGTCGGCGGTGTGGAAGCCGATCACGCGGCTACTCCACCGTCACGGATTTGGCGAGGTTCCTCGGCTTGTCGACGTCGTATCCGCGGGCCTGCGCGACCGCGGCCGCGAACACCTGCAGCGGTACGGTGGAGACGAGCGGTTGCAGCAGGGTCGAGGTCACCGGGATCTCGATGAGGTGGTCGGCGAACCCGGCCACCGCGACATCGCCCTCCTCGGCGATGACGATGGTGCGGGCGCCGCGCGCCTGGATCTCGCGGATGTTGCTGACCATCTTCGAGTGCAGCAGCGGACGGCCACTCGGCGAGGGCATCACGATGATCACCGGCAGGCCGTCCTCGATGAGCGCGATGGGGCCGTGTTTGAGCTCGCCCGCGGCGAAGCCCTCAGCGTGCATGTAGGCCAGTTCCTTGAGTTTCAGCGCGCCCTCGAGCGCCACCGGGTAGCCGACGTGGCGGCCGAGGAACAGCACGGTGCGTGCGTCGACGAGCGAACGGGCCAGCGCACGAACTGGTTCGACGGTCTCGAGGACCCGCTCGACGGCGTGCGGCATCTGCTCGAGCTCATGGAACTCGCGGGCCACCTCGTCGGGGTACTTCGTGCCGCGGGCCTGGGCCAGCGCCAGCCCGACGAGGTACGCCGCGGCGATCTGGGCGAGGAAACACTTCGTCGACGCGACACCGATCTCGGGTCCGGCATGGGTGTAGAGCACGGCGTCGGACTCCCGGGGGATCTGCGCACCGTTGGTGTTGCAGATGGCCAGCACCCGCGCCTTCTGCTCCTTCGCGTGCCGCACCGCCTCGAGGGTGTCGGCGGTCTCCCCCGACTGGGAGATGGCGACCACGAGCGTGGAGCGGTCGAGCACCGGGTCGCGGTAGCGGAACTCGCTGGCCAGTTCGACCTCGACCGGCAGCCGGGTCCAGTGCTCGATGGCGTATTTCGCCAGCATGCCCGCGTGGTAGGCCGTACCGCACGCGACGACGAAGATCTTGTCGATGTCGCGCAGGTCCTGGTCGGTGATGCGCTGCTCGTCGAGGACGATCCGACCGTTCTCGAAGTGGCCGACGAGGGTGTCGGCGAGCGCCTGCGGCTGCTCGGCGATCTCCTTGAGCATGAAGAAGTCGTGGCCGCCCTTCTCGGCGGCGGCGAGATCCCAGTCGATGTGGAACGGCTTGCCCTCCTGCGGCGTGCCGTCGAAGTCGGTGATGGTGTAGCGGTCGGCGGTGATGACGACGACCTGGTCGTGACCGAGCTCCACCGCGTCGCGGGTGTGCTCGATGAACGCGGCGACGTCGGAGCCCACGAACATCTCGTTCACCCCGACACCGACCACCAGCGGGGTCGACCGTCGCGCGGCGACGATGGTCCCCGGATGGTCGGAATGGGTGAAGACCAGGGTGAACGCGCCCTCGAGACGACCGAGGACGGCGTAGGCCGAGGCGACGAAGTCACCCGCGTTCGCGCCGTTCGCGTATTCGAGGTCGAGCATGTGCACCGCGGTCTCGGTGTCGGTGTCGGAGCTGAACTCGACCCCGGCCGCCTCCACCTCGGCGCGCAGCGCAGCGTAGTTCTCGATGATCCCGTTGTGGACCACCGCGAACCGTCCGTCGCGGCTCACGTGGGGGTGGGCGTTGCGGTCGGTGGGTCGCCCGTGGGTCGCCCACCGGGTGTGGCCCATCCCGCTGGTGCCTGCGAACGCCTCACGACCCACGGTCGCGAGCTGCTTGTCGAGGTTCTCGAGCCGACCGGCCTTCTTCTCGACGGCGGTGTGACCGGCTCCGTCGAGAATGGCGACGCCCGCGGAGTCGTATCCGCGGTACTCCATCCGGCGCAGGGCCTCCACGACGATCTCCAGGGCGTCCCGGTGACCCACGTATCCGACGATTCCGCACATTCGACACAGGTTACCGGGGGTCGGGCGGCGCGCCGGGCACCCCGGGTGTCATAGGGTCGAGCCGTGACCTCGGTGAAGAAGTTGTTTGCGCAGCTGTCCCGACGTGGACCGCACCGTGTGCTGCGGGGCGACATGGCCATCGTCGGTCTCCCGGGCGTCGTCTACACGCCCGAATCGGGCACCGACCTCCCCGGCGTGGCGTTCGGCCACGGCTGGATCACCCACAGCAGGCAGTACCGCGACACCCTCGAGCATCTCGCCTCGTGGGGCATCGTCGTGGCCGTCCCCGACACCGAGCGCGGGCCGCTGGCGTCGGATCGTGCACTCGCCGTCGACCTCGAGACCTCACTGCAGATCATCTCGAGCGTCCGCCTGGGCTCGGGCGCGATCACCGTGCATCCCGAGCGGCTCGCACTGGCCGGCCACGGTCTCGGGGCGTCGGCCGCCGTCCTCGCCGCCGGTGACTCGCAGCATGCACGGGCGTTGGCCGCACTGTTCCCCGCACCGACCGGTCCCGCGGTGCTACCCGCCGCCCACCGTGCCCGTGTGCCGGCTCTGATCCTCGCCGCGCCGAAGGACCTCGACGGCATGACATCGAACGCGCTCGCACTGCGCAACGCCCTGCAGGGTGACCAGGTCGCCCTGCGCACGATCCCGAAGTCGACCAATCGTGGACTCGCCGAGGGATTCAGCGTGCGCAAACGTCTCGGCGACGGGTCGGATCACTCCACAACCCAGAAGGCGACCCGCGCGATGCTGGCAGGGTTCCTGCTCGCGCACCTCGGGGGGACGGCGGCTCGCGGCAGGACCGCGATCGGCGATCCCACCTATTCCGACTTCGCCGACCCCGCGGTCGCGATCGGCAAACTCGAGACGGTCGATGCCGACACCGTCGAGATCGACTCCGCCGACCCGATCACCCGCCTGCTGCGCAGCTGACCCCTCCGATCCCGCGACAGCGGGCCGCGGTCAGCGCGGCGCGGGGTCCAGGATCGGTCGTCGGCGCCGATCATCCGCACCGTCGTCGTCGGCGTCGGATGCGCGATCGTCGTCGTCACCGTTCGGATCGTCCTCGTCCGGCAACGGCTCCCGCCAGGCCTGCGCGGCCGCGGCCGATGCGCGGCTGTGCCGGGTTCGTTCGCGGTCGAGCCTGCCGGTCATCGACCGCAGGATCTCCTCGATCTGATCGGCAGGTCTCATCGGTCGCCGGCCAGCGCCAGGCCACCGTCGTCGCCGGGGTCGGGCGTCGCCTGCGGTGCACGGTTCGTGTCGGCGGCCGGCTCCTCGACGCGACCCGGCCGCGGCGGCGTCGGCGTCGGCGGGGTCGCCGGACCGGGATCGACGATCGGTTCCGGGGCCGGCGGCCGAGGCGGTGACGGCGCGTCGACGACGTCGTCGACAGCGGGTGGCGGTCCCGACGGGGACTGCGACACATCCGGTGGTGACGGCGCCGCCGCGGTGGGTAGCGGCACGACATCGGGCGCGACGCCACGCGGCGCGGACTCCGGCTGCGGATCGCCGGGGGTGGCCGCGCGCGGACGATCCTCCTCGCCGGGATCGCGGTCACCGTCGAGATCGAGATCGAGGTTCAGCGACAGCATCGGTCCAGATCGCGTGGACGCCTCGGGCCCGGGGCCTCCGGGTCCGTGATCCTGGGTTCCGGCGAGTGCCTCGACGGCGAGGTTGAGCACGGCGCCGAACCCGCCGGCGGCGGCCATCCCCACCGCCGATGCCGACGCCACCGCGGCCTCGGCCAGCGCGGACGCCAGCGGCACCGGGTCGACACCCCCTGTCGCCGTCGGGTGTCCCCCGTGGGCCGGAACGACGGCAGGTGCGATGACGCGGATCGGGTCACCCCCACTGGCACCGCCACCTATCACGGCCCGGGACGGCACGACCGGCCGCGGGACGGGACCGCCGACCGACGACCCGATCGCGACGTCCGTTCGCCGCGGGCCGGAAGCGGTTGTCCTGCGGTGTGATCGGGCGGATCGCGCCACGACGGCGAGACCGTCCGGATACGGCGCCCGGGTCGCGAGCCCCTCGAAGGACGCGCCCACCACTGCGAGGATCTCGCCGACGGCGGTGTCGGCCACATCGACGGCGGCATCGAACAGTGCTGTCTTGGCGGCGATGTCGGCCGCGATCGCACCGCGGTTCTCCTCGGCGTCGGCAAGGGTGACCGTCGTCATCGGGCGACCCGCGACGAGGTCGGTCGCGATGGCCGCGAGCGCCAGGTACTTCGCCACGAGCACCCGGGACAGTGCCGCGGCCGCGGCGTCGACGGTGGCGGCGATCTCCCGCATCCGCTCGATCGCCTCGTCGGACCGCCGGACATGCCGGCCGAGCGCCGCACCTGCGGCGTCGGACGCCACGCCGGTCCACACCGACGGGATCCGGTCACCGACGGCGTCGACGCCTCGGGTCGCGTCGGCGGCGATCGCCACCGCCGACCGCAGGCTCGACGCGTCGTGGACGAGCGCGGACAGGTCGATCCCCTCGGTCACCCCGAACCGGCGCGCGAGATCGGTGTCGGACGAGAGCGACACCCCGATCGCGGTCGCGATGGGGCGGACGACGGCGAACCACCGCAGACCCGCCAGCGCGGCGGGACGCAGGGTGTCGACGCGGCGGTCGGGCGCTTGCGCGGTGGTCATGGCAGTCCCGACCCGGCGATCCGGCCGCCCGAATCGGTGTCGGTGCTGGCGAGAACAGCTGCGGCCGTGCGTGTTCCGTCGGCGAGCCGCTCGATCGACGATCGCATCGCCGCGATCTCGCCGCGGAGGGCGGTCATGCCCGCGCCGTAGGCCTCGGCGTGCTCGACGTACGCGGACCCGACCGAGCGGGAGTCGAACGCCGGTGTGTCGACCGCGCGTGCGGCGGTATCGAGCGACGTCGCGGCCCGGTGCAGCTCGTCGGCCAGTTCCACGACGCCACCGACGTCGATCCGCAACGCCTCGTCCATGTGTATCGACCTCCCCTGTCCCGCCCTCTGTCACCGACCTGCCGATTCCTGGTTCGACGATGATAAGACGTCGACCGGGAGCGATGGGTTCCCTCGAGATGTGACGGATCGGCGGGTGACGCGCCTCTAGGCGATGTCTGCCGCGGCCAGCGCGTCGTGGAGCGCGTGCGGGCGGTCGCCCACGGGCAGTGGCTCCACCAGGGCGAACGAGCAGCCGATCCCGCGGGCCCCGCCGTCGGCCTCCTCGCTGTCACCGATCATCAGCGTCCGCGTGGGGTCGACATCGAGGTGATCGGTGGCGAACCGGAAGATCCCGGGATCGGGTTTGGTGATCCCGACCTCGTGCGACAACGCCCACACGTCGACGAGGTGGTCGACGCCGTGGCGCGCGAACACCGCCCGCAGGTCGAAGGCGATGTTGCTGACGATGCCGATGGCGATGTCACGCTCGGCCAGCTGGGTCAGCACCGACACCGTGTCGGGGTAGGGATCCCACGACTCGGCGGCGAGGACCCGCTCGTAGAGGGATTCGGCGTGGCCGGGGACGGCGAGACCCGAGGCGCGCAGCACCGCGAGGTACGCCGCGCGGTGCAGGGCCGGATCGAGGTCGCGCCGCAGCCATGCCGCGCGCATCTCGTCGTCGAGCTCGGCGGGGACGCCGGTGGGGGCGGTCATGCGACGGATCAACTCCGCCTGCAGGTGGCCGTCGATCGGCGCGCCGTCCTCGTCGTGCAGGTCGGCGAACCACTCGGCTCGCTCGGTGAAGCGGAACAGGGTGCCGGAGAAGTCGAAGAGCACCGCGGCGGGCTGCCCGGTCATCGACCGAGCCGTCACGTCGGTCATCGACCGACCGAGCCGACCACGTCGGCGATGCGTCGGGCGATGCTGTCGGCCTCGTGTGCGGTGGTGGCCTCCACCATGACGCGGACGAGTTGCTCGGTTCCCGACGGGCGCAACAACACCCGTCCGGATTCACCGAGTTCGGCACCGGCGGTGACGACCGCCTCGCGCACCGATTCCGCACCGGCCACGGCGTCCTTGTCGGCGACGGGGACGTTGATCAGGATCTGCGGCAGCGTGGTGATGACCGAGGCCAGGTCGGCCAGGTCGCGTCCGGTCTGCGCCATGCGCGCCATCAGCATCAGTCCGGTGAGGATGCCGTCACCGGTGGTGGCGAACGACGGCAGCACCACGTGACCGGACTGCTCACCGCCCAGCGCGAACGCCCCGGAGCGGAGTTCCTCGAGCACGTACCGGTCGCCGACGGCGGTGGTGCGCAGGTCGATACCGGCCGAGCGCATCGCGATGTGCAGGCCCAGGTTGCTCATGACGGTGGCAACGAGGGTGTTGTGCGCCAACGTGTTCGACTCTTTCATCGCGATCGCCAGCACCGCCAGGATGGCATCGCCGTCGACGACGTCCCCGGTCGCGTCGACGGCGAGACAGCGATCGGCGTCGCCGTCGTGGGCCAGCCCGATGTCGGCGCCGTGTTCGATGACGGCCTTGCGGATCACGTCGAGGTGGGTCGAACCGCACCCGTCGTTGATGTTGAGCCCGTCGGGCTCGGCGTTCAGCGCGATGACCGTGGCGCCGGCCGCGCGGTAGGCGGCCGGGGCGGTGAGACTCGCTGCGCCGTGGGCGCAGTCGACCACGACGGTGATGCCGTCGAGATCCGACGACACCGCCGAGGCGAGATGGTCGAGGTAGGGGCGGGCGGCGTCGGCGGCATCGAGGATCCGGCCGATGGCAGCTCCCACAGGCCGTGCCGAGGCATCTGCCGGCTCGGCGATCGCCGACTCTATGCGCTCCTCGAGGTCGTCGGCGAGCTTGTGTCCACCGGCGGCGAACAGCTTGATGCCGTTGTCGGGCATGGGATTGTGCGACGCCGAGATCATGACACCGAAGGCGGCACGGTGGTGGTCGGTCAGGAACGCGACGGCGGGTGTCGGCAGCACTCCCACGCGCAGTGCGTCGACCCCGGCGGCGGCGAGACCGGCGCACACCGCGGCCTCCAGCATCTCACCGGAGGCGCGGGGATCACGTCCGACGACGGCCAGGGGCCGGACACCGGGTGCGGTCGCCGTGGTGGCCAGCACGCTCGCGGCCGCGCGGGCCACGCTCACGGCCAGCTCGGGTGTGAGGTCGGCGTTGGCGAGGCCGCGTACGCCGTCGGTGCCGAAGAGTCGTCCCATTCCGGTGCCCCTGTTCGATCGGAGATGTCGCAGAAGAGATGTCACAGAAGAGATGTCGCAGAACGCACTCGAGCAGGTGTCCAGAGGATCCTGAACACCTGCTCGGTGCAGGCGGAGATCAGCGCACAGGCGCCGCGATCAACGCTTCGAGTACTGCGATGCCTTACGGGCCTTCTTAAGGCCGTACTTCTTGCGCTCCACCGCGCGGGGGTCACGGGTGAGGAACCCGGCCTTCTTGAGCGCGGGGCGATCGTCGGGGGCGACCTCGATGAGGGCGCGGGCGATCGCCAGGCGCAGCGCGCCGGCCTGTCCCGACGGTCCGCCGCCGACGAGCTTGGCGTGGACGTCGAAGGACTCGGTGCGCTCGACGATCACCAGCGGGGCCTTGATCAGCTGCTGGTGCACCTTGTTCGGGAAGTACGCCTCGAGGCTGCGGCCGTTCAGCGTGAACTGACCGGAGCCGGGGGCCATGCGCACGCGGACGACGGCCTCCTTACGGCGACCGACGGTCTGGATCGGACGATCGAGGTGGATCGGGGCGGGCGCCGGGGAGGCGTCGAGCGCCTCGGTGCCGGTGGCCTCGTCGACCACGTAGTCGTCACTCGCGACCTCGGCCGCGGCGACGTCGACCGGGGTGTACTCACCCTCGACGGCGTCGCCGATGGTGTTCTCTGAAGACTGGGGCTCGGTCACTGGGACACCTGCTTGATCTCGAAGGGAGCGGGACGCTGTGCCGCATGGGGGTGGTCGGGGCCGGCGTAGACCTTGAGCTTGCCGAACATCGCCCGGCCCAGCTTGGTCTTCGGGAGCATGCCGTTGACGGCCTTCTCGATCACGCGCTCGGGATGGGTCTCGAGCAGCTGCGCGGTGGTGCGCGAGGTGAGACCACCCGGATGCCCGGAGTGCCGGTAGTTGAGCTTGCGCTCGGCCTTGTTGCTGGTCAGAACGATCTTCTCGGCATTGATGATGACGACGAAGTCGCCGCCGTCCATGTGCGGGGCGTAGGTCGGCTTGTGCTTGCCGCGCAGCAGATGGGCGGTCTGCACGGCGAGCCGGCCGAGCACCACGTCGGTGGCGTCGATGACATGCCACGCGTGCGTGATGTCACCGGCCTTCGGGGTGTAGGTGGACACAGGTGTTCCATTCCGTCGGTGTGGAGCTGGTCGGATGCGTCGGCGGGGTGATTCCCGGCGACCAGTGGGGACCCGGGGACCCGGTTCGCCCCGCGATGCGGGGTGCCGCGCACCAGCGGTTCAGAGTACGGGGTCGCCACGGGCCGGTCAAAACGCCTCCGTGGGCGCCTCACCTGGACCGATGTCGCCTCAGCGCAACGGCGCGATGGTGACCGAGCCGACCGCGGCCGCGCAGGCGTCGTCGATCGCCTCGCCGCGGGCTCCGGCCTGGCATCCGACACTGACCTGTAGTGCCGAGGACACCATCACGTACCACCGGATCGCGGCGCCCGACCCGGGCGTCTCGCGGTAGCTGATCACGTCGCGGTCGGCGTAGCGGGTGACCGCCGAGAACTCCGACACCGTGTCGCCGCCGCTCTGCCGCAGCCGGTTGCGCAGGCTGGTCGCGACGGTCGTCGGGGTCGAGTCGATCCGCACGGCGTTCTGTACGACGATGATCCGCCGGTCGTCGGTGCGTGCGGCGAACGTCGTGAAGGGGATGGCACCGGTGTCGTCGACGGCGTCGCTCGTGCGGCGCCAGTCGACGGGCACCACCATCGACACCCGGCCCACGTCGGCGCGCACCGACGTCGGCGGGGCGGCCGTCGCCGAGGGCGCCTCGTCGGCGGACCCGCCGAAGACCACGGCGCCCGCGACGACGGCGGCGAGCACGACCACGGTGGCGACCGCAGCGGCGACGAGGGTGCGTCGGTCGGGCCGGTGGGCGGTGGTGTCGGGGGGTCGCGGTGGCGGGCTCGACGGGAGGACCTCTCCGGCGAACCGGTGGACCAGTGCCCGTTCGACGGCGGCGATCCGGCCGGTCGGGGTCGCGTCCTCGAACAGGCGGATCGCCGCGGCGAGGCGGTCACGGTGATCACCGTCGACGAGGATCGCCTCGACGGTGTCGTCGACCAGATCCCCGAGGACCTCGGGGGCGGCACGGTGGTCGGTGGGGTCGTCGAGGACGTCGGTCCGTGTCACCCGCCACCCGTCGTCGTCCCGGGTGACCCGATGGACGTCGAGGCGGCCGTCGTGACTCTCGGCGACCACGCAGACCCGGGCCGACGGCTCGAGGTGGGTCGCCGCCACGAGGACGGCACGGGGGGCGGCGTGCACCGAGGTGGTGGTCCCGGCGCGTGTCACGACGGCGCGCGCGGCGTCGATCACGATCCCGACGCGCCGGCTCCCCCACGTGGTGGGGTGGGCGACGGTGAGTGACGCCGGCAGGTGCGGACCGAGGACGTCGCCGATCGCCTGCGTCCAGGCGTCACCGATCCGGCGACGCGCGCCATGGAGCAGGACGTGGTCGCTGTCGATCGACTCGATGAGCGTGCCGACCCGCAGACCGGGCCGACCACCGACCTCGAGCCGTGCGTAGGCGACGTCGACGACCGTCGACCGCTCGACCGTCACGGTGTCGCGGTGGTCGACGTCTCCGCGTTCCCCGTGGGCGTCCCCCGACACCTGTGGTCCTCAGCCCGCGTTGCGGGCCGGTCGCAGTTCGCGCGGCAGGGCGAAGGTGAGCGTCTCGTTGGCGGTGGTCACCGTCTCGACCGACCCGTAGCCGTGCTCGGCGAGAAGGTCGACGACACCGCGCACCAACACCTCGGGCACCGAGGCGCCGGAGGTGACACCGACCGTCTGAGCACCGTCGAACCAGCTGGTGTCGATGTCACGGGCGTAGTCCACGAGGTAGGAGGCCCGGGCGCCGGCCTGGAGCGCGACCTCGACGAGTCGCACCGAGTTCGAGGAGTTCGTCGATCCGACGACGATCAGCAGATCGCAGTGCGGCGCCATCGCCTTCACCGCGACCTGGCGGTTCTGGGTGGCGTAGCAGATGTCGTCGCTCGGCGGATCCTGCAGGAGCGGGAACCGTTCACGCAGCTTCGACACCGTCTCCATGGTCTCGTCGACCGACAGCGTGGTCTGCGACAGCCAGATCACCTTCGACTCGTCACGGACGGTGACGCCGTCGACGCTCTCGGGTCCGTCGACGAGCTGGATGTGTTCGGGGGCCTCTCCGGCGGTGCCCTCGACCTCCTCGTGGCCCTCGTGACCGATGAGCAGGATGTCGAAGTCGTCGCGTGCGAAACGCTTGGCCTCCTGGTGCACCTTCGTCACCAGCGGGCAGGTCGCGTCGATGGTGCGCAGGTTGCGCGAGGCCGCGGTCTCGTGGACCGCGGGTGACACACCGTGGGCGGAGAACACGACGAGCTGACCCTCGGGCACCTCGTCGGTCTCGTCGACGAAGACGACACCCTTCTCGGTCAGGGTCTCGACCACGTGACGGTTGTGGACGATCTCCTTGCGGACGTACACGGGCGCACCGTGCTTCTCGAGGGCCTTCTCGACGGTCTCGATGGCGCGGTCCACGCCGGCGCAGTAACCGCGCGGCTCGGCCAACAGCACCCTCTTGACGGGCTCGGCAGTGGTGGTCATACCGCCCAGCCTACGGCCCTCGCCTGAGCGCCGGGGTTTCGGCGGAGCCCACGCCCGCGGCACGTCGACCACCCCATCAGTGGTCACCGCCGCGGTGATGAGGCAGAGTTGAGCCATGTTTCGCCCACCGTTTGCGGCTCGAGTGGTCACCGGTCTGATAGTGACCGCGATCGAGGAGACCAAAAAGCTTCCCACCACCGCGGTCACGTTGCCCATGACCGCGGTGAGTTCCACGGTGCAGGCGGCGATGCGGATGCAGCAGAACATCGCCGAACTCGCGATCAAGGGCGACGAGGTCTTCGACACCCTCTTCCACCGCGCCGAGGAGAAGCCCGAGTGGGCGACCTTCGACGACGACGACGCGTTCATGGACCCGGCGCCGTCACGTGCCGACCGATCCCCCGTCGATGACGGCGACGAGGAGTCCGACGACCACCGCGGTTCCGATGACTCGTCCGCCGACGCCGGCGCGACCGTCACCCCGATCTCGGCGGCACCGGGTGCCGCGACCGTCACCCCGGCCGACATGCCCGAACACCAGGCTGAGACCGTCGAGCCCACCCCGCCGGTGAAGAAGGCCCCGGCGAAGAAGGTTCCCGCGAAGAAGGTGGCCGCGAAGGCTCCGGCGAAGAAGGCCCCGGCCGCGAAGAAGACCCCTGCCAAGAAGGCCCCCGCCGCCCCCGCATCCGACGACGACTCGGCTACCGGCAAGGGCCGTTTCGCCCTGTACAGCTCGGCGCCCGAGACCGTCCTGCAGTCCGATGTCGAGTCCTCGCCCGCCGCCCCGGCCGCCGACGCCCCCGAGATCGTCGAGTTCCTCGACTACGACGCCCTCACCCTGGCCCAGCTGCGCGCGAAGATCCGGTCGGTCGATCTCGACGACCTGCGCGCCCTCGCCGACTACGAGCGTGGCCATCGCGGTCGCGCCCCGTTCCAGACGATGCTCGACAACCGGATCACCGCCGCATCGGCGAAGTGAGCCGCGTGGACACCGCCCCCACCGCTCCCCGAACCTGCTCCCGCACACGGTGACCGCGCCGGGCAAGTCCACGCCGGAGACGCCGTGGCCGGTGCGGACCCTCAACGCCAAGATCGGTGACTGGATCCACCGCCTCGGACAGGTGTGGGTGGAGGGCCAGATCACCCAGATCAGTCGACGTCCGGGGACGAAAACGGCCTTCCTGCAGCTGCGCGACCCGTCGGCGGACATCTCGTTGACCATCACGTGTTCGCCGACGGTGATCGACCGCTGCGAGGTGCCGCTGACCGAGGGTGCCCGCGTCATCATGGCCGGACGGCCCAGCTTCTACGCCGGCCGGGCGACGATCTCGTTGCGGGTCACCGAGATCCGGCCCGTCGGCATCGGGGAACTCCTCGCCCGCATCGAGCGCCTGCGGCGCCTCCTCGCCGCCGAGGGACTGTTCGACGACCGACTCAAACGACCCCTCCCCTTCCTGCCGCACGGCGTCGGGGTCATCACCGGTCGCGCGAGCGCGGCCGAACGCGACGTGGTGAGCGTCGCGCAGGGCCGCTGGCCATCGGTGCGGATGATGGTGCGCAACACCCCCGTCCAGGGACCGACCGCCGTGCCCGCGATCCTCAAGGCGCTCTCCGACCTCGACGCCGACCCGTCGGTGTCGGTCATCGTCATCGCCCGCGGCGGCGGCTCGGTGGAGGATCTGCTGCCGTTCTCCGACGAGGCCCTGTGCCGCGCGGTGTCGCAGGCGCGCACACCGATCGTCTCGGCGATCGGTCACGAGCCCGACCACCCGCTGCTCGATCTGGTGGCCGATCTGCGTGCCGCCACCCCGACCGACGCCGCCAAACGTGTGGTGCCCGACGTCGCCGCCGAGCTCGCCCTGCTGGACGAGCTGCGCGCGAGATGTGCCGGGGCGCTGCGGAACTGGGTGTCGCGTGAACAACACGGACTCGCGGGTCTGCGCGCACGCCCGGTGCTCGCCGACCCGCTGCGCATGATCGACGAACGCGTGGCCGGCATCGACCGGGCCCGGGGCGAGCTGCGGCGCGAGGTCGCGCGCTTCGTGGGCTACGAGGAACAACGCATCGAGAACCTCTCGTCGAGGGTGGCGACACTGGGCCCCGCGCAGACCCTCGCCCGCGGTTACGCCGTGGTGCAACGCATCTCGGGCGACGAACCGCCACACGTGGTCGGTTCGGTCGACGACATGCCCATCGGGTCGCAGATCCGGGTCCGCGTGGCCGACGGCGCGATGCGCGCCGCGGTCATGCAGGCCGCCGAGAAACCCATAACCCGACGTGAGGACCGCTGATCATGGCCACCCGCAAGCCCGACGCCGCGACCGAGGACGACGCCGAGGAGTCGATCGAGTCACTGGGCTACGAACAGGCGCGCGACGAGCTGATCGGTGTCGTGCGAACCCTGGAGCAGGGTGGCCTCGATCTCGATGCGTCGCTGACCCTCTGGGAGCGCGGCGAGGCGTTGGCGCGGCGATGTGAGGAACATCTCGAAGGCGCGCGTGAGCGGATCGAGACCGCGCTGGGCGACGTGGATGCCGACACCGCCGACGGCGACCTCACCGACGACGACGAGCTCGACGACTGACCGCCGCCCGCGGAGGTGATCAGCCCGTCGGGACGGGCAGCGCGGTGCGCGGGATGACCGGTGCGGCCAGCACGGCCATGGCCATCGTCGTGAAGTCGCCGTCGCCGCCCTTGCTGTAGAGCCCGATACGGACGTCGCCCAGGTTCGCGACCCAGATCGACCGGTCGTTGTCGGTGCGGTACTGCACCCACTGCCTCTCGCCGACCACGATGGTCCCGCGGCCCAGGGCCTGGCCGGGCGACAGGTAGCCCACCAGCGAGTCCTCGGGGGCATTGGTCTGGCTGAGCTGCATGTACGCGCCGTCGGTGGTGATGTAGCCGGTGTTGCTCACCGAGGTCGAGTCGATGCCCGCGGTGCTGCCGGTGTTCGGCTTCCATCCCTGCGGGGTCTCGGGCAGACGCACCGGGAACGGCAGCGACGCGGCGTTCGCCGTGAGTCCGGCGCGCACGTCGTAGGCGGGCGTCTTGTCGTCGCTCGCGCCCCCGGTGAGACCCACCGAGCAGTTGCCGGAGACGACCGCGATGATCGCGCAGATCGCTATGAGCGGTATCAGCGACCAGATCATGTCCTTGTGATCGGTGAGGATCCGGGGTTTGGCAGCCACGAGACCAGTATCCACCCCGCTCGTGACAGGATTACCCCACCACACCAGACGACCCCAGGAGGCCGTAGATGTCCACCCCCACCCGTACCCCGCAGGCCCCGGATCGCAACCTGGCGATGGAGCTGGTGCGCGTGACCGAGGCCGCGGCGCTGGCCGCAGGCCGGTGGGTGGGTCGCGGCGACAAGAACGGCGGCGACAAGGCCGCGGTCGACGCGATGCGTGAGCTTCTCTCGACGGTCTCGATGCGCGGCGTCGTGGTCATCGGTGAGGGCGAGAAGGACGAGGCGCCGATGCTCTACAACGGCGAGGAGGTCGGCAACGGCGCGGGCCCCGAGGTCGATGTCGCCGTCGACCCGATCGACGGCACCACCCTGATGGCCGAGGGCCGCCCCAACTCGATCGCCGTGATCGCGGTGTCCGAGCGCGGCACCATGTTCGACCCGTCGGCGGTGTTCTACATGGAGAAGATCGCCGTCGGCCCCGAGGCCGCCGGATCGATCGACATCACCAAGCCCGTCGAGTGGAACGTGCGTGCCGTCGCCGACGCGAAGGGCATCGAGGTCGGTGACGTGACCGTCGTCGTCCTCGACCGTCCCCGCCACGCCGACCTCATCGGCGAGATCCGCGCCGCCGGCGCCAAGGTGCGGCTCATCTCCGACGGCGACGTCGCCGGCGCCATCGCCGCGGCCGGCGAGTACAGCTCGGTCGACATGCTCATGGGCATCGGCGGCACACCCGAGGGCATCATCACCGCGGTGTCGATGAAGTGCATGGGCGGCGAGATCCAGGCCCGGCTGTGGCCGCGCGACGACGCCGAGCGGCAGAAGGCGATCGACGCCGGACACGATCTCGGTCGGGTTCTCAAGACCGACGACCTGGTCAGCGGTGAGAACATGTTCTTCTGTGCCACCGGCGTCACCAACGGCGACATGCTGCGCGGGGTCACGTACCGCCGCAACGGCGCGACCACGCGGTCGCTGGTCATGCGCTCGAAGTCGGGCACCATCCGCCACATCGAGGGCGTGCACCAGTTGGCGAAGCTGCGCGAGTTCGCCTCGGTCGACCTCGGCCCCGGCGACTGACCGCTCCCGCGGCGACCAGGGCTGTCGCGGCGGCGACCGCGGCGGCCCGTTAGGGTACCCAACATGAGCAACGACGCCACCGAATACCGCATCGAACACGACACGATGGGCGAGGTACGCGTTCCCGCGGCCGCTCTGTGGCGAGCCCAGACCCAGCGTGCCGTCGAGAACTTCCCGATCTCGCACCGCCCGCTCGAGCGCACCCAGATCCGCGCGATGGGCCTGCTGAAGGCGGCGTGCGCGCAGGTCAACAAAGACCTCGGACTCCTCGACGCGGACAAGGCCGACGCCATCATCGCCGCGGCCACCGAGATCGCCGACGGTGCCCACGACGACCAGTTCCCCATCGACGTGTTCCAGACCGGTTCGGGCACCAGCTCGAACATGAACGCCAACGAGGTCATCGCCTCGATCGCCAAGGCGGCCGGCGTCGAGGTCCACCCCAACGACCACGTCAACATGTCGCAGTCGTCGAACGACACCTTCCCCACCGCCACGCACGTCGCGGCCACCGAAGCCGCTGCGACGGACCTGATCCCGGCCCTGGCGCACCTGCACGAGGCCCTCGCGGGCAAGGCGTCGGAGTGGCGTGAGGTCGTGAAGTCCGGCCGCACCCACCTCATGGACGCCGTGCCGGTCACCCTCGGTCAGGAGTTCGGCGGCTACGCCCGCCAGATCGAGGCCGGCATCGAGCGGGTCGAGGCCTCGCTGGTCCGCGTCGGGGAGCTGCCCATCGGCGGCACCGCCGTCGGCACCGGCCTGAACGCACCCGAGGGGTTCGGCACCAAGGTCGTCGCAGACCTGGTGTCGCGCACCGGGGTCGAGCACCTCAGCCTCGCCAGGGACAACTTCGAGGCCCAGGCCGCCCGTGACGGTCTCGTCGAGCTGTCCGGTGTCCTCAAGACCGTCGCGGTGTCGCTGACGAAGATCGCCAACGACGTCCGCTGGATGGGGTCGGGTCCGCTCACCGGCCTCGGCGAGATCCGTCTCCCCGATCTCCAGCCCGGCAGCTCGATCATGCCCGGCAAGGTCAATCCCGTTCTGCCCGAGGCGGTCACACAGGTCGCCGCGCAGGTCATCGGCAACGACGCCGCCGTCACCTGGGGTGGTGGCAACGGCGCGTTCGAGCTCAACGTCTACATCCCGATGATGGCGCGCAACGTGCTCGAGTCACTGAAGTTGCTGGCCAACGTGTCCCGCCTGTTCGCCGATCGCTGCATCAGCGGCCTCGAGGCCGACACCGACCACCTCAAGACCCTCGCCGAGAGCTCGCCGTCGATCGTGACGCCGCTCAACTCGGCGATCGGCTACGAGGAGGCGGCCGCCGTCGCGAAGCAGGCCCTCAAGGAGGGAAAGACCATCCGGCAGACCGTGATCGATCGCGGACTCATCGGCGAGAAGCTCTCCGAGGCCGAACTCGACGCGCGCCTCGACGTGCTGAAGATGGCCAATCTCGACCACGAGCGGTAACAACACCAGGCGCGACCGAAACAGCCTCCCGCGACCATCCTGATGGTCGCGGGAGGCTGTTTCGGTCGCGGGTGACTACTTCTTGAGCAGGAAGTACGTCGGCTTCAGCTTGTAGTCCTGGGTCAGCAGAGCACCGAAGCGGGTCTCCCGATCGCCGAGCGTGCGCGGGTCACTGGAGAAGTCACGGATGCTGTAGATGATCGCCGGTCCCGCGTAGGGCAGACGTGCGATGAAGGCCAACAGGTCGCGGATCTGGTCGCGCTGCTGCTCGGGGGTGTTGCCACCTCGGCCCGGTCCGTTGCTGGGGGCGCCGATCTCGGTGAACCAGATCTTCTTCCCCGCATCGCCGTTGGCGACCATGATGGCGCGCACCCGGGCCACATCGGAGATGGCGTTGTCCGGAGCGTTGGCGATCCCGTTCGGGAACACATACGGATGCAGGGCGGCCGCGTCGAAGAACGGACGTGCCCCGGCCTTGTACATGTCGGCGATGAACTGCGGCGGCGAGTCGGTGCCGGAGATGCGACTCAGACCCGCGGCGATCACGGTCGACTGCGGCTGGATCCGCTTGATCACCGGGTAGCTCGCGCGCAGGAGTTGGGTGTACCGCTGCGGCTTGTTCGGCACGAGACCGAAGAAGGCCGGCAGGTTCGGCTCGTTCCAGATCTCCCAGGTGTTGGAGCTGCCGCGGTAGCGCTGCACGGCCTTGCCCACGAAGTCGGAGAAGTCGGTGGCGCGCGCCGGCGGCGCGGTGCGCAGGATGCCGCCGCCCTGGAAGAACGGGGTGAAGGCGATGAGACCGATGACCCGCAGCCCGCGCGAGCGGGCGGCGTTCATGACGCGGTCGGTGCCCGACCAGTCGTAGACACCGGGACTCTTCTCGATGGTGCTGCGGTCGATGAGAACCCGGAACCAACTGGCGTTGGTCTGCGCGACGGTGTTCATCTCGCGATCGATGTCCTGCTGGGACAACGTGGTGATCAGCGCACCCTCGGTGAAGCCGTAGCCGGCCGCCGGGACCAGCGGAGCGGCCGAGGCCGACGGCACCGAGAAGAGCGCTAGAGCGATTGCGGAGACCACACCGACGATGAAGACCCGCAAAGAAGACCGTTGCATGCGGTCATTCTTGCATCGGTCGGGCACATTCCGCGCATCGAGAACAGTCGTTCGACCGCATGACCGGCTATGTCCTCTATGTCGTCTGCGCTGCACCGACGACGCCGATGTCGATCACCGGGTCGCGAGCGGGGTCGAGCCACTTGAGGACCGAGACCATGGACGCCCGGTCGATCGCGACACAACCCTGCGTGGGATTGCCGTCGGTGACGTGCAGGAAGATCCCCGACGCATAGCCGGGACGACGCTGCGGGTTGTGGGCGATGTTCACCGCGTAGTCGTACACCGGGCCGCTGGTGTAGAGGTTCTCGCTGTCGCCGCCGGGGCTGGCGACCTGTCGGACGTGGGTGTTGTAGGTCGGCGACGAGGGGAACTCGTCCCACCAGTCCTGGGTGTCGGCCTGGAAATACGGCATCTTCGTGCCCGGGTTCGCCTGGCGGCCGAAGGCCTGATCGAAGGCGAAGGTGCCCTCGGGGGTGCGCGGCACGTCGTCCTTGGGGACACCGATACCCATCGACCCCACGAACGCCTTCACCGGACCGATGACCGGGCGCCACACACCGTCGACCTTGTCGTAGGCGGTCAACGTCCCGGTGGTGTCCGATCGCTTGGCCACCGTCACGGTCACCATCTGGGTGGTGGACGGGAAATCGACGGGACCGGCGACCACGGGGTCGGCAGAGGCGGACGCGGCTCCCAGGGCGCCGCCGGCGACCACGAGAACCGTCAGGGACAGCGCGGTGAGGGCGGACCTCATGCGCAACATTGACCACATACGTAACTCAGACACCAGAGAAGTATGCGAGCACGCCGACCGGTAATCGATATCCGCACGGTCACAACACAGCAGATATACGGTCACCGATCGGCGTGTGAGCTGGATCTCTCGCTCGCTAACTCACGCGAGCCCGCTCGCTGCGCTCCCGGCGCTCAGGCTCCCGGCGCGACTGTCACATCTTCGCCCGCTCGCTACGCTCCCGGCGCGAATTCCTCCAGCATCTCGGTGACGAGCGCCGCAATGGGCGACCGCTCGGAGCGGGTGAGGGTGATGTGCGCGAAGAGCGGATGCCCCTTGAGCTTCTCGATCACCGCGGCGACACCGTCGTGACGGCCGACCCGGAGATTGTCGCGCTGGGCGACGTCGTGGGTCAACACCACCCGCGAGCCGGATCCCAAGCGCGACAACACCGTCAGCAGGACGTTACGTTCCAGCGACTGCGCCTCGTCGACGATGACGAACGAGTCGTGCAGCGACCGGCCACGGATGTGGGTCAGCGGCAGCACCTCGAGCATCCCGCGGCTGAGGACCTCCTCGATGACCTCGGTCGAGGCCAACCCCTCGAGGGTGTCGAACACCGCCTGCGCCCACGGGCCCATCTTGTCGGCCTCGCTGCCGGGCAGGTAGCCCAGCTGCTGACCGCCGACGGCGTACAGCGGACGGAAGACGACGACCTTGCGGTGGGTGCGTCGCTCGAGCACCGCCTCGAGTCCCGCACACAGCGCGAGCGCCGACTTGCCGGTGCCCGCCTTCCCGCCGAGCGACACGATGCCCACGCTCTCGTCGAGCAGCAGATCGAGGGCGACGCGCTGTTCGGCCGAACGTCCCCGCAGTCCGAACGCCTCGCGCTCGCCGCGGACGAGCTGCACCTGCTTGTCGGCGTTCACCCGACCCAGTGCACTCGACGACCCGCCGAGGAGCCGAACACCGGTGTGGCACGGCATCTCCCGCGCGGCGTCGATGTCGGTGACACCTTCGGCGAAGAGCCTGTCGATGTCACTCGAGTCGACCTCCACCTCGGCCATCCCCGACCATCCCGAGACCACCACGTCCTGCGCGTGGTACTCGTCGGCGGCCAGACCGACGGCGCCGGCCTTCACCCGCAGCGGGGTGTCCTTGGAGACCAGCACCACGTCCTTGCCCTCGGCGCGCAGGTTCAGGGCGCAGGCCAGGATGCGTGAATCGTTGGAGTCGGTGCGGAACCCGGCGGGCAGCACGGCCGGATCGGTGTGATTGAGCTCGACCTGCACGGTGCCGTCGTCGTCACCGATCGGGACCGGCAGATCGAGCCTGCCGTGCTCCAGACGGAGATCGTCGAGCATCCGCAATGCCTCGCGCGCAAACCATCCCAGCTCGTGGTGATGACGTTTGCCCTCCAGCTCGCTGATCACCACCAACGGAAGGACGACGCGATGCTCGGCGAATCGCGTCACCGCCCACGGGTCGGACAGCAGCACAGAGGTGTCAAGGACATAGGTGCGTGTGGTCACGAAGGGCTCCTCGGCCGGCACGGCTCCCGCGCAAGCAGTTTCGACAGGACCGGGCCGGTACAGGGACCGGGGCCGGTCCCCTCGCGGTGTGTGACCAAACCACGAATAGAACCTCCCGGACGAACCACTTCCCCGCGGTCCGTCACTGCTGAACGTACGCCCGGCGCGGCCGAGTTTCGCGGCAGGCGAGACCGCGTGTTCGTGAACAACGCGTAACGCGCCACGGGTCGCCGTTCGGCCCGCGTTCACACCACGCAGAACGCGGGAGGCGATCTTCACGAACAGGTCATCGACGCGTCGCGTGCAGGTCGCGCCCGGTCCAGCGCAGCCTGGTCGGGTTGTACGCATGAGCAACCGTCTGTCCACATCGAGGCGCGACGCCTCGAACATCAGCGTCGGCGCCGACAAGACCCTGCACGCCGGATTGTCGCGACGTCGCTTCCTCACCTGGACCGGTGTCGCCGGCGCACTGGCCTTCACGCCCGGACTCGTCGCCGACGCCGCACCCATCGGCCTGTCCCCCGCACGCGGCGACCACCTGTTCACCCTGGGCGTGGCGTCGGGCGACCCACTCCCCGACGGCGTGGTGCTGTGGACACGACTCGCCGCCGATCCCGTGGCTCGCGGCGGCGGGATGGGCGCGCGGCCGGTGCTCGTGGAATGGGAACTCGCCGGCGACGAGGCCATGCGGTCGGTCGTGCGACGCGGCGTGGCACTGGCGACGGCGGCCGACGGGCACAGCGTGCACGTCGATGTCCGCGGCCTGGCCCCCGCCCGCGACTACTTCTACCGGTTCCGCGCCGACGGTCACGTCTCCGACGTCGGCCGCACCCGTACCGCTCCTGCGTCCGGATCACCGCTGGCGGCACTGACGTTCGCGTGGGCTTCTTGCCAGTCGTGGGGCGACGGGTACTTCAACGCGTTCGCCGACATGGCCTCCGCGGCACCCGACGTCGTCTTCCACCTCGGCGACTACGTGTACGAGAAGGGCATCGTCGGCAGCGGACGCCGCACCTCGGTGGCGCTGCCCGAATCGTGCGCCCGAGAGATGATGTCGCTCGACGACTACCGCGACCGGTACGCGCTGTACAAGCTCGATCCCCAACTGCAGCAAGCACATCGGGCCAGTCCGTTCATCACGGTCTTCGATGACCACGAGGTGGAGAACAACTGGGCGGGTCCGATCTCGGAGGACAACGCACCGATCCCCGAGTTCCTCCTCCGCCGTGCCGGCGCGATGAAGGCCTGGTGGGAGAACACGCCGGTGCGCGCCGCTCAGCGACCCCGCGGCGCCGATGTGCAGGCCTACCGACGTTTCGACTTCGGCGATCTCGCGAGGTTCAACGTCCTCGACACCCGGCAGTACCGCAGCGATCAGGTCAACGGCGACAACGACTCCCCGCAGGACGCACAGACCGCCGACCCACGCCGCACCATCACCGGTGCGCGGCAGGAGAAGTGGATCCTCGACGGTCTCGCGAACAGCGGACGCCGATGGAACGTGCTCTCCCACCAGACCACCATCGCCGACCTCGCACGGCAGGTCGACGGACGTCGCGTGGTGAGCATGGACGGCTGGAGTGGCTACGAGGCCTCGCGGGCCCGGATCCTCGACGGGGCACGACAGCGGGGCGTCGGCAACCTCGTGTCGATCGTCGGCGACATCCACCGCAACGTCGTCTCCGACCTGCGTTCGACCTACACGCGCGAATCCCCCACCGTGGGAATCGAACTGGCGGGAACGTCGATCGCGTCAGGTAAGGACGGCGCCGACAGCGACGCCTCCGACAAGTCGCTCAAGGCCGCGTCACCGCATGTGCGGTTCGGCAACGCCCAGCGAGGCTATGTCCTGAACCGGCTCACGCGGACGCGGTGGGAGGCGGAGTTCCGGGTCGCCGAGTCGATCGCCGATCCGCGGACCCCGCTGCATCGCCGGGCGACGGTGACCATCCCCGACGGCCGGGCGCGCGCCGATGTCTCGACCTAGTCGGAGGATCCGACGGCGCCTGCCTGCTCAGCTGTCCGCGCGGGCGAGGAGCTTCTGGCGGGCCGCCTCGGCCTCGTCGGAGAGTCCGTCGAGCGACCGCAGTCCGAGCTGCTCGACGAGGGTCTTCGCCACACCCACGAGGACCGACTCGTCGCCGTAGTCGGCGAGCAGCGCCTGCTCGGCCTCGAAGCCCGAGATGTCGGCACCGATCGGGACGGCGTTGTCGAGGGCCTTGGCGACCGCTGTGACGGTGGCGTCGGGCTGGGCGTTGAGGGTCGCGTTGAGGAACGCGGCGAACGTCGACGCCTGCACCTCGTCGTCCTTGGCCACGTTGCGCAGGATCCCGGCGAGGCTCTCGCTCTCGACCTTCTCGGCCAGACGGTTCGCGAACGCGACACTCTGGTTCTCGTGGACGGCCATCGTGGCGAGGACATAGGCCGGCGACATCGCGCGCGACTCGGGGTTCTGCTGGTAACCCTGCGTGACGTGCGACAGGCGCAGCGCCTCGACGCGCTCGGGATCGATCTGTCGGGTCACCACGAGGTGGTCACGCAGCGCGATGGAGTGCCGGTTGTCCTCGGCTGTCCACCGACCGACCAGCGCACGCCACTCCGAGAAGGGCGGGAAGTGGATCCCCAGCACCCGGTGGAACGACGGCAGGTTCTCCTTGGTCATGAGCAGCGCGAGCACCGCCGCACGGACCTCGTCGGACATCGTCGACTCGCCCGGCTCCCAGTCGTCGCCGCCGAGGAACGAGAAGTTGCGGCCCTCGTCCCACGGGACGAGATCGTGCGGGTTCCACGTGATCGCGTTGTTCTCGTGTTCCTCGGCGATCTCAGGCAGCGCCTTCTCGAGGACCATGATCAGTTCGTCGTCGGCGATTGAAGTCACGCTGGTCAGGATAGTGACTGCTCGTGCGGGAGGGAAACGAACCCCGTCCTCTAGACGCGCGCGGGGGTGCTGAGCATCCCCCAGTCCTCGAGTCCGTCGTACAGCGGGAAGTCCAGGGCCAGCTGCGACACCCGGCTGCGCAACGCGGTGACGTCGGCGTCGGTGCCCGCTGCGAGCGCGGTGCCGATGATGTCGGCGACCTCGGTGAACTGCTCGGTGCCGAACCCGCGGGTCGCGAGGGCCGGGGTGCCGATGCGCAGTCCCGACGTCACCATCGGCGGACGGGGGTCGAACGGCACGGCGTTGCGGTTGACGGTGATCCCGACCTGGTGCAGGAGGTCCTCGGCCTGCTGGCCGTCGAGTTCGCTGTTGCGCAGATCGGCGAGCACGAGGTGGACGTCGGTGCCGCCGGTGAGCACCGACACCCCCGCGCCCGCGACATCGGTGCCCGTGAGTCGGTCGGCGAGGATGCGTGCGCCCTCGAGGGTGCGGCGCTGACGCTCGGCGAACTCCTCGGTGGCGGCGATCTTGAAGGTGACGGCCTTGGCCGCGACCGCGTGCATGAGCGGACCGCCCTGCTGGCCGGGGAACACCGCGGAGTTGAGCTTCTTCGCCCATTCCTTCTTGGCCAGGATCAGACCCGAGCGCGGTCCGCCGAGGGTCTTGTGGACGGTGGTCGACACCACGTCGGCGTAGGGCACAGGCGACGGGTGCACACCGGCGGCGACGAGTCCGGCGAAGTGCGCCATGTCGACCCACAGCAGCGCGCCGACCTCGTCGGCGATCGACCGGAACGCCTCGAAGTCGAGGGTCCGCGGGTAGGCCGACCAGCCGGCGACGATGACCTTGGGCTTGTTCTCCACCGCGATCGACCGGACCTCGTCCATGTCGATGCGGAAGTCCTCCTTGCTCACGCCGTAGGTCGAGATGTCGTAGAGCTTGCCCGAGAAGTTCAGGCGCATCCCGTGGGTGAGGTGGCCGCCGTGGGCGAGGTCGAGACCGAGGAGCTTCTCGCCGGGCTCCATCAGCGCCATGAGCACCGCGGCGTTGGCCGAGGCACCCGAGTGCGGCTGGACGTTGGCGAACTCGGCGCCGAACAGCGTCTTCGCGCGGTCGCGGGCGATGTCCTCGACGACGTCGACGTACTCGCAGCCGCCGTAGTAGCGACGCCCCGGATATCCCTCGGCGTATTTGTTGGTCAGGACACTGCCCTGGGCCTGCAGCACCGCACGCGGCACGAAATTCTCCGACGCGATCATCTCGAGCGTGTCGCGTTGCCGACTGAGCTCACCGTTCATCGCCGCGGCGACGTCGGGGTCGAGTTCGGCCAGGGACGCGGAGGTCACATCGTGGGCGGTCATGGGCCCAGTCTATTGCGCCAATTCGGTCCGCAGGGCCGCCGGGGTCAGCGGCTCGTCGAGCAGACGGCCGAACCGGGCCGACCGTGCCGAGACCGATGTCGCACCCGGTCCGTCGTCGAGCCACTGCGCGAGCAGTCGGTAACCCTCGACATAGGTGCTGATGTAGGCCCGCCACAGCGGCGACGAGAGAAAACGCAGCATCTGACGCGCCCGTGCCGGCGAGGCGAGCAGCCACGTCTGCAGGTACTCCGCGACGGTGTCGCTGTCGCGACCGCGGTCGTGCAGCAGCAGTGCCGCATCCTGTCGGACGCCGAGGAGTCCACCGGTCGCCGAGGCGATGCGCTGCGCCCGTTCACCGTCGAACCGCAGTCCGAGGTCGGCGTAGATCTCCTGCGCCCACAGTCCCCAGTCGGGTCCGACGGTCGCGGTGAGTGCATGGTCCGCGAGCCCCTCGGCCATGAGGCACTGCGGGGTGTTGACCAGGAAGATGGTCTGCTCACGCTGACCCGACCCGACGAGGAGCTGCTCCTTGCGGCAGTGCTCGGTGTGGTGTCCCGGGTAGGCCTCGTGGGCGATGAGGTGCGGCAGTGACGCCATGTGCTGGGTGAGGTCGGAGTTGATGGCGACCCTCGACCGGTAGTCGCCGAGGTAGTAGTTGAAACCCGACCACGGCTTGTCGCCGACCACCTCGAACTCGACGACCTCGGAGTCGGGCAACGGGTGATCGACCCGGACCCGTTCTCGCAGAGCCGAACTGAACGCCGACACGCAGTCGTCGAGCCGGTCGGCGGGGATCTCGTCGGCGGAGCGGTGCTCGGCGTAACGCTCGGCGAGGTCGCCGCGTCCGGCCACCACCTCGTCGAGCGCCGCGTGGGCCGCCCGATAGGTGTCGGGGTCGCCCATCGCGATGTCGACGTCGAAGTACTGCGACACCTCCTCGACGAACCCGATCTCCTCACCGGCGAACCGTCGCGCCGAACACTCCATCGCCCGCAGATGCGCCGCGACGAACTCACGCCGGGCGGCGGGGAGATCCGAGGTCGCGAGGTCGGCCCGCAGACCCCGCACCCGACGTGCCAACTGTGCGGGGTCGGGGGCGGCATCGCGGTGCGACTCCGCCCGCAACCGTGGGTCACCGGTGTAGGCGTCGACGAAGCCCTCCTCGAGCCGGTCGAACGCCAGCCCGACCCGGAGGTAGTCGGTGATCAGGGCCTCGGAATCGCCTGCGTCATCCATGCGCGTGACGCTACCGGGCCACCCCGGGGTGTCGGTTCGTCGTCACGTTCGCGACACTTGACACCATGCCGCGCGCACTCGGGATCGAGCGACTCCCCTCCACGCCCCTTCGCCGGGCGACATCGCCGACCTCGGCGCGATGGGGGATGTGGGTCCGGCGGTCAGGGGTGGCGTGTCCCGCGTGACCGAACCCAGCCCGTACATCGAGCTGGACCGCGCCCAGTGGCGGCAGCTGCGTCAGTCGGTGCCGCTGGCGATGAACGAGGAGGAGCTGCGTGGTCACCGGGGTCTCGGTGAGCAGATCGACCTCTCCGAGGTCGCCGACGTCTACCTGCCCCTGTCGCGACTGATCCATCTCCAGGTCGCCGCACGGCAGCGACTGTTCGCCGCGACCTCGACCTTCCTCGGCGAGAGCCAGCCCGAGCGTCAGGTCCCGTTCGTCATCGGTGTCGCAGGTAGTGTGGCCGTGGGCAAGTCGACCACGGCCCGCGTGCTGCAGGCGCTGTTGTCGCGCTGGGACTCCCACCCTCGCGTCGACCTCGTGACCACCGACGGCTTCCTCTACCCCACCAAGGAGCTCGAACGCCGGGGCATCATGCACCGCAAGGGATTTCCCGAATCCTACGATCGGCGCGCGCTGCTGCGCTTCGTCACCGAGGTCAAATCCGGTGCCGCCGACGCCGCCGCACCGGTGTACTCCCACCTCACCTACGACATCGTGCGCGGCGAGCGACACCACGTGCGCCAGCCCGACATCCTCATCCTCGAGGGGCTCAACGTGCTGCAGACCGGGCAGCGGCTGATGGTGTCGGACCTGTTCGACTTCTCGGTCTACGTCGACGCCCGCATCGAGGACATCGAGGACTGGTACGTGCACCGTTTCCTCGCGATGCGGTCGACCGCGTTCGCCGATCCGAACTCCCACTTCCACGCCTACTCGTCGCTCTCCGACGCCGCGGCGACCCAGGCCGCGCACGACCTCTGGCACGGCATCAACCTGCCGAACCTCGTCCAGAACATCCTGCCGTCACGTCCACGCGCGACGCTGGTGCTGCGCAAGGACGCCGACCACTCGATCAACCGCGTCCGGTTGCGGAAGATCTGATCGCGGGTCGATCCGTCGCGTGCCGCGGTCAGCGGCCGAAGCGGCGACTGCGTGCGGCGTAATCACGCAGTGCGCGAAGGAAGTCCACGCGTCGGAACTCGGGCCAGTAGGCGTCGGTGAACCAGATCTCGGAGTATGCGCTCTGCCACAGCAGGAATCCCGAGAGACGTTGCTCGCCGGAGGTCCGGATCACGAGATCGGGATCGGCCTGCCCCTTTGTGTAGAGGTGCGCGTCGATCGCCTCGACGCTGACCGCCTCCACCAGGTCGTCCACACCGGCGCCGGCGTCGACCCGATCGGCGAGCAGGGAGCGGACCGCGTCGACGATCTCCTGACGGCCGCCGTACCCGACGGCGACGTTGACGTGCATGCCGGTGCGGTCGATGGTGCGTTCCTGCGCGGTCTTCAAACGGCGGGCCACCTGCTCGGGCAGTTGGTCGAGGGTGCCCACGATCCGGACGCGCCACTGCTCGTCGGGGGTGGCGATCTCCTCGACGATGTCGGGCACGATCTCCATCAACGCCTCGAGCTCGTCGGAGGCACGCTGGAGGTTCTCCGTCGAGAGCAGGTAGATGGTGACGGTCTCGATGGACAGCTCCGAGCACCAGCGGAGCATCTCCGCGATCTTCTGGGCGCCCATCCGATGACCGTGGCTGACGTCCTCGAAGCCCGCCTCGCGAGCCCACCGCCGGTTGCCGTCGCAGATGATCGCGATGTGGCGGGGCAGCCGCTCGGTGTCCATCAGCTGGACGAGGCGGCTCTCGTAGATCCGATACATCGGTCCGCGGGCACCGGACGGGATCAACCTCACGACAGCGGACCCACGGCGTCGGGGTCAACACGGGTCGCCTTCACGGAAGGGAAGACTACTCGCCCTTTCTGGGTGTCACCGGAACCACGAGGACGACAACCTACGCTACCGTAGGTTCCACGTCGTACGATCACCCCGACGGAAGGCGGCACGCATGGTGACCGAGCAGTTCTCGACTGATCGACCCCCGGCCGGACGCGTCCCCGGACACGACCCGACGAGTGTGCACGCACGCGACATGGCCGAGTTGACGGTGCTCGCCGACCTGCGCCCGCGGATGCGGGGATGGATCCACCTCTACTCGGGGTTCGTCGCCATCGTGACCGGCGCGACGCTCGTCTCGGTGTCGTGGGCGCTGGTCGGACCGGTCGCCGCCGCGGCGTGCGGTCTCTATGCACTCACCGTGTGCGGTGTCTTCGGCGTGAGCGCCACCTACCACCGCGTGAACTGGTCGACCGCGCGTGCCCGCATCTGGATGAAGCGCGCCGACCACTCGATGATCTTCATCTTCATCGCAGGCAGTTACACCCCGTTCTGTGTGCTCGGCCTGCCGTCGCCGACGAAATGGATCGTGCTGGCCGTCGTGTGGTCGGGCGCCGCGGCCGGCGTGACGCTGAAGATGCTGTGGCCGCGTGCACCACGGTGGGTCGGGGTGCCGCTCTATCTGCTGCTGGGGTGGACCATCGTCGCCGTACTCCCCCAGCTGCTCGACCGCACCGGGGTCGCGGTGGTCGTCCTGCTCGCGGTCGGGGGTTTCTTCTACAGCGTCGGCGCCGTCCTCTATGCGATCCGGTGGCCCGACCCGTGGCCGTCGACCTTCGGCCACCACGAGTTCTTCCACGCCGCGACCGTCATCGCCGCGCTCGTGCACTACATCGCCGTGTGGCTCGTGGTGTTCACCGTCGGCTGAGCTCGCACAGCCTCGGCCGTCCGATGCCGCGAGCACGTCATCGGCGGTCCGTCAGCGCCGGCGTTCGTCGGCGCCTGCCGGGTAACGGCTGGTCACGGCGATCCGGTTCCACGCGTTGATCATGATCACGGTCGCGAGGAGTTGACCGATGCCGTACTCGTCGAAATGCTCTGCGACACGGTCGTGGACGGCGTCGGACACGCCGTGGTCGCCGAGGCGGGTGACGGCCTCGGTGAACTCGAGCACTGCCTGTTCCCTGTCGGAGAAGAACGCGGGCGCCTCGCGCCACACGGCGACCATGTGCAGCTTCAGGTCGGACATGCCCATCGCCGTCGCGTCGCGGACATGCATGTGGAGGCAGTATGCGCAGCCGTTGATCTGCGAGGCTCGGATCTTGATCAGCTCGGCCAGTTCCGCGTCGACATCGGCCGCCGCGGCCATCTGCAGCGCGACGAGGGCCTTGTAGACCCCCGGGTTGTTCGAAGGGACGGTCAGTCGCTGCGCGGGTACGGGATGTGTCGTGGTGGTCATGTGAGCGACGCTATGCCCTCGATTGGCCCGCGGTAGAGTCCAATTCCATGTCGGATTCGTGGGCCGATCTGGCGGGGCGGCTGGGAGCCGACCTGCTGCTCCATGTCGAGTCGGCGCCGGGAACGCGCGGACGACGAACCGCTCTCGCATCAGCACTGCGCTCGGCGATCACCGACGGTCGCCTCGCGCCGGGCAGCGCTCTCCCGCCCTATCGCTCACTGGCCGCGGATCTGCACATGGCCCGGGGCACCGTTGCCGGCGTCTACCAGGAGCTCATCGCCGAGGGCTGGCTGGTCGCGCGCGTCGGGTCGGGCACGCGCGTCGCCGACCTCGACCATGTCGCCCGAAGCCCCCGCCCGCGGCCAGATCCCCCGCCGGTTCCGGCCCACGATTTCTGCCTGGGCCAACCCCAACCCGCGTTCTTCCCGCGGGCGGAGTGGATTCGGAGCACCCGGCGCGCCCTCGAATCGGCGCCGCACTCGGCCTTCGGCATCGGCGACCCGCAGGGCCACCTCGCGACGCGGCGGGCGTTGGCGGGATACCTCGGACGCGTGCGCGGTGTGCGTACCGACGAACACCACATCGTCCTGACCACGTCGGTGTCGCAGTCGTTGGAACTGCTCTCGCGCACCGTCTTCGGCGACATCGTAGCCGTCGAGAGCCATGGCCTGCCGTTCCACCGCGAGGTGATCGAACGCGGCGGCACCAGGACGACGCCGATCGCGATCGACGCCGGCGGACTCGATGTCGCCGGACTCTGCCGGTCAACGGCGACCGGGGTCGTGGTGACCCCGAGCCACCAGTACCCGACCGGTCACGCACTCGATCCGCGTCGTCGGGCGCGACTCGTCGACTGGGCGCGCGATTGCGGCGGTGTCATCGTCGAGGACGACTACGACGGCGAGCTGCGGTACGACCGCGAGCCGGTCGGCGCGATGCAGGGCCTCGCCCCCGACGACGTCATCTACCTCGGCTCCGCCGGGAAGGCGTTGTCCCCGGCGGTACGCATCGGGTGGATGGTGGTCCCGGACCGGTTGCTCGCCGAGGTGGTGCGCGGCAAAGGACCTCGTGAGGCGACGGCCAGCGTCGTCGATCAGATGGTGTTCGCCGACATGATCGAGTCGGGTGCACACGACCGACATGTGCGTCGGAGTCGGTCGCGGTACCGAGCGCGCCGTGACGCGCTCACCACCGCGATGCAGGCCCGCGGCGTGGAGGTGTCGGGGGTGTCGGCCGGGTTGCACGCGGTTCTGACCGTGTCACCGGCGACCGAGGCGAGAGTCGTCCAACTGGCCGAGGAACGGGGGTTCGTCCTCGCCGGACTGGACGGGTTCCGCCACCCCGACGCCTCCCCACTCGCGGCCGGAGGGATAGTGGTCGGCTTCGCAACGCCCCCGGAGCACCGGTTTCATGCCGACATCGCCGCACTCGCCGACCTGGTGGCCACCGCCGCGGCGAGCGACTCGATCACGTCGACCGTGGTGCCGAAGTCCATGCACTTGTCGGTCACCGACTGTCCGAAGACGAGCGGCTCTCCCGGTGTCCGGTTGTCCAGCGATTGTGCGCCGGCGACCAGGAAGCTCTCGAGCATGACGCCCGAGACCTCGTGTGCACCCTGGGCGATCGTCGCCGCGACCTCGGTGCCCACCTCGGCCTGTCGGCGGTGGTCCTTGCCCGAGTTGGCATGTGAGCAATCGATCATCAGGCGGGGGGCGTTGCCGGCGGCCGACAACACCGCCGCGGCCGCGCGCACCGAGTCGATGTCGTGGTTCGTCCCCGACCGTCCACCACGCAGGATGACGTGACAATCGGCGTTGCCCGCGGTCTCGACCACCGCGGCCTGCCCCCGGTCGTCGACGCCGAAGAAGACGTGCTGCGCGGCAGCGGCATTGACGCCGTCGACCGCGGCCTGCACGTCGCCGTCGGTCCCGTTCTTGAACCCGATGGGCATCGACAGACCCGACGAGAGCTGGCGGTGCACCTGCGACTCGGTGGTGCGTGCGCCGATGGCGCCCCACGACACCGCGTCGGCGATGTACTGAGGACTGGTGGGTTCGAGGAACTCGCATCCCACCGGCAGGCCGAGGTCGATGACGTCGAGAAGCAACGCCCGCGCGGTGCGGAGTCCGCGCTCGATGTCGAAGCTGCCGTCCATGGCGGGGTCGTTGATGAGTCCCTTCCACCCGACCGTGGTGCGTGGCTTCTCGAAGTAGACCCGCATCACGATCTTCAGGCGTGCGGCGTGGGTCTCGGCCACGACGGCCAGGCGACGGGCGTAGTCGAGCGCGGCCACCGGGTCGTGGACCGAGCACGGTCCCACGACCACGAGCAGACGGTCGTCGATGCCGGCGAGGATGTCGGCGATCTCGGCCCGGTCGGCGGCGACCTGTCGTGCGCGGCGATCCGTGAGGGGGAGTTCGGCCAGCAGAGTGTGCGGCGACGGGATCGGCCGGAAGGCGCGGATCCGCCTGTCCGACGTCGACTCGGCGGCCATCTCGGTGAGTTCGGTGGTCATGGTGTGCCTCTCATCTCCTACGGCACACGTTGCGATCCTGCTCCGGCGCCGCCAAACAAAAAAGCAGCGACCGTGGCGGTCACTGCTCGGGGCTCCGGGGTGGGGGTTCGGTGGCTACGTCAGGCGACGCGTTCCATCGACGGCTCCACCCGGAGCCTCGATAAAACGCCAGCGATAGGCGCAGCCGGTGGTGATCACACGACCGAAGGTACACGAGCCCGACGTCACCACGACAAATCGGGCTTGTTGTGTTTTCTCACAGACCTGTTCGAAAGGGTGCGTTCTGTGAAGTTCGTGAGCCTAACGTCCCTTTTCGAGTGATCGACGTCACGATCGCCCATTCGACACCCTTACCTGGAGGACACACACCCATGAGGTTCAACACCACCGTTCGCTCGCGCTCCCTCGCCACCGTCGCCGCCACGGTCGCCGTCGTCGGCGCGACGATCGGAGCCGGTGTGGCCGGTGCCGCGACGATCTCGCCCGCGAACACCGCCTTCACCGCCCCGGGCACGATCTCGGTCACCTCGGACGCATCGTTCGGCGTGCCCGTCAACTGCAACATCACCCTCACCGGCTCGGTGAACGCTGACGGCAGTGCCGCGTCGATCACCGGCGCCAAGGTCAGCGGCAGCAACTTCCTGTGTGGCGTGCCCGTGATCAAGGGCCTCCCGTGGACCCTCACACCCACCAGCGCCACCACCGGCCAGGTCTCGGGCGTGGCGTTCTCGGTGCTGAGCAGCAACTGCGGACCGGCCACCCTCGCGGGCTCGTTCGACAACATGACCAACACCCTGACCTCGACCAACCAGTCGCTGTCGGGCAACTGCACGATCAACAACCTGACCGTGAAGCCCAACCCGGCCTTCACCCTGTCCTGATCGATCGGGTCCGACCCATCCGGCCCCGTGCGTGGTCGCGACTAGTTGTCGCGGCCTCGCGCGGGGTCGGTGTCGTTCCCGACGCTGCCGGGATCGGTCCCGTCGTCCGCGGCCTGATCGGGCTGGGGTTCGTCGCGGGAGAAACTGGTCGGCAGCTTGCGCAACCGCTTGTTCATCGAACGGATGAGGAACACGGTCCCCACCAGCAGCAGCAACACGAGGAGCAGGCCCAGCGGCGACGCCTTACCGAACTCCGGACCGTCGGCGTCGCGCGCCAGCACGGTGGTGACGTGCGCGCCGGCGAGGACGAGAGTGCCGGTCACGACTGATCCGCGGCGGTGTCGAGTCCCGCGAACAGGTCGGTCTCGGGGATGGCCGTCGTCACGCGGGTCTTCGCGAGCTCGAACTCCTCGGTGGGCCACAGCCGCTGCTGCCACTCCATCGGCACGGCGAAGAACACCCCGTTCGGGTCGATCTGTGTCGCGTGCGCCCGCAACGCCTCGTCCCGCGCGGTGAAGAAGTCGCCGCAGGTGATCTGCGTCGTGACCCGTCCCATGAGGTCGCCGCGACTCGGATCCCAGTTCGCGAGCCACTCCTTGTAGGGGTTGTCCTGACCGTGCTTGTCGAACTCGTCGGAGAAGCGGATCATCCGGTCGCGGATGAACCCGTGCGTGTAGTAGATCTTCGACACCGTCCACGGCTCACCCGCGTCGGGGAAGCGCTCGGGATCGCCCGCCGCCTCGTACGCGGCCATCGAGACCTCGTGGCATCGGATGTGATCGGGATGCGGATACCCGCCACGCTCGTCGTAGGTGATCATCACGTGCGGCCGGAAGTCACGAACGACCCGCACCAGTGCCTCGGTCGACTCCTCGAGCGGGACGAGCGCGAAACAGCCCTCCGGCAGAGGTGGCAACGGATCACCCTCGGGCAGACCGGAATCGATGTATCCCAGCCATGTCTGTTCGACCCCGAGTGCCGCGGCTGCCTTGGCCATCTCCTCTTTGCGAACCTCGGGCATGCGTTCCTTGATCCCCGGCAGATCCATCGCCGGGTTCAGGATGTCGCCACGTTCGCCGCCGGTCAGGGTCACCACCAGGACGTCGTGGCCCTGCGAGGCGTACTTGGCCATGGTCGCCGCACCCTTGCTCGACTCGTCGTCGGGGTGCGCGTGCACCGCCATCAACCGAAGGCCACTCACTGCACTCGTCCTCGCTTCTTTCGACACCGCTCGTCTTCGCCCACCGCTCGACGGCCCGGGCACGGGGCCCCACCGTCGCTCGTCTGCAGCGATTCTCCCACCGGGAGCTCCCTGCTGCCCGCGCGCCCCTGATCGCGTCACAGCTGCCGAACCGGAGCGCCTGCGCACTCATGGTAGGTATGGACCATGACCACCGGCCTCACACCGCCCCCCGGCCGGTATCCCACCGATCGTCCGGTGAGCACCCGTCGCCGGTGGCTGATCATCCTGTCGATCGTGGTGGTGGCCGCGGGCCTCACCGTCGCCTTCGTCGGATACAAGAAGTTCGCCGACCCGCCCGTGTCGGGCGAGGCGACCGGTTACGACATCGTCGACGCGACCACGATCGACGTCCAGTTCACCGTCACCCGCAGCAACCCCCGTGAACCGGTCGCCTGCGTGGTGCGGGCCCGCGCGCGCGACGGATCCGAGGTCGGGCGCCGCGAGGTCCTCGTCGCACCGGGCGATGCACAGCAGACCGGTGTGGTGTCACGGGTCCGTACCTCGGTCGCGCCCGCCATCGGCGAGGTGTTCGGCTGCTCGCAGACCGTCCCCGCCTACCTGCGACCCCCCACCGACTGACTCCTCTCACGCGTTCGGACCACATCAGGTAACAGCTTGATATCAGTCGTTTCACCGCGCTAACGAAGTGCGACGGTACTGCGAGATACCAGACGTCACGTCCCGGTAGAGAGCAGAGATCACGATGAGATCCCATCACACCACCTCCCGCGCGATGGCTCTCGTCGGCCTCTGCGCGCTGACCGTCGTCGCCGTGGCCGCCTGCGGCACCGACGACGTGTCGTTCGGACCCACGCGCGAGGCCTCGGCGACCGTCGTCGCCACCGAGGGCAGTCCGTCCGACGTCGCGCCGGTCACCACCCCGCTCCCCTCGACCACGACCGTCACCGCCGTGGTGCCCGCCGCCGGCGGCGGCTCCGGCGGGTCGGGGTCCGGTGGATCGGACGACGCCACCGGATGCGCCCCGAACATCGGGACCGCTGCTGCGGCCGCGCGAGACGCCGCGCGCATTCCGCCACCCCAGCCCCAGGGCCGATGGCACGCCTACAACGCAGGCGGAACCTGGTGTCCCGGTCTGAGCTGGATCGAACTCGACAACGGGTCTGTCGGCGGTCCGATCCGGCCTCACCAACTGCTGATCTATCACGCTGGTCGTTTCCAGGGCACCGGGATCAGATGCGAAGCGCGATACGGGCAGTACGTCCTCGCGACCACCCCGGACGCCATCACCGTCCGGTACACCTACCTCGACCTGGGAAACCCTGAGCAGCAGCACTCGCAGGGCGGGGTCGGCAAAACCGATGTCACGTTCCGCTGGAACGGTTCTCGCATCGTGATGGACGGCACCCTCCCGTACGCCTTCACCGAAGGACGGTGCTGACCCCGTGACCCACATCTGCCGGCAAGCCCGAACCCACCCGACACGAGAGACGACCATGACCATCGTGACACGCACCGCGACAGCCGTTCTCGGCGTCTGCGCCCTCGCCTCGCTCGCCGCCTGTGGCTCCGACGACGCGACCACCGCCACCCCGTCCACCGTGACGGTCACCGCATCCTCGCCGGACACGAGCACGTCGGTGGAGGCACCGGAGACCGACGTCGCCGACACCGCCCAGGCGGGCGCCGGCCCGGGTTCGGAAGGCGGCGGGGCGGTCGCGCCGGCCGCCACATCCACGCGGGCGTGCGGGCCCGTCGACGGCAACTCCGCACAGATCGATGCGGCGATCGCGAAGATCGCGCCACCCCTGCCCGGGGTCTCGTGGGTGCCGACCCGCGCGAACTTCAACTCCTGCAACTCCCTGTCCTATGTCGTCCTCGACACCGACCGGGGTACGGGGTCGTCGCCGGACCAGCTGCTGCTCTTCGGCCCCGAGGGCCGTTTCGTGGGCACGGGCATCAAGTGCAACGTCGCGTTCCAGGACGTGACCGGATCGGGGCCCGACTTCGTCAACGTGACCTATCGATATCTCCGCAACGAGAACGAGTCGAACGCCGGTGCCAGTGGGCGGGCGTACGTGACCTTCCGCTGGAACGGTTCGCGAGTGGTGATGGAGGGAACACTCCCCTACGAGGTGACCCGCGGCGAGTGTTGAGCCCGACGGCGAGGGCGCATACTTGGCCACCATGACCACCGCCAAGTCTGGGCGGCCGGTTTCGCACCCTGATCCCGATCAGCGGGCCTCACGCCCGGCGACACCGGCCTTCGCCTCGCTCACCAGTCCCTACTTCCCGATCCTCGTCGCGCTGTTCGTCGGCGTGATGATCATCAGCAACATCACCGGCACCAAGGGCGTGCTGCTGTTCCCGTCGCTGAGCTTCGATCTCGGCCCCCTCTCGGTACACGGCCTTGTCACCGACGGCGCCTTCTACCTCTTCCCCCTCGCCTACGTCCTCGGTGACGTCATCAGCGAGGTCTACGGCTTCCGCGCCATGCGCCGTGTCATCTACAGCGGGTTCGGTGTGCTCCTGCTCGCCTCGGCATGCTTCTGGCTCACCATCCACCTGCCCGCCGCCGACTTCTACGACGGGCAGCAGGCCTTCGAGACCGTGGCGGGCGTCGTCCCCCAGTTCCTCCTCGCCGGCCTCTCGGGATACCTCGTCGGCGAGTTCCTGAACTCCTACGTGATGGTGAAGATGAAGGAGCGCAGTGGCGAGCGTCGTCTGTGGGCGCGACTCATCAGCTCCACCATCGTCGGCGAGTTCTTCGACACCCTCGTGTTCTGCTCGATCGCGGCGTCGGCTCTGGGCATCTCCACCTGGCAGGACTTCGTCAACTACACCGTCATCGGGTTCGTGTGGAAGACGCTCGTGGAGATCGTCGTCATGCCGATCACCTACGCCGTCGTGGGCCGGTTGAAGAAGGCCGAACCGAGCTATCAGGAGGCGCTCACGCGCATCGACTCCGCAGGCTGAGCAGCGTCGGTGTGGGCTCTCACCGGGGCAGACCTGGTAACATCGAACGACGCACGGCCCCACCGCGGGGCCGTGTTGCTGCATTTTGCAGGTGCCTGCAGGAGTTGGGCACACCGCGCGGCCCGATTCGCGGGCGGAGAAGATTCGACAGGAGTGACTTCCATGACCGACACACAGGTGACCTGGCTGACCCAGGAGTCCCATGATCGGCTCAAGAACGAACTCGATGGCCTGATCGCCAATCGACCCGTCATCGCCGCGGAGATCAACGAGCGCCGCGAAGAGGGCGACCTCAAGGAGAACGGCGGCTACCACGCCGCCCGCGAGGAGCAGGGCCAGCAGGAGGCCCGCATCCGTCAGCTCCAGGAGTTGCTGAACAACGCCAAGGTCGGCGAGACACCCACCAAGTCGGGCGTCGCGCTGCCGGGCTCCGTCGTGAAGGTCTACTACGACGGCGACGAGTCCGACACCGAGACCTTCCTCATCGCCACCCGCGAAGAGGGCGCGGGCGACTCGTCGCTCGAGGTGTACTCCCCGGTGTCGCCGCTCGGTGGTGCACTCATCGACGCCGAGGTCGGCGAGACCCGCGAGTATTCGGTGCCCAGCGGCGCCGTGGTGAAGGTGACGCTCGTCAGCGCGGAGCCCTACCACTCCTGACCCCGACCGACCCGACAGCCCGCGTCCGTCCGGACGCGGGCTGTCGTCGTTCGTCGGGCCGCTCTGCAGGTGTCCGGCATCGGATTGCCGTCGTCCTGACAGCGCGCGGGCAGTGTCCGCACAGACTCGTGCGGTGTCGTGGGATGCGTGACGACAACCCCCACGAGAGGAACGCCTTCATGACGTCTGCACGAACCTCGGTCCCCGGCCCGCTCGACGTGATCGTCGTCGCCGTGGCCGATCGCACCGGCGCCGATCTGGCGCGCGACCTGATCGGCGCAGGCCATCACGTCGCGGTCGCCGGCCCGCGGATCACCCGACTCGTCGACCTGGTGGCGGGGACCTCCGCCCCGGCGATGGTCGTCGATCTCGACGACCCGACGATGGTGGGCGACATGATCGCCCGCGTCGGGCGTCGCCTCGGCCCGGTGACGCTGGTCGCCGACCCGGGCGGGGCCATCACCGTCGGACCGTGGCGCATCGACGACGTGGTGACGACCCGCGGGGAGTCCGCGCAGGCGGCGTGAGACCACATCGTTGCCGAGTCCTCATGGCGGCAACAGAGTTTCCTCACACTCCCCCGGTGTGCTGGAGACATGACCACCACAGTGCTCCTCCTCGTCCCCACCGATGCGACACCCGACCACCTCGCGGTCGACCTCGCCCAGCTGATGCTCCGCCGCGGATGCCGCGTGGTGGTGATCGGGACCGATGTCGCGGTGCTCCTCGACGCGGTGCGCGGATACGGGGCCGCCCGCGCGGCGGCCGTCGTCGGCGATCATCGCGACCCCGCCGCCCGCACCGCACTCGTGACCACGGCGCAGGCGTGCTTCGGCTCCGTCGATCTGGTCGTCGACCCGATGGGCGAGGCGCACGACGACACGGCCCCGCAGGTCGCCGCCCTCGCGGCCTGATCGGTCCGGCGTCGATCAGACCCCGGTGATCACCCGAGGTAGCCCGCGGTGCGCAACGCCGCCCGCACCGCGGTCTGGTGATCGGGGCCGCGCGTCTCGAGGCTGACCGTCACCTGCACCTCCCCGAGCCGCAGTTCGCCCGCGACACGGGAGTGGATGACGTCGACGACACTGGCCCCGGAATCGCGCAGGGTGTCGAGGAGCATGGCGAGGCCACCAGGCCGGTCGGGCACCGTCACCGCGACCGTCAGGTAGCGCCCCGCCGCCTGCAGCCCGTGCGTCGTGAGATGCGACAGCAACAGCGGGTCGACATTGCCTCCGGAGAGCACCGCGCACACCGGTCCCGGCAACCGCAGCGCACCGGGCTCCATCAGCGCGGCGACCGCCACCGCACCACCGGGTTCGACCAGCAACTTCGCCCGCTCGAGCATCAACAACACCGCGCGGCTGATGAGATCCTCACCGACGGTGACCACCTCGTCGACCAGCTCGTCGACATGGGCGAACGTCACCGCGCCGGGCATCGCCACCGCGATGCCGTCGGCCATCGTGTTCATCTCGGCCACGCGGGTGGGTGCGCCCGCCGCGATCGATCCCGGCCAGGCCGCGGCGGCCGCCGCCTGCACGCCCACGACACGGGTCTGCGGCCGGACGGCCTTGATCGCGGCCGCCACCCCGGCGAGCAGTCCCCCACCACCCAACGGCACCACCACGGTGCCGACGTCGGGCATCTGCCCCATGATCTCCACGCCGACCGTCGCCTGCCCCGCGACGATGTCGGCGTGGTCGAACGGATGGATCAGGACCGCGCCGGTCTCGTCGGCGAACGCTTGCGCGGCAACGAGACTCTCGTCGATGATCTCGCCCTCGAGCACCACCTCGGCCCCGTAGGCGCGGGTCGCGGTCACCTTCGGCAGCGACGCCCCCGTCGGCATGTACACCCGCGACGTGATGCCCAGCGTCGTCGCCGACCACGCCACCCCCTGCGCATGGTTGCCCGCACTCGCGGCCACGACACCCCGCGCACGCTCGGCATCGGTGAGCCCGGCGATCCGTCGATAGGCACCCCGCGGCTTGAACGACCCTGTGCGCTGCAGGTTCTCGCACTTGAGCCACACATCCGCGCCACACATGTCCGACAGGGCGCGCGACGCCACCACCGGCGTCCGACGCATCACCGGCGCCAACATCGCTACCGCCTCGTCGATCTGCGCAGAGCTGATCACCATGGATCCGACGGTAGACCGCCGACGCTGCGCGCGTGGCTCAGCTCAGGGCGTTCTCCACGTCGCCGAGCAGATCAGCGATGTCCTCGATGCCCACCGACAGGCGGACCAGATTGGCCGGGACCTCGAGCAGCGAGCCCTCGGTCGAGGCGTGCGTCATGGCCGCGGGGTGCTCGATGAGCGACTCGATACCGCCCAGCGACTCCGCGAGGGTGAACACCTCGGTGCGGGCGCAGAACTCCTGTGCCGCCGGGGCACCACCGGCGACCAGCACCGAGATCATGCCGCCGAAACGCCTCATCTGTCGGGCCGCCACAGCGTGGTTCGGGTGCGACTCGAGCCCCGGGTAGAGCACCTTCTCGATCTTGGGATGCGACTGCAGGTACTCGACGATCTTCTCGGCGTTGTCGCTGTGGCGATCCATCCGCACCGCGAGCGTCTTGATGCCACGCATCGTCAGGTAGGCGTCGAACGGTCCGGGAACCGCACCGGCGCCGTTCTGCAGGAACGCCAGATCGGTGTCGAGCTGCTCGTCATCGGTCACCAGCGCGCCACCGACGACGTCGGAGTGCCCGCCCAGGTACTTCGTGGTCGAGTGCAGCACGACGTCGGCGCCGAGGTGCAGGGGCTGCTGGAGGTAGGGCGAGGCGAAGGTGTTGTCGACGACGAGTTTCGCACCGGCCTCGTGTGCGACACCCGAGAGCGCCCCGATGTCACCGATGTTGAGCAGGGGGTTGGTGGGCGTCTCGACCCAGACCAGCTTGGTCGCCGGGGTGATGGCCGCGCGCACCGCGTCGATGTCGGAGACCGGCGCGACCGAGTAGGTGATGCCCCACTGGGTGAACACCTTGTCGATCAGCCGGAACGTTCCGCCGTAGGCGTCGTTCGGGATGACGAGGTGGTCTCCGGGACGCAGGGTGGCGCGCAGCAGCGCGTCGGTCGCCGCCATGCCGGAGGCGAAACCCCGTCCGTACGAACCACCCTCGATGGCCGCGAGGTTGCCCTCGAGTGCCTGGCGGGTCGGGTTGCCGGTGCGGGCGTACTCGAATCCGCCCCGCATCCCGCCGACGCCGTCCTGGGCGAAGGTGGAGCTGGCGTAGATCGGCGGGTTGACCGCACCGGTCAGCGGATCAGGTTCGTAGCCCGCGTGGATGGCCTTGGTCCCGAAACCCTGCCAGCGGCTCGCGTCGACCCGGCTGCGCTGTTCACTCATGACGATGCTCCGATCCGAGGTGAGGAGCTGACGAAGGCCAGCAGGTCGTGACGGGTGATGACGCCGATCGGCTTGCCGTCCTCGACGACCATCAGCGCGTCGGATTCACCGAGCGCCTTGGTCGCCGCCGACACCGGTTCACCGGCGCCGATCAGCGGGAACGGCTCGCCCATGTGCGCCGACACCGGGTCGGCAAGGCTCGCGCGACCCTCGAACACCGCGCTCAACAGTTCGCGTTCGGTGACCGCACCGGCGACCTCGCCGGCCATGATCGGCGGCTCGGCACCGACGACGGGCATCTGCGACACCTCGAACTCGCGGAGGATCTCGATCGCGTCGCGCAGGGTCTCGGCGGGGTGGGTGTGCACGAAGTCGGGCAGGGCGCCGGACTTGCCGCGCAGGACGTCCCCGACCGACGGGTCGCCCTTGTCCTTGCCGTCGAGCGGGGTACGGAGGAACCCGTAGCTGCTCATCCACCGGTCGTTGAAGATCTTGGCCATGTAGCCGCGGCCGCCGTCGGGCAACAGCACCACGACGATCGCGTCGGGCCCCTCGCGCTCGGCCACCTTCAGCGCCGCGACCATCGCCATGCCGCAGGACCCGCCGACGAGCAGTCCCTCCTCGCGGGCGAGACGGCGCGTCATGTCGAACGAGTCGGCATCGGAGACGGCGATGATCTCGTCGGGGATCGACGGGTCATAGGCGCTGGGCCAGAAGTCCTCGCCGACACCCTCGACGAGGTAGGGGCGGCCGGTGCCGCCGGAGTAGACCGAACCCTCGGGGTCGGCGCCGATGATCTTCACGCGACCGTCGGACATCTCCTTGAGGTAGCGACCGGTGCCGGTGATGGTGCCGCCGGTGCCGACGCCCGCGACGAAGTGGGTGATCTTGCCCTCGGTGTCGGCCCAGATCTCGGGTCCGGTGGTCTCGTAGTGGCTCTGCGGGCCGGCGGGGTTGGAGTACTGGTTCGGCTTCCACGCACCGTCGATCTCGCGGACCAGCCGGTCGGAGACGCTGTAGTAGCTGTCGGGGTTGTCGGGGGCGACCGCGGTCGGGCACACGACGACCTCGGCGCCGTAGGCCTTGAGCACGTTGCGCTTGTCCTCACCGACCTTGTCGGGGCACACGAACACGCAGTGGTAGCCGCGCTGTTGGGCGACGAGGGCGAGTCCGACGCCGGTGTTGCCCGACGTGGGCTCGACGATGGTGCCGCCGGGCTTGAGCTCACCGGAGGCCTCGGCGGCGTCGACCATCTTGACCGCGATGCGGTCCTTGGACGACCCACCGGGGTTGAGGTACTCGACCTTGGCCGCGACCAGCCCCGATCCGGGGCTGACGACCGAGTTCACCTTGACCAGCGGGGTGCCGCCGACCAGGTCGACGACGTGATTGGCGATGCGCATGCATCCATCGTTCCAGACCCGCGCGCGAGGCGTCGCAGCCGATGCCCTCCACCCGGCGAGCCCACGCCCTCCGCACCGATTCGAGCGGTCGCGACCGATACGCTGGACGCGTGCCAGCAACCCGGCGGCGAGTGGTCCGCGATGTCACCGCGACGGTGGCCGCGACCGCGGGCAGCGCCGGCGCCGGGTGGGCGGTGTACTCGTTCCTCACCGGCCAGGCCCGCACCGCGCGTGAGGTGATCCCCCACCGCACCGACAACGCGCCGAACGGCGACGGCCTCTACCTCCCCGACGGATCCGGCCCCGAACGCATCACCCCGCGCAGCGAGTTCGACCTGCACCTGATGGTGTTCGGCGACTCGACCGCCGCCGGCCTCGGCGCCGACGTCGCCGACGAGACACCCGGGGTGGCGCTGACGCGGATGCTGTGTCGCGAGAGCGGCCTGCGCGTCCGGTTGAGCACGAAGGCCATCGTCGGTGCGACGTCGCGCGGACTGTCGGGACAGGTCGACGCCATGCTCATCGCCGGCGCCCCACCCGACGTCGCGGTGATCCTCGTCGGCGCCAACGACATCACCGCCCGCAACCGTCCCGGTCCCGCCGCAAAACGGCTCGGCTCGGCGGTGCGACGGCTGCGGGAGGTGGACGCGCACGTCATCGTGGGCACGTGTCCCGACCTCGGTGCCGTCACCGCGATCCCGCAGCCCCTGCGATCGGTGCTGCGCCAGTGGGGTTTCCGGCTCGCCGCCGCGCAGGAACACGAGGTGCGCGCCGCCGGCGGACGCCCGGTACCGCTGGCCGACCTGCTGGCCAAGGAGTTCCTCGCCGCCCCCGAGCGCATGTTCTCCGCCGACAACTACCACCCGTCGGCCGCCGGGTACCTGCTCGCGGCGCAGACCATGCTCCCCGAGGTGCTCGCGGCGATCGGCGAATGGGGCGCGGGACCGTTGCCCGATCCACCCGAGGTCTCGGAGTTCGCGGAGAACAACCGACTGGTCGTCCGCGTCCGCAGACGCCTGGGTTGGCCGGTGAGGCTGCGCCGTCGTCGCGCCGAGGTCGCGTTGGCCGAGCGCTAGGTCGGTCGCCCGGGCCCGATGGCGTAACGTCCGGTTCGCCCACGCATCACCCACGACTCCCGAGGAGCCTCGTCATGCCCGAAGCCGTCATCGTCTCCACTGCGCGCTCGCCCATCGGCCGGGCCGGCAAGGGCTCGCTGAAGGATCTCCGTCCCGACGAGCTGGCCCGCCAGATGGTGCAGGTCGCCCTCGACAAGGTGCCCGCACTCGATCGCGCCGACATCGAGGACATCCACCTCGGCATCGGTCAGCCCGGCGGACAGGGCGGCTTCAACATCGCCCGGGTCGTCGCCGTGGAACTCGGCCTCGACCACGTCCCCGGCGTGACGGTCAACCGCTACTGCTCGTCGTCGCTGCAGACCACTCGCATGGCTCTGCACGCCATCAAGGCCGGCGAGGGTGACGTGTTCATCTCCGGCGGCGTGGAGAGCGTGTCGAGTTTCGCCGTGGGCAGCGCCGACGGCTGGCCCGACAGCAAGAACCCGCTGTTCGACGAGGCCATGGCCCGTACCGACAAGGCCGCGCAGGGCGGCGCCCCCGCGTGGACCGATCCGCGTGGGTCGGGCCTCATCCCCGACGTCTACATCCCGATGGGTCAGACCGCCGAGAACGTGGCGTCGATGACCGGCATCTCGCGTGAGGACCAGGACCGCTGGGGTGTGCTGAGCCAGAACCGTGCCGAGGAGGCCATCAAGTCCGGCTTCTTCGAGCGCGAGATCGATCCGGTCACCCTGCCCGACGGCACCGTCGTCTCCACTGACGACGGCCCGCGCGCGGGCACCACCTACGAGAAGGTGTCGCAGCTCAAGCCGGTCTTCCGCCCCGACGGCACCATCACCGCCGGCAACGCGTGCCCGCTCAACGACGGCGCCGCGGCGCTGGTCATCATGAGCGACACGAAGGCCAAGGAACTCGGCCTCACCCCGTTGGCCCGCGTCGTCGCGACCGCGGCGACCGGACTGTCGCCGGAGATCATGGGCCTCGGCCCTATCGACGCGATCCGCAAGGTGCTCAAGAACACCGGGATGTCGATCTCCGACATCGACCTCGTCGAGATCAACGAGGCCTTCGCGGTCCAGGTGCTCGGTTCGGCCGCCGAACTCGGCATCGACCACGACAAGCTGAACGTCTCCGGCGGCGCGATCGCGCTGGGGCACCCGTTCGGTATGACCGGTGCGCGGATCACCACCACGCTGCTCAACAACCTCACCACCCACGACAAGACGTTCGGCATCGAGTCGATGTGCGTCGGTGGTGGCCAGGGCATGGCGATGGTGCTCGAGCGTCTGAGCTGAGACCACCCCGCAACGCGAAGAACCCCGCACCCCTTCGAGGAGGTGCGGGGTTCTTCGTCGTCAGGTGACTAGTCGGAGTTGAAGTAGCTGAGCAGTCGCAGGATCTCGACGTACAGCCACACCAGGGTGACGGTCAGTCCGAGGGCGATGCCCCAGGCCGCCTTCTCCGGTGCGCCGGCGCGGATGAGGCGGTCGGCCGAGTCGAAGTCGACGAGGAAGCTGAACGCCGCCAGGCCGATGCAGACCAGCGAGAAGATGATGGCCAGCGGGCCACCGTCGTAGAGGCCCAGGCCCGAGCCGCCGTTGAAGAAGCCGACGACCAGGTTGCCGAGGATGAGGACGATGACGCCCATCATCGCGGCGAACAGCATGCGGGTGAAGCGCGGGGTGACGCGGATGGCGCCCGTCTTGTAGACGACGAGCATGCCCGCGAACACACCGAACGTGCCCAGCACGGCCTGCCCGATGAGCACGCCGGCGGAGATGCCGCTGACCGCGTAGTTCGCGAACACGAACGAGATCGCGCCGACGAACAGACCCTCGAGCACCGCGTAGGACAGGACGATCGCCGGGTTGTCCTGCTTGCGACCGAACGTCGCGACCAGGACGAGCGCGAGGCCGCCCAGCGCACCGATCAGCAGCAACGGCATCGCCAGGCCCTCGTTCTGGTGCACGAGGAAGTAGGAGATGATCGCCGACACGATGAGCACGCCGAGGGTGCTGGCGGTCTTGGTGACGACGTCGTCGATGGTCAGTGAGCGGGAGCCGACCGGCTGCCCGGGGCGGGCGTAGGGATCGACCTGCTGGGGCTGTCCGGTCTGGCCGAACATGGCGCCCTGGCCGGCGCCGGCCATCCCGGTACCGAACCCGGCATAGCCACCCGCCTTCTGGTTGTCGCGGAGGACACCCCGCATCACCGGATTGCTACTTTCTCGCACCGTCTGGTCCCTTCGATTCGTCTGTGACATGTCGCCCGTGACCGTCTGGTCGAGCGACTCACCCGTTCAACGACCGAGGTCGTCGGTGAGTTCCGGTTCGACTTTACTTCCTCTTGACCTTTGTCGCAGAAACCCGCGTGGTCGACACCCGCGCCCGAGCCCCGCGGGCGACGGGCGGTCGGGCCGGCGACCTGGTGATCCCCCCGCGGCGGGGTGTCTCGTCCCCGCGCTCCTGCGGCGGGCGTGGCGGCGCAGGGAGGCCGGGCTCGGCGAGACCGAACCGGTCGTGCAGCCGACGCAGTGGGGCCGGCGCCCACCAGTTGGCCCGCCCGGCGAGCTTCATGATGGCCGGGAGCAGCAGCATGCGGACGAGCGTCGCGTCGACCAGCACGGCGATCATCAGCCCGAGTCCGAACATGCGCATGAACGACACCTGCGAGGCGACGATGCCGGCGAAGACGATCGCCATCAAGACCGCAGCGGCGGTGACGACCCGGCCGGTGCGGGCGAGTCCGTAGGCGACGGCGGTCTCACTGTCGACGCGGGTGGCACGACCCGTGCGTAGCCACTCCTCGCGGATGCGCGACAGCAGGAACACCTCGTAGTCCATCGACAGCCCGAAGGCGATGCAGAACATCACCACCGGCATCGTCGCGGCGAGCGTCCCGGTGACCGTCGTCCCCAGGCCGCCGAGGTGGCCGTCCTGGAAGATCCACACCATCGCCCCGAAGGTCGCGCTCAGCGAGAGCACGTTGAGCACCAACGCCTTGAGGGGCAACAGGATCGAGCCGGTCAGCATGAACAGCAGCAGCACGGTCGTGATCGCGATGACCCCGAGAACCAACGGGAGGCGGTCGACGATCGCGGCGACGTTGTCGACGTTCTGCTGCGCGAGACCGGTGAACAGTACGGGGGTGTCGGCGGGGCGGGGCACCGCGCGCAGCGCGTCGAGTTGTCGCGTGCCCGCCGAGGAGAAGGGGTCGAGCGCGGTGGAGACGGTGACGAACTGTCCGGTCGAGCCGCTCGCCCCCGGGTCGCCGCTGCCGTCTTTGCGGCCGTCGATGTAGGACGCCGCAGCCGTGGTCACCGATTCGACGTCGGCGACCTGCGACAGTTGCGCGGCGTAGGTCTCGATCGATGCGTTCGCCGCGGCGTCGGTGCCCACACGCGGCAACACGGCGGTGACCGTCGACGACGCGTTGGTCTGGAAGTCGGTGCGCAGTTGTTGGCCCACCTGATAGGTCGACGCCGACGACGGCAGCACGCGTTCGTCCGGGAAGCCGAGCTTGATGCCGAGGAACGGGGCCCCGAGGAGGAGCAGCAGTGCGGTGATCACCAGTCCGGTCGCGACGGCGTGGCCGAACACGAAGTGCGTCGTGCGGTAGAAGATCGACGTCTCGGGCGTACCCGGTGTCGGCGGGGGTCGACGGAGGAGTCGTCGCAGGGGGCGGCGGACATCGCCGGCGTCGACACGGTCACCGAGGACGGTGAGGATCGCCGGGGTGAGGACGAGGGCGGCGATCGCCGCGAGCGGGATCACGCCGAGCCCGGCGTAGGCGAACGAGCGCAGGAAGTACATGGGGAAGATCGCCATCGCCGACAGCGCCAGGGCGACGGTCACCGCCGAGAAGATCACCGTGCGACCGGCGGTCATCATGGTGCGGAGCAGAGCCTGTGGGCGGTCGAACCCGTTCCCGATCTCCTCGCGATATCGGGTGATGATCAGCAGGGTGTAGTCGATCGCCAGGGCGAGGCCCAGTGCGGTGGCCATGTTGAGCGCGAACACCGAGACGTCGGTGAACGCGGTCAGCACCCGCAGGATCGCGGCCGTGCCGATGATCGACACGATGCCGATGGCGATCGGGATGGCCGCGGCGACGAGCCCGCCGAACACGAAGACGAGCAGCGCGAAGCTGATGGGGATGGCGATCGCCTCGGCGATGGCCAGATCCCGGGAGGTCTGATCGTTGACCTGGCGGTAGGCCAGGGCCTCGCCACCCACGGTCACGGTGATGCCCGAGGTGTCGCGGAAGCGGTCGGCGATCTCCTGGGCGTGGCGGGCGCCGTCGCGTTCGCCACCCAGCACCGAGAACACGATCAGCCCGGTGCGGCCGTCGGTGCTGCGCAGCGATGCGCCGAAGTCCGGGTTCTGCCACAGCGACACGATCGGTTGCTGCACGAAGGGATCGGTGGACAGCGACTTGGTGATGTCACCGGCGAGGTTGGTGGCCGTGGCGTCGGAGCCGATGTCGCCGTCGGCAGGCATCCTCAGGGCGATGACCACCTGCAGTCCGCCGCGACCGAACGCCGACTCGAGCGTCTGATCGGCCCGGGCCGATTCCGACGACGGATCGCTGTAGCCGCCCGCCGAGAGGTGCGACGCGACGCCGATGCCCAGCACGCCGCACACGGCGACGAAGACGACGGCGATCGCGAGGACGACTCGGGGCGCGGCGGTCACCCGACGGGTCGAACGGGCGAGCACGCTGATGGCCTCCGGCTACGAGATCGTCTCTGTGTTGGCGATTCGTCAACGTAGCAGCCGAGGCTGAGAGCCCCGCCGGGCACGAGTCAGCGTCGCCCGAGGCCGTCGCGGGTGAGGTGATAGCCCCGTTCGAAGGCGAGCATGCGGTCGCGTTCGACGTCGTAGTAGAAGCGCCGGAGCAGGGCGTCGCGCAGTTCGGGGGCCACGGTGCGACTGATCCGGAACAGGCGTGGCATCACCGGGGCGGGCATGCCGGCGATCAGACGGTCCAGCGCGGCGCCGTACATCGGCGCCATCCGCAGGTAATCGGGCCGGAACTCCTTGTAGTGGCGGGTGTCCCGGTAGTGGGCGTCGTACACCTCGGCCAGGGCGCGGTGCATGTCCTCGTTCATGTGGGCCTGCGCGGCCCGCACCACACCGACCGCCATCCGATGGAACCGACGACCGTCACCGATCTCGTCGCACGCACCCCATGCCGCCCGCCAGTGCGGCGGCACCGGGCCATCGGTGCGGTAGCTGTGCAGCACCGACACGTGCCGGCGGTGTATCGCCGACAGCAGCCGCAGAGCCCATTCGGGTTCGGCGAACGCCTCGGTGTCGATCAGGCGCAGCAACTCCTCGGTCGTCAGCTCGACCATCCGGGCGAACCAGTACTTGGGGTCACCCTCGGCGGCGAGCTCCGCCGCGAGATACCTCTGGTGCTCGAGTTGTCGGCCCGCCTCCGGACGCAACAGCATCGCCGTCGAGCGGCGCGGCCGTCGTGGCGACGAGGGCCGACTGCGGTCGGAGGGCGCCGGCAGCAACTTCGACTGGGCCGAGAGCCCCGCGAGCGACCGTTCCAGTCCGCGTCGCACACCCGGCTCGACGAGCGCGCCGATCTTCGACACGAAGTCGACGTCCACGGTGTACCGGACCGCGCATCCATCGTCCTTGGGGTCGATGTCGATGCGGCAGTGGTAGTTCCGCAGCAGCGCGGGGCTCTTGTAGACCACGTAGTCGAATCGGTGCGGCTCGTCGGCGACGGTGACCACCTCGTGCACGGTGTTCCACACCGGGGTGCCGAGGTTGACCTCGCGCATGGCACCGGGCCGGTCCATCCGATCGTCACCGCCGAGATCCTCGACGGTGGTGAGCACGGGCGACCACGTGTTCTTCTGCTTGGGGTCCGTCAGCAGCTCCCACGCCTGCTCCGCAGAGCAGTCGAGGTCGGTGGCCATGTCGATGCGCGTCATCAGATGTCAGCGTTCCAACTGTTCGTATGTACGAGGGGTGGAGAGAATGGTGTCGCTCTCGACGGACGAAGTCAAGATGTGTCGGAACCCCGCGGCCGACCGCTCACGAACTCGTCAACCCTGACACAACGGCCCCCGACCCGTCGACCGTTTCGCATCGTTCGGTGTAGGTCACAAGCAACTGTCCGACCTGTCGCGATTCCGGCAGAGAGCCGATGAGATGCTGTGTGTCAGACGACAGGTGGTTACCCACAGCAACGGCCCCCATAGCCCAATTGGCAGAGGCAGCGGACTTAAAATCCGCCCAGTGTCGGTTCGAGTCCGACTGGGGGCACCGCGAGCGAGCATCGGCGGTCATCGGCTCGACGCACCTGCGATGATCGCGCGATGCAGATGAAGCTGGAACTCGTGATCGTGCCGGTGTCCGATGTCGACCGGGCCAAGGCCTTCTACGTCGACACCCTGGGGTGTTCACTCGACGTCGACGTGGCCCCGATGGACGGTGTGCGGGTGGTGCAGGTGACCCCGCCGGGGTCGGCCTGTTCCCTCGGCTTCGGATCCGGACTCGGGGCGTACGACGAGATGGCGCCCGGCTCGGTCAAGGCGTTGCATCTGGTGGTCGCCGACATCGATTCCGCCCGGGCCGAACTCGCCGACCGCGGCGTCGAGATCGGTGAGGTCTCCGACGTCGGCGGAGGTGTGCGCTACGCCGGCTTCGCCGACCCCGACGGGAACTCACTCACCCTGCAGGAGATGGCCTGGCGGACCGGCGACGCCTACTGATCATCTCGACAACGGACGTTGCGCTATACCGATCGGTGTATTAGCGTCGTCGCCATGACATCCAGCACCGTGTCGCTCTCGAGCCCTCTGACCCTGCCCTGCGGGCAGGTGTTGCCGAACCGGATCATGAAGTCGGCGCTCAGCGAGGGCCTCGGTACCGAGGAGCACTCCCCCGACGACCGACTCGAGCGCCTCTACGCGCGCTGGGGTGCGGGCGGCTACGGACTGCTCGTCACCGGCAACGTGATGGTCGATCGACGCTTCCTCGGCGAGCCCGGCAACGTCGTGATCGAGGACGATCGCGACGCCGATGCACTGACCCGCTGGGCCAAGACCGCCAAGGACGGTGGCTCACCGATCTGGATGCAGCTCAATCACCCCGGGCGACAGGGCAACCCGATCACCACCGACGGCCGCACCGTCGCCCCGTCCGCGGTGGGCGTCACCATCCCCGGCATCCCGGCACCGCGGGAGCTCACCGACACCGAGATCCGCGACATCATCACCCGTTTCGCGACCGCGGCCGTGGTGGCCGAGGAGTGCGGCTTCGACGGCGTCCAGATCCACGCCGCGCACGGATATCTCGTATCGCAGTTCCTCTCCCCGCTGTCGAACCTGCGTACCGACGCATGGGGTGGCGACATCGACCACCGAGCTCGTTTCCTGATCGAGGTGGTCCGTGCGGTCCGCGCGGCCGTGGCTCCCGGATTCGCCGTGGGCGTGAAGCTCAACTCCGCGGACTTCCAGCGTGGCGGGTTCACCGAGGACGAGTCGCGCGCGGTGGTCGAGATGCTGTCGCGGGAGTCGATCGACCTGATCGAGATCAGCGGCGGCAGTTACGAGTCACCGGCGATGATGGGCAAGCCCACCACCGCGTCGGCGAGCACCCGGGCCCGCGAGGCGTACTTCCTGGACTACGCGGCCACGGTGCGCTCGGCGGCCCCCACCACGCCGATCGCCGTCACCGGCGGGTTCCGCAGCGAGACAGCGATGTCCGAGGCTGTGACGACCGGTGACTGCGACCTCGTGGGCCTCGGTCGACCGACCGCCGTGGTCCCCGGTGCCGCCGCCGACGTGATCTCGGGACGCACGCCGGTGCTCGATTCGGCCGACCTCGCCCTCCGACTGCCGGCACGACTGCGCACCTCGCCCAGCGTGAAATCGATCGAAGGCGCACTCGATCTGCAGTGGCACACCGATCAGTTGCATGCGATGGGCGCCGATCAGGATCCCGATCCGCGACGGCCACTGCGCAAGACGGCGGTGACGACCATCAAACGCAACGGTGTCGACGCCTTCCGCAGCAAGCGTGCCGTGTCGGTGGCAACCGACCAGAAGGCGGCGCTGCGCAAGTTCCGTCGCGAACGACTCGTCGGCCGCTACGTCGCCAACCCGACCGTCCTGGCGTTGCGCAAGCTCGGCGTCCGAACGCATCTCGCGACCGAACTCGAGACCACCGGTCGTACCACCGGACTGACGCGCAGGGTGCCGGTCGCCGCAGCGTTCGACGACGGCGGCGCCTGGATCATCAGTCAGCACGGTGAACGCTCGGGATGGGGACGCAACATCGCCGCCGACCCGGAGGTGCGCATCATGCAGGGGTCCACATGGCGGACCGGTCGGGCCCACTTCCGTCACGACGACGACGTGGCCGCGCGCATGCGTACGTTTTCGAGCAACGCGATCTTGGCGTCGCTCAACGCCGCCGGATTCCGTGCGCTACAGAGCGATCCGATCTCGGTGCGGATCGACTTCACCGACTGACGCGCACCGACGACCGGTCAGCGGTCCTGCGAGGGCTCCGAATGCGAGTACTCGCGGAGGTATTTCGTGCGGCGGACGCGGGCGATGTGCTCCTGCAGGGTGCGGTCACCGCGAGCGCGCGCGCCGGCGCGCAGCGCATAGATGGCGACGCCGTACAGCACCACCCAGAGGGCCAGCGCGATCGGCGCCAGCACCGAGTGCTGCGTCGCTATGCCTGCGATCCCGAGTGCGAGGCCGGCGGATCCCAGCATGAACGCCAGCCACACCACCGCTCCCCATCGTGCCGCCTTCGTCAGGCGCGCTCGACGCGCCTGGGCGTCGTCATCGGATCCAGAACCAGCGGTTCTCGTTGCTCGGGAAGCCATGGTTCCTCCTCGGGTGTCGAAGTGCGTGACCGGCGAACCGCATGATCCGCCAGTACTGAACATAGCGTCCAACTTCTCACCCGAGGACCCTATTCCGCGCGACGGCGGCCAGGCGACGGCACCGCTCACTCGAATCCGTGGATCACCGCAGCCATGTCGTCGCCACCGTGGCCGGCGTCCGACGCCGCCGCAAAGCGCTGCCCGATTGCCCGCATGACCTCGGAGTTCATCTCGTTGCCGTCCATCGCGTCGGCGATGAGTCCGGCGTCCTTCTGCGCCCCGTCGAGACCGAACGACGCCTCGAGCTCGCCCGTGATCATCGCCTCACCTTTGAGTTGTGCGTAACCACAGTCGAGGGGGCCGCCCTTGATGGATCCGAGGAACTGACGGGGGTCGAGATCCAGGTGCTGGGCGAGGCCGACCGCCTGTGCGGTCGCCGTGGTCACCGACAACACCCACGAGTTCGCGACCAGCTTGAGCCGGTGGCCGTCGCCGGGCTCGGTACCCACCCACACGGTCTTGGCCCCGATCGCGTCGAACACGGGTTTCACCGTGTCGCGGATGTCTTCCGGTCCGCCGGCGAGCACGGTCAGCGCACCGTTCTCGGCGGGCTTGCGGGTCCCGAGCACAGGCGCGTCGACGAAGGTCACCCCGTGCTCGTCGGCCAGCGCGGAGAGACGTCGCGTGCCGTCGAGTCCCACGGTCGACGTCTGTACCCAGGGGACGCCCTCGCCGAACTCCGGCAGGACCTGCTCGGCGATCTCGGCCACCGAGTCGGCGTCGAAGAGCATCGTGACCACGATGTCGGCGTCGCGCACGGCCGAAGCGGGGTCGTCGGCGACACGTGCCCCGACATCGGCCAGCGGTGCCGCCTTCTCCGAGCTGCGGTTCCACACGACGACGTCGAGTCCGTGCCGGAGCATGCTGCGGGCCATCCCCGCCCCCATCAAGCCTGTACCGAGCAGTGCAACCGTGGTCATGCGCGTCCCTCCGTCGTGTATCGCTTCGTGTGAACCGTCGAGTGCTGGTGGAGCCGTGACAACTGCACGTGTCGAACCACGACACCTGTCACTGGTCCGTCGTACCTGCAGAAGCAACGGTGGTGAGCATGAGAAACTTCCTTCGATCGCCGTTCCACAGCCCCGCCGTGGGTCTGTACTTCCTCGCACCGTTGATCGCCGAGTTCTTTCGCGGTGACTTCCCCATCGTCATGCTCCCACCTGCTGATCCCCCTGAGCCTCTGGTACGGCGGGGGCGCTCTGCTGATCCGCGAGGTCGTCCGACGGCGCGGGCTGGGCTGGCGGTCCGTCCTGCTGCTGGGCTTGGCCTTCGCGATCGTCGAGGAGGGGCTGCTCACGATGGCGCTGTTCAACCCCGACTACGCCGATCAGCGACTTCCCGACAGCGGATTCGTCCCGGCACTCGGCATCGGGATCCCGTGGACGATCGTCGTTCTCGCACTCCGCGTCGGGTGGAGTGTCGCGACACCGATCGCGCTCATGGAGACCGCGCAACCGGGTCGCTGCACCGCGCCCTGGTGGAGCCGTCGAGGCATGCGTGCCGTCATCGCGATGTCGCCGCGGGATGACGTCCCCGTCGGTCGAGTCGGCGGGCCTTCAGTTCACGGTGTGATCCGACGCCGGGCCGTCCGTGGCGACGTCGGCAGGCTTCTCATCGACCGGCAGCGGCCGCGCCATGGCCCACACGGCGAAGATCGCGGCGACGGCGACCATGATGAGACCGACCCACAGGTTCGCCCGGGTGCCGGCCTCGAGGTCGACGGTGTTGGCGTCGCCGGGTTGGTGCGACTGCACCCCGAGGACGTCGGGAATGATGCCGGCGACGACCAGCACGATGCCGTAGATGCCGATCAGCAGGGCGATGATCATGCGGATGTCGAACAGCCGGGCGAGGATTCGCATCTTCCGGCTGGTGCTCGGATGGGGTTGCGTGGTGATCATGGAGCGCTTCTCCTTCGTGAGTGTCGAGACGCCGGTCGAGGTCAGTGGAAGGCGATGTTGAGGGCGACGACCATCACCAGTGCGATACCCGCCAACGGGACCGGTCGCTTGAACCACGGGTCGCCGGCATCGGCCGGGTCGGTGAAGTGGGACGCGGGGGTCTCCGAGTACACCAACCCGACGAGTTCCTTCACCGGCTTCGCGGCGGTCATCGAGCTCACCACGACGCTCACCACGATGTCGACCACGAACGCCGCTGATGCGGCCACGAACGGCATGCCCTGGCCGGGCAGGTCGATGACACCGGTCTCCGACAGCACGAAGACGAACACCGCCGAGAGCGTTCCGGCCACCAGACCCATCCATCCCGCGGTCGGGGTCATCCTCTTCCAGAACATGCCCAGCAGGAACGTCGCGAACAGCGGGGCGTTGAAGAACCCGAACAGCGTCTGCAGGTAATCCATCAGGTTGGAGTAGCCCGATGCGATGAGCGCGGTGAAGATGGCGAGCACCGTCGCACCTACGGTCGCCAGACGGCCCACGGTGATGTAGTAGCCGTCGGGCTTGTTCTTGACGATGTACTGCTGCCAGATGTCGTAGCTGAACACGGTGTTGAAGGCCGAGATGTTCGCTGCCATGCCGGCCATGAACGAGGCGAGCAGACCGGCGACGGCCACACCCAACAGACCGTTGGGCAGGATGTCGCGGATCATCAGCAGCATCGCGTCGTTGTAGGTCACATCGGCTGCGTTGGGGCCGCTCTTGAGCGAGATCATGTCCCCGATGACCGCGGCACAGATCATGCCGGGGATCACCACCACGAAGGGGATGAACATCTTCGGGATGGCGCCGATGATCGGTGCGCGACGCGACGCCGACATCGAGTTCGACGCCATCGCCCGCTGCACCTCGACGAAGTTGGTGGTCCAGTAGCCGAACGAGAGCACGAAGCCCAGGCCGAAGACGATGCCGATGACCGACCACACGGGACTGTCGAAGCCACTCAACGCATTACCGGGCCACGACGACATCTGCTCGCCGATGCTGGCGGTCACCTTGCCGTCGGTGGTGGTGTCGACGATCTTCTCCTTGAGTCCGTTCCACCCGCCGACCTTGATGAGACCGAACACGGTGAGCGGGACCAGCGCGGCGAGGATGACGAAGAACTGCAGCACCTCGTTGTAGATCGCCGCCGAGAGGCCGCCGAGCGCGGTGTAGGTCAACACGATCGCGGCCGCGACGATCAGCGACACCCACTGGCTCCAGCCGAGGATGACGTTGACGATGGTCGCGAGCAGGTAGAGGTTGACACCCGCGATGAGGACCTGGGCGACGGCGAAGCTGATCGCGTTGACCAGGTGCGCGCCGGTGCCAAAGCGCCGCCGCATGAACTCCGGGACGCTGCGCACCTTCGAGCCGTAGTAGAAGGGCATCATCACGACGCCGAGGAACAGCATCGCGGGAATCGCGCCGATCCAGTAGTAGTGCATGGTCGCCAGACCGATCTGGGCGCCGTTGGCCGACATGCCCATGATCTCCACCGCGCCGAGATTGGCGGAGACGAAAGCGATCCCGGTGACCCACGCGGGCAACCGCCGCCCCGAGAGGAAGAAGTCCAGACTCGAGGAGATCTGGCTGCGCGCCATGTACCCGATCCCGAGGACGAACACGAAATACAGCGCGATCAGCACGTAATCCACTGCGCCGGCGTTGAGCCGGAGCACGGAATCCGAGGCGACGTTCATTCGACAGCTCCTTCGATGCACGAACACCGGCTACGTGAGCCAGGTCACTTCGCCCAACAACCTCACACATTTACAAACAAATAGCAACACGGTAGATGTTTGATACTGTTCGGGTCTCACGCCGACCGAGGGAGACCGGATGCTCGCAGCGCAGCGACGTCGACGGATCCTCGACGTGCTCGAACGCGAGGGCACCGTGCGGGTGAGTGTCCTCGCCGACGAACTCGGCGTGTCGGAGATGACCGTGCGACGCGACCTCGACGCCCTCGAGAGCGGCGCCGCGCTGCACAAGGTGCACGGGGGCGCGGTCGCCCGCACCAACCGCGGCGACGAGCCATGGTCGGAAACCAAAGCGGCACAACAGCGCAGCGAGAAGGAAGCGATCGCTGCCGCGACGATGGACGTGATCGACGACGGCATGACGCTCGCGATCAGCGCCGGCACCACGACACTCGAGGTGGCACGTCGACTGCACGAACGCTCATCGATCACCGTGGTCACCAACTCGATCTCGGTGTTCCAGGAACTGACCGACCCCCACACCCGTCCGGGACACGGGCCCGAGGTCTACCTCACGGGCGGGTCCCGCACCCCGTCGAACGCCCTGGTCGGCCCGATCGCCGACGCTGCACTGGCCGCGTTCCGGGTGGATCTCAGCATCCTGGGCGTGCACGGACTCGACCGCGACGCCGGCCTCACGACACCCAACATGGCCGAGGCACAGACGAATCGGCGTCTCGTCGACATCGGTCACCGCCTCGTGGTGGTCGCCGACCACACCAAGTACCAGGAGGTGGGCGCCCACGTGATCGCCACACTCGACCGCGTCGACACCCTCGTCGTCGACGACGGGTTGCCCGCGGCCGCACGCGGCGATCTCGCCGACGTCATCGATGACGTCCGCGTGGCCGACGCGCGGGAGGACTCATGAGCGACATCGCGATCCGATCGGCCGACGTCGTCACCCACCTCGCCGACGGGCGCGAGGTGGTGTTCTTCAGCCTCCCGGGACACGACCCCCGGCCCGTCCCCGATCTGCGGCCACTCCCTGCGCGCCACGAGCTGGCGTCGGAGATCCGCTACGACCGGGCCACCGGCCACTGGGTCGCGATCGCCGCCCTGCGCCAGGACCGCACCTACAAGCCGCCCGCCGACCAGTGCCCGCTGTGTCCCTCACCGACCGGGACCGACAGCGAGGTCCCGGCCCACGACTACGACGTCGCGGTCTTCGAGAACCGATTCCCCAGTCTGTCCGGTGCGGATCTGTCCGGCGCGCAGCCCGATTCGACCTTCGCGCTGCCCGCCGAGACGACCGCGTCGACCGTGGCCGCGGTGGGACACGGACGGTGCGAGGTGATCTGCTTTTCCAGCGACCACCAGGCATCGTTCGCATCGCTCGACCACGCGCACGCACGACTCGTGGTCGATGCCTGGCGGAGCCGGACCGCGGCCCTGTCCGCGGCCCCGGGTGTGGCCGAGGTGTTCTGCTTCGAGAACCGTGGTGAGGACATCGGCGTCACGCTGACCCACCCGCACGGTCAGATCTACGCCTACCCGTACCTGACGCCGCGCACTCGATCGATGCTCGACCAGGCCGCACACCATCGAACCACGCACGGCCGCAACCTGTTCGAGGACATCCTCGCCTCCGAGATCTCCGACGGGGCCCGCATCGTCTCGCGGTCGGAGCACATGACCGCCTTCGTGCCGTTCGCCGCCCGCTGGCCGGTGGAGGTGCACATCTACCCACACCGCCGCGTTCGCGACCTCACCGAACTCGACGACGCCGAACTCGACGCCCTCACCGACACCTACCTGCAGATCCTCCGCACCTTCGACGCCCTCTACCCGACTCCCCTGCCCTACATCGCCGCGGTGCACCAGTACTCGTCGGATCCGGCGCAGGCCGAGGGCTACCTGCACATCGAGTTGATGTCGGTGCGGCGCTCGGCCACGAAGTTAAAGTTCCTCGCCGGGTCGGAATCGGCGATGGACGCGTTCATCACCGACGTGACCCCCGAATCGGTGGCGCACCGCCTGCGCGACGTGATCGGCGAGGCCGACGCATGACCGTCGTCGCGTCGGCGCCCGGACGGGTGAACCTGCTCGGCGAACACACCGACTACAACCAGGGTTTCGCGCTCCCCATCGCTCTGACCGCGCGCACCGAGATCCACTACGTGGCCGAGACCACCGGCGACCTCGTCGTCGAGGCCGACGGATACGGGCAGTTGACGATTCCCGTCCGGGCGGCGCCGGGCGAGGTCGACGGGTGGGCGGCCTACGTCGCGGGCGTCGCGTGGTCGCTGGGGGTCGAGGGGCGACCGGTGGCCGGCGGACGCCTGCACATCACCAGCGACGTCCCCGTGGGTGCGGGACTCAGTTCGTCGGCGGCGCTGCAGTGTTCACTCATCGGAGCGTTCACCGCGGCCACCGGGGTGCCCGATCGACTCACCTGGGCGCGCATCGCCCAGCGCGCGGAGAACGACTTCGTCGGCGCACCGACCGGGTTGCTCGATCAACTGGCGTCATTGCACGGACAGGTGGACCGTGCGTTGCTGATCGACTTCGACTCGTTGAGCGTGGATCCGGTCCCCTTCGACCCGACGACCGCGGGCGTGACCCTCGTCGTCATCGATTCCCACATCACCCACGGCCATGCCGGCGGCGAGTACGCGGCACGTCGTCGGTCGTGCGAGCGGGCCGCCGCTGATCTCGGACTGCCGAACCTGCGTGCGGTGGCCCCGGGACACCCCGACGACGTGCTGGCCGCGGTGCGCGACGAGGTCGACCGACGGCGGGCACGTCACGTGCTCTCCGAGAACACCCGCGTCCTGCAGGCGTGCGCCGCACTGCTCGACGGCGACCTCGCCACGGTCGGCGCGGTGATGGACGCCTCCCACGCCTCCATGCGCGACGACTTCGAGATCACCACGCCCGGAATCGATCTGATCGCGGCGACCGCCCGGTCGGCAGGTGCCCTCGGCGCCCGTATGACCGGTGGTGGTTTCGGGGGCTGCGTGATCGCTCTCGTGGACACGGCGCGCGTCGACACCGTGGTCGCGTCGGTGGTGGCCGCCGCGCGGGAGGCAGGCGGACCTGACCCGACCGCGTTCACCGCGCGCGCCGGGCGGGGAGCCTCGGTCGATCAGCTGAGCTGATCGACGGTCGATTCGCGCGAATTCACGCCCGCCCCACCGGCGGTCGGGGACACTGACCGGGTGACACGACAACGATGGGCGCTGCGCGCGCTCGGTGCCGCCGCCGTCCTGACGACTCTCTCCGCGGTCGCGGCCTGCGGCAGCGATTCGCCCGCATCCACCTCGTCGAGCGACGGCCCGCCCGCGGTCAGCGTGAGCGGCGTCGGCGAGGTGGAGGGTGCCCCCGACACGCTGACCGCGCAGATCGGGGTCGAGACGCAGGCCGGCGACGTCACCGCCGCGATCGAGGCGTCGAACGCGGCGATCACCACCGTGACGAATGCCGTGGTGTCGGCAGGGGTCGCGCGGTCCGATGTCCAGACCCAGCAGGTGTCGATCACCCCGCAGTACTCCGGCGCCCTCCCCGGCGGGACGAACACCATCTCGGGTTATCAGGCCACCAACACCCTGCGCGTCACGGTCCGCGACCTGTCGAAGGCGTCGACGGTCCTCGGCGACGCGGTTTCGGCGGGTGGCGACGCCGCGCGCCTGTCGGGGGTGTCGTTCCGGGTCGACGACAACTCGAAGCTGTTGTCCGACGCCAGGTCCCGCGCGTTCGCCGATGCGAGGAAGCGCGCCGAGGAGTACGCGAAGCTGTCCGGCAGCGACCTGGGGAAGGTCCTGTCGATCAGCGAGAACGTCAGCGGTCAGGAGCAGCCGCCGAGCTCCGACGCCGCCCGCAGCGCCCAGAGCCTCGCCGTGCCCATCGAGCCCGGCCAGCAGACGGTCAGCGTCTCGGTGAGCGTGAGATGGGCGCTGAACTGACCACGGGTCCGGTCAGAGCCGGTCGAGGATCAGATCGGTCTTGAGGATGTCGCCGTGGTAGAGCCATCCTTTGCCGTCGGCGATCGAGATGGCCTGCGACCGTAGGCTCGACGCCTGCGACCGCGTGTCGACGGTGAACGAGAACTCGATCACCGTCTGCGTTCCCGACCCCGACGCCGCGGGCACGGTCAGTACCTCGATGGCGGGTTCGGTGCCCTGCCACGATCCGCTGTAGACCTTCGTCGTCACCGGACCGTGGGCCGAGGACTCCGAGAGCCGGTCGGTTCCCCAGTTCTTCGCGCTCCAGTCGTCGAGCTTGCCCGGGATGTTCGACACGAGAAGCGATCGCGCGGTGGACTCGGCCGGCAACGTCGTACCGGAGTACTTCGATGCACTCGACGACTTGTCGTTGCTGAAGCTGAGTTCCTGCTGGGCGTATCCCCAGTCGACCTGCGCGTCGTAGTTCGTGTCGGAGGAATCGAAGCCGGCCGAGTTCGCCGTCGTCAGCGCGGCGTCCACGTCGCCGCCGGTGACATCGAAGCGCTTCTTGTAGTTCAATTCCAGATCCTTGCCGCTCTTGTGGCGCAGCCGCACACTCCATCCCTGGCCCTTCAAGGCGCGTGACGCGGTGTCGAAGTACTCGTACGACCGCGTCGAGGCGGTCGCCGACAGGCCGAACGCAGACCGCACCGCCGACGTCGGTACACCCGAACCGTCGATCGCGGAGGCGAGGAAGTCGAGCTTCACCTCATAGTCGGGAACGGCATTCGCATCCGCATGAGCGGTCGCGGTGGCTGTCCCGAGCGAGACGGCCAAAGACGCGGAGACGAGCAGTACGCGCAGTCGGTGACGGATCATGGCCGAGACCATAAGCCACCCTCATGAACGACAGGCACTCGCGCGACGACCCGGTGTTCACCGTCCGTCCACCTCGTAACCGACAACTCGGTCACCGTGCGCCGCCCCCCTCGGAAGGGGCCGCGAAGTCTCTACGATGACGGGATGCGACGCCTCGTGATTGCCGTGGCGATCATCGTCGTCGCGCTCCTCGTCGGTGGTTCGGTCACATCGACCTCGACCGATCTCGCCCCCAACCGACGTATCGCGGCGGTGTTCGTCGGCGACACGGACCGACACACCTGCACCGCGGAGTCGATCCACTCCACCACCGGTGATCTCATGCTCACCGCCGCCCACTGCGTCTCGGCGATCACCGCACCGCTGCACGTGGTCCCGGGGTACGCCGCGGGCCGAGAACCGTTCGGGGCCTGGTCGGTCACCGCCGTCTACCTCGACCCGGCGTGGATCTCCGGCCAGGACGACAACCACGATTTCGCGATACTGCGTGTCGCCCCGCCACCCGGGAAGCACCGCCGCTCACTCGAGGCCACCACCGGCCGTGGCTATTCCCTCGCACCGTTTCGTGCGGGGGTCGGGGTGCGGGTCATCGGGTACGGCGCAGGCAGCGGCGATTCACCGGTCGGGTGTCGAGGATCGACCCGCATCGCACGCGGTGCCCCGACCATCACCTGCCGCGGCCTCGTGGACGGGACCAGCGGTTCGCCCTGGCTGGTGAAGCGATCCGTCATCGGGATCGTCGGCGGTTTCCACCAGGGCGGGTGCGTCAGCTTCATCTCGCACTCGCCGATACTCACCGACGGCCTGCCCGCCCTCATCGCCCGTGCGGAACGCAAGGGGCCGGGCGACACCCCGCCCTCGACCGTGCCGAACGACTGCTGACGCGCACCGATCGGAACTCAGTAGAGGTAGACGACCGCGTCGTCGCCGCCGGTGCAGGTAACCGTGGGTCCCTCTGCGGCGCACATCATCTCGATGGTCTCCCCGGTCTCGGGACTGGTCGCGGCGACGGCGCGCGGCAGCTGCCCGGGCCGGCCGCTGCGGGCGTAGGCGATTCGCACCTCCTCGGCGAAACCGCAGCTGGTCGCCGCGCTCCCCACCGAGGACGCCCGGTACAGACCGGTGCGGGGGTGGCGGATGGGACAGGGCGTCGATCCCTGTGGCGCCCCCGCCGCCGTGGCGACCGGTGCGCGCGACGGCGAGGAGCTCGACCGCGGGGATCTCGATGGCGACGAAGCCGACGGCGATGACGACGTCGCCGGTGACGTCGTCTGCGAGGACCCGTCCGACACCGCGGTGGTGGTGACCGAGGTGGCGGGTGCGCCGGTGGGGAACGTCCCCGACGTGCTCGAACGTCCGAGCACGACGTACCCGATGACCGCCGCGAGACCGATCACGAAGGCGACGGCGAGAATCGCGACCAGGACGAGCGCACCGCGAGACGGGTTGGGACGCCTGGGCGGCTCGGGCACGTCGTCGGTCATGATTGCTGATCCTAAGGGGATCAGCCTGCCGGCCGCGGCGCGTCAGTTCCCTTCGGTGCGCCAGGAACGCATGCCGAGGATGACCATGATGAGCTTGCGCCGCGTGCGCTCGAACAGTTCGCGATCGCCGGTCGGATCACGCCGGTTCGCGTCGAGCAGTTCCCCGACCGCCTGGAGAATGACGGTGACGATCAGATCGGCCGCGAGTTCGAGATCCTCGGCACCCCAGCGGGCCATCTCGGGAATGCGGGAGAGATCGATCGCGAGTTCCTTGACGAACAGTCGGAGTTCGGTGTCGATCGCGCGTCGGATCTCGGCGACCCCGCCGTGCTGTTCGCGGACGAGGAAGCGGAACTGGGCCTCGTTCTCGCGAACCTGTCCGACGACGATCGCGAGCGAGCTCTGGGCCGTGGGCACGGCGTCGCGGGCGGCGAGGTCACGTCGACCGTCGCGCAACATGGTCCGCAGCACGCGCATCGAGTCCTCGACCAGCGTCACACCGAGGTCCTCCATGGAGGCGAAGTGGCGATAGAAGGCGGTGGGCACGATGCCCGCGGCCTTTGCGACCTCGCGCAGGCTCAGACTCGCGAAGCTGCGATCGACGACGAGGGCGAGGGTCTCGTCGAGCAAGGCCGATCGCGTTCTGCTCTTTCGTGCCGAGCGGCTCTCGGTGGCGTCGACCGCAGCCGGGCGACCCGACGACCGTGACGCACCGGACGTCCGCGAGCTCCGCGACGTCCGCGTCGAGAGGTCATCTACGGGGCGCGGCACCTGACAAGTCTAGGCAGAAGCACCCCGTCCTGACGTCGGACGTGGCCCACGACAGTGAAGTGCGTCACAGGCGCCGACCGTGTGTGACAGCCCCGACCAACCCCCGCCCTTGACCGCCGCCCACCTCGAGGTGGCACACTATCGGTGTACAAGTGTTCACCGAAAGTGCTCGGCCCGCCGCTGTACCCCACACTCTTCCACCCTTTTGGAGGCACCGATGTTCGAACGCTTCCCCGCACTGTTCGGCTCCGTGATCGAGGCCGCACTCGCACCCCACCCCGTCGACCGATATCTCGAGCTGGTCGACCCGATGATCACGTGGAGCGATCTCCGCGCGAAGGTCGTCGAGGTCCGCCGACCCACGCCGCGTGCCGTCACCCTCGTGCTGGCGCCCACGCGCCAGTGGACCGGCTTCCGCGCAGGTCAGTACATCCAGCTGAGCACCGTCATCAACGGCGTGCGCCACACCCGCTGCTTCTCGCCGGCCAACGCCGAGAGCGGACGCGAGGGCCGGGTGGAGCTCACGATCACCGCCCACGACGACGGCTTCGTGTCCAAGCACCTGCGCGATCACGCGAAGGTGGGGGACGTCGTCGGCCTCACCCCCGCCACCGGCGACTTCGTGCTCCCCGAGCAGCGGCCCCGCAACGCGGTGTTCATCAGTGGCGGAAGTGGGGTCACACCTGTTCTCTCGATGTTGCGCACACTCGTCGCCGAGCGTCACTCCGGCCGGATGACGTTCATCCACTACGCCGCCACGCCCGAGGACGTCGCGTACGCCGACGAGTTGATCGATCTCGACCGCCTGCACGACACCGTGACCGTGCACACCATCCACACCCGCGAGTCCGTCGACGGCGCCCGCCACAGCGGTCACGTCAGCGACGAGCACCTGACGGATCTGATACCCGACCTCGCCGACGCCGAGGTGTTCGTCTGTGGCCCCGCGGGACTCATGGACGCGGTGCGCGAGTTCTTCGACGCCCGCGGCCTGGGCGATCGGGTACACAGCGAGGCGTTCACCGCGCCGGGATCCTTCGCGCCCGATCCCGACGAGCCGGTGAGCGGCACCCTGCGCTTCGCCTCGTCGAGGACCGAGGCCGACAACGACGGTCGCACCATTCTCGAACAGGCCGAAGCCGCCGGGTTGACCCCAGAGTTCGGTTGCCGCATGGGGATCTGCTTCTCGTGCACCGCACCGAAGAAGTCGGGATGCACGCGCAACGTGCTCACCGGCGAGACCGACACCGAGTCCGACAAGCACATCCAACTCTGTATCTCCGCGCCGGTCGGCGACGTCGAGATCGACATCTGAGAGAGGACACCATCATGACGATCATGCAACTGCCCACCACCGTCGAGAACGAGCGCACCGACACCGACGCGACCGATCCGAATCAGCTCGTCCTGAGCTACGAGGAGGTCGAGGAACTCGGCCGCGACCTCGACGAGCTGCGTGCGCGCATCGTCGCCGATCTCGGCGAGCGCGACCGCGAGTACATCTACAAGATCATCAAGGCGCAGCGCGGGTTCGAGGTCGCCGGTCGCGGACTGGCCTACCTCGGGTGGTTCCCGCCGGCCTGGATCGCCGGTGTCGCGGCGCTGAGCGTGTCGAAGATCCTCGACAACATGGAGATCGGCCACAACGTCATGCACGGCCAGTACGACTGGATGCGTGAGCCGTCGCTGAACTCCCGCGAGTTCGAGTGGGACACCGTGTGCCCGTCGGACCAGTGGCGGCACAGCCACAACTACATGCACCACACCTTCACCAACATCGTCGGTGAGGACCGCGACATCGGCTACGGCATCCTGCGCATGGACCGTGACCAGAAGTGGAACCCGTACTACCTCGGCAACCTCGCCTACGCGACCGCGCTGATGGTCGGCTTCGAGTGGGGCGTCATGCTCCACGACCTCGAGGTCGAGAACATCGTGGCCGGCAAGCGCAAATGGACCGACATCAAGGGTCTCGTCAAGGGCATGTGGCGCAAGGCCGGCAAGCAGGTCCTCAAGGACTACGTGGTCTACCCGGCGCTCACCGGCCCGCTGTTCCCCCTCACCCTGGCGGGCAACGTGAGCGCGAACCTCATCCGCAACCTGTGGACGTTCTCGATCATCTTCTGCGGGCACTTCCCGTCGGGCGTGCAGACGTTCACCCCCGAGGAATGCGAGAACGAGACGAAGGGCCAGTGGTATCTGCGACAGATGCTCGGGTCGGCCAACATCACCGGTAGCCCGCTCTTCCACATCATGAGCGGCAACCTCTCGCACCAGATCGAGCACCACCTGTTCCCCGACATCCCCGCCAACCGCTACCCGGAGATGGCGCCCGAGGTCCAGGCGATCTGCGAGAAGTACGGATTGCCGTACAACACAGGCTCTTTCAGCCACCAGATCGGTTCGACCTGGAAGAAGATCGCAAAGCTGTCGCTGCCCAATTCGATGGTCTCCGACGACGTCGAGTTCAGTGTTAAGGTCGATCGACAGAAGCAGGACGTGGCCTGAAGGGCGCACGACCCCGGGACGACGTGAGGAGGCGGTGACATGGTCGGGCGGTTCGAACGCAACAAGGATCTGCTGCAGACCGCCGTCGAGTCCACCGCCACCCACGTCGGCCGCATAGCCACCATCATCACCGGCGCCGTCGTCGAGATCACCCGAGAGATCGGGGATCTCGTCGCCGACGGTGTCGAGATGCGCGAGGCGGCCAAGAAGGCCGAGATCGACGAGGGCGACCTGCCCGAGATCGACTCACCCGTCGACCCCGAGGACCACCCCGGCCGCGAGTTCTGGGCCAAGAGGGAAAAGAACTGATCGGGCAATTGTCCGACCCGCTCGCTACTCTCTGCGGGTGCACACACACCTGATCGGGCTCGGGCGATGACCCGGCTGCGCGGCCTCGCCATCGCGGTGCTCACCTTCGCGATGTTCATGGACCTGATGGACGTCACCATCGTCAACGTCGCACTCCCGGCGATCCGCGACGACCTCGACGCCAGCCCGTCCCAACTCGAGTGGCTCATCGGCGGATACGTGTTGGCGTTCGCCGGGGTCCTCATCACCGCAGGCCGTCTCGGCGACCGCTACGGCCGACAGCGGATCTTCCTGGTCGGCATCGTCGGCTTCACGCTCGCATCACTCACCGCGTCGCTGGCGCAGAACGGTGAGACCCTCGTCGGGTCGCGCGTCGGGCAGGGTCTGTTCGCGGGGCTGATGGTCCCGCAGGTGCTGGCCAGCGTCCAGGCGCTGTACAAACCGCGCGAGCGGGCGCCGATCTTCGCGATCATCGGTGTCATCACCGCGCTGGCCGCGGTCATCGGACCGGTCCTGGGTGGCTGGCTCGTCACCAGCAACCCGTTCGGTGGCGGCTGGCGGGCCATCTTCTTCATCAACGTGCCCGTCGGCGTCGTCATCGCCGTCGCCGCGATCGCCTTCGTCCCGAACACCAAGGCGGAGCGTCCATCTCCGCTCGACCCGTTGGGTGTGGTCCTCGCGGTGGGCGGCATCCTGCTGCTGGTCTACCCGTTGGTCGAGGGACGTCAGCTCGGGTGGCCCGTCTGGTCGTTCGTGTTGATGGCGCTGTCACCGGTGGTGCTGGCGCTGTTCGTCCTCAACGAACGCCGACACGACGCCGACGGCGCCATGATGCCCCTACGTCTGTTCACCAACCGTGGTTTCACCGGCGGCATCGCGATCCAGTTCCTGTTCCAGGGATCCATCACGTCGTTCTTCCTCATCCTCGCCCTCTACGTGCAGACCGGTCTCGGGTTCTCCGCCATCGCCTCCGGCGCACTCACACTGCCGTTCAGTCTCGGGGCCATGCTGGCCGCCGGAGTCGCGGCCGCACTCGTCTCCCGGCTCGGTCGGATCCTCCCCGCGGTGGGCGGGGTGCTGATCACGATCGGCACCGCCTGGACCATCGAAGTGCTGCGCAGCGAGGGCACCTCCTATTCTGCGTGGGACTCGGTGATCCCGATGGCCATCGCCGGGATCGGGCTCACCGTGATGCTGGTGCCGCTGCTCGACATCGCGCTCGCGACCGTCGACACCCGGGACTCCGGTGCCGCGTCGGGCGTCCTCGGCACGTTCCAGCAGGTGGGTGGCGCGCTCGGTGTCGCGGTGACCGGCGTGATCTTCTTCGATGCCGCGGGCCGCTACAGCCAGCCCGAGCTGCTCCACGCCCTGAGCCTCGCCGCGTTCGTCCCCATCATCGGGTACGCCCTGGCCGCTGCATCCGCGGCGCTGCTCCCCCGTCTCGACGTCGTGAAGGAACACCTGGCGTCGCTCGACACCGAGGACGCCGAACCGGCGATCGCCTGAACCGCTCGATGTATTCCGCCGAGCGGACATCGGCCCAGGCCGGTGCCAACGATTGCCCCGCCTGACGCGCCGCATTACTGTCGGCCCGGTGTCGAACCAGACTGCCCCCACCGCGCCCGCCGCACGACGGCGTCCGGCTGCACTGACGTTCCCGAATCCCGTCAACGAGTACGCCGCGCGATCCACCGCGGCACTGGTGGTCGTGCTCGCCGTCGTCACGATCGTCGTCGATCACCCGGTCCTCTACGTCGTGCTCGCCGCCGGATTCCTGCTCCGCGTGATCTCCGGGCCGACACTGTCGCCGTTCGGGCAGCTCTCGGTGCGCGTGATCGTGCCCCGCCTGGGCCTCACGAAGATGGTTCCCGGTCCGCCGAAGCGGTTCGCCCAGGCCATCGGCCTCACCATCACCGGCGTGGCCCTCGTGCTCAGTCTGCTCGGCTTCGGCCTGGCCGCCCAGATCACCGTCGGGCTCGTCGTGATCGCCGCAATTCTCGAGTCGGCGGCCGGGATCTGTTTGGGCTGCATCATCTTCGGATTCCTGCAGCGTCGGGGCGTCATCCCCGAGAGCGTGTGCGAGGCGTGCAACAACTTCACCCTGCGCTCGCCGGCCTGACCCGCCGACGACGATCACCCACGGCGATCGTCAGGAGATCGACAGCGCGATCCCGTCGAGGATGTCGTGCTCACTCACCACGAGTTCGGTGATCCCCGCCCGCTCGGCGAACACGCGGGCCAGTTCCAGCGTGACCAGTGAGCCCCCGCCGATGACGTCGACACGGCCCGGGTGCATCGGTCCCAGCGCGGCGCGATCGGCACGGGTCATCGACACCAGTCGCTCACACACCTCGGTGAGATCGGCCAACGGGATCCGCGAACGGTGGATACGTCCGGCGTCATAGGTCGGCAGGTCGAGAGCGAGGGCCGCGAGGGTGGTCATCGTGCCGGCCACGCCGACCCAGGTGCGGGCCTGCTCCACCGGCACCACCGCGAAGGCGCGCGCGAGTTCGGCGGCCGCGACGTCGCGGGCCCGGGCGACCTCGTCCGCGGTCGGCGGGTCGGAGTGCAGAACGCGTTCGGTGAGCCGCACGCACCCGATGTTCGTCGAGAACGCCGCCGACACCCCTGAATCGGCCTCACCGAGCACGACCTCGGTCGATCCGCCACCGAGGTCGGTCACCACGAAGGGCCCGTGCGCCGGATCGAACTCGCCGACGGCGCCGGCGAACGACAGCCGCGCCTCCTCGTCGCCGGTGATCACCTCGGCCACGGCACCCTCGGACACCCGTCCGAGCAGCTCACGGGTCATGGCGAAGAACTCATCCCGGTTGCCCGCATCGCGGGTCGCCGAGGTGGCGACCATCCGCACTGCCGTGACGCCGTTCGCCTCCATCACCGTCGTGTAGTCGGCCAACGCCGCCCGGGTACGGGCCAGGGCCTGCGCCGTGAACTCACCGGTCGCGTCGACGCCCTCCCCGAGTCGCACCACCCGCATCTCGCGATGGACGTCGACCAGACCCCCATCGCCTGTGTCGTCGCCGCCGACGCGCGCGATGAGGAGCCGGATCGAGTTGGTCCCGCAGTCGACGGCGGCGACGGTGCTCACGACGAACCCTCCACGTCCAGGTCGGGGAAGTCGGCGGCACGGGGCCAGTCCGACGGCAGCGCCGTTCCGCGCAGCGAGGATTCGGCCGCGAGCGCTACGGCCTCGTCGCCGAGCGGGTTCACCCCCGGCCCCTTCGCGAGCGAATGCGCGATGAGCACGTGCAGGCACTTCACCCGGTCAGGCATGCCGCCACCGGTGAAATCGGTTCCCAGCGACTCGATCTCGTCACGCTCGGCGAGATAGGACAGATGGGCGTCGCGGTAACGGGCCGCGAGGTCGGTGTCGGTGAGCAGTCGCTGCGACATCGACTTCATGACCCCCGCCGACTCGAGGCGGCTGGCCTCGGCGGTCAGGCGCGGATCGGTCAGGTAGTACAGCGTGGGGAAGGGCGTCCCGTCGGGCAGCCGCGGCGCGGTCTTCACCACCGCGGGCACGCCGTCGGGCGTGCGGTAACTGATCTCCAACACCCCGCGCGGCTCGCGACCGAGCTGCTCGGCGACGGAGGCCAGATCCTCCTGTGAGGGCTGCCGGTGGGCCTGATCGGTCACTCCCGGACTGTCCTCACCGGTCGACCGGCGTGGACACCGAGTCCAGGAGGTTGGTGTACCAGGGGTTGCCCGCCCGACGTTCGGCCCGCTTCTCCTCGTCGGATTTCGCGGGCGGTGTCGGGAACTGCATGACGACGGCCTTGTCGCCGGGCATGACGAACTGCAGACGATCGCGGGCCTGCGCCTGGATGTACGCGGGATCGTTCTGCTCGTCGACCTTCGACTGCAGCTCCGAGACCTCCGTGCGCAGCGAGGCGTTCGCTCCGGCGAGCTGATCGGATTCCGACTGCTGTGAGAAGTAGGTCCGCAGCGGTACCGCGAGGGTCAACGCGACCACGCTCACCACCATCGCGAGCAGCACCGCCCGCTTGGGGCTCATGCCCCGGACGAGACGGCGACGTGGTCGGTCGTCGGCAACGGTCGCCGGGCCGACGTCCCGCCCTGCCGGCGTCACGGTCGACTCGTCGATGTCGTCGTCGATCGAGGCCGCGGTGTCGAGTGGATCCGGCGTCACCGGGTTCTCGGCGCGGCGCGATTCGGCGCGCGACCGATCCGCGCGCACGCCACTCGCGCGACGGCCGTCGGCACGACGGGTCGGGGTCGGGCGCGCCGAACCGCGCCCCCGCCCTCGTCGATCGTTGCGCCCCGTCATCGCTCGTACACCGTCGGCGTCCTTCTGCTCAGCCCTCGAACGAGAAGCGCGGGAACGCCAGATCGCCTGCGTAGCGGGCGGCGTCGCCCAGGCCCTCCTCGATACGGAGAAGCTGGTTGTACTTCGCGACGCGCTCGCTGCGCGCCGGGGCACCGGTCTTGATCTGTCCGCAACTGCACGCCACGGCGAGATCGGCGATGGTGGTGTCCTCGGTCTCGCCGGAACGGTGGCTCATCATCGTCTTGTAGCCGTTGTTGTGGGCGAGCGCGACGGCGTCGAGGGTCTCGGTGAGCGTGCCGATCTGGTTGACCTTCACCAGCAACGCGTTGGCGGCACCCTTGTTGATGCCGTCCTCGAGGCGCTCGGGGTTGGTCACGAAGAGGTCGTCGCCGACGAGCTGAACCTTGTCGCCGATCGACTCCGTCAGTGACACCCAGCCGTCCCAGTCGTTCTCGTCGAGCGGGTCCTCGATCGAGACGAGCGGGTACGCCTGCACGAGCTCGGCGTAGAACGCCGACATCTCCGCAGCCGACTTCGTCTCCTTCTCGAAGGCGTAACCGGTTCCTGCGGTGTAGAACTCGGTCGCGGCGACGTCGAGCGCGAGCGCGATGTCGCGGCCCGGGGTCAGTCCGGTCTTGCCGATCGCCTCAACGATGAGGTCGAGCGCGGCCTTGGTGCCCGCGAGATCGGGGGCGAAACCGCCCTCGTCCCCGAGTCCGGTCGACAGTCCCTTGTCCTTCAGCACCGACTTCAGCGCGTGGTAGACCTCCGCGCCCCAGCGCAGCGCCTCCTTGAACGTCGGCGCGCCGACGGGGGCGATCATGAACTCCTGCACGTCGACACCGCTGTCGGCGTGCGCGCCACCGTTGATGATGTTCATCATCGGCACGGGGAGGATGTGGGCGTTGGGTCCGCCGACATAGCGGAACAGGGGCAGCCCGGCCGACTCTGCGGCACCCTTGGCGACCGCGAGCGACACACCGAGCAGCGCGTTGGCGCCCAGGCGTGACTTGTCGGCGGTGCCGTCGAGATCGAGCAGGGCCTGGTCGACGACGCGCTGGTCGTCGGCCTCGATGCCGATGACCGCGGGGGCGATCTCGCCCAGCACGGACTCGACGGCCTTGGTGACGCCCTTGCCGCCGTAGCGATCGCCGCCGTCGCGCAGCTCGACGGCCTCGTGCTCACCGGTGGAGGCGCCCGAGGGCACCGCGGCGCGGGTGAAGGTCCCGTCGTCGAGGACCACCTCGACCTCGACGGTCGGATTCCCCCGGGAGTCGAGGATCTCTCGCGCTCCCACCTGATCGATCGTGGCCACGTGGCGCCCCTTCGTCGTCGCTCGACGGCGTCGGCGAGACCGGGTGTCGGTCGCCGAACGCCATGTTCGGGTCAAAGACTAATGCCAACGACCCCGTCGACCGGCGTCTGACTCGCCCGCGCCGACGACCGACCTGTGCGACGCGGCCGCACGGGTGGTCAGAAGGCGACGTCCACCGAGTACGCGTTCGCGTGGTCGCGGACGTCGAGGACGTACTTCATCGAGTTGTTGTAGACCATGACCGCCTTCTCCCAGCCCTCCGGAGTGGTCAGGTCGCCGCCGGAGACGCACAGGTAGCGAGCGGCCGACAGCGCCGCGTCGTCGATGTTGTCGGGGCTGGCGACACCGTCTCCGTTCGCGTCGACGCCATAGCGTTTCCACGTCTCGGGGATGAACTGGAACGGTCCCATCGCGCGGTCGAGGGTGCTGTCGCCGTCGAGGGTGCCACCGTCGGTGTCGGCGATCTTCGCGTTCCCCGCGGTCCCGTCGAGCAGCACACCCCGGATCGGTGGGCGCACGTCCCCGTTGGCCGCGACCGTCGAGCCCCGGTAGGTCCCGTGCTTGCTCTCCACACCGGCCACGCCGGCCAGCGTGGTCCAGGCCAGACCGCATTCGGGGTGCTGTTGGCGCTGGATCTCGGCGGCGTTGCCGTAGGCCTCCATCGACGTCAGCGGGATACCGGTCGACGCAGCGATGGGTCGTGCCCACGCCTCGAGTCGATCGGCCGTGCGACCGGGGGCGTTGATGTCGAGATAGGGGACGGCCGCGCCCGGACCGGGCGGGACGCCCTCGGGGATCGGCACCGACTGGCGACCGGGGAGATCGATGCAGGCACTCGCGACGACGGCCACCACCGGCGCCAGCAACAGCGGGCCCAGCGTGCGTGATCGACGACGTGCGTCGCTCGTCGAACGTGGTCGCACTGCCCTGCGCACGGTCGGCCCCTTTCTGTTCATCGGTCCAGCGTCTCAACTGCTCGGCTGCATTTATCGTTCCCACGCCGGGCGGGGTACGCTCCCGAAGTTAGCCTTACCGAACGTTGCACAGCCTTAGCTGAGCCCGGCCCGGTCGTCCGACTCCGAAGGATCACGCCACATGAACTCCCCCTCCGTGGTGACCCAGCTGTTCGGTAGTGGACTGATCGGTGTGCGCGAGGGCCTCGAGACCGGCATCGTCGTGATGATCCTGGTCGCGTTCCTTGTGAAATCCGACCGGCGCGACGCGCTGCGGTGGGTGTGGATCGGCGTCGCGGCCGCCGTGGTCATGGTTTTCGCGGTCTTCGCCGGCATCCACTACGGAACCTCGACGATCTCCGGTCTGGCCGCCGAGGCGGTCGCCGGGGTCGCCTCCCTCGTCGCAGTCGTCATCGTCACGCTGATGGTGCTCTGGATGCGGGGTGCCGCCGCCCACATCTCGGGTGACCTCAAGGCCGGCATGGGCCGCGCCCTCGAACTGGGCGCACCCGCGGTGCTGGCGCTCGCGTTCCTCGCCGTCGGCCGTGAGGGCATCGAGACGGCGCTGCTCATGGTGGGCTACGCCGAGAACACCTCCGGCAGCAGTTGGCCACTGGTCGGTCTGCTCATCGGCGTTCTCATCGCGGTCGGCATCACCATCGGCCTCTACTTCGGCACGGTGAAGATCAACCTGGCGAAGTTCTTCACCTACACCGGCGCGTTTCTCATCGTCGTCGCCGCCGGGATCCTCGCCTACGGGATCCACGCCGTGCAGACCGTCGGCTGGCTGCCCGGACTGTCCGACCGCGCGTTCGACATCTCCTCGGTGTACGACCAGTCGTCGTGGTACGGAACGCTTCTCGGTGGCATCTTCAACTTCACTCCGGAGCCCACAGTGCTCCAGGTCGTCGCGTGGGTCGCCTACCTCGCCGTCGTGATGACCCTGTTCTTCCGCCCGCGTCGCAGCACCGGCCAGTCCACGGCCGCCGCATCCACCGCACGCGTCGAGACCCCGGCCGCTCCATGAGCCGGACGCTGAAAGGGAACCCGGTGACATCCAGGCTCATCACGACCACTGCCGCCTGCGCGGCGCTGACCGCACCACTGCTCCTCGCCGCCTGCACCGAGAAGGCGACGTCGTCGGAGAGGACGATCGCCGTCACCTCCACCGACAGCTCATGCGACCTGTCGACGTCGGAGGCACAGACCGGCAACGTCGACTTCACCGTGAACAACAACGGCGACAAGGTCACCGAGTTCTACGTCTACGGCAACAACAACCGCGTGCTCGGCGAGGTCGAGAACATCGGTCCCGGTCTCACCGGCAAGCTCACCGTGGAGATCGTCGACCCCGCCACCTACCAGGTCGCCTGCAAGCCGGGCATGGTCGGCGACGGCATCCGCAAGGACCTGACCGTCTCCGGTGAGAAGAAGGAACGCTCGCAGGCGCCCGCCAGTGTCGAGACCGCCAAGCAGACCTACCTCACCTACGTGCGTGGGCAGCTCAGCGGCCTGCAGGCACAGACGAAGTCGTTCACCGATGCGATCATCGCCGGCGACCTCGACGCCGCGCGCGCCCAGTTCGGACTGACCCGCACCTTCTACGAGCGCATCGAGCCCGTCGCCGAGTCGTTCCCCGACCTCGACCCCGCGATCGACATGCGCTGGGACGACACCGCCGACGGCAGTGAGCCGTTCACCGGGTTCCACCGTCTCGAGCGGTTCCTGTGGCCGCCGCAGCAGTCCGATGTCGGCGAGCAGGGCAGCGACGTGGCCGCCGCCGACCTCGCCAACAGCCGCACCGCCGACACCAAGGGGGCGATCGACAAGGTCGCCGCGCAGCTGAACACCGATGTGGGCCGTCTCGTGACCGAGGTCGCCAAGCCCGACTTCACCTTCGAGACACAGTCGTTCGTGAAGGGCCCGCAGGCCCTCGTCGACGAGATCGCGGCGACCAAGGTGGGTGGCGAAGAGGATCGCTACTCCCACACCGACCTGTTCGACTTCGCCGCCAACATCGACGGCTCGGAGACGCTGATCGCCGATCTGCAGCCCGTCATCTCGGCGAAGAACCCCGCGCTGATGGACAAGATCACCGCCCAGTTCCAGACCATCCGCAACGACATCAACTCGTTCCGCGCCGGCGACGGGTACGTCTCCTACGACACCGTGCCCGCCGAGAAGCGGAAGTCGTTGTCGGATCAGATCGATGCGCTCTCCCAGTCGTTGAGCCAGGTACCGGGGCTGGTGCTGGGTCAGTGACCGAACCCACCACTCCCGCTCCTGAATCACCGGTGTCGTCTCGGCGGTTCTCCCGCCGCACGCTGTTCGGTGCGACGGGCGCGGGCGTGGTGGTCGCGGCCGCCGCGGGAGTGACGGGCGCCCGTCTCGCCGAGAGCGACTCGTCGTCGTCGGACGTGGTAGCGTTCCGCGGCACCCGACAGGCCGGCATCATCACCGAGGCACAGGACCGACTCCACTTCGCCTCGTTCGACGTGATCACCGACTCGCGCGACGAGCTGATCGACATGCTCAAGCGGTGGACCGCCGCCGCCGAGCGGATGACCAAGGGGCAGGAGACCGTCGACGGCGGCGCGGTCGACCACGGTGAGTACAACCCGCCCGCCGACACCGGCGAGGCACTCGGCCTCGAGGCGTCGGCGCTGACGTTGACGGTCGGTTTCGGTCCCGGCCTGTTCGGCCCGAGCGCATCCGATCCCACCCGCGGTGACCGCTTCGGCATCGGCGATCGCAAACCCGCTGCGCTGAAGGATCTCCCGGGTTTCGCGAAGGACGCCATCGAGCCGTCGCGCAGCCACGGCGACATCTGTGTCCAGGCGTGTGCCAACGACCCGCAGGTCGCGGTCCACGCCATCCGCAACCTCGCTCGTCTCGGTTTCGGGGTGGTGAGCGTGCGGTGGTCCCAGCTCGGGTTCGGTCGCACCTCGACCACCACCGCGAACCAGCAGACCCCACGGAACATGTTCGGGTTCAAGGACGGCACCGCGAACATCCGCGCCGAGCAGACCGACGTCCTCGACCGGTGGGTGTGGGTCGATCCGGCCGACAACCCGACTCCCGCCCAATGGATGACCGGCGGCAGCTACCTCGTCGCGCGTCGGATCCGCATGGACATCGAGCCATGGGACCGGGCGAACCTGTCCGAGCAGGAGGCGATCGTCGGGCGCACCAAGGGCGTCGGCGCACCGCTGGGCATGACACGCGAGGACGACACCCCGAACTTCGCCGTCGCGACCTCCGACGGACCGACCATCGCCCGCAACGCCCATGTGCGGTTGGCACACCCGGACAACCTCGACGGCGTCCAGATCCTGCGGCGCGGGTACAACTTCACCGACGGCTCCGACGGCTTCGGTCACCTCGACGCCGGCCTGTTCTTCATCGCCTACTGTCGCGATCCGGGCGCCCAGTTCGTCCCCATGCAGCGCCAACTCGCCTCCAAGGACGCGATGATGGAGTACCTCTCGCACAACGGGAGTGCACTGTTCGCGTGCCCGCCCGGATTGAAGCCGGGCGAGTGGTGGGGCCAGCACCTCTTCACCTGATCGGTACCGTGGATGTCGTGGACATCGATCGCTGGCGGAGCCGACTACCGGTCCGTCGATCCTCCGACGGCGAGATCATCGGCTGGACCATCTCGAACCACCCCGACGACGAGGTCGTCGACGCGGTCAACCCGGTGGGGCAGGTCGTCGCCGCGGAGATCGACATCGCCGACGCCGCCGAGGTGTTGGCGGCGCGCGGGCTCGCGTCGCTCACCGCACCGTGCTGGGCACGCGCGCCGATCCCGATCAGCCGGGACACCGATTTCACACGGCCGCAGCCGGAGTGGCGCTGGCGACGGGTCGCGATGACGCAGCTCGACGACAACGCCGTGTGGATCCGCGCCGCCTACCCGCACCACACCGAACGGTTCACCGAGGTCCCGCTGCGTCTGCCCGCCGACGACATCCTCCTGCTCGACCCGCCGACGACCGACGAGTAGTCCTCAGTCGATCGACACGAACTCGCGACGCCAGTCGTCGGGTTCGGGCGTGGTGACTGCCCCGGACCGCAACGCCGCCTCGGCCGCACGGACCCGGTCCATGAACTCCACGACCCGGCTGCGCTGACGGTCTTCGAGACTGGCCTCGTAATCACCGGCGAGATGGGTCGCGAAATGAATCGTCAACAGCGACTCCGGGATCAGGTCACGAGGGAAGCCGGCCGCGTCGAGTCGCTCGATCACCTTCTGCGTCAACGCCAACGCCGGTTGCGACACCGCCACCCCGTCCAGGACCGAGTCGCGATCCTTCTCGGCGGCCTTGCTCTCCTCCCACTGACGCAGTTGCGTCTCGAGGTCGGTCTCCCCCGCCAACACACCGGCCGTGCGCGAGGAGATCTTCGCGGTGAACGCGCGGGCGACGTCGTCGATGTCGAACGGTTCGTCAGGATCGTCGGCGGCGATCCTGGCGTGGAACAGCACCTGCAGCAGGATGTCGGCGAGCTCCTCGAGCAGGTCGGCGCGGCTGCCGCCGGAGATGGCGTCGAGCAGCTCGTAGGTCTCCTCGAGCAGGTAGCGCCGCAGCGAGTCGTGGGTCTGCGCGGCCTCCCAGGGCCCGGTGCGGCGCAGGCGGTCCATCAGCTCGACGGCGTCGAGCAGTGCCTCACCGCTGCGCGGTTCGGGGTCGGTCACGACGCCGCGTGGTCGTCGGTGATCGTCGGACCGCGCATGTCCCGCGATCCCGGATCCGATCCGTGCACCACGAGGAGCACGTCGGCGACGACCTGGATCAGCTCGACGTCGCGCACCCGCGCACTGCCGACACCGGCGGTGCGCGGGATGGGCAGGGTGAGAACCGATGTGGTGGCCCGGTAGGAGGATCCCGGATAGATGCGCTTGATCCGGATCTGCTGACTGTCGAGCAGCGACACCGGCGCGATCTTGACCTGCGTTCCGGCCATCCCGATCTCGGTCACCCCGAGTTCGCGCGCCAGCAGACGCAGCTTCGCCACGGACACCAATCGAGACACCTCGGCGGGCAGTGGACCGTAGCGGTCGAGGAGCTCGTCCACGATCGAGGTGATGTCGGAATCGTCCAGCGCCGCCGCGAGTTTGCGATAGGCCTCCAGTCGCAGGCGGTCGGAGTCGACGTAGTCGGCCGGGATGTGGGCGTCGACCGGCAGGTCGATGCGGACCTCGCGGTTCTCCTCCGACACGATCGGCTTGCCGTCGGCGGCCGCCCGGTATGCCTCGACGGCCTCCCCGACCAGCCGCACGTACAGATCGAACCCGACCCCGGCCACGTGCCCGGACTGCTCGGCGCCCAACACGTTTCCCGCGCCGCGCAGTTCGAGATCCTTGAGCGCGACGGCCATACCGGCGCCGAGTTCGTTGTTCTGCGCGATGGTGGCCAGCCGGTCGTAGGCGGTCTCGGTGAGGGGCTTCTCCGGGCTGTAGAGAAGGTAGGCGTACCCGCGTTCGCGGCTACGGCCCACCCGGCCGCGCAACTGGTGGAGCTGCGAGAGACCCAGCGCCTCGGCGCGGTCGACGATCAGGGTGTTGGCGTTGGAGATGTCGAGGCCGGTCTCGATGATCGTCGTGCAGACGAGGACGTCAAACTCGCGGTTCCAGAACCCGGCGACGGTGCGCTCGAGCTGATCCTCCCCCATCTGACCGTGTGCGACCACGACACGCGCCTCGGGCACCATGTCCGCGATGTTCTTGGCGGCCTTGTCGATCGAGCTGACCCGGTTGTGCACGAAGAACACCTGGCCGTCGCGCAGCAGTTCCCGACGGATCGCCGCGGCAACCTGCTTGGGTTGGTACGCGCCGACGTAGGTCAGCACCGGATGGCGTTCCTCGGGCGGGGTGAGGATGGTCGACATCTCGCGGATGCCCGCCATCGACATCTCCAGGGTGCGCGGGATCGGGGTCGCCGACATCGTCAGCACGTCGACGTGGGTCCGCAGCGCCTTGATGTGCTCCTTGTGCTCGACACCGAATCGCTGTTCCTCGTCGACGATCACGAGTCCGAGGTCCTTCCACCGGACCGCGGTCTGCAGCAGGCGATGCGTGCCGACGACGATGTCGACGCCACCCTCGGCCATCGAGTCGATGATCTCGCGGGACTCCTTGGCGTCGGTGAACCGCGACAGGCCTGCGATGGTGACGGGGAACCCGGCCATGCGTTCGGTGAAGGTCTGCAGATGTTGTTGCGCCAGAATGGTGGTCGGGACCAACACGGCGACCTGCTTGCCGTCCTGTACCGCCTTGAACGCCGCGCGTACCGCGATCTCGGTCTTGCCGTATCCGACGTCACCGACGATGACGCGATCCATCGGGACCGCCTTCTCCATGTCGGACTTGACCTCGCCGATGACCGTCATCTGATCGACGGTCTCGGTGAACCCGAAGGCGTCCTCCATCTCGGTCTGCCACGGGGTGTCGGGGGCGAACGCGTGTCCCGGCGCAGCGTGACGCGCGGCGTAGAGCGCGACGAGTTCGCCGGCGATCTCGCGAACGGCCTTGCGTGCCTTGCGCTTGGTGTTCTGCCAGTCTGAACCGCCCAGCTTCGACAGCGAGGGTTGCTCGCCACCGACGTAGCGCGAGAGCTGGTCGAGGGAGTCCATCGGGACGAACAGACGGTCGCCGGGATGTCCACGCTTGCTGGGTGCGTATTCGATCACCAGGTACTCACGGCGCGCACCGGCGACGGTGCGTTCGATCATCTCGACGAACTTGCCGATGCCGTGTTGGTCGTGGACGACCATGTCGCCCGCGGTCAGCGCCAGCGGATCGACCTGGTTGCGGCGCTTGGCCGGCAACCGTTTGCCCTCACGCGCCCCGGCGACGCGCGACCCGGTGAGATCGGCCTCGGAGACGATCACCAGCCCGGCGTCCGGACAGATCAGGCCGTGCCGCAGCGTTCCGCAGAGGATCGAGACGATGCCGGGTTCCGGCGTCGAACCGACGTCACCGATCGTCGCGGGGACCTCCGCCTCACCGAGGCGTTCGAGATAGCGCTGCGCGGTTCCGCGTCCGGCGACGACGATGGTCGCCCGGCCACCGGTGGTGACGTGTGCACGCAACGAGGCGAAGGTCGTCGCGAGTTCGGTCTCCGATCCGCGGGGGGCCGGCCCCGCGGTGAGATCGAGGCGCACGGTCGTCTCGTCGTCGGCGTCCGGCGCGGTCTCGAGCGGGCTCATCGTCCACCACGGTCGGCCCGCGGCGACGGTCGTCTCCTGCACCTCGGTCAGTGGCCGATAGCTACTGGCCTGCAGATCGATTCCGCCGAGTCCGTTGCCGTCGCCGGCGTTCCCGTCGAGCGGTGCGTCACCACCCATCGACGCCGCCGTCCACGACGCCTCGAGGAACTCCGCGCCGGTCTTCGCGAGATCGGCGGCGCGGGTGCGCACCTTCTCGGGGTCGAGCACCAGCACGTGGGTGCCCTCGGGCATGACCTCGGTGAGCAACTGCATCTGCCCGCCGACGAGGACGGGGATGAGTGCCTCCATGCCCTCGGCCGGCATGCCCTCGGACAGCTTCGTGAGCATCTCGGTGAGCGAACGGTCGGTTCCCTCGGTGTCGATCAGTTCGGCGGCACGGGCCCGCACGGCCTCGGTCAGGATCAGTTCACGGCACGGGTGGACGTGCACCACCGAGGCGTCGACCTCGGGTTGGCTGCGTTGGTCGGCCACCGAGAACGCGCGCTGTTCGGTGATCTCGTCGCCCCAGAACTCCACGCGCACCGGGAGATCCGAGGTCGTGGGGAACACGTCGAGGATGCCGCCGCGCACCGCGAACTCGCCGCGCTTGCCGACCATGTCGACCCGTTCGTAGGCCAGTTCGACCAGCCGCGCGAGAAGTGCGTCGAAGTCGAACTCCGCGCCCTCACGCAGCGTGATGGGGTCGGTGTCACCCACACCCGGGGCCATGGGCTGCACCAGCGAGCGCACGGTGGTGACCACCACCGTCAGCGGCGGTCCGTACGCGGCGTCCTCGGGGTGGGCGAGGCGATGCAGGACCTGTAGTCGCGCGCCGACGGTGTCGGCGCTGGGCGAGAGTCGTTCGTGCGGCAGCGTCTCCCACGACGGGAACTGCGCGACCGCGTCGCCGATCATCTGGCGGAGCTCGGCGGTGAGGTCGTCGGCCTCACGACCGTTGGCCGACACCACCAGCAGCGGGCCCGTCGGCACCGCGGGATCGTCACCCGCCTGGGCGGCCGCGGCGAGCACGAAGGGTCGGGCCGCGTCGGGGCCGGTGATGTCGAGGGTGCGACGCCCGCGCAGTGCGCGGATGCCGGCGATCGCCGAATCTGCACACGCGACGGCGGCGAGTCCGGCGAGCGGATCGGTCGCGGGCATATCGGCGGGGCGCGCATCGACGGACGAGAGAGGAGATGCCACCCCACGATGGTATTCGTCGGGCTTCCGCAGGCGGGCCTCGGCGGGTGAGGATGGTGACGTGCATCCCCCACACCGCGATCACCCGGCCGGCGATCACACCGTGACCACCGTGGAGCAGCTGCGGTCGATCGTGGGTCATCCGAACGACCGTGTCGCCACCAAGGTGCGTGACCGACTCACCGAGGTCCATCGCGAGTGGATCGCGCGATCGCCGTTCGTCGTCGTGTCGACCACCGGTGCGGGCGGTGCCGTCGACGTGTCACCCAAGGGCGACCCGCCCGGTTTCGTGCGCGTCCTCGACGACACCACCATCGCCATCCCCGAGCGGCCCGGCAACAAGCGGGTGGACGGTTACCTGAACGTGCTGACCGATCCGCACGTCGGCACCCTGTTCGTGGTCCCCGGCCGCGGTGACACCCTGCGCATCAACGGCACTGCCCGCATCGTTTCCGACGCCGACTACTTCGACGACATGGTCGTCTCCGGACACCGCCCTATCCTGGCGTTGGAGATCAGTGTCGAGGAGACGTTCTTCCACTGCGCGAAGGCATTCATGCGGTCGCACCTGTGGGACACCGACACCTGGCACCCCGACGACCTGCCGAGTGTCGCCGAGATCGCTCACGCGGTGATGTCGAGCCCCGGGTTGGACGAACTCGAGCAGCATTACGCCGAGGAGAACTACCGGCGCCTGCTCTACTGACGCCCCCGGACGGCCACGGGTGTGCAGCCGCGGGGTGCGGCGCGTCGTATCGTGACGCCATGACCTGGACCGCCGCACGTCTTCCCCGCCTCGACGGGGTCACGGTGGTCGTCACCGGGGCGACCCGCGGGCTCGGGACCGCCACCGCCCGCGGAGCGGCCGCCGCCGGCGCCACCGTGATCGTCACCGGGCGTGATCACGACGCCGCCGATGCCGTTGCACGGTCACTCGGGGGACCGAGCCGGGCAGCCATCCTGGACCTGACCGATCGCGACTCGATCGAGCGGTTCGCCGATTCGACCGGCGAGATCGACATCCTCGTCCACAACGCCGGGGTGTTGCCCACTGCGCGGGTCGAGACCGCCGACGGTTTCGAGGCGGCGCTCGCGACGAACGTCCTCGGACCGTTCGTCCTGACCAACCTGCTCGCCGATCGGATCCGCGGACGCATCGTCGCCATCAACTCCACCGTCCACCACGCCGGCCGCGTCGACTTCGCCGATCTGCACTTCGAGCGGCGCCCGTTCTCCGGCGCCCGGGCCTACGCACAGTCGAAGTTGGCCCAGGCCCTGTGGATGTTGGCCCTCGACCGTCGACTCCGCACGGCGCGGTCGGAGGTGACCACCGCGTTGGCGCACCCGGGTTGGGCGGCCACCGAGATGACCGGGGTGACCCGTGTCGCGGCCCTCGACTCGGTCGTGACCTGGCTGGGCAACACGATCGCCAACACGGCGCAGGACGGCGCGGCGTGCAGCCTCTACGCCGCAGCCATGCCCATCCCGTCGGGGAGCTTCGTCGGACCCGACGGGTTCCTCGGGATGCGCGGGGCACCCACACTGGTCGGGCGGTCGACACCGGCCGCCGATCCCGTTCTGGCCGAACGATTCTGGGAGACCGCCGCGGCACTGACCGGATCGGAGTTGCCGGCATGACCGTCACGGTGCGGACCGCACGCGCGGCCGACTGCCCGCAGATCGCCGAGATCTACCGCCACTACGTCGAGAACTCGGTCATCACGTTCGACTACGAATCGCCCACGATCGACGACTGGGAGGGACGCGTCGCCGCGATCACCGCGAGAGGGCGGCCGTTCATCGTCGCCGTCGAATCCGACGACACCGGCGCCGACACCGTGCTCGGCTACGCCTACCTCGGGGAGTTCCGCACCAAGCAGGCCTACGACTGGACCAGCGAGGACTCCATCTACCTGCGTCCCGACGCGACAGGTCGCCGCCTGGGCTCGACGTTGCTGGAGGCGCTGCTCACCGACCTCGATCCCTCGTCGGTGCGCCGGGTGGTGGCGGTGATCTCGATCATCTCCTCCGACGTCTCGATCCGCCTGCACCGACGTTTCGGCTTCGTGCAGACCGGTGTCCTGCAGAGCATCGGACACAAGCACGGTCGTTGGATCGACTGCGCGGTGCTGCAGTACGTCGTCCCGGGAACAGAATCGGACTCTGGTCCGTTTACCTCCTCATGAGTACCGCGAGCCCTGTCCGCACCCCGGCACTGTTCATCAGCCACGGCGCCCCGCCGTTGCTCGACGACGAGCGCTGGGTCGGCGAGTTGGCCACCCTCGCAGGGTCGTTGCCGCGGCCCACCGCCATCCTGGTGGTGTCGGCACACTGGGAGTCCGCGCCTCTCACGATCGGCTCGACCGATCCCCGGACGCCCCTGACCTACGACTTCTGGGGTTTCGAGCAGCGGTTCTACGACATCACCTACGCCCCACCCGGCGCGACCGATCTCGCCGCGCGCGTCGCGGCGATGATGCCCGACCCGATGGCCGTCCATCACGATGCGCAACGCCGTCTCGATCACGGTGCGTTCATCCCGCTGACGGTGATGTACCCCGAGGCCGACATCCCGGTGGTGCAGATCTCTCTGCCCACCCTCGACCCCACGGCGCTCATCGGACTCGGCCGTCGGCTGCGGGAACTCCGCGACGAGGGGGTGTTGATCCTCGGATCGGGGTTCACCACCCACGGCCTGCCGTTCCTCACCGACCCGCGTCCCGACGCCGTTGCCCCCGGGTGGTCGCAGGAGTTCGACGCGTGGACCGCCGAGCGTTTCGCGACGGGCGACGTCGACGGGCTCGTCGACTTCCGCAACCGCGCACCCGGCATGCCGTACGCGCACCCCACGATCGAGCACTTCGCGCCGCTGTTCGTGACGCTCGGGGCGAGCGATGATCCCGGCCAGATCCCCGATCAGGTCATCGACGGGTTCTGGATGGGATTGTCCAAACGCAGTGTGTCGCTGGACTGATCAGTCCTCGACGACGTCGACCACCGGGTTCTCGGGAGCGATGTCGCCGCCGGTCGCGTCCGGTCCGGTTGCGGCGTCGGCGAGTTCCGGTGAGATCTCGAGGTTGGTCAACCCGTTCCAGCAGAGGTTCACGAGGTGGGCCGCGACGACCTCCTTCGCGGGTTCTCGGACGTCGAGCCACCACTGGGCGGTCACCGAGACCATGCCGACCAGGGCCTGGGCGTAGAGCGGGGCGAGACCCGCGTCGAACCCACGGCGCTCGAAATCGCCGGCCAGGATGTGTTCGACCTGGCTGATGGCGTCGTTGAGCAGGCTCGAGTACTTCGCGTCGGGGCCACCGCCGTGGCTGCCGTGCACCAGGATCCGGAAGCCGTCGGTGCGGTCCTCCATGTAGGTCAGCAGGGCCAGGGCGACGCTTTCGACCCGCTGACGCGAACGGTTGGTGGTGAGCGAGAGCGTCACCATCTCCAGCAGCGTCTCCATCTCCCGGTCGACGATGACCGCGTACAGCCCTTCCTTGCCGCCGAAATGTTCGTAGACAACGGGTTTCGACACCGCGGCGCGCTGCGCGATCTCCTCGACCGACGTTCCCTCGAAGCCGCGTTCGGCGAACAGTCCACGCGCCACCTCGATGAGCTGCAGGCGTCGTTGCGGGCCGGTCATCCGGGTGCGCGGCGCGGCGCGGACCTCTCTGCCGGCATCGGCCGGTCGGTCGACCGCCATCTGTTCACCCCCGGATCCGGTGCGCGACCGGCTGGGCGATCACGCGTCGTTGCATCGTGTGGCGATCTTCCCATCCCACCCTCCCCGACGGGTCGACCCCGCTACTTTTGACGCCATGATGGACCTGCTCGCGATCTCCGATCGGCTCGAGATCACCGCGCTCATCACCGACTACGCGACGGCGGTCGACACCCGCGACTTCGACCGGTTGCACGACCTGTTCACCCCTGACGCCGTCATCGACTACTCCGCCGTGGGCGGGACCGTGGGTACGACGGCACAGGTCGTCGACTGGCTCCGCGAGAACCTCGCGCTGTTCTCCGACTACCAACACCTCACGGGCAACCACTCGATCACCGTCGACGGCGACACCGCCTCGGCGACGACGATGTGCTTCAACCCCATGGTCATCGCCGGAGGCGAGAAGCAGCAGATGCTTCTCGTCGGGGTCTGGTATCACGACACCTTCGCCCGCATCGACGACGCGTGGCGCTTCACCGGTCGTCGCGAACAGAAGAGTTTCATGCACGCCGTGTGACACCACCCCCGATAAGTTCGCCACACGAACGAATGTTTGGTACGGTTCCGTTCCATCAGGTCGACGGATCGACCCACCACACATCGGAGAACCCGTGAAGAATCTCGTCACCGGGTTGGTCACCCTCGCCACGGCCATGACCGCGATCACCTTCGGAGCCGCCACGTCGTCCGCCGCCACGGCCCCGATTGCCGACCTGGCCGTCTACCGCCTGCCCGCCGAGCCCGGGCTGGCCTGCAGGCTCGGCGTCACCAACAACGGTCCCGACATCGTGCAGGTGCAACTGCTGCCACTGGATCTCATGGCGAAGGGCTACCGCAAGAATCTCGGACCGGTGAACCCGGGACAGTCGGTCACCGTCGAGTTCGCCGACTGCACGAGACCGTCGTATTCGTCCAACTTCTTCCTGTACGTGCAGGGATCCGGACTCGACGGCACCGCGAGCTACGATCCGAATCCCCTCAACAACGTTTTCCCGCTCGACAACTGACGCACCAGAGACATCAGCGCCCGGAATCGTGACCACGGTGGGCTCATCGAGCTCTGTGAGGCGTTCACGTCAGGAAGCTCCCCCACCAGGACTCGAACCTGGAATGCCTGAACCAAAATCAGAAGTGTTGCCGATTACACCATGGGGGACCGGCGTCGTCCGACGCCGTCAAGATTGTGCCATGACCCGGCGTCACCGACGGGTCGGGCAGGTCAGTCGCGAGGACCGCCCGCGACGTAGATGACCTGACCGGAGACGAACCCGGCACCCTCGCTCGCGAAGAACGAGGCGGTGTGGGCGATGTCCTCGGGGACGCCGCCGCGCTTGACCGGGATTGCCTCGGCGTTGGCCTTCACGAAGTCCTCCCACTCCATCCCGACACGCTCGGCAGTGGCCTTGGTCATGTCGGTCTGGATGAAACCGGGTGCGATGGCGTTGGCGGTGACACCGAACTTGCCGAGCTCGATGGCCAGCGTCTTGGTGAAGCCCTGCATGCCCGCCTTGGCCGCCGAGTAGTTGGCCTGGCCGCGGTTGCCGAGCGCCGAGGTGCTCGAGAGGTTGACCACGCGACCGAATCCGGCGTCGACCATGTGCTTCTGCACAGCGCGGGTCATGAGGAAGGCGCCCCGCAGGTGCACGCCGAGCACGGCGTCCCAGTCGTCGACCGACATCTTGAACAGCAGGTTGTCGCGCAGGATGCCGGCGTTGTTGACCAATACGGTCGGCGCGCCGAGCTCGGCGGCGACCTTGTCGACCGCGGCGGTGACCGACGCCTCGTCGGACACGTCGGCGCCGACCGCGAGGGCCGTCCCGCCGGCGTCGGTGATCGCCGACACGGTGTCAGCGCACGAGTCCTCGTCGAGGTCGAGCACGGCGACGGCCATACCGTCCTGGGCCAGCCGGATCGCGACCGCGGCTCCGATCCCACGTCCTGCACCTGTGACTATTGCTGTCCGACGATCGCTCACCGTTACCTCTTCCCCGGGTCGCCCCGACGCGGAGCCGGCGCCGTCCGGTTCTCCGACGGTCACGGACTCCTGTGGCCTTCGTATGTTCTACCAGTGCGTAGGATCGCACCGTTCCATCATCGAAGAGGCAGTGAAAACAGGAGTTACATGACCGCCCTGACCACCGATCTCGGATCGTCGGATCAGTCGGTTCCGACCGCTGTCCTCATCCTCGCCGCAGGCGCGGGCACCCGGATGAAATCGTCGGTGCCGAAGGTGCTCCACCGCATCTGTGGACGCACCCTCCTCGCCCATTCGATCCACGCCGCCGCCGGTCTCGATCCCGACCACCTCGTCGCCGTGGTCGGCCACGAGCGCGAACGGGTCACCGCCGCGTGCGCAGAGGTCTCCGCCACGATCGGCCGGCCGATCTCGACCGCGGTGCAGGAGACACAGGACGGCACGGGTGGCGCGGTGCGCGCCGGCCTGACCGGACTGCCCGACGACTTCGACGGCATCGTCGTCGTCACCGCCGCCGACGTCCCCCTGCTCACCGGCGCCGCGCTGCGCGAACTGCGCGATCACCACGTCGCGACCGGCTCCCACGTGACGCTCATGACCTCGACCGCCCCCGACCCGACGGGCTACGGCCGCGTGTTGCGCACGCAGGACGGCGAGGTCACCGAGATCGTCGAACAGGCCGACGCGACCCCGCAGCAGAAGCTCATCACCGAGGTGAACTCCGGTGTCTACGCCTTCGACTCGGCGACGTTGCGTGCGGCCCTGGGCCGGCTGGGAACACAGAACGCGCAGAACGAGGTCTACCTGACCGACGTCGTCGCCGTCGCCCGCAGCATGGGGAAGACGGTGCACGCCAACCACATCGACGACGCCGCCCTCGTCGCCGGCTGCAACGACCGGCTGCAGCTCAGCGTGCTCGGCGCCGAACTGAACCGACGGATCCTCGTCGATCTCATGCTCGGCGGCGTGACCGTGGTCGACCCCTCCACGACGTGGGTCGACATCGAGGTCCGGGTGGAGGCCGACGCGTCGCTGCTGCCCGGAACGCAACTTCACGGTCACACCGTGGTCGGCGAACACGCCGTCGTCGGACCCGACACCACCCTCACCGACGTCGAGATCGGCGAGGGCGCGACGGTCGTGCGGACCCACGGCAGCGACTCGGTGATCGGGGCGGGCGCGCAGGTCGGCCCGTTCGCCTACCTGCGCCCCGGCACACACCTGGGCGCCGACGGCAAGATCGGGACCTTCGTCGAGACGAAGAACGCCACGATCGGCGAGGGGTCGAAGGTGCCGCACCTGACCTACGTCGGCGACGCCACCATCGGCGAGCACAGCAACATCGGCGCCTCGAGCGTGTTCGTGAACTACGACGGCGTCTCCAAGAGCAGGACGACCGTCGGTTCGTACTGCCGCACCGGCTCGGACAACATGTTCGTCGCGCCGGTGACCGTGGGTGACGGCGCGTACACCGGTGCCGGTACCGTGCTCAGGCAAGATGTCCCCCCGGGTGCGCTGGCGGTCTCGGGTGGACGTCAACGCAACATCGAGGGGTGGGTCGCCGACAAGCGCCCCGACACCCCGTCCGCGCACGCAGCCCGCCGTGCGTCGGAAGCCGTCGGCACCACCGGCGACCAGGCCGATCCGGCGAAATCGACAGAGATGGACGAGCAGTGAACTGGACCACGGACAATCAGAAGAACCTCATGCTGTTCTCCGGTCGCGCCCACCCGGAACTCGCCGAGGCCGTCGCCAAGGAACTCGGCGTCGAGGTCACCCCGCAGACCGCGCGCGACTTCGCCAACGGCGAGATCTTCGTCCGCTTCGAGGACTCGGTCCGTGGCTCCGACGCGTTCGTGTTGCAGAGCCACCCCGCTCCGCTGAACACGTGGCTGATGGAGCAACTCATCATGATCGACGCGCTCAAGCGCGGATCGGCCAAGCGCATCACCGCGATCCTGCCGTTCTACCCCTACGCCCGCCAGGACAAGAAGCACCGGGGACGCGAGCCCATCTCGGCCCGCCTCGTCGCCGACCTGCTCAAGACCGCCGGCGCCGACCGCATCATCACCGTCGACCTGCACACCGATCAGATCCAGGGCTTCTTCGACGGCCCGGTCGATCACATGCACGCCCAGGGCCAGCTCGCCGAGTACGTGCGGACCAAGTACGGCACCGACAACGTGACCATCGTGTCGCCCGACTCCGGTCGTGTGCGCGTCGCCGAGAAGTGGGCCGACTCGTTCAACGGCGCACCGCTCGCGTTCATCCACAAGACGCGAGATCCGTTGGTGCCCAACCAGGTCAAGTCCAACCGTGTGGTCGGTGACGTCGAGGGTCGCCTCTGTGTCCTCATCGACGACATGATCGACACCGGCGGCACCATCGCCGGCGCGGTGCGCGTGCTCAAGGACGCGGGCGCAGGTGACGTCATCATCGCCACCACGCACGGCGTGTTCTCGCACCCGGCCGCCGAGCGTCTCGCCTCGTGCGGCGCTCGCGAGGTCATCGCGACCGACACCCTGCCGATCACCCCGGACAAGCAGTTCGACACCCTCACCGTGCTCTCGATCGCCCCGCTGCTCGCCCAGACGATCCAGCAGGTCTTCGAGAACGGTTCGGTGACAAGCTTGTTCGACGGTCACGCCTGATCACGATGGGTTCCGACGGCGGCCCGGACACACACGGGGCCACGATCTATCACAACCCGAAGTGCACGACCTCGCGCAAAGCCCTCGAGAAGCTGCGCGAGGCGGGTGTCGAGCCGGAGATCGTGCGCTACCTCGACACGCCCCCGTCGCGTGCACAGCTGTCGACCCTGATCGCCGACGCCGGGATAACTCCGTCACAGGCTGTCCGTCGGCGTGAACCGCTGTTCGCCGAGCTGGGGCTGGCCGACGCCACCGACGACGAACTGCTCGACGCGATGGTCGCGAATCCTCGGCTCATCGAGCGGCCCTTCGTGGTGACCGTTCGCGGAACCCGTCTCGCCCGGCCGCTCGATCGGCTCGACGAGATCCTCTGACCGGCACGCGCCGGTCCGCAGATCGTCAGTGCGGCGGCAGGTGGGGACGCATCGACGGGACCACTGCCCCACAGATGCCACGGAGCATCGCCGTCGAGAGATGCCACCGGTCGAAATCGTCATGCCAGGCGATGATCTTGCCCGCGCGGATCTCCGCTCGTCCCCGTACGGACAGCTGTACGCGCACCCGACCGAAGACCACGTGATCGGTCCGCACCGTCCGCACCACGTCTATCGCGCCCCCGTCCCCCGTATTGCTGCCGGGTTCGAGATCGATCGAGGCGATGGCGACATCGAAACCGCGTGACGCCCCGACCATCCTGTTCAGCATCCGCGTGACGTCGGTTCGTCCGTGTCGCGACCACAGGACGCCGCACCGGTAGTCGACCTCGGGGGCGAGGAGATGTTCGGCGATCTCGGCGTCACCGACCGCCAGCGACTCCAGGAATCGGACGGCGACGTCCTCGGCCGACCACAGGAGGCAGTGGTGTGCGGAGACGCTCACGGTGCGGCCTCCTCGGTGCGGCGGGTGATGCGGGTGCGGTACGGAGGACCCATGATCCGCGTGACGCGCGACACCGACGCCAACTCGACATGACGGGACGGCGAACACTGCCTGAGACGAACCCGTGAAAACGTCGCCGAGCACCAGCTCACGGATGTGACACGGCGCTCGGCGCTGCGCTATCGTTGCCGTCGTTGTCCGGCGAGGGTGAGCGCGCGAGCGTCCACCGTTATCGGCGAGGACCAACGCCTCTACACCTGATGTGGATGTCGATGCCCGCCGCCGAGTGCCGCGACCGACCCGAAACCCACATCCAGGAGATCTCATGGCCACCCAGGCTAACCCGTTGACCGTCACCACGCGTACCGAGCGCGGCAAGGGTGCGGCCCGTCGCGCGCGTCGCGCCGGCAACGTCCCCGCGGTGCTCTACGGCCGTGGCACCGACCCGCAACACCTCGCACTCCCCTCGCTGGAGTTCGCGGCCATCCTGCGTAACAACGGCACCAACGCCGTCATCGAGCTCGACATCGAGGGCACCAAGCAGCTCGCACTGACCAAGCAGGTCGATGTGCACCCCGTGCGCAACTACATCGAGCACGCCGACCTCCTCGTGATCAAGCGTGGCGAGAAGGTCACCGTCGAGGTCAACGTGGTCGTCGAGGGCGACCCGCAGCCGGGCACCCTGGTCATCCAGGACCTCAACACCGTCGAGATCGAGGCCGACGTCATGGCCATCCCCGAGCAGATCGTCGTCTCGGTCGAGGAGGCCGCGATCGGCCTCACCGTCACTGCCGCCGACCTCGAGCTGCCCGACGGCGTCACCCTCATCACCGATCCGGAGATCCTCGTCGTCGCCGTCAACGAGGCGCCGACCGAGGAGGACCTCGAGGCCGAGCTCGACCAGGATCTGCTGCCCGACGCCGAGGGCGAGGGCGAGTCCGAGGGCGACGAGGCATCCGCCGAGGGCGAGGGCGACGAGTCCGCGTCCGAGGGCGACTCCTCCGACGACTGAGTGCGTCTCGTCGTCGGCCCCGGCAACCCGGGACCTCGCTACGCGACCACGCGCCACAACATCGGTGCGATGGTCGTCGACGCGATGGTCGCCGGGGCCGGCGAGCGCTTCAAGCTCCACAAACGATCCGGCGCCGACATCGCCACGGTGTCGGTGGCCGGATCGTCGGTTCTCGTCGCACGCCCGCGGGTGTTCATGAACGAGACCGGACGCCAGGTCGGTCCGCTGGCGTCGTTCTTCTCGGTCGACCCGACCGACGTCATCGTCGCCCACGACGAACTCGACATCGACTTCGGTCTGGTGCGACTCAAACGCGGCGGTGGTGAGGGCGGCCACAACGGGCTCCGATCGATCTCGTCGGCGTTGGGAACCCGCGACTACCTGCGGGTGCGACTGGGAATCGGTCGTCCCCCCGGTCGCCAGGACCCGGCCGACTTCGTGCTGAAACCGTTCGCGAGCGCGCAACGCACCGACGTCGATCTCATGATCGGCAACGGTGTCGACGCGATCGAACTGCTCATCACCTCCACGCTCGAGGACGCGCAGAACACCGTCCACGCGTGGTGAATCACAACGCGCCGCCCGTTCGACTGCTCCCGCCCACCACATGTGCGCGTCACTCCACCGACAGACGTGTGCATCCGCGAAGATGTTCGCCGATCATGAACCGCGCCAACGACACGAGGAGATCACCGTGACCGCCATCAAGGCCAACAAGGGCCGCGAGAACGTCGCCATGCTGGGCATCGGTGCCTACCGCCCCACCCGCCTGGTGAGCAACGACGAGGTCTGCGAGACCCTCGACTCGTCCGACGAGTGGATCTTCGAACGCAGCGGGATCCGCAACCGTCGCTACATCAGCGGCGACGAGACGGCCCGGTCGATGGCCGTGGCGGCCGGTGAGCGCGCGATCGCCAACTCCGGCATCCCCAAGGAGAAGATCGGCGCCGTGCTGTTGGCGACGCTGAGCTGGAAGACGAAGATCCCGCACGGCGCCCCACAGATCGCCTACGACCTCGGTATCAACGGCGTGGCGGCGGTCGACCTCGCCTCGGGCTGCAGCGGTTTCGGCTACGGGCTGGGCATGGCGGCCGACATGGTGCGCGCCGGATCGAGCGAGTACGTCCTGCTGATCTGCGTCGAGACCCTGTCGATCGTGCTCGATCCCACCGATCGCAACACCGCCTTCATCTTCGGCGACGGCGCCGGCGCGGTCGTCGTCGGACCGAGTGAGGAGAACGGCATCTCCCCGACCGTGTGGGGCAGCGACGGCGAGAACGCCGAGGCCATCGGCCAGAGCTACGACATCATCGAGTACATGGACCGCGCCGAGGAGCATCAGGCGCTCGATCCCGAGACGAACCCGGTCAACCGCATGGTCGTCACCATGCAGGGTCCCCGGGTGTTCCGCTGGGCCGCGATCACCCTGCCCAAGGCGTTGGCGTCGACGCTCACCGATGCGGGTGTCTCCGTCGACGACATCGAGGTGTTCGTTCCCCACCAGGCCAACGCCCGCATCAACGAGTTGATGAAGAAGAACCTGGGCTTCGGTGACCACGTCGCGATGGCCAACGACATCGAGAACACCGGCAACACCTCAGCGGCCTCGATCCCGCTCGCCATGGAGGAGATGCTCGCGACCGGCAAGGCGAAGGGCGGCCAGACCGCGCTGCTCCTCGGCTTCGGCTCGGGCCTCACCTACGCCGGCCAGGTCGTCACCCTTCCCCCGGCCCCGCAGATCACCAGCCTCTGACGCCATCGGTAGCAGTCTGTGTCGCTGACCGACACGGGCTGCTACGGATGTGCGATTTTCGCCTGACCAGCGGCGTCGCGTAACCTGGCCCCGGTGAGTGCCAGTCCCGACACCGTTGCCCGAGAGGTCGCGCGTCGGCGTACCTTCGCCATCATCTCCCACCCCGACGCGGGCAAATCCACGATGACCGAGGCGCTGGCGTTGCACGCCCGGATGATCAGCGAGGCAGGCGCCATCCACGGCAAGGCCGGGCGCAGGTCCACGGTCTCGGACTGGATGGAGATGGAGAAGGCGCGCGGCATCTCGGTCAGTTCGACTGCGCTGCAGTTCAACTACACCATCTCCGATCGCGACACCGGCGACACCGAGGTCGCGGTGATCAACCTCGTCGACACCCCCGGCCACGCCGACTTCTCCGAGGACACCTACCGGGTCCTCACCGCCGTCGACGCCGCGGTCATGCTCATCGACGCGGCGAAAGGCCTGGAACCGCAGACGCTCAAGCTCTTCCAGGTCTGCCGCCACCGCGGGGTCCCCGTCATCACCGTCGTCAACAAGTGGGACCGCCCCGGTCGTACACCGCTCGAACTCATCGACGAGATCAGCGAGCGCATCGGCCTCACCCCCACCCCGCTGTACTTCCCGGTCGGGATCGCCGGCGACTTCCGCGGCGTCCTCGATCGACGCACGGGTGAGTACATCCGCTTCACCCGCACCGCCGGTGGCGCCACCATCGCCCCCGAGGAACTGCTCAGCGCCGATGCCGCCGCCGCACGCGAGGGCGACGAGTGGACCGCGGCGGTCGAGGAGAGCGACCTGCTCTCGGAGATGGGCCAGGACCACGACGAGGAGCTGTTCCTCGCCGGGGAGACCTCGCCGATGATCTTCGCCTCCGCCGCACTGAATTTCGGTGTCCGTCAGCTGCTCGAGGCACTCGTCGAGCTCGCCCCGCCGCCCGCGCGACGCGAGGGCGTCGACCACCACGACCGCGAGGTCACCGACCCGTTCAGCGCGGTCGTGTTCAAGGTGCAGGCCGGGATGGACTCGTCGCATCGAGATCGCCTGGCGTACATGCGGATCGTCTCCGGCGAGTTCGAACGCGGCATGGTCGTCACCCATGCTCAGACGGGAAAGCCGTTCGCCACCAAGTACGCGCAGGCCGTCTTCGGTCGTGACCGGTCCACGGTCGACACCGCCTACCCGGGCGACGTCGTCGGACTGGTCAACGCCATGGCGCTCGCCCCCGGCGACACCCTCTACACCGACGAGGCCGTCGAGTTCCCGCCCATCCCGTCGTTCGCGCCCGAGCACTTCGCGGTGCTGCGCGCCGAGAGCGCGGGCAAGTACAAGCAGTTCCGCAAGGCCATGGACCAACTCGATTCCGAAGGCGTGGTGCAGGTTCTGCGCAACGAGATCCGTGGTGACGCCTCACCTGTGCTCGCCGCGGTCGGGCCCATGCAGTTCGAGGTCGTGACCGCGCGGATGAAGAGCGAGTTCGGGGTCGACACCTCCATCCAGAACCTCCCCTACACGCTGGCTCGCCGCACCGACGCCGACAGCGCCGCCGACCTCGGCCGTCAGCGCGGTGTCGAGGTGTTCACCCGCAGCGACGGGGTGATGCTCGCCCTGGTCAGCGACAAGTGGCGTCTGCAGTACATCGAGAAAGAGCATCCGACACTCACGTTGGAACCCCTTGTCGCCACGGCGGACTGAGCGCACCGCACCGATATTCGGGTCGATGGCCGTGACGGCGACCCTGATCGGCGTCGTCGCCTGCGGCGCGCAGACGTCGGGCATCACGGCGGGTGATCGGCCGGACGCGTCTGCGGCGACCTCGGCGGCACGGGTGGACGCGCGGGTCGACGACGCCGAGTGCGACGCCGCCCCGCCCACCGGCGCGGTCACCCGAGCGCCGGGAGGCCTGGTGTTCTCCCGCGGCGAGGTGCGCGCACGGGTGCAGCGCATCGCGACGCCGGTCATCCCCGAGGTGGTCGGCACCGACGGGTGCTTCTCGTTCCCTCGCTGGGGGAATCGCGACGTCGTGGTGCCCCTCGACAGCGCGCTGTTCGTGTTCGCCGACAGCAACGCCGACGGCGTGATCGTCGAGGTGTCCCTCGCCGACCTCGTCTCGCGCTCGGAGATGACCGGCCAAGTCACGGTGGTCACCGACGGTGACGTGTTCGCCTCGACGACATGTCCGGTGCAGATGTCGAGCGTGAACGAGGCGCGTACCGCGGGCAGCTTCCGCTGCGCGTCGGCGGAGTCGGTGCAGGCCAACCCGTTCGCTCCGGACGACGCCGTCGACACCGCGGACCGTCTGCCCGAGTCGCCGACCCCGACCATCCCCGGCCCGGTCATCCCGTCACCGCCGCCGGCCGCACCGACGACCACGAGCCCGACGCCTGCTGCGGCGTTGTCGGGGTGGTTCGTCCTCGATCGCTAGAGTCGTCGCGGGTCAGTCACCGACGATGCGTGCGACCTCGCCGACGTCGACAGCGTCGACCTCGGCAGGACTGAAGCGCGGGTCGCGGTCCTTGTCGACCAGCACCGCCCGCACACCCTCGGCGAAATCGGGCGTGGCGCAGATCTTCTCGGCGGCACGCAGCTCGCGCTCTAAACACTCGTCGAGCAGCGACGACCCGCCGAGCTCGATGAGTCGTGCGGTCACCAGCAGACTGGTCGGCGACGCCGCCGACATCAGGCTCACCATCTCCGCGGCCCAGTCGTCGCCCACCGCGCCACGCAGTCCCCCGAGGATCCCGGGAACCGAGCTGTCGCCGAAGTATTCGGCGATCTTGGTCAGCGGCAGGTCTGTGTCGTGGGCGGCGTCGACATCGACACCGAGCCCGAGCGCCTCGACCAGCGGGGCACCCGACCGGATGGAGTCGGCGACCGCGCCGAGGTGCTCACGGGGAACGTAATGTGTTGCCAGGCCCAGGGTCACGGCGTCGGAACCGGTGATGCGTGCGCCGGTCAGGCCGAGCCACATTCCTATGCCCGACGGCAGGCGCGGGAGGAAGTAGGTGGCGCCGATGTCGGGGAAGAACCCGATCGCGGTCTCCGGCATGGCCATCAGGGCCTTCTCGGTCACGACACGGATCTCGCCGTGCACGCTGATGCCAAGACCGCCGCCCATCGCAGCACCGTCGATGAGGGTGATGTAGGGCTTCGGATAGTCGGCGATGAGCTGATCGAGCTCGTACTCCGATCCGAAGTACTTCGTGATCGCGGCCGCATCACCCGACAGGGCGCTGTCGCGGATGGCGCGGATGTCACCACCGGCGCAGAAGGCCCGCTCGCTACCGGAGGTGACCAGGACGGTCTCGACGGTGTCATCGTCGGCCCACCGGCGCAGCACGTCGGTCATGTCGTCGATCATGGTCTGATCGAGTGCATTCAGGGCTTTGGGCCGTTCGAGGACGATCTCGCCGACCCCGTTGGCGACCGCGCTACGAATGTAGGACATGCACGTACCGTACTAGCCCCACTGTTCGGCGAGTTCCATCCACTCGGTTTCGGCGGCCTCCTTCTCCGCGACCACCGAGGTCAGCTCGGAGTCGAGTTCGCGGAGGCGCGTGGCGTCGGTCGCCGCGGCGGCGAGCAGCCCATGCAGCTCGGTCTCGCGGGCGTCGAACTTCGCGATCTGACGTTCGAGCCGCTTCATCGTCTTCTGCGCGTCACGTTCGGCGCCGGCATCCCGAACCGGTGCCGCGGCAGGCGAATCCGAGCGACCGGCCACCGACGAGACGGGGGTGGCGCTGTCACCCTGGCGAGCGCGGCGCTGCAGGTACGACTCGATGCCGCCGGGCAGGTTGGTCAGTCCGCCGTCGCCGAACAGCGCCCAGGTGCTGTCGCAGATCCGCTCGATCAGATACCGGTCGTGGCTGATCACCACCATCGTCCCCGCCCAGCCGTCGAGGATGTCCTCGAGCTGCTGCAGGGTGTCGATGTCGAGATCGTTGGTGGGCTCGTCGAGCAGCAGGACGTTCGGCTGTGCCATCAGCACGCGGGTGAGCTGCAGGCGGCGACGCTCGCCACCGGAGAGGTCCCCGACCGGTGTGCGCTGCCGGGCCGGCGAGAAGCCGAGGCGCTCGGCGAGCTGACCCGCCGAGATCTCCTTCTCCTGCTTGGTCCCCGCACCGATGGTGATACGACCGGCGACGTCCTCGACCGCCTCGAGCACGCGCATGCCCGTCGGCAGGTCGTCGAGTTCCTGTCGCAACCAGCCGATGGACACCGTGGTGCCCTCCTTGCGACGACCGGGGTCGACCGGCACCTCACCGGCCAGCGCGCGCAGCAACGTGGTCTTGCCGGAACCGTTGATGCCGACGAGACCGATCCGCTCGCCGGGCTGCAGTCGCCAGGTGAGGTCCTCCACGAGAACCCGGTCGTCGGGAGTGCGCAGCGTGGCGTCCTCGAGTTCGATGACGACACGGCCCAGGCGCCGTTTGGCGAACGTGGACAACGCGACACTGTCGCGGACGGGCGGGACGTCGGCGATCAGCTTCTCCGCGGCCTCGATGCGGTACTTCGGCTTCGAGGTCCGGGCCGGCGGGCCGCGGCGCAGCCACGCGAGTTCCTTGCGGGCGAGGTTGCGACGGCGTTCCTCGGCGGCGTCGGCGAGGCGTCCCCGCTCGGCGCGCGCGTAGATCCAGTCGTTGTATCCACCTTCGTATTCCGTCACCGATCCGTGCGCGACCTCCCAGGTGCGCGTGGCGACGGTGTCGAGGAACCAGCGGTCGTGCGTGACGACGACGAGCGCGCTGCGCCGGTTCACGACGTGGTCGGCGAGCCATTGCACACCCTCGACATCGAGGTGGTTGGTGGGCTCGTCGAGGATCAGCAGATCGAGGTCCTGCACGAGTGCCGCGGCCAGCGCGACACGACGACGCTGCCCACCGGAGAGCTCCTCGACGCTGCGTTCCAGTCCGCCGTCGAGGCGATCGATGCCGATGCCGGCGAGCACCGCGCGCACCCGCGCGTCGGACGCCCACTCGTGCTCGGCGACATCGAGCGGCCCGAGGACCACGTCGCCGACGGTCGACCCCGGCGGCAACACGCCGCGCTGGGTGACCGTCGCCATGCGCACGCCACCGGCGATCGACACACGACCCGAGTCGGGTTCGGTGATGCCGGCGAGGATCTCGAGCATCGTGGTCTTGCCGCCACCGTTGAGGCCGACGACCCCGATCCGTTGGCCCTCCTGCACACCGAGACTCACCGAGTCGAGCAGCGGGTTGATCCCGAAGCTCTTGCTGATCTTCTCCGCGTTGACCAGATTGCTCACCGGTCGTCTCCGATCGTTTCCTCGGGCACCACGCGTGCTCCCGGGACCGGACCGCTCGCGATCCGGACCGAGCGGCAGACGCCGGCACCGGACAGTTCGGCGGCGACGTCGACCGCGTGGTCGGCGTCGTCGCACAGGAATGCGCACGTCGGCCCCGAGCCGGAGACGATGCCGGCCAGAGCGCCGGCCTCGGTGCCCGCGCGCAGGGTGCGGCGCAGCGCGGGCATCAACGACAGGGCGGCCGGTTGCAGATCGTTGCACAGGGTCGGCGCCAGTCGGCGCGGGTCGCCGGCGGCCAGTGCCTGCAACAGTGCATCGGGCGGCCCGGCACGGTGCTCGCCGGTCGCCGACCCGGCACGGAGGTGGTCGAGTTCGCCGTAGACCGCCGGCGTCGACAGACCCCCACCGGCGACGGCGATGACCCAGTGGAACGATCCGCGCGAGAGCACCCCGACGAGATGTTCGCCGCGTCCGGTGCCGAGAGCGGTGCCACCGTGCAGCGAGAAGGGGACGTCGCTGCCGATACCGGCGGCCACCGAAGCCAGGTCGTCGCGGTCGATGTCGCTGCGCCACAACCGCGTCAGGCCCACCAGCACCGCGGCGGCGTCGGCGCTACCGCCGGCCATGCCACCGGCGACCGGTATGCCCTTGGTGATCTCGACGGCGACCTCACCGCTGTGACCGGTCATGGCAGCGAGTGCGTCGATGGCGGTCCAGGCGAGGTTCGTGTGGTCGGTCGGCACCGCGTTCGCATTGTCACCGATCACCGTGATGGACCGGCGATCGGCGGGGGCGACGGTGATCTCGTCGCTGAGCGACACGGCCTGGAAGACGGTCTCGAGCTGGTGGTAGCCGTCGTCGCGGAGGTCACCGACACCGAGGTGCAGGTTGATCTTGGCGGGTACCCGCACACGAACGGGCCGGGGGACGACGGACAGCACGACTGTTCAGCCTAGTCGTTCGTCGACGGGTCGCCCGCCACGGCGGCAAGGCGCACGAAGTCGGCGACGTCGAGGCGCTCACCGCGCAGTGTCGGGTCGATGTCGGCGGCACGGAGGCGTCTCTCGGCCTCGACAGGCGAGCCCGCCCAGCCGGCGAGCGCCGCGCGCAGGGTCTTGCGCCGTTGGGCGAAGGCCGCGTCGATGACGCCGAACACCCGACGCCGCGAGACCGCGTCGACCGGCCAGGGCATCTCGCGACGGTCGATCCGGACGAGTCCGGACTCGACCTTCGGTTCCGGCCAGAAGACGCCGGCACCGACGGTGCCCGCGCGGCGGACGTCGCCGAAGAACCGGGCCTTGACGCTGGGGACGCCGTAGATACGACCGCCGGGCGTCGCCGCGAGTCGCTCGGCCACCTCGAGCTGGACCATCACCAGCGCGGTGCGGATCTGCGGGAGCTCGGCGAGCAGGTGCAGCAGCACCGGGACGGCCACGTTGTAGGGCAGGTTCGCGACGAGCGCGGTCGGCGGCACCGGGAGATCGTCGGCCGACACGGTCAGGGCGTCGGCACCGACGACGGTCAGACGGTCGGCCTGGGCGGGCGCGTGGTCGGCGACCGTGCGGGACAGGGCACCGGCGAGCACCGGGTCGATCTCGACGGCGGTCACGCCTCCCGCGACCGCCAACAACGCCAATGTCAGCGACCCCAGTCCGGGACCGACCTCGAGGACCTCGTCATCGGGGCCGACGTCGGCCCCGGCCACGATGCGTCGCACCGTGTTGGCGTCGTGGACGAAGTTCTGGCCGAGCGTCTTCGTGGGACGGATCCCGAACTCGGCGGCGAGTGCGCGGATCTGCACCGGCCCGAGGAGCCGGGGGACGTTCGGGGTGTCGCTCAGCGCAGACCCCCGCCGGAGGCGGGAATCATCGAAGCCCGAGTTTGGCTGAGCACGACGGCCAGGCGCCCCACCCCTGGGCGGCGAGCGTCTTCTCGGCGATGGCGATCTGCTCCTCGCGGGTGGCGAGGTCGGCGCGCGGTGCGTACTCCTGACCACCCCAGCGATCCCAGGTGTTCTGGTCGAACTGCACGCCGCCGTAGAAACCGTTGCCGGTGTTGATGGCCCAGTTCCCGGTCGACTCGCACTGCACCAGCTGATCCCACACCGAACCGTTGGGGACGAACGGCGCACCGGGCTTGGTGCCGACGTTGACCTGCGCGGCGACGGGCTGCTCGAGCTCCTGCGAGCCGAGCTTGACCCGCTTGGTCTCCTTCCCGTTCACCGTGGTGACCGAGTAGGTGACCTGCTGCGTGCCGGGCTTGCCGGGGACCTTCACCTCGCGCTTGTCCTTGACGAGCTCGGGGTCGGGCGTCTCCTTGTCCGGAGCGGTCAGCGGCTCGGTGGCCTCGACCTGCTCGGTGCGGATGCGGGTGACGGCGATCTTCATGTTCGCGGTGACCGGGGCGTCAGCGGCGGGGACGACGGTGTCGTCCCCCGCGAGTGGCGCGCCCATGTCGGCGAGGAGCTCACCCACGGTCTTCGCGGCGACCTCGGGGGTCGACTTCTTCGTCGCGTCGACGAGCGTGACCTTCTTGGGCAGCGTCACCGACAGGGCCGCACCGTCGACGGGCAGGGTCTCGGTGCGCGGGGCCTCGACGTCGATCGTCGGCGATGCCAGGTTCTGCTGCGCGAGCGCCTGCTCGACGGTGACCGCGTTCGTCTTGACCTCACGCTTGGCGCCGTCGACGTCGATCACGAGGGTCTTGAGTCGGTGGAAGGTGATGGTCTGGCCGTCGGCGACACCGGCCGAGGGCTTCGGGCTGACGAGGTCACCGTTGGCGGGTTCGTAGCCCTGATCGGCCAGGACGTCCTCGACAGAGGAACGCATGGTGGCGACGGTGACGATCTTGCCGTCGACGTCGATCTTCACGGTCTTGTGCATCACCACGCCCATCACGCCACCCGCGAGAAGGGTGAGGAGCAGGGCGGCGACGGCGACGCGGACCTTGGTGGAGTTCGAGTCGTTGATCTTGGCTAAAAAAGACACACGTCAGTTTCTTGTCGGGGACGTCGGGTATCCGGCGAGGCTCGGCAGGATCACAGAAGGATAACGGCGGGCCAGACTGTTGGCAAAGTGAGCTCAGCAAGGTCTCTCGAACCAGCTACTGAACTGAAATAACGTACAGTCTGACTGTTGTTCTGGGCATCGCGGCACTTCGGAGGGGTGGCAGCTATGACGGATCGCCCTGACGGGTGGATTCTCAGCACGCGTGAGCTTCTGTTGGCCTGGAAGGCAGCCGATGGCATCGACTTCCCGCTGTGCCTCTCATCGGGCGACCCGGAGCGATACGACGACGGTGACCACGCGCGGAAGGTGCTGTCGCAGATCGGGTATGAGCTCGAGGCCGCCATGACGCCGTCCAAGAGGGCAGCCATGTCAGCTTTCACCCGACCGCGGTATTCGCTCGCGGTCTCGGGCCTCGATGCATCACGCAGTCACGAAGAGGGTTCGCACTACATCCGGATGTACGCAGCATGGTCCGGCGGCGACACCGGCTACATCGCATCCCAGAAGGCGCTCCCGGACCCCAACCTCGGGGGTGAGGTGACCGTCACCGCACATCCCTTCGCCCAGTGGACTCGCTCCCTCGCCGATCTGCTGCCCACCGTGGAGGCGGGACGACTCCCCGCGGACACGGCGGTACCCCTCACGACCTTCATCGTGGCCGATCGAGAGATCCCCATCGTCGACACGTCCGCCGACCGGAACTCAGCCGCGACCGCCTTCGTCCACCGCATGCCCAGTACATGCGGAAACATCACCGCCGCGGTCGGCTCGATCACGGAGGGACGGCGACCTGACGCCCTTGATCTGCGCTGGCACGATATCCCCGACGACGGCCGGTACCTTCTGATCGTCGATCCGAGCGCACCGACTGCCACCGCTATGCCCGCCACCTCCATAGAAGTGGCCAAGATGATCAATCGAAGTCTCAACGCCCTCAAACAGCGCCATCAGGCCGGCGCCGATACCGCAAGGACATGATGCACATTCGACTCACAGCCGCGATCACCGTTGCCGCCGCCACGCTGCTCACGGTGACCTCATGCTCGAGCGGATCGAGCGCCGATGCACCCTCTCAGCCCCAGGTACAATCCATTTCCCTCGCTCCTGGCGTGGTCAAGGACTCACCGGCCGACCTCAATTCGACAAAGGACATGAGCGACGTCGTCGACACAACCACGATGACCCCTCCACAAAGTCCATATTACGGTCATCTTCCAGCCGTCTGCCCGTTACTAGAGAAGGTTTCATTTAGTCCAATTCGTAATCCCACATTGAACACGGGACTAAATACTGAATTCGCGCAGAGTTGCGTGATTCAAGGGCCGGGCTTTAGCGCAGACAACTTAGGGGTCACGCTTATAGCACAGAGCGTGTCTGCCACGTTGGCTGCGCAGAATGTGCAGCCTATCGAAAAAGATTTTCGAGCCTCAGGCATCCCCACCCCAGTCACTACCTATTCGCTCAGAAGCTCGCCGGAAGCAACAGGCGCTTGCGTCGCAACCTGGGGACAGTTTTACGGATCCGTTCAAATGTCGCTATTTGGATCGGGGCGTACGACCGCCGAAAATTGTCAACTTGTCCTTGAATTTGCAAAAGCGGCGACTTCCAACCTACCGAAGGCGCCGTTTCAGATGCGCGCGACGGGAAGCTAGTAATGAATACACCAACTCCGAATCCGAATGATCTTTGGCGAACGCTGAGCGGTCCCGCGTCCGGCCAATTCAATTTTGACGCTCAGGTTGCGAGCGAGATGATTCGGGACCTATTGGGTCTGAGCAGCACGCTTGGCAAAGTTCGAACTATGACAATGGCGCTAACGACGGTGTCAGGAACTGGGACTCTGCCGTCCGCATTGGCCGCAGGAACAAGCCTGGAAAAGCTGGGTGACGCTGTAGACAAAATCATCAATGAATTGTCTTCTGTAGCCGACAGTATGGGGTCAGGAATTCAGTCCGCTGGCAAAAGCTACATAGAGCGAGAGTCCCAAAATCAGAAAACAATTAAGGACGCCGCCACGCGTGCGATCGAGAATGCACTAGATAATCCAACTGCATCAAAGAACTGGCCTTCTCAGGGCGCGACAAGTAAGCCCACGCCACCGGAAAGCAATTTGAAAGGCCAAGCTTCGTCGGGTGGATACCCCTCCGGAATCGCACCAGAAAGCACCGCGGGTGCGATACTCGACTACGCCTATCTTTGTCTTTCAAGCGCCGATAGCGGATTTCTTGTAACACTGGCCTGGACTTGGCGAAACGTGGCGGAAATTCTTCGGGAAGCACTCGACAAGTGGGCCAAGAATACCGAGTCGAAGTGGAACCGTCGTGACGACTGGTCTGGCAATGCTGCAGAGCAGATCGCCTCGAGCATGGACGCGTACTACAAACGAGCGAGCCAGATCGCTGATGAAGCGGCCAAGAACGCAAACGGGGCCGCGACGTTCGCGTCAATGATCGGTGACACGAAGCCTGCGATCGACAAGTTGATGGAGAGTCGCCAAACCGAGATGTCGACAGCGGCCGGTTCGCCTGCCACCGCGACGCAGTTGCCCACGATCCGCGAGAGCTACAACACTCAGGCAAAGACGGTCATGGACAGCTTCTACAACTCTCGAGTCGGCGAACTCAGTGGCTCGATGTCGTACTTCTCAGATCCGCACAACCCAGTGGCTGCCGGCCCGTACCTCACGGCAGGTATGCCGGCACCGGCTTCTGGTGGAGGGCAAGCGCCAGCTGCACCGCCGAGCGTGGCACCCGTCGGGACCTCCGGGGCCGGTGGCGGCAGTCGAGGTGCCGGCGGTGGGGGTGGCGGAGGTGGCGGCGGTTCGTCGAGCGACGCCGCAGCGTCGCTCGCTCGACGAGCCAGCGGCGACCCTGCCGCAGCAGCACGAGCAGCAGCGGCGTCGAGCACACCCAAAGCCCCGACATCCGGCCCGTCGCCTGCCGGCGCGGGCAACCCGGCAAACGCCGCGCAACAAGCCGCGTCGCAGGCAGGGTCATCGCTGAAGGGTCTGAGCGGCAAAGGACTTGGTGACGCCGCGGGGACGCGATCGGCCGGGTTGTCGAACCTTTCCGCCGCCGAGAAGTCCGCTGCAGCGAAGGCTGCGGCCGCGATGGGTAAGGGGGCTGGTGGAGGCGGTGCCGGCGGTGGCGGTGGCGGTGGCGCCAAGATCGGAGGCATCGGGGGCGCCGCTGAGTCGTCACTGTCGGCGCGGGGCGCATCCTCGATGAGTGCCGCCGAGCGCGCGCTTGCCGCTGAGCAGGGCGCGCTGTCGAACAGCCGCGCAGGCGCCAATGGAACATCGGCAGCACCCATGGGCGGTGCGCGACCCGGCGGTGGCTCGGACGACGGCAAATCGCACAAGTCGGCTCGATACCTCCGGTCGACGGCCAACGCCGAGGAGGCAATCGGCGAGATCGACGACGCTGCACCCCCCGTTCTCGGTGGCCTCAACCTCGACACCACTGACGACTCGCCAACTCCGCGAACAACTCGACGCTGACTGCAATCGACGGGCGCTGATCAGAAACTCTCCGCGATTCCGTAGACCCGGCACGCGTTGGCGTAGACCTGCGCCGCGAGGTCGGTCGGATCGGTGCCGCGGATGTCGGCCAGCGCGCGCACGGTGTAGGGCAGGACGTAGGACTGGTTCGGGGCTCCGCGGAAAGGGTGCGGGGTGAGGAACGGTGCGTCGGTCTCCACCAGCAGCAGGTCGTCGGGGACCACGCGTGCGGCGGCCTGCAGCGGCATCGCGTTCGCGAAACTGACGGTGCCCGAGAAGCTCAGGACGTAGCCGCGTTCGACACACTCGCGAGCGATGGCCTCGTCGCCGGAGAAGCAGTGCATGATCACCGTCTCCGGGGCGCCCTCGGCGGCCAGCACGTCGAGCAGATCGCGGTCGGCCTCGCGGTTGTGGATCATCAGCGGCTTGCCGACCTCCTTGGCGAGGTCGATGTGCCACCGGAACGACTCGTGCTGAACGGATTTGGGCGCGCAGTCGTCGGACTTGTCGAGCCAGTAGTAGTCGAGTCCCGTCTCCCCCACTGCGACGACCCGCGGATGCGCGGCCATCGCGCGCAGCTCTGCGGCCGCCTCGTCGTTCAGGTCGCCGGCATGGGTCGGGTGGAGCGCGGTCGCCGCCCAGGCACGGTCGTCCCATTCGGCGGCGGCGACGGCCCAGCGGGCGTCGACCATGTCGTCGGCCACCGTCACGACCCCGCGTACCCCGACAGCCTCGGCACGGTCGAGGATCCTCGCGACCGATGCCGCATCACGCCCACCGCACGCGGCGAGGTGCGTGTGGGCGTCGATCAACGGGCGCAACGGCTCTGGATCCGGCGGCGCCTCCCGGCGCTTGCCCCGGCTCACAGCGCCACCCGCCCGGTAATGGTCGACACAGTGGCGCCGCCGACCCAGATGTCGGTGCCGTCGTCGTCGACGAACACCCGCCCGGCGCGACCCATCGCGGTCCCCTGGGCCGCGACGTAGTGGGCCGGGATCTCCTCGGTGGCCCGCAGCCACGTGGCGAAGCCTGCGTTGAGGCTGCCGGTCACCGGGTCCTCGGGCACACCGTCTCCCGGGGCGAAGGCGCGCACCTCGTAATCGGCGTCGTGGCCGGCACCGCGGTAGGCGCCGATGAGCCCGACCTCGTGGTCGCCGAGGGCGGCATGGTCGGGCTGCACCTCGAGGACGCGTTCACCCGAGGTGAGCATCAGACCGATCCACCCGGGCCCGTTGTCGACCCAGTTCGACGCCACCACATCCGACGGCTCCAGACCGAGCGCCGCGCGGATCTCGGCCAGTACATCGGCCTCGACCGGACCCGACCGGCGCAACGGCGGCGCGGCGAAGGCGAGGCGCTCGCCGTCGCGACGGATCGTGATGAGTCCGGCGCCGCACTCCTGGACGATCGCGTCGGCCTGCGGTCGGCCGCCGGACTCGAGCCAGGCGTGCGCCGACCCCAACGTGGGGTGACCGGCGAACGGGAGTTCGCCGCCGGGGGTGAAGATCCGCAGCCGGTAATCCGCGGCCGTATCCGTCGGCGGCAGCACGAATGTCGTCTCCGACAGGTTCGTCCACCGCGCGAACGCGGCCATCTGGTGGTCGTCGAGGTCGACGGCGTCGAGCACCACGGCGACGGGGTTCCCGGAGATCGGGCCCGATGCGAAGACGTCGACCTGAGCGAAGGAACGGGAGGTCACCATGGCCGTGAGCCTACGTTCCGACGTCGACCGGACCGACTCGGCCACCGGCCGGGTCCGGACCTGTAACGCATCCCGCCCCAGTCCGATAGTGAGAGCAAGCACGCGTTGGTACACATACGTACCCCCTTTCCGCGCGCTGCGGTGGTCGGCCGATCCCGACCGAACGCGAGGACCGAGGAGATCACGATGAGAATGACGACGAAGCAGCGCCTGGCGGCAGTTCTGACCGCCGCGGGCATCGCGGGGATGACCGCGATCGGCCAGGGAGCGGGAACCGCATCCGCGGACACCATCATCGACGGCGTCAACGTGGGCGGCCGGATCGAGCAGGCGTACTTCGAGAGCGGAGGCGTCGAGAAGTGGGGCGGGCCGCGCAGCCCCGAGCTCCGAGCACGCAACAACGGACGCTTCCAGGTGTTCGCCAAGGACACCGCGTTCTACTGGAATGCCGGCGTCGACTACGGGCGCGCCCACCAGATCAGCGGCGCCATCCGTGGCAAATGGGCATCGCTGCAGTGGGAGAACGGGGCACTGGGCTACCCGGTCACCAACGAGTTCGGGCAGGGACCCGCTCGGGTCAGCATCTTCCAGGGCGGCACCATCTACTGGTCGCAGAACACCGGCGCGCACCCGATCTGGGGCGGCATCCTGTCCAAGTGGCGTGCGCAGGGCGGCGTCACCTCCGCCGTCGGCCTCCCGGTCAGCGACGAGATCCGTTTGGGCAACAACACCTTCCTGCAGCGGTTCGCCAACGGGGTCATCTACTTCCCTTGATCAGGCCGAGCCCTTGATCAGGCCGAACCCCTGATCACGCCGAGCCCCTGATCACGCCGAGTGCGGATAGGCATCGCCCACGCGCGTAGCGTCGGCACACGATGACATCTGGTGACGCCCACGGCGCCGACGCCGCGACGGGGTCGGTGACGATCGATCGACTCGTCGATCCCTCCGACATCGACCTCGTCGCACTCCTCACCGCGTGCGTCGCCGACCTCAACGAGCGGTACCCCGACTACTCCCCCGATCCGGTCGTCGCCGGCGCCGAGTACTTCGTCGCCCGACTGGACGGCCGACCGGTCGGCTGTGTCGGCATCCGCGACGTCGGTGGCGGGCGGGGCGAGATCAAGCGGATGTTCGTGGCGGTCGAGGGCCGCCGACGCGGCATCGCCGCCCGGCTGGTCGACGCCCTGGAGCACCGTGCCGCCGACCGCGGCATGACGAGCGTCGTGCTCGAGACCGGAATCCGCCAGCCGGAGGCGATCGCGCTCTACATCGCCGTCGGGTACACCCCGATCGACGCGTTCGGTGAGTACGCGAACAGCCCGCTGAGTCGCTGTCTCGGGAAAGACATGCCGGACACGCACCTCTGACCGTCTCGTGTCGCCCGATGGTCACCGCCGGTTCGCGTCGGGTTGGCCGGAGGCCGTTAGCGTCGGCATCCATGTTCGCGACCCGCCTGCGCGCCGCCCGCCGCGGCGCGACCCTGATCACGGCGATCCTCGTCACCGCGGCCGTAGCGGCGTCGGCGACCGGGTTCGTCGACGCACGGCCCGGCGACGGCGGGCATCCTCGTCGCGTCGTCGACCTGCAGGCCCACCGCGGCGGCATCGGCCTCACCACCGAGTCGACGCTGGAGGCGTTCGACACCGCCCTGCGGCTCGGCGTCACGACCCTCGAACTCGACACCCAGGTGACCCGCGATCTGCGGGTGGTCATCTCCCACGATCGCCAGATCTCGGGCGACAAGTGCCGCGACACCGTGCCCGCGTCGACCGGCGACACACAGTTCCCGTACGTGGGCAAGTACATCCGCGACCTGACCCTTGCGCAGATCCGCACACTCGACTGCGGTTATCGACAGCTGCCGCAGTTCTCGAACCAGCGCCGCATACCCGGGGCGAAACTCCTCGAACTGCACCAGTTGTTCGATCTGATCCGGGAGCGTCGGGCATTCGGTGTGCGGATGAACATCGAGACCAAGGTCGAGGCCGGGTCTCCCGAGCAGACCCAGCCGCGCGAGCTGTTCGTCGGGCGGGTCTTCGGCGAGATCGCCCGATCGGGTCTCGCCCGCCAGATCAGCATCGAGAGCTTCGACTGGGGCGCACTGCGGGTCATGCACCGCTTCGATCCCCGCCTGCCGCTCATCGCGCTGACCAACAGGGACTTCCTCGAGGTCGGTCGGCCGGGACGTTCGCCGTGGCTCGGCGGTCTCGACGCCGACGACTTCGGCGGCGACCTCGTGCGCACCGCCCGTGCGATCCCCGGCGTCACCGCCATCTCGCCGGTGCAGGGCACGCCGCAGGACGGGACGATCGGCGACGCCGGCTTCGTCCCCTACCCCGACGCGCGGATGGTCACCGACGCCCACCGCGCCGGGCTGACGGTCATCCCCTGGACGGTCGACGACCCGGCGACGATGGCCCACTTCATCGACCTCGGCGTCGACGGACTCATCACCGATTACCCCGACCGTCTGCGCGCGGTGCTGGCGTCGAAAGGGTTGCCGCTCCCGCGACCGGTTCGGTGAGCCGCTAGCGTCGGTCCGATGAGTCGGAACGACACCCGCACCGGAACCGCACGCGTCGGCGACCTCGACATCTACTACGAGGACACCGGCCCCCTCGATGCGCCGCCGGTGCTGATGATCATGGGGCTCTCCGCCCAGCTCACCATGTGGCCGTCCGGGTTCTGCGATCTCTTCGCCGCCGAGGGATACCGCGTCATCCGATTCGACAACCGCGACATCGGGCTGTCGACCCACCTCGACGGTGTCCGGGTCGGCGGGTCGATGATCACGCGGATGGTGAAGACCGAGTTGGGCATCGGCAGCTCGGTGCCCTACACCGTCCCCGACATGGCCGCCGACGCCATCGGCGTCCTCGACCACCTCGGCATCGACCGTGCCCACGTCGTCGGCGCGTCGATGGGCGGGATGATCGCGCAGGTCGTCGGCGGGAAGTACCCCGAACGCGTCCTGTCACTCGCGATCCTGTTCTCCAGCACGCTGCAGGCCCTGCTCCCCCCGCCCGATCCCCGGAAGCTGCTCGCGCTGATCTCCGGTCCGGGCAAGGGCGCGACCCGCGAGCAGTACATCGCCGGGTCGGCGAAGGCGATGCAGACCATCGGCAGCCCCGCGTACCCGCTGAGCGACGACGAGGCGCTGGCGCGAGCGACGGAGTACCACGACCGCTCGCACAACCCGGCCGGGATCATGCGGCAGATGACCGCGGTGATGGGCAGCGGCAGCCTCCGGCGCTTTGCCCGGAAGGTCACCGCCCCGACGGTCGTCATCCACGGCAGGGCCGACGGACTGATGCGGCCGTCGGGCGGCAAGGCCATCGCGCACGCGGTGAAGGGGTCGAAGCTGGTGCTCATCGACGGGATGGGCCACGATCTGCCCGAGCAGTTGTGGCCGCAGATCACCGCCGAACTGTTCGCCAACTTCCGCCGCGCCTGAGCTCTCGCGGGTGGACCGATAAGCTCTCCCCACCATGGCATCGGCAGCGAAGACACCGTTCTACATCACCACCGCGATCGCCTACCCGAACGGCGTGCCGCACATCGGGCACGCCTACGAGTACATCTCGGCCGACGCGATCGCCCGGTTCAAGCGACTCGACGGGTTCGACGTCTTCTTCCTCACCGGCACCGACGAGCACGGGCAGAAGATGCAGCAGACCGCGGCGGCCGAGGGCATCGAGACCCGCACCCTCGCCGACCGCAACGCGTCGGCCTTCCGCGACCTGCAGCGCGCACTCGGGAGCAGCTTCGACCGGTTCATCCGCACGACCGACGACGACCACACGGCGGCCTCGCAGGCGATCTGGCAGCGCATGGCCGACAACGGCGACATCTACCTCGACACGTTCGCCGGGTGGTACTCGGTGCGCGACGAGGCCTACTACGCCGACGACGAATTGACCGTGGCACCCGACGGCACCCGTACCGCGACGGCCACCGGGACCCCGGTCGAGTGGACCGAGGAGTCGAGCTACTTCTTCCGCCTGTCCGCCTACGGGGACAAGCTCCTCGAGCTCTACGAGTCGCACCCGGAGTTCATCGGACCGGCGACCCGGCGCAACGAGGTCGCGAGCTTCGTCCGGGGCGGCCTGCGCGACCTGTCGATCTCGCGCACCACCTTCGACTGGGGTGTGCCGGTCCCCGGCGACCCCGATCACGTCATGTACGTGTGGGTCGACGCACTCACCAATTACCTGACCGGCGTGGGTTTCCCGGACACCGACCCCGACAAGCTGGCCCGGTTCTGGCCAGCCGATCTCCACATCATCGGCAAGGACATCACCCGCTTCCACTGCGTCTACTGGCCGGCGTTCCTGATGAGCGCGGGCATCGAGCTGCCGAAAAGGGTGTTCGCGCACGGGTTCCTGTTCAACAAGGGCGAGAAGATGTCGAAGTCGGTCGGCAACGTCGTCGACCCCTACGATCTCGTGGCCCAGTACGGGCTCGACCCGCTGCGGTTCTTCCTGCTGCGTGAGGTGTCCTACGGGCAGGACGGCTCCTACAGCCACGACGCGATCGTCGCGCGCATCAACGCCGACCTGTCCAACGAGCTCGGCAACCTGGCGCAGCGGTCACTGTCGATGATCGGCAAGAACTACGACCACACCGTGCCGACCCCCGGCGCCCTCACCGACGACGATGCCGCGCTCCTCGCCCGCGCCGACGGTCTGCTCGAGAAGGTGCGCGGCGAGTTCGACCAGCAGGCACTGCATCTCGCGCTCGAAGCGATGTGGGAGGTACTGGCCGAGACCAACCGCTACATCTCGGCCCAGGAACCCTGGAAGCTGGTCAAGGTCAATCTCGACCGAGCGGGCACCGTGCTCTGGGTGTGCGCCGAGGTGGTGCGCATCGTCGCGCTGCTCGTCCAACCGGTCATGCCCGATGCGACCGGCAAGATCCTCGACCTCCTCGCGGTGGACTCCGATTCGCGCACCTTCGCCTCGATCGCCGACCGTCTCGCCGCGGGCACCACGCTTCCCGCGCCGTCGCCGGTGTTCCCGCGGTACGACACCAAGAGCTGACGTGACCCACGCGGCCGAGGACCTCGGTCCCGGCCCCGAGCCGGTCGACGTGCTCGGACGACTCCACGACGCGACCCGGCGCGCGGGCGTACCGGGACCGGCTGCGGTGATCGGCGACTGGCTCGGCCACGCTGCGATCCTCGCACCGTCGATCCGCCTCGACGCCGGTGTCGCGCCCCCCGATCGGCCGCGCGGCTGGTGGTTCGGCCACGTGTCGTTCCCCGACCGCGTCGCCGAGGCCGCGCTGCCCGCGACGGTCGGCGGTGTCACCGACGGGGTGCTCGTGTTCGACGGTGACCGCTGGTCGTATCGGTCGGTCACGGCAATGCCCTGCCCCGAGTGGATTCGCGCATGCGTCACGCCGACGCGCGCAGCCGATCCACCCCGTCCGTGGACGACGGCGTGGACCGCTCCCCCGCGTGCGCCGCACCGGGAGGCCGTCGCCGCCTGCCTCGACGCGATCATCGCCGGCGAGGTCTATCAGGCGTGCATCTGCACCCGCTACCGCGGTGAACTGACCGGTGCGGCCGTCGATCTCGCGCGTTCGGGTATCGCCGCGCTGGCCCCGCGCAAGGCGGCGTTCCTGTCCGGCACCTGGGGTTCGGTGGTGTCGTTCTCCCCCGAGACCTTCCTGCGGCGCACCGGCGACGACGTCGTGTCGAGCCCGATCAAGGGCACCGTGCCCGCCTCGACCGACCCGACGGTGCTGCTCACCTCGATCAAGGACGTGGCCGAGAACATCATGATCGTCGATCTCGTCCGCAATGACCTCGGACGCGTGGCCGTGGCGGGATCGGTGACGGTACCCGAGCTGTTGGTGACACGACCCGCGCCCGGGGTGTGGCACCTCGTGTCCACCGTCGCCGCGCGCGTGCCACCGCAGGTGGGCACCGGCGACCTGCTCGACGCGACGTTCCCACCGGGATCGGTCACCGGCGCACCCAAGCTGCGCGCCCGAGAGCTGTTGCGGCGATGGGAGACCGACGCTCGCGGCGTCTACTGCGGCGCGATCGGCGTCGTCGAGCCCGACGGCGACCTCGATCTCAACGTCGCGATCCGCACCGTCGAGATCGCCCCCGACAACACCATGCACCTCGGCGTCGGCGGCGGCATCACCATCGACTCCGACCCCGACCGCGAGTGGCAGGAGTGCCTGGACAAGGCTGCCAGCATCGTCAGCCTGGAACACCCCGGTCTGGGACACCCGGGAGTGTGACCGGCGAGGTCACCGACGGGCCAACGCCGCCTGGTAGAGCTCACGCTTCCCGGCGCCCCCGCGGGTGGCGACCTCGGCGCAGGCGTCCTTGAGTCGCGCGCCGTCGGCGACGAGCGCCTCCACCGCGTCGACGAGGGTCTCCAGATCGGCGACCACGGGTACCGCACCCTCGACGACGACGGTGATCTCACCGCGCACGCCGTCGCGTGCCCACTGTGCGAGCTCCCCCAGCGAACCGCGCCGGACCTCCTCGTAGGTCTTGGTCAGCTCGCGGCACACCGCGGCGCGGCGGCTGGGGCCCAGCACGTCGACGGCGTCGTCGAGGCAGTCGGCGAGCCGGTGCGGGGACTCGAAGAACACGACGGTGCGCGGTTGGTCGAGGAGTTCGCCCAGCCACGACCGTCGTGCACCGGATTTGCGCGGTGCGAACCCGTCGAAGCAGAACCGTTCGACCGGCAGCGCCGAGAGCGCCAACGCCGTGGTCACCGCCGACGGTCCGGGCAGGCAGGTGATGGGCAGGTCGGCCTGCGCGCACGCCAGCACGAGTCGGTAGCCCGGATCGCTCACCGACGGCATGCCCGCGTCGGTCACCAGCAGCACGGTGAGTCCGGCGTCGATGTCGGCGAGCAGTCCCGGGGTGCGCTGGGCCTCGACCTGGTCGTAGTAGCTGACGATGCGTCCGGTGATCTCGACCCCGAGTGCGGCGGCGAGCGACCGCGTCCGGCGGGTGTCCTCGGCGGCGACCACGTCGGCGGTGTGCAGCGCGTCGCGCAACCGCGCGGACGCGTCGCCGGGCTGACCCATCGGGGTCGCCGCCAGGATCAGTACGCCGCGCCCGTTTCGAGACATCTGTCCGGTGTCGGACCCATCCTGCGCTGCGTCATCCGTCGTCGTCATCACCGCACAGCCTACGATCGACGACGTGACCCTCGCCCCTCCCATCTCCGACGCGGTCGACCGCTACGACGGTCCGTCCGACGACGGCGGGGCGGCCGAGGACCTCGGTCGACGCCCGGGACCGTCGATCCCGGCCCCGGTGTTCGGTGCCGACGACCGTAGGCGCGGGTGGATCGTCGCCGCGGTGCTCACGCTCGTGGCCGCCGTCACCCGGTTCTGGGGGCTCACCAGTCCCACCGACAACGGCACCCCGGTCTTCGACGAGAAGCACTACGTCCCGCAGGCGTGGCAGGTGCTCACCGGTGGCAACTGGATCGAGGACAACCCGGCGTACGGGCTCGTGGTGCACCCGCCGGTCGGCAAGTGGCTGATCGCCGCGGGTGAAGGACTCTTCGGCTACACCCCGCTGGGCTGGCGGTTCATGTCCGCGGTTGTCGGCATCGTGATGGTCCTCATCGTCTACCGGCTCACCCGCCGGGTCGCGCGGTCCACGCTGATCGGCGCCGTCGCGGGCGTGTTCATGATCGTCGACGGCGTGACGTTCGTGTCGTCGCGCGTCGGCATGCTCGACATCTTCCAGATCTTCTTCGTGCTCGGGGCGATGGCTGCGCTGGTCGCCGACCGCGACCAGATGCGTGCCCGTCTGCACCGCGTCTCGGTCGAGGGACGCATGGCCGATTCGCCCTTCGGGCCTCGACTCGGGTTCCGCTGGTGGCGCTTCGGCGCGGCGGTGCTGCTCGGCCTCGGGTGCGCCACCAAGTGGTCCGGCATCTACTTCGTGCTGTTCTTCCTGCTGCTGTCGCTCGGTCTCGACGTCGCCAACCGCAAGGCGTACCACGTGGAGCGTCCGTGGGTCGGCACGCTGCGTCGCGACGTGATCCCGGCCGGGTTCAGCCTCGGCGCGGTGCCGATCATGGTCTACCTCGGCAGCTTCGCGCCGTGGTTCGCCGGCGAGACGTCGGTCTACCGCTACGAGGTCGGCAACTCCATCGGCTACGGCGGACCGTTCTCGTGGGTGCCCGGCGCGTTCCGGTCACTCTGGTACTACGAGGCCGGGATCCTGAAGTTCCACGAGGGCCTCACCAACTCCGCAGGCAACCACCACCCGTGGGAATCGAAGCCGTGGACGTGGCCGATGAGCCTGCGCCCCATGCTCTATGCCGTGCAGAACGGCCCCGACCGGTGTGGCGGCGGCGAGTGCATCCGCGTGCAGATGCTCATCGGCACCCCCGCGATGTGGTGGCTCGCGTTCCCGATGCTGCTGTGGGGCCTGTGGCGGTGGATCCTGCGCCGCGACTGGCGCTACGCGATCGTCATCGTGGGTTACGGCGCGGCCTGGCTTCCCTGGTTCGCCAACCTCGACCGTCAGATGTACTTCTTCTACGCGACGGCGATGGCGCCGTTCCTCATCATGGGCCTGGCGCTGTGCGTCGGCGACCTGTTGGGCGCCGACGGGCGGTGGGCGACCTTCGGCCGGGAGCGCCGCATGCTCGGTGCGATCATCGCGTCGATCTACATCGGCCTGGTGATCATGAACTTCGTCTGGATGTGGCCGATCCTGACCGGACAACCACTGTCACTGCACATGTGGAACATGCAGATGTGGTTGCCCAGCTGGCGCTGATTCAGTTCGGCAGGCGGCCGCGCACGGTGTCGGTGGTGGCGAAGTCGCCACCGACGAAGTTGCGGTCGAGGCTGGTCTGCACGTCGAAGTAGCGCAGCGGCAGGTTCTTCAACCGGTTGTCGGTGACGCGGAACTCCACACGGTTGCCGACGATCCGGGTGGGCACCTGGATGATCTCGTCCTGATCGGTGCCGACCGGGTTGACGATCAGCGGGACGGGGACCGCGGTGCCCGGGCGGACGGGAAAGCCCTTGAGCAGCGGACGACCGATGGCCGAGATCGCCGCGACGGCCTGACCGGTGCCGCCGGTGACGTTGCGGGGTCCGTAGAGCAGCACCGAGTAGTTCGGCCCGTAACCGCGGCCGACGCCGGCCTTCGTGCGCACCACGATCGTCATGTCGAGGCGACCGGTGGCGCGGTCGTAGTCGACGGTCGTCGAGGTGACGTCGACGCTGCCGACGACGGCCTCGATCGGGGACCGCACCGTGACCGAGGCGGCCGACGCGGGACCGGCTGCGGTCAGCGCCCCGGTGGCCGCGGCCACCCCGGCGAGGGCGACGGCGGACAGACGGGCGACGGAACGACGAGCAGTGCGATGCATGGACGACCCCTGAGGCGGTTCTACGAACGGACGTGTTGTGAGGAGTATTGCAGTTCGCACGCCCCGGTCGAACGACATCACGAGGACACGTCCAGCAGTCCCTCCGTCAGAGTTCCGCGCGCGGGGACGCCCACGACGCCGGCGCCGATCGACGCACCGCGTCCGGTGACCGGTCCGCGCAGGATGATGCTGGGCGCGGTGAGAAGAACTACCGCTCGCTCCGGCCGATCAGACGGGGTGCGACGCCAGCCACTGCTTGGCGATGTCGGCCGGCTTGGTGCCGTCGGCGGCCTGGCCGTTGAGGGCGATCAGGTCAGCCGTGGTCAGCTTCGCCGACACCGCGTTCAGGGTGGTGGTGACGGTGTCGGTCTGCTTGGACTTCTTGATGATCGGCAGCACGTTCTGCGCCGAGAACAGGGACTTGTCGTCGGTGAGGGCCACCAGCTTGTTCTTGGCGATACCCGGATCGGTGGTGAAGAGATTCGCCGCCTGGACCTGTCCGCTGGTGAGCGCGTTCATCGTGAGCGTGCCGCCGGCGTCGAGCGGCACGAAGCTCTTGAAGGTGACGCCGTAGACGTCCTTCAGCCCGACCACACCCTGCACACGGGTCTTGAACTCCGGGGCCGCGCCCAGCGCGAGGTCGCCTCCGACCGGGGCGAGATCGGACACCTTCGCCAGCTTGTACTTCGACGCCGTGTCCTGGGTGACACAGATCGCGTCCTTGTCCTCGGCGGGCGAGGGAGTGAGACCGACGATGCCCTCGGGCAGCTTCTGGGTGAGCTCGGCGTCCACCGCCTGCGGGGTCGACGCCGTCGACTTCTCGTCCAGGTACTTCAGGAGGGCGCCGGTGTACTCGGGCACCAGGTCGATAGAGGCGTCCTTCAACGCCGTGAAGTAGACCTCGCGGCTGCCGATGTTGAACTGGGTCTTCACCGCGACGCCCTTCGACTGCAGGGCCTGGGCGTAGATCTCACCGACGAGCTGACTCTCGGTGAAGTCCGCCGAGCCGATGATGATCTGCGAACCCGACGAGCCCGACTGGTCGGTGCTGCTGTTGAGGGGGTCGCCACCGCACGCGGAGATGGTCAGGACACTCGCGGCGGCAACGGCCGCCGCGAGCAGGGTGGTCTTCTTCATGGGGTTCTCCTCGATGTGGTGACGCTGGTGGATGACTGTGGGGCGGGCGCGACGGAGGGGGCTCAGGTGCCCGGTGCCGCCACCGGGATCGCCGGCGAGGAGCGCGAGCGGGTCGCCGAAGCCTCGGAGCGTCGGAGGCCGGGCGAGATGGTGAGACGACCGAGGAGGGCGAACACCACCTCGAACGCTATCGCGAGAACCGCGACGAGCAGGGCTCCCGCGGTCATCTTCGTGAAATCGGCCTCGGCGCGGCCGTCGAGGATGAACCGACCGAGACCCTGCAGTCCGACGTAGGCCGCGACGGTGGCCGTCGAGACGATCTGCAGTGTCGCGCTGCGGATCCCGGACAGCATCAACGGCAGCGCGCACGGCAATTGCACGCGCATCAGGATCTGGGCGCGGGTGTAGCCCATCGCCCGGGCGGCACCCACCGCCCCCGAGTCGGCGTTCTGGATGCCCGCGTACGTGCCGGCGAGGATCGGTGGCACACCGAGCAGTACGAGCACCGCGGTCGTCGGGATCAGGTAGACGGCCTGCCCGCTGACGCTCGAGGAGATGAGCAGGAACAGCAACACGAGCGCGCCGAGGGTCGGCAGCGCGCGCAGGGCGTTGGCCGAGCCGACCACCAGTCCCCCGCCGCGGCCGGTGTAACCGACGAACATCCCCAGCGGCACGGCGATCAGCAGCGAGATGCCCAGCGCGAGCAGCGTGTAGACGAGGTGGTGTCCGATCTGGGCGGGCACACCGTCGGGTCCGGTCCAGTGGGAGCTGTCGGCAAACCAGCCCGGCACGTTCACGAGGTCACGACCCGTTCACGCCAGGGGGTGGCGAGGCGGTTCGCGACCTGGATCGCGACATCGAAGATCACCGCGAGCACCACGCACATCACCACACCCGACACCAGCGGGCCGTAGAGCTGCAGCTGCAGCCCCTGGGTGAACAACGACCCGAGTTGGGAGATGCCGAGCAGCGCGGCGAGGGTCACGATCGACACGTTCGAGACGACCGCGACGCGCAATCCGGCGCTGATGACCGGCACCGCCACCGGCAACTCCACCAGGAACAGGATCTGCCATGTCCGGTATCCCATGGCGCGCGCGGCGAGAACGGTCTCCACGGGCACCGACGCCAATCCGTCGGCGACGACGCGCACCAGCAACGCCACGGTGTAGATCGTCAGTGCCAGAACGATGTTGATGGGATCGAGGATCTTCGTGCCGATGACCGGCGGCAGGAAGATGAACAACGCGAGCGACGGGATGGTGTAGAACAGGCCCGCGACACCGACGATGGGGGTGTAGCTGCGACGCGAGCGATAGGCCCACCAGCCCAACGGCAGCGCGATGACGAGACCGATCACGGTGGGGACCAACGTCAGCCAGATGTGGCTGACCGTCAACGACCACACCAGCCCGTAGTTGTCGCCGACCCAGTCGAGGATCTTGCTCACGCCGCACCCTCGCTCGCACGGGCCCGGCGGATCGCCGCCAACACCTCGGTGTCGGTCACCGCGCCGACCAGGACCCCGTCGTCGTCGACGATCACGCACCGGCCCGCGGGACTCGACAGCGCCGAGTTGAGCAGTTCGCGCAGCGGACTGTCGGCGCGCGCGACCGTGCCTGCCAGGTTGATGTCGTGCGCCTCGACGGCGCGGGTCCCGACCGCGGGCGCCTCGACCCACCCGATCGGGCGGTTGTCGCTGTCGACGGCCAGCACCCAGCGGCCCTCGACACCCCCGATCGGTTGGTCGACGGTGACCGTCGGCTCGGTGCGCGGGACGAGCTCGTCGTCGCCGAACCGGAAGCCCAGTGAGCGGTAACCCCGTGTGCTGCCGACGAAGTCGGCGACGAACTCGTCGGCCGGGGCCTCGAGCAGCTCGGCGGGCGTCGCGACCTGGGCGAGTCGCCCGCCCTGTCGCAGCACCGCGACGTGATCGCCGAGTTTGAGGGCCTCGTCGATGTCGTGGGTGACGAGGATGATCGTCTTGGAGATGTCGGCCTGCAGGCGCAGGAACTCGTCCTGCAGCTGTGCGCGCACGATCGGGTCGACGGCGCTGAACGGCTCGTCCATCAGCAGGAAAGGCGGGTCGGTCGCGAGTGCGCGGGCCACGCCGACGCGCTGCTGCTGTCCACCGGAGAGCTGCCACGGGTAGCGCTTGGCGAACGTCGCGTCGAGGCCGACGCGTTCGAGCAGTTCCATCGCCGCGGCGCGGGTCTGCTTCTTGCCGCCGCCCAGCAGTCGCGGGAGGGCGGCGACGTTGTCGACCACCGTGCGGTGCGGGAACAGCCCGGCGTTCTGGATGACGTAGCCGATCCGGCGACGCAGCGTGACGGCGTCGATGGACGCCGTGTCGGTGCCGTCGAGGGTGATGCGGCCCTCCGTCGGATCGATCAGCCGGTTGACCATCCGCATCGTCGTGGTCTTGCCGCATCCCGACGGCCCCACGAGCACCGTGATCTCACCGTTGGGGGCCGTCAGATCGAGGCCGTCGACCGCGACCGTCCCGTCCGGATACGTCTTCGAGACCCGCTCGAACTCGATCATGGTCGTCCCTCACAGCTCTCAGTGCCCGGCTGATCACCGAACGCGCCTCAGGCGACCGTATAACGTCAGCCCTTCGGTTCGTGCACGAGCGAGGTGTCGACCGGCAGATCGTCCGACGGCAACACGTCGTTGGTGTCGTCGGTGGCGGCGATCGTGTTGGCGTGGACGCGCAGCTTGTCCTCGAGTCCGTCGCTGCGGTACTTCTCGGCGAGGATCAGCGGATCGCGCCGCAGATCCTTGTACAGCGACACACACATCACGATCATCACGATCACGAACGGCAGGGCGGCGATGATGGCCATCGTCTTGATTCCCTGCAGCGCGTCGTCGCCGCTCACCCAGAGCAGCAGCGCCGCAACGGCGCCGGTGAGCACACCCCAGAAGATGGTCACCCCCTTGGAGGGTTCGGCGCGTCCGCGTTCGGACAGCGTCGCCATCACCAGCGAGGCCGAGTCGGCGCCCGAGACGAAGAAGATCGCGACGAGGACCATCACGAGGACCGAGGCGATACCCGCCCACGGCAGGTTGCCGAGCATGTCGAACAGCTGCGACTCCTCGTTCGGGCTGTCCGCCAGCCCCTTTCCGTTCATCTGCTGACTGATCGCGGTGCCACCGAAGATGGCGAACCACACCAGCGACACCGTCGACGGCACGACCATCACACCGACCACGAACTGACGGATGGTGCGACCGCGGCTGATCTTGGCCAGGAACATGCCGACGAACGGCGTCCAGGAGACCCACCAGGCCCAGTAGAAGATGGTCCAGTCCGACAGCCACTGCTGGCCGGTCGCGTCGGTGTTCGCGCTGGTCCGCGCGGCGTCAGCGGTGATCTCGCGGGCGTAGCTGCCCAGCGAGGTGGGGATGACGTTGAGGATGAACACGGTGGGGCCGACGACGAAGATGAACAGCGCCAACACGATCGCGAGCACCATGTTGATGTTCGACAGCCACTGGATGCCCTTGGCTACGCCGGACACCGCGGAGGCCACAAACGCCGCGGTCAGCACCGCGATGATGCCGACCAGCAACAGCTTTCCGCTCTCGCCCGCCCAGTTGAGCTCCTCGAAGCCCGAACCGATCTGCGCGGCACCCAGACCCAGCGAGGCGACGGTGCCGAACAGGGTCGCGAAGATCGCGAGGATGTCGATGACCTTGCCGCCCCACCCGTTCGCGCGATGGCCGAGCAGCGGCGCGAACACCGCGCTCATGAGCTGACCGCGACCACATCGATAGGTGCTGTAGGCGATCGCGAGGCCGACGACGGCGTACATCGCCCAGGGGTGGAAACCCCAGTGGAACATGGTGGTCGCCATGGCGACACCCACGTTCTGGCCCTCGGTCCCGGGGGGCGCGGTGCTGAAGTGGGTGAGCGGCTCGTAGGCGCCGTAGAACATCAGCCCGATGCCCATGCCGGCGCTGAACATCATGGCGATCCAGCTGACGGTGCGGAACTCGGGTTTCTCACCATCGCGACCGAGCGGGATCTTGCCGTACTTGCTGACCGCCAGGAAGATCGCGAACAGCACGAAACCGGTCGCGGAGAGGATGAACATCCAGCCGAGGTTGTCGGTGATCCAGTCGAGGATGGTGCGGGTGACGTCCTTGAGGCTCGTCTTGTCGACGATGCCCCACTCCAGGAACGCCACGACCAGCGCTGCGGTCACGCCGAAGACCACGACATCGACCCTCATCCGCCCGCCGTCACCCGCGTGTGGATCGGGCGTCGATTCGGGGTGGGTCGCCGTCGATGTGACGTCACCGTGGGCGTCGGGAGAGTGCATACCGGTCGAAACAGCCATGTCTCACTGTTGCAGCACGACGGCTGATCAAACAAACGAACTGCAGAAATGGACACCCACCCGTAACACCGGGGTCGGCCCGGTCACCATCGGGTACGTGAGATCGACCGGCTCAGTCGGTGGTCAGCGCTGTGCGCAGCATCGATGCGATCGTGGTGTCGTCGACACCGAGCGCGCGCAGTTCCGCGACGTGGGTGACGGTGAGACGTTGGGCACGCTGCGTCGCGGAGTCCGATCGGGCTCGGATGAAGGATCCCTTACGGCCGCGCGTCTCGATGACCCCGGCCGTCTCGAGCTCGCGGTAGGCCCTCGCGACGGTGTTGGGCGCGATCGACAACTGTTCGGCCAGGGCGCGCACCGTCGGCAGGCGGGTGCCGACCAGCAGATCGCCGGAACCGATCATCTCGATGATCCGCATCCGCACCTGTTCGAACGGTGGGACCGCGGATTCCGGGTCGATGGTGATCCTCATCGGACCGTTTCCCTCCCGGTCACAACGGATCCCGGGCGACCGGACACGACATGCAGCGCGGACCGCCACGCCCCGAACCGAGCTCGCTGCCGCTGATGGTGAGCACCTCGATGCCGGAATCGCGCAGGCGCCTGTTGGTCTCGACGTTGCGGTCGTAGGCGACGACGACACCCGGCGCGAGTGCGAGGGTGTTGTTGCCGTCGTCCCACTGCTCGCGTTCGGCGGTGACCGCGTCGAGTCCGGTGTCGATCACGCGCAGCTTCTCGATACCCATCGCCTCGGCCGCGGCGGTGACGAACGGCGCGGGTCCGGTGACGCTGGGGTGCTCACCGCGGCCGCCGGTACGCCGGATGGTGAACGCCGACAACGTGTCCTGGATCGCCGGGTACATCACCACCGCATCGACGTCGACCATGGTGCAGACGGTGTCGAGGTGCATCGACGCGCGGCGCTGCTCGATCGGCACCGCGAGCACCGTGTGCGCGAGCTCGTCGTCGAAGAGGCTGCGCGCCAACGCCTCCGCACCGGCGGGCGTGGTGCGCTCCCCCACGCCCACGGCCACCACCCCGGGAGCGAGCAGCAGCACGTCGCCACCCTCGACCGGCGCGCTGTGTGATTCGTACGCGCGACGGGCTCCTCGGAAGCGGGGGTGGTGGGCGTAGATGAGATCGGTCAGCGAGGTCTCGCGGCTGCGGGCGGGCAACGCGAGGCTGGTGATGGCGAACCGCGCGCCGATCCAGAACGAACTGTCGCGGGTGAACAGCAGATTGGGCAGCGGGTCGATCGCGAATTCGACGCCGTGGTGCATCCGGCGCACCAACGACGACCGGGCCGCGGCGGGACTCTCGGGCAGTTCGTCGAACGTCATGCCGGCGGTCAGCACCGACGCCAGCTCGCCCGGCGCCAGCGTTCGCAGGTGCCCGGTGAGTTCCTGGGCCAGATGGTGTCCGAGTCTGCGCGCGCTGACCGCGGCGGCGATCCCCTGCATCCGGGCGGCGCCGCTGCGCTCGATCGTCTCCACCAGCAAGTCTCCGAGCAGCAACACCTCGACGCCGCGCTCCCGGAGCACCTCGGCGAAACCGTCGTGCTCCTCCTGTGCCCGGTCGACCCACGGCAACCCGTCGAACAGCAGTTGGTCGCTGTTGCGCGGGGTGAGGCGGCGCAGTTCGTCACCGGGGCGGTGCAGCATCACCGTCCGGAGCCTGCCCACCTCCGAATCGGACCCCAGCGCATTGTCCATGGCATCACGGTAGTGCTCGTTCAGGGCGAGTGCGCCTCGGACGCGGTGACACCCACGCGGACGGGCGCGGTCTCGCGCGCGAACGACCACAGCGCCAGGGCCACCAACGGCACCGCGCCGGTGAGCGCGAACGCGGGCCCGTAGCCGCCGGCGTGGTCGACCATCAGCCCGGCCAGGATCGGTCCGCTGACGGCGCCGACGTCGCTGATCATCTGGAAGGCGGCGAGCGCGGTGCCACCCTGCCCGCGCGCGGCGAGCAGGTCGGCCAGCGCGGCCTGGTGCGTGGGGGCGAACAGGCCCGAGCCGGTGCCCGCGACGAAACTCAGCACACCCGCGACCCACAGCGATCCGCTGAACCCGAGGACGAGGGTCGCCCCCGACATCAGCGCGAGGCCCGGCAGCATGATCGGTTTACGGCCGTAGCGGTCGGAGAGCCGGCCGGCGAGCAGGATCGACGCGACGTTGCCCGCGGCGTAGATCGCGAGCACCACCCCCGACCACGCGCTCGACTCGTCGAGTCCGTAGACGATGTAGAGCGGCACCAGCGCGACCCGCACGCCCTGACTGGCGAACCCCTGGGTGAAGCTGGAGGCGAGGATGGCGCGATAGGTCCTGTCGCGCAGGGCCTCCCGCACACTCATCGGATCGATGACGGGGCCGGTGCCCGCGACCGGTCGGCCCCCCACGTCGCGCAGGGCGGTGGCCACGACCGCCGAGGCGATCAGCAGTGCGATCGCGTACACCACGAACGGCAGCCGCAACCCGTAGCTCACCAGCCCGGCGCCGATCAGTGGGCCGGTGATGTTGCCGAGCAGGAAACCGCCGCTGAAGAACCCGGAGACGCGTCCGCGGATGTCGGGCGGTGAGAGACGGATGAGCAGGGCGAGTGCCGAGACGCTGAACATCGTCGACCCGATACCGCCGAGGCCGCGGAACACCAGCAGCTGCCAGTAGGTCTGGGCGAAGGCGCACGCGAGGGTCGACGCCGCGACGATGAGCAGGCCCGTGAGGTAGATGCGGCGCTCCCCCAGCCACGACACCAACTTGCCGCTGGCCGGGGCGAACAGGAGTCGCATCATCGCGAACGCCGAGACGATCACCGTCGCCGCGGCCACCGAGACGTCGAAGCTGCGCGCGAAGGTCGGCAGTGCGGGCGCGATGAGTCCGTAGCCGAGGGCGATGACCACGTTCGCCGCGAGGAGGACCCAGATGCCACGGGGGATCTGCTTCACCGACGCCCCGCGTCCGACACCGTGATCATGACCCCATCGTCCACCGCCGCACGTCGTCGCGACAAACCGCCGCGATCAGCGCGCCCCCACCGCCGGACGGTCGAGCGCCAGGACGTGGTGGCGGCGGTCGTCGATCGGGTTGTCCGGGGTCATCTCCCCGCTCGCGACGATGCGGAACCCGGCCTTGTCGAGTGCCCGCCAGGAGCGCCGGTTCGCGGCGACCACCGGCACGAGGATCCGGTCGGCATCGGGATTCCGCGCGAAGGTGTCGGCGCACGCCGCGGCGATGACCGCGGGACCTATCCCCCGGCCGAGCAGACCGGGGACCCCGATCAGGTAGTCGATCGTGAACGTCGTGGGGCCGACCGGTCCGATGACGGGTTCGAGTTCGTCGACATAGTCGGGGAAGTCGGCGATCCGACAGCGCTGGAGGAGTCCGATCGGTTCGCCGTCGCCCTCGACGACGAGATCCTCGGCCGGGGTCTCGCCGTCGATCACCGGCCCGAACTGCTTCTCGAGTGACGCGGGATCGTGGTCCTGGTTCCACCACCGCGCGACGTCGGGTGTGGCGAGCCACCGCGCGACGAGCGGGAAGTCCGCCCGGGTGACCGGGCGGAAGGTGAACGACGACCGCGACGACACCTCCACCGGAGTCACCAGCGGCGGGTCTGCAGGTCGTCGAGGGCGCGTTCGGTCAGGGTGCGACCGAGATCGATCATCTCGCCCGCCCGGTGGAAGTCGAGGCTGCGGATGGCGGTGCGCGGCACCTCGATGAGCAGGTCGGGCGGGAACGCGGCGAGCTGATAACGCGCGAGCGCCTCCTGCATGATGTCGAGCGATCGGTCCATCACCGTGAAGCGGCTGAGCTTGCGGACGGCGGAATCGTCGGTGGGGCTGGTGATCACGCGCGACTCGGTCTCGGGGTGGCGACGGGCCGACGAGTCGGCCTCGGCGTCGACGGTGTCGGCGTCGTTGGCGCCGGGGTCACCGGCGAACCGGTCGACGATGGAACGCACGAAATCGCGATCGAGGATCGGTGAGGCGGCCTGCCGGATCGCCTCGATCGCGCCCGGCACCACCTGTGTCGGGGTCTCGCCGACCTCGGAGTCGATGCCGCCGGTGTCGGCACCGAGATCGACGCCGATGATCAGATCCGCACCGGCCGCGGCGAGCGGCGCGATCGGCACCGGGTCGAGGATGCCGCCGTCGACGAGGACGCGACCGTTGTGGACATACGGCGTGATGACGCCCGGGATCGCGATCGAGGCACGGATCGCGGTGTCGACCGGGCCCTTCTGGAACCATTTCGGTCGCCCGGAGGTGAGATCGGTGGCGACCGCGGTGAACGGGATCGGCAGGTCCTCGATCTGGACCTCGCCGAGGATCTCGCGGACCTTGTCGAGGATCTTCGCCGCGTGGATGACGCCCGGCGCCGAGAGGGACACGTCCATCAACCGCATCACGTCGAGCTGGTTGAGGCCCTGCACCCACGATGTGTACTGGTCGAGGCGGCCCGCCGCGTGCAGTCCGGCGATGAGCGCCCCCATCGACGAGCCGGCGATCGCCACGATCTCGTAGTCGTGTTCGGCGAGGACCTGCAGCACCCCGATGTGGGCATAGCCCCTGGCTCCGCCACTCCCCAATGCAACAGCGACGGTTGTTCTGGTCACGACGCCAGAGTACGAGCCGCACGTCGTCAGGGAACTGCCGGGCACGCCACACCGACCTCCCAGACTCGTCCGCCAACCTGGTCGCATGACGAGCCCTGCCGCCACACCGACCGCGTCGCCCCTCGCGACCGCGGTGTCGACGACCGACACACCCCGACGTGCGGGTTCGAGAGTCGTTCGCTGGGGCGTGCTCGCGGTGATCGCCGTCGCCGCGATGGGCCTGCGGCTCGCGTTCCTCGACCACCGCAGTCTCGACTTCACCGCGTTCCTCGACCGCTGGTACACCCACATCGCCGACAACGGCGGGTTCGCGGCGTTCAAGGAGTCCTTCGCCGATTACAACTACCCGTACCTGTATCTGATCGCGATCCTCACCTACCTGCACATCCCGGCACTGGTCGGCATCAAGGGCATCTCGATCGCGTTCGACTTCGTGCTCGCGTCCTTCGCGTATCGGATCGTGGGGCTGCGACATCCCTCGTTCTGGCCGCGGGCCCTGGTGTTCGCGCTGATCCTCTTTCTGCCGACGGTGGTCGCCAACAGCTCGTACTGGGGGCAGGCCGACGGCATCTACTCCGCGTTCGCCGTCGGCGGCGTCTACTTCCTCCTGCGTCGTCGGCCGTGGTGGGCGTGCGTGTTCATCGGTCTCGCGCTGTCGTTCAAGCTGCAGGCGATCTTCCTCGTCCCGGTGGTCGCGTTCCTGGTGCTGCGGCGTCACATCCCGTGGCGGTCGCTGCTCGCGATCCCCGCGGTGATGCTTCTGCTCGACATCCCGCCACTGCTGGTGGGCGCCCCGATCGGCGACGTCCTGGGTGTGTACGTGAGCCAGACCGGTTCCTACAAGCAGCTGACACTCGGCGCGCCGAATCTGTACCAGTGGATCTCGTTGAGCGGCAACGTCACCTGGATCGCGTACACGGGTATCGGTGTGGTCTGCGTGCTCACCGTGGCCGCGCTGCTGTACGCCCTGCGCCACAGGCCGGTACTCGACGACACCGCGATCCTCCTGGCTGTCGCGACGAGCGCGGTGGTGGTGCCGTTCTTCCTGCCCGCCATGCACGAACGGTATTTCTTCCTGGCCGAGGTACTGACCGTCGTCGTCGCGTTCTACCTCCCCATGCGGTACTGGATCATCCCCGTCCTCGTCCAGATCGCCTCGTTCGGAGGGTATTTCGACTCCCTGACCGGTGATCAGGCCGGCGGCGGTGCCGGTGGTCGACCCGGTGGCGGGGGCTTCGCCGGCGGCGGTCCGCGTCCCGGCGGTGGCGCGGGCGCAGGCCCGGGCGGTGGAACTGGAGGGGGCCGCCCACCCGGCGACATGAGCGGATCCCGCGGGGGCGGTGACGGTTACACCTCCGGCCAGGGCGACACGTCACTGCAGATCTACGCCGGCGTCATGGCGATGGCCGTACTGACCCTGGCCGCGACCACCGTCGCCCACATCCGTCGACTGGGCCGTCGTTCGCGTCGACTGGGCCGTCGTTCCCGTCGACTGGGCCGTCGTTCGCTTCGGATGGGCAGGGCCGACATCCGTTCGTGAATCCCGGTTGGCCGCGGCGGTGGCGGAGACCTATCGTGGCGGCCATGGACTGGACGTCGTACGGGGCCTTCCTCGCTCTCGTCGCGCTGCTCACGCTGCTGCCCGGACCGGATACCGCCGTCGCCATCAAGAACACGCTGCAGGGTGGCCGGCGACGCGGCGGGTGGTGTCTGGTCGGGATCAGCACGGCGAGCTTCGTGCAGAGCTTCGCCGCCGCGGCGGGACTCGGCGTCCTCATCGTCACCGTCGAACCGCTGTTCCTCACGATCAAGTACGTCGGCGCGGCCTACCTGCTGTTCCTCGCGGTGCAGGCCCTGCGCAGTGCGCGCAGGGGCGTCTACTCCGACGACACCGTCGCCGCGGGCGGATCGTCTCCCGCGATCGCGGGACTGCGGCAGGGGTTCATCTCGAACATCTGCAATCCGAAGGTCATCGCCTTCTACCTCGCCGTCCTCCCCCAGTTCCTCGGAGCCGACCCCACGATCACGGCGATCGGCGTCTATGCGGTGACGTTCCCGCTCATCGGCACCGCCTATCTCGCGGGGATCGTGTACGGCGTCAACCGGGCACGAGAGCTGTTCACCCGCACCCGGATCCGGCGGATCATGGACGGGGTCACCGGGGCGGCGCTCATCGCCTTCGGCGTCCGTCTCGCGACGGAGTAGTCGCGCGGCCTCCTGGCGCGATCGTTTTACCCCAATGCAATGCCGGGGAAACCCGGCGGAGCGCAGAATCACGTGATGAGCGAGAACGAGACCGTTCGGGCCGCCATTGTGCAGACCCGATGGACCGGTGACCGCGACACGATGATCGCGGCGCATGTCGACTACGCCCGCGAGGCGGCGCTGCAGGGAGCGCAGATCATCGGGTTCCAGGAGGTGTTCAACGCCCCGTACTTCTGCCAGGTGCAGGAACAGAAGTACTACTCGTTCGCCGAGGAGATCCCCGGTCCGACCACCGACACCTTCCGCGCACTGGCGCGCGAGCTGTCGATGGTGATGGTGGTGCCGATCTACGAGCGCGAGCAGGGCGGCTTCCTCTACAACACCGCGGTGGTCATCGACGCCGACGGGACCCTGCTCGGGAAGTACCGCAAGCACCACATCCCGCAGCTGCCCGGGTTCTGGGAGAAGTTCTACTTCCGCCCCGGCAATCTCGGCTGGCCCGTCTTCGACACCGCCGTCGGCAAGGTGGGTGTCTACATCTGTTACGACAGGCACTTCCCCGAGGGGTGGCGCGCCCTGGGGCTGGCCGGCGCACAGATCGTCTACAACCCCTCGGCGACGAGCCGCGGCCTCTCCAGTTATCTCTGGAAGCTCGAGCAGCCCGCGTCGGCGGTGGCCAACGAGTACTTCGTGGCAGCGATCAACCGGGTCGGAATCGAGGACGAGTACGGCGACAACGACTTCTACGGCACCAGCTATTTCGTCGACCCCGAGGGGAAGTTCGTCGGCGAGGTCGGTTCCGACTCCGAGCCCGAGCTCATCGTCCGCGACCTCGATCTCGGCCTCATCGAGACCGTCCGCAACCGGTGGGCGTTCTATCGTGACCGGCGTCCCGACGCCTACGGACCGCTCACCGCACCCTGACGCCCGCACGGCCACGATCGAAGGGACGCCACCATGTCGACCACGTTCATCCACGGCGGAACCGTGGTGTCGTCCACCGGCGCACAGGAACTCGACGTCCTCGTCGACGGCGAGACAATCGTCGCGCTGCTGGCACCGGGGTCCACCGCACTCGGTGCCGACCTCGCGAACACCGCCGACACCGCCATCGACGCCACCGGCCGCTACGTGATCCCCGGCGGCGTCGACGCCCACACCCACATGGAGATGCCGTTCGGTGGGACGCAGGCCAGCGACACCTTCGAGACGGGCACCCGGGCCGCGGCGTGGGGCGGCACCACCACCATCGTCGATTTCGCCGTCCAGAACCCGGGGATGGCTCTGCAGGACACCCTTGCGACCTGGCACGAGAAGGCTGCGGGCACCTGCGCCGTCGACTACGGGTTCCACCAGATCATGGGCGGTGTCGACGCCGAATCTTTGAGCGCGATGGGCGAACTCGTCGCCGAGGGCGTGACGAGTTTCAAGTTGTTCATGGCCTACCCGGGTGTCTTCTACTCCGACGACGGGCAGATCCTGCGGGCGATGCAGTCCGCCGCCGACCTCGGCGCGCTGATGATGATGCACGCCGAGAACGGCATCGCCATCGACGTCCTCGTGGAGCAGGCCCTCGCACGCGGCGACACCGCGCCCTACTTCCACGGCACGTCGCGGGCCTGGCAGATGGAGGAGGAGGCGACCCACCGAGCGATCATGTTGGCCCATCTCACCGGCGCACCGCTCTACGTCGTGCACGTCTCGGCGAGACAGGCGCTCGAACAGATCGCCACCGCCCGTGGCGCCGGGCAGAACGTGTTCGCCGAGACCTGCCCGCAGTACCTCTACCTGTCCCTCGAAGAACAGTTGGGCGCACCGGGTTTCGAGGGCGCGAAGTGGGTGTGTTCGACCCCGTTGCGCCCCCGCGCAGAGGGTCACCAGGACGAGCTGTGGCGCTACATCCGCACGGGCGACGTCACCACCGTCGCCACCGACCACTGCCCGTTCTGCATGAAGGACCAGAAGGACATGGGGGTCGGGGATTTCTCGAAGATCCCCAACGGGATCGGATCGGTCGAACACCGCATCGACCTCATGTTCCAGGGCGTCAAAGACGGCAAGATCTCGCTCGAACGATGGGTGGACGTCTGCGCCACGACACCGGCGCGCATGTTCGGGATGTACCCGCGCAAGGGGATCATCTCCCCCGGCGCAGACGCTGACATCGTGATCTACGACCCGAACGGACACACCAGCATCGGGGTCGAGAAGACCCACCACATGAACATGGACTACTCGGCCTACGAGGGCTTCGAGATCGACGGCCACGTCGACACCGTCCTCTCACGCGGCCGGGTCATCATCGACGATGGCGTCTACCACGGCGCTCCGGGCCACGGTTCGTTCGTCAAACGCGGTCTGTCGCAGAACCTCATCTGACGGCCCGACAAACGGAGGCAGGCCATGGATCTCGGTGTCGTGCTGCAGTGCAATCCGCCCGCGTCGGAGGTGATCGACCTCGCGGTGCGTGCCGAACAACTCGGGTTCAGTCACGTCTGGACGTTCGACTCGCATCTGCTGTGGCAGGAGCCGTACGTCATCCACTCGGCGATCCTCGCCGCCACGGAGCGGGTGGTCGTCGGGCCGATGGTGACCAACCCCGCGACCCGCGAACCGACGGTCACGGCATCGACGTTCGCGACGCTCAACGAGATGTACGGCAACCGCACGATCTGCGGGATCGGGCGGGGCGACTCCGCGGTCCGCACCCTCGACGGTCGGCCCAGCACGTTGGCCACCCTGCGCGAGTCGATCCGGGTGATCGGTGCCCTGGGCAACTCCGGCGAGGTCGACATCGACGGGACCACCCTGCGGCTGCCGTGGAGTCACGGCTCCACTCTCGAGGTGTGGGTCGCGGCCTACGGCCCGAAGGCGCTGGCGCTGACCGGCGAGGTCGCCGACGGCTACATCCTGCAGCTCGGCGACCACGACATCGCGGTGTGGATGATCGGGCAGGTGCGGGCCGCCGCCGAACGCGCCGGGCGCGACCCCGCCGCGATCCGGTTCTGCGTCGCGGCACCGGCCTACGTCACCACCGACGACTCGCCCGGCGCGCTGGCCCACGCCCGCGAGCAGTGCCGGTGGTTCGGCGGGATGGTCGGCAACCACGTCGCCGACATCGTCGCCCGCTACGGCGCGACGTCGGAGGTCCCCGAGACCCTGACCGCCTACATCGCCGGGCGGACCGGCTACGACTACACCGAGCACGGACGCGCCGGGAACTCCCACACCACCTTCGTGCCCGACGACATCGTCGACCGGTTCTGCATCATCGGTCCGCCGGCGACCCACGTCGACCGCCTCGCCGAACTCCGCGAGCTCGGCGTCGACCAGTTCGCCGTCTACCTGCAGCACGACGCCAACGCCGCGACGCTCGAGGCGTACGGCGCGCATGTCATGCCGTCGCTCACGCGAGGCACAATGAGCGCATGACCGACGCTCACGCATTCACTCCCGACGCAGCGGCCGGCGCGCAGGTCCGCGCCGACGATCGCGCGCACGTCTTCCACTCGTGGTCGGCCCAGGCGCACATCGACCCGCTGCCGATCGCCGGCGCGCAGGGCTCGTGGTTCTGGGACTACGACGGCAACCGCTACCTCGATCTCGGTTCGCAGCTCGTCAACGCCAACGCGGGCCACGGGCACCCTGCGATCGTGGACGCGATCTGCGAGCAGGCCCGCATCCTGCCGACCATCGCGCCGTCGTTTGCCAACGACAAGCGCGGAGAACTCGCCCGACTCATCGCCGAACGCGCGCCGGGCGACCTGAACAAGGTGTTCTTCACCAACGCCGGTGCCGAGGCCAACGAACACGCCATCCGCATGGCACGGGTCGCGACCGGTCGCTCGACCGTGCTCGCCATGTACCGCAGCTACCACGGGGCATCGGGGACCACCATCGGACTGACCGGCGACCCCCGCCGCTGGCGCGCCGAACCCACCGGCAACGACGTCGCCCGGTTCTTCGGCCCGTACCCGTTTCGATCACCGTGGAACACCGACTCCATCGAGGCCGAAGGCGTCGCGGCCCTGAACCATCTGCGACAGGTGGTCGAACTGCAGGGCCCGGCGACCATCGCCGCCATCATCATCGAGACCGTCATCGGCACCAACGGCGTCATCGTCCCGCCGCCGGGGTACCTCGCAGGCGTCCGCGCGCTCTGCGACGAATACGGCATCGTCTACATCGCCGACGAGGTGATGGTCGGCTTCGGTCGCCTCGGGGAGTGGTTCGGCGTCAACGCCTTCGACGTCACCCCTGACCTCATCACCTTCGCCAAGGGCGTCAACTCGGGGTACGTGCCGCTCGGTGGTGTCGTCATCGGGTCGCGCATCGCCGACCACTTCGCCGACACCCCCTACCCCGGCGGCCTGACCTACAGCGGGCATCCGCTGGCCTGCGCCGCGGGTGTGGCGTCGATCCGGGCGTTCGAGGCCGACGGTGTCATCGACCGTGTGCGCGCGACCGGTGAGGACCTCATCCGCCCGACGCTGGAGAAGATCGCCGACAACCATCCGTCGGTGGGTGAGATCCGCGGGATGGGCTTCTTCTGGGCGATCGAACTCGTCCGCGATCCCGCGACCCGCGAGGGCCTGGTGCCGTTCAACGCCTCCGGTGCGGCCGCGGCGCCGATGACCGAACTCGTCGGCGCGTTCAAGGACCGCGGGGTGTGGCCGTTCACCCACTTCAACCGCATCCACCTCGCGCCGCCGCTGGTCACCTCCGACGACGACCTCACCCACGCGATGGGAGTTCTCGACGAGGTCCTCGACCTCGCCGATCGTCACGTGGTCTAGCCCGGCGATGAGTTCGGCGGGTCGGGCGAGTCGGTACCGGGGAGAAGCACCCGACCCGATCTCGACAGGAGCACCACCATGGCCGCCATCACCCCGTCACTCTGGTTCGACGACGACCTCGAAGACGCCCTCGAGTTCTATCGCAGCGTGTTCGACGACATGACCGTCCACCACCTCGGCAAGGCCGGTGACGCCGTCACCACCGCGAGCTTCGAGCTCCACGGCCAGCGCTTCCTCGCGATGAACGCCGGCCCGATGTTCCCGTTCACCGAGGCGGTGTCATTCACCATCGACTGCGCCGATCAGGCCGAGGCCGACCGGTACTACGACGCGCTGCTCGACGGCGGCGAGCAGTCGCAGTGCGGGTGGCTCAAGGACCGCTTCGGACTCAGCTGGCAGATCGTGCCCGCCCGCCTCCCCGAACTGCTCGCCGATCCCGACCCGGCCCGGGCGCGCGCGGCGATGGGCGCGATGATGTCGATGACCCGCATCGTCGTCGCCGACCTCGAGGCGGCCGTCGCCGCCGTGTGACCCGAGTGGGTGTTTAGTCTGGGAAAGTGACCGACCTGCAGACCCCCTCCGTCAGTGTCGCCGCCCGACTCGACCGCCTGCCGATCGTCCGTGCCCACTGGTTCGCCACCGGCGTCATCGGCCTCGGGTTGTTCTTCGATCTCTACGAGAACTTCCTCGCGGCGACGATCTCGTCGGTGCTCAAGACCGAACTCGACCTCAGCCGCACCGAGCTGAACCTGCTGCTCGGCTCGGCCTTCCTCGGGCAGTTCCTCGGTGCCGCGGTGATGGGCCGCTACGCCGACCGTGTCGGGCGGCGCCGCGCGTTCATGATCAACCTCGCGGTGTACTCGCTGTTCTCCCTGCTCGGCGCGTTCAGCCCGAACGCGACGTTCCTGGTGATCACCCGGTTCATCGCCGGCATCGGCATCGGTGCCGAGTTCGCGCTCGCCGACTCGTACCTCTCGGACCTGCTGCCCAAGAACGTCCGCGGCAAGTTCATCTCGTGGGCGTACACGATCGCGTTCTTCGGCGTACCGACCGTCGGCCTGCTCGCCCGGTGGCTCGTGCCCATGGACCCGTTCGGGATCGACGGGTGGCGGTGGCTGTTCGTCCTCGGCGCGTTCGGGTCGTTCGCGGTGTGGCTGGTCCGGCGCGGCCTACCCGAGTCGCCGCGATGGCTCGAGACGCAGGGCAGGCACGCCGAGGCCGACGAGATCTGTCGACGGTTCGAGCAGCAGGCCATCGACGCCGGGCACACCCTCGCCGACCCCGACCCACACCTGCGGGTCGCGCCGATGCAGAAGGTGTCCCCCGCCGCACTGTTCCGTCCACCGCTGCAGCGACGCACCACGATGCTGTGGATCTTGTCGATCCTCGAGGTGTTCGGCTACTACGGGTTCGGGACGCTGGCCCCGATCGTGCTGCTCGACAAGGGATTCGACCTGGTCACCTCGCTCGGTTTCGTGGCCGCGACATATCTCGGCTACCCGTTGGGGTCCGTCCTGGCGATCCCGATCGTCGAGCGCGTCGAACGCAAGTGGCTCGTGATCGGCTCGGCGGGACTGATGGCGGCGTTCGGCATCTGGTTCGGTGTCGCCGGCGCGGCGTGGGCCATCGTCGTCTCCGGGGTGCTGTACACGATGGCCAGCAACCTCTTCTCGAACGCCTACCATGTGTATCTGGCCGATTCGTACCCCACAGCCATCCGGGGCACCGCGGCCGGAGCCGCGTACTCGCTGTCGAAACTGACCACCGGTGTGCTGCCGTTCATCCTCCTGCCGTTCCTCGACGCGAACGGATCGGGGGCCGTGTTCACGCTGGTGGCCGCGGCGATGGTGGCGCTGATGATCAACGTCGCCGTCCTCGGGCACCGCAGCACCGGACTGTCCGCCGACGCGACCATCGCATCCCCCACCCCTGGAGGCACCACCCCGTGAACACCACCACCATCCGCTCCGCGGGCGTCTACGTGCTGGCGGTGCTGGTGGTCGCGCTCGCGTTCATCGGCGTCGCCGCGCTGCTCTACGACCAGGTGCCGACGGTGATGATCGTGGTGTTCCCGCTGATCATTCTGGCCGGCGGCGTCGGCGCCCTGCGCCGCACGTACACCTGCTATCGCGCGGGCGGGAAGTGGCAGGTATGGCAGGGGGCGAGTTGGCTGCTGCTGGCCTTCTTCATGATCGCGCTCACCGGCACGGGCAGTGCACTGCTGGACCGCTGACGACCACGATTCACAGCAGCGACTCGAGGATCCGGGCGGCCTCGACATGCCGCGTCGGATCGGCGCTTCCGTAGTTCAACCGGATGTAGGGCCCCGCGACCGCCGCCGGGAACCACTCGGCCCCCGGTGAGATCGACACACCCGCAGCGAGACTGCGTGCGGCGAAGACCTCCGCGTCGACATCCTCGGGCAGCCGCAACCACAGGTTCAGTCCCCCGCGTGGGATGTGGGTGATCTCCAGATGCGGTGCGTGATCACCGACCGCGGCGACCAATCGATCGCGCCGCTCGGTGAGTTCCCGTCGCAGTCGGGTGCAGTGGGTACGCCACGCCGGCCGCGTCACCACGTCGAGCGCGGCGCGCTGCAGGATCGGTGACACGTAGAGGTCGCTGACGGCGAGGGCGTTGGAGATCCGCGCACGAGCCGGGCCGCGGGCGATCACCGCCGCGACCCGCAGCGCCAGCGACGCCGACTTGGTGAGCGACCGGATGTAGACGACGTGACCGTCGGTGTCATCGGCGGCCACCGGCGCCACCGGGGCGTCGATGGCGAAATCGTGGGCCCAGTCGTCCTCGACGAGGAACCCGCGCCGGTCGGCGACGACGTCGAGGACCGCCCGTCGTTCGTCGGGGGTCCACAGCGCGCCGGTCGGATTCGCGAAGTTGGGTTGCGCGTAGAACAGGCGCGCACCCGAGGACCGCATGGCCTCGTCGAGGTCGTCGGCCGACGGCGCGCGGGTGGTCCGCGCCACCGGCACGATCACCAGACCCGCCTGCCGTGCCGCGGCGATCGCACCCCAGTAGGTGGGCGACTCCATCACGATGGCCTCCCCCGGACCGGCGAGCGCCCGGAACACCGCCGACAACGCGCTCTGCCCGCCGGAGGTGATGACGGCGTCGGAATCACGCCACGGCAGGCCCCGGCCCCCGCCGGACACACCGTCGGCGGACAACTCCCGCACGAACCACGCCCGCAGGTCGGCCACCCCGGTGACCGACGGTCGGTCGAAGGCCTCGTCCGACCGCGCCGCCCGCGTCAAGGCCGACCGCACGTCCCGCATCGGCATCAGGTCGATCGACGGGTATCCCCCGTGCATGGCGATCGTGTCCGGGTCGATGCCGCGCAGCGTCGAGCCGATCGGCGAGGGACCGCTGCGTTCGGGACCGAGTGCCGTCGTCTGCCAGTCGACGTCGAGGGTCCGCCGAGCAACCGGGGGGCGGGTGACGAAATTCCCTGCCCCAGGGCGGGTCTCGACGGACCCCTCGGCCACCAGGTGACCGATGGCCTTCTGCACGGTGACCGGTCCGGCACCGAACCTCCGGGCCAACATCCGCGTCGACGGCAGCCGCCCGCCGGGCCCCGACTCGGCGACCACACCACGGAGGTGACGCACGATCCGCGCACTGCTATCGTCTTCCATGAGTACAGATAATAGCGCTATCGCGAGTCCGGCCTCGCCGCTATCGCCGTTGCGCTCCTCGGGCATCGCCTTCGGTTTCCTCGGTGTGCTGGCGTTCTCGTTCACCGTCCCCTTCACCCGCATCGCGGTCGAAGGCCTGCACCCACTGTTCGTCGGCACCGCCCGTGCGGTCGTCGCCGGCGTGCTGGCCGCCATCGCCCTGTTCGTCACCCGGAGCCGCGCCCCCCGCCGCGCCCAGTGGGCACGGTTGGTCGTGATCGCCGTCGGCATCGTCGCCGGCTTCCCGGTCCTGACATCGCTGGCGCTGCAGACGACCACCGCGGGCCACAGTGCGGTCATCATCGGGCTGTTGCCCGCGGTCACCGCGTCGGTCGTCGTGATCCGCACCGGCGAGCGGCCGGGGCGTCGATTCTGGACGTTCAGCGCGGTCGGTGCGGTCGCGGTCGTCGCGTACTCGCTCGCCGCGCACGGTGCGCTGTCGGCGCCGACGATCGGCGACCTCTACCTGTTGGGTGCGGTCGTCCTCGCCGCGATCGGGTACGCCGAGGGTGGTCTGATGGCCCGCGAGATCGGCGCCTGGCAGACCATCAGCTGGGCGCTGGTCGCGGCACTGCCCGTGATGGTCACCGCCACGGCGATCGAATGGGTCCTGGACCCTCCCCACGCCACCGCCGGCCAGTGGTCGGCGTTCGCCTACCTCGGTGTCGTGAGCATGTTTCTCGGGTTCTTCGCCTGGTACCGCGGGCTGGCGTTGGGACCGATGACCGCGGTCAGTCAGGTGCAGTTGGTCCAACCGATCCTGAGCCTGGTGTGGTCGGCGGCGCTGCTCGGCGAACCCGTGACGGCGGCGATGATCGTCGGCGGCGCCGTGATCATCGGATGTGCGCGCGGCGCGGTACGCAGTCGCGCCCGGGCTACTGGATCGGTGAATCCGGCGGCGCCACACCGAACTGCGGCGATTCCTCGATCGCGCCCACTCCCCGTATCGCGGTGAGTGCGTGGCGGACGTCGGGCGCCATCGTCCCGGAGATGATGCCGATGGCCGCGTGTACCTGCGTCACCTGGACCCCGCTGGCGCGCACCGCGGCGACCACCTCGTCGATGGAGGCGAGGTGGTCGTCGTCGACGGTGATGGTGACCTCGGGCATGGGCGAGATCCTACGGAATTCGTCCGGGTCTAGGGGGCCAGGACCAGTCCCGCGCCCACATCCGACGCGGCGGCGTCGAGCCGGACCGTCTGCTGGGTGAGCGTCGACCACAGGTCGCGCCCGCGGCGCCCCGTGCTCTGCGCCCACAGCGCGGCGAGGCCCGCCACGTGCGGCGTCGCCATGCTGGTGCCGCTGATGGTGTTGTAGCGCTGCGGATCCACGGCCACCGGCCACGACGAGTAGACGTCGACACCGGGCGCCGCGACGTCGACGCCACCCCCGTCGACAGCACTGCTGCGCGCCGAGAACGGGGCGACGGCGAGTGCGGTGTCGACCGCGGCGATCGCCATGATCGACGGACTGTTCGCGGGGACACCGACGAACCCGGGGTCGGTGGGACGGTTCGCGTTGTTGCCCGCCGCGGCCACGATGAGGGTGCCTGCGGCCAGGGCGCGGCGGCCCACGGTCTCGTACGCCTGCGACACCTGGTTCACGTCGGCTCCCAATGACATCGACACCACGTGGACGCCGTTGGCCAGCGCCCAGTTCAGTCCCGCGAGGATCCCCGCGTCGGGGCCGCCGCCGTCGTTCGAGAGCACCTTGCCGACGAAGATCTCCGCCTCGAAGGCGATGCCGTAGCGACGTCCGGTCGTGGGGCGCTGCGGACCGCACGACGTCCCGACGCAGTGGGTGCCGTGCCCGTGGCCGTCCTGCGGCTGCTCTCCGGACACGAACGACTGCGCCGTGATCGCCCGACCCACGAGGTCGGGGTGGGTCAGGTCGACGCCGGTGTCGAGCACCGCGACCTTGATGCCGGCCCCGGTCGCCGTCGACGCGGGCACACGCGTGGCCTGCAGTCCCCACGTGAACTCGTCGGTGTCGGCGAACGGACCGGTCGGTGCGGTCGTGGCGACACCCGCTCCGGTGAGACGGTCGGTGAGGTCGCTGACACCGTCACGATAGCCGCGCAGGTAGTCCGGCGACGCGGTCCGGATCCGTTGCACGCGTTCGGGTTCGATGAACCTGATGGACCCCTCGGGTGAGCACTGGGCGTCGAGCGCGGCCAGCTGATCGGCATCGGCGTCGACGATCGCGACACCGAGTTCGGCGAACACCGTGGCCTGCGCCGAGCGGCTCTGGTCGACGTCGAGCACCTGCCCGGCGAAGTCGCGCGTGGAGGCGACCTCCGAGAAGCCGGCCACCGAACGCAAAGTGGTTGCGTAGGTGTCACTTCCGTCGCCGGGGGCGAAGACCACGATCCGACGCCCAGTGTCGCCTGCACCGGCGGTGGCTGTGTTCTCGATCATCGATTCCCCTTGTCGATCGGCGGCGCCGCATCGCGCACGCAGCAAGTCATGAGCTGATGCACATACCCTAATGTGTCGCTCCGACAACGCAGCTGCGTCGAAGGATCGAGTAGGTTGGCACCCATCGCGGGCCTCTCCACGGTCGGCGGACCCACCGAAACAAAGGATGCACGACGATGCCCCTGCACGGCCTTCTCGGAAAAGCGGCGACCACGGTGGTGACCGGCGCGGTCGGCGCGGCCGCCTACGACCTGGCCCGCAAGGCCGTCGCGAAGTCCTCGCCCCGCGACACCGCGGTGGTCCTCACCTCGTGGGGCCTGCGCGGGACCCGCAGGGCCGAGGCCGCCGCCGAGAACGCAAGGCTCGCGGTCGCCGACGTCGTGGCCGAGGCGAAGGGCCGGATCGGCGAGGAGGTCACCCCGCCCGGGACGGCCGACGCCGGCCACAGTCACGAACACTGAGTCGGCCGCACCCGTGACATCCCCGGCCGTCCTGTCCGACGCCGCCGGTCGGCTGCGTCTCCGTGTCGACTGGTTACGCGGCACCACCACCGGCGCGGTGGCCATCGAGGAGGCGGCGCTGCGACTCACCGGTGTCCGCGCCGTGCACGCCTATCCCCGATCGGCGTCGGTGGTGGTCTGGTATCGCCCCGGGCAGGTCGCCGTCGCCGAGGTGCTCGCCGCAGTCATCGCCGCCCGCGACACCCCCACCGATGTGCTCCCCGCCCGTGCCCCGTACTCCGCGGAGGTCGCCGGTGGCGACATCGTGCGCATGAGCATCGGCGGCATCGCGTTGGTGCTGCTGGGTGTCCGACGCTACGGGCTGCGCCGCCCGCCGCTGCTGGGTCCGACCAGTCGACTGGCTGCCACCGGCGTCACCATCGTGACCGGGTATCCGTTCCTGCGCGGCGCGTTGCGATCGCTGCGGGGCGGGCGCGCGGCGGGTACCGACGCCCTCGTGTCGGCGGCGACGGTGGCCAGCCTGCTGTTGCGCGAGAACGTCGTCGCCCTGACGGTGTTGTGGCTGCTCAACATCGGCGAGTTCCTCCAGGACCTCACGTTGCGCCGCACCCGTCGCGCCATCTCCGACCTCCTGCGCGGCAATCAGGACACGGCCTGGGTCCGTGGCGCCGACGGCATCGAGGTCCAGGTCGGCATCGAGACCCTGCAGGTCGGTGACGAGGTCGTCGTGCACGATCACATCGCGGTCCCCATCGACGGTGTCGTCGTCGACGGCGACGCCCTGGTCGACCAGTCGGCGATCACGGGCGAGAGCCTGCCGGTCGCGGTCGCCCACGGTCACACGATCTTCGCGGGCTCGGTGGTGGTGACCGGTCGCCTGGTGCTCCGGGCGCAGGCCGTCGGCGACAACACGACGATCGGGCGCATCATCTCCCGGGTCGAGGAGGCCCAGCACGACCGTGCACAGATCCAGACCGTCGGCGAGAACTTCTCCCGCCGTTTCGTCCCCGCGTCGTTCGCGGTGTCGGCGTTGACGTTCGCCCTCACCCTCGACGTGCGCCGCGCGATGACGATGCTGCTCATCGCGTGCCCGTGCGCGGTCGGACTCGCCACCCCCACCGCGATCAGTGCCGCCATCGGCAACGGCGCCCGCCGCGGCATCCTGATCAAGGGCGGTTCACATCTCGAGCGGGCCGGCCGGTTCGACGCCGTCGTGTTCGACAAGACCGGAACGCTGACACAGGGCCGGCCTGTCGTCACCAACGTCGTCTCGTTCCACGACGCGTGGCAGCCCGAACAGGTGCTGGCCTACGCGGCCAGCTCGGAGATCCACTCCCGACATCCGTTGGCCGAGGCCGTGATCCGTTCCACCGAGGAGCGTGCGATCGCCATCCCGCCGCACGAGGAGTGCGAGGTGCTCGTGGGGTTGGGCATGCGGACCCGCGCCGACGGGCGCACCCTGCTGCTGGGCAGCCCGTCGTTCCTGTCGGGCGAGGGTGTCGCGGTGACCGAGGACGCCGACCGCTGGGTGGACAATCTCCGCGGACGCGCCGAGACCCCGCTGTTGCTCGCCGTCGACGGCGAACTCGTCGGACTCATCAGCCTGCGTGACGAGGTCCGCGCCGAGGCGGCGGAGGTGATCGATGAACTCCGCGCGGTCGGGGTGACGCGCATCGTCATGCTCACCGGCGACCATCCGGTGACCGCCGCCGCGGTCGCCGCCGAACTGGGGATCGACGAGTGGCGCGCCGAGGTGTTGCCCGACGACAAGCTCGAGGCGGTGCGGGCACTACAGGACGAGGGCCACGTGGTGGCAGTTGTCGGCGACGGCATCAACGACGCGCCGGCGCTCGCCGCGGCCGACATCGGGATCGCGATGGGGCTCGGTGGCACCGATGTCGCGGTCGAGGCGGCCGACATCGCGTTGGCCGGCGACGATCTGCGGCGTCTGGTCGACGTGCGCGAACTCGGCGGCCGCACCGTCGATCTCATCGGTCAGAACTACGGGATGTCGATCGCGGTGAACGCGGTGGGACTGCTCGTCGGCGCGGGCGGGGCGTTGTCGCCGGTGCTGGCGGCGATCCTGCACAACGCGTCGTCCGTGGCGGTGGTGACCAACAGTTCGCGGCTCATCCGCCACCGGCTCGATCCGGCGACGGTCTGACGCAGTACCTCAGCCGACGGCGTCGAGCAGTCGTTCGAGGAACGGCCGTTGCGAGGCGAGGATCTTGGTGTGTGCGGTCGGCAGGTCGAACCACTCGACGCGGTCGATCTCGGGGAAGCTCTGCAGTGTCCCCGACCGCGGCGGCCACTCGATCTCGAAGGTGTTGCTGACCGCGACGGTCACGTCGATGTCGCCGGCGACGGCCCATGCGGTGACGATCTTGCCGCTCGACTGCCGGACCTCGCCGAGGTCGACCGCAGGGCCGTCGGGCACCGCGATGCCGACCTCTTCGAGGAACTCGCGTCGGGCCGCGTCGAGGGGATCCTCGTCGGTGTACTCGCCCTTGGGGATCGACCAGCACCCGTCGTCCTTGCGGACGTAGAACGGTCCGCCGGGATGCCCGAGCAGGACCTCGAGCCCGGTGCCGGTGCCGCGGTGGATCAGGAGGCCGGCGCTACGCCGGGGCATGCAGGTCGCTCACGGGGGCGGGCGGTGCTGCGGCAGGCACCGGACCGACATCGCGCAGCGAGATCATCGAGCCGACGATGACCGCCGCCACCGGGGAGACGACACCCCACGACCCCACCGCGGTGAGGACGATCACAGTCAGCATCGCATCATCCTGAACTGCCGCCGCCCGTGGACCAAATCCGACGTCGGCGCGTCGAACTCACAGTTCCTCGCGTGACGGATAGGAGTCGATGGTGCCCACCGCACCGACCGACACCGACGCCGCGGCGACGGCGTCGGCGACAGCGGCGGCCATCGACGCTCCCGTCGCCAGACGGCCCGCGAGGACGCCGACGAAAAGGTCTCCGGCCCCGGTGCTGTCGACGACCTGCACCGTCGGCGCCGGGGTGTGCCCGCTGCCGCCCCCGGTGACCCACACCGCCCCTGCTGCGCCGAGGGTCGCGACGACGCTGCGCGCACCGTGCGCGAGGAGCGAGGCCGCGGCGGTGGTGACCGACGCGATGTCGCCGACCTCGTGGCCGGTGAGGGCGCCGAGTTCGTGTTCGTTGACGACCACCGGGTCGCAGCGCTGCAGCGTCGGAGTCGACACCGGCCCCGCGGGAGCGGCGTTGAGCACGAACCTGCCGCGGGTGTGGGTGGCGGTGTCGTCGACGACGCTCGGCGGGATCTCGAGCTGACACACCACGACGGCCGCCGCGCCGACGCGGGCCACCTCGGAGTCGTCGAGGGTGTCCCAGGCCTGGTTGGCTCCGCCGACCACGACGATCGTGTTCTCTCCGTCGGCGACCGTGATGTGGGCCGCGCCGCTCTCGTGGCCGTCGACGGCGCGCAGCATCGCGGCGTCGACGCCGTGATCGCGCAGGCCCGCACGGAGGAAGTCGCCGTGGGCGTCGGTGCCGACCCGCCCGATGAAGGCGACGTCGTCGGCGACGATGCGGGCGGCCACGGCCTGGTTGGCCCCCTTGCCGCCGACGTTGCGCCGCGACGCCGTGGCCAGAACGGTCTCTCCCGGGCGCGGGATCCGTTCGACCTCGGCCACGTCGTCGACGTTGATCGACCCGACCACGACCACGCTCGGGGTGTCGTCCGCTGCGCCCGCCATGGGAGCGATCATGCCCGTTCACCGCGGGAGTGCCGCGCAGTAGTGTCGACCGGGAGGATCGCAGGTAGGCACAGACCGACAGGGGTGCAGCGTGGACGTCGACGTCATCGTCGTGGGAGCGGGTCTGGCCGGACTCGTCGCAGCCCACGAACTCACCAGTGTCGGGCACCGCGTCGCGCTGCTCGATCAGGAGAACGCCGAGAACCTCGGTGGCCAGGCCTGGTGGTCGTTCGGCGGGCTGTTCTTCGTCGACAGCCCCGAACAGCGCCGACTACGCGTGAAGGACTCGTTCGACCTGGCCTGGCAGGACTGGCGCAACAGCGCTCGATTCGACCGGCTCGACGACGAGGACTCGTGGGCCGTGCAGTGGGCCCGCGCGTATGTCGAGTTCGCCGCCGGCGAGAAGCGTCCGTGGCTCGACGGCCACGGCGTGAAGTTCCTGCCGACCGTCGGGTGGGCCGAACGCGGCGGTCTGCGCGCAGATGCGCACGGGAACTCGGTGCCCCGTTTCCACGTGGCGTGGGGTACCGGCACCGGCGTCGTCGAGCCGTTCATCGCCCACGCGCATCGAGCCGCCGCGGCGGGCACCCTGACCTTCCATCACCGACACCGCGTCGACGCGATCATCCGCGAGGGCGGCGCGGTGGTGGGCGTCAGCGGCACCGTGCTCGCACCCGATCGCGCGGTGCGCGGCGCGCCCACCTCGCGAGAGGTGGTCGGCGACTTCGCGTTGCGGGCGCAGGCGGTGGTCGTGACGACCGGCGGTATCGGCGGCAACCACGATCTGGTGCGCAAGTTCTGGCCGGAGCGGCTCGGCACCGCGCCGTCGACGATGATCACCGGTGTCCCGGAGTACGTCGACGGCCGGATGCTCGACATCGCCGAGAAGGCCGGCGCGCGTCTCGTGAACCGGGATCGGATGTGGCACTACACCGAGGGCGTCCAGAACTGGGATCCCATCTGGGCGTCGCACGGGATCCGGATCCTGCCGGGGCCCTCCTCGATGTGGTTCGACGCCCTCGGTCGACGACTCCCCGATCCGTGTCTGCCCGGCTTCGACACCCTCGCCACCCTCAAGCACCTGCGCACGACTCCCGACATCGCCGAGCACGACCATTCGTGGTTCATCCTCAACCAGCGGATCATCGCCAAGGAGTTCGCGCTGTCGGGGTCGGAGCAGAACCCCGACATCACCGGCAAGAGCAAGATCGCGATGGCCCGCGAGCGTCTGCGTTCGTCGGCACCGGGACCGGTCGACGCGTTCCTGCGCCGGGGGGCCGATTTCGTCGTCGCCGACACCCTCGAGGAGTTGGTGGCAGGGATGAACAAGCTCACCGACACCGAGCTGCTCGACTCGTTGGCGATCCGCGAGCAGATCGAGGCCCGCGATTCGCAGCTCGACAACGCCTACAGCAAGGACAGCCAGATCATGGCCATCCGCAACTCACGGGCGTTCATCGGTGAGCGGCTCGGCCGCACCGCGGCACCCGGCAAGATCCTCGATCCCGAGGACGGCCCGCTGATCGGCGTCAAGCTCCACGTGGTCACCCGGAAGTCGTTGGGCGGCATTCAAACCGACCTCGATGCGCGCGTTCTCGATTCCGACGGTGTCGCGATCGACGGCCTGTACGCGGCCGGGGAGGCCGCCGGCTTCGGCGGCGGCGGGGTGCACGGTTACAACTCGTTGGAGGGCACGTTCCTCGGTGGCTGCCTGTTCTCGGGGCGCACCGCCGGACGCGCCGCCGCATCTGCTCTGGGAGGGAACTGACCGTGGCGGAGACACTGCGAGATCACGGTGACCCGGGGGATGCCCCCTCGGTACCCGCACCGCTGACGCCGGTGACGAACGCCGCCCGACCCAGCGCCGCCGAGGAGGCGCGCACGATCGCCGCCTCCACCTCGACGGCGACGTTGGCCAGCCTGACCGCCGACGGTGAGCCCTGGGCGTCCTACGTGACGTACGGGTTGCTCGACGGTCAACCGGTGCTGTGTGTCTCGCACATGGCCGAGCACGGCCGCAACCTGTCCGGCGACGAGCGCGCCAGCCTCGCCATCGTGGCCCCCACCACCGATCCCGATCCACTCGCGAGCGGACGGATCACGCTGGCCGGACGGGTCGAGCGGCCCACGGGCGACGAGTACACCGCAGCGCGCGAGGCGCACCTCGCGTCGGTGGCGGCGGCGAAATACTACATCGACTACAGCGATTTCACCCTGTGGGTGCTCCGCGTGGACCGCGTGCGCTGGGTGGGTGGCTACGGGCGGATGGATTCCGCGTCGGCCGCCGATTATCTGGCCGCACAACCCGATCCGGTGTCACCGAAGGCGTCCGGTGCGATCGAACATCTCAATGACGACCACGCCGACTCGCTGACCGCGATGGCTCAGGCACTCGGAGGCTTCCCCGATGCCACCGGAGCGACATGTACGGCGGCCGATCGTTACGGCCTCGACCTCAAGGTGTCCACGCCCCGCGGGATCGCCTACACCCGGGTCGGATACGCCGCGCCGATCGACTCGATCGACGATCTTCGCGCGGCGACAGTCGAACTGGCGAAGCGCGCACGCAACTAAGCCGCGTCGAGCATCGCGCGGAGTCGTCGTTCGACGGGACTGCCGGGCTGGTCGTGGTGACCTGGCGGTGCCGGGGCCCTCGAGACGTGACTGTGCCCGGTGGGTGTGGTGAGTGTGGCTGAGTGTCTTCCGGTGTCGTCGGTGACGACGAGCCAGCCGGGGTTCTGTTTGGCGCGGTTGTGGCTCACGCACATGCCGCTGCCGTTGTCTGCTGACGTCGCACCGCCCTGTGAATGTGGTTCGGCGTGGTCGTATTCGGCGATCGGGGCATCGCAATAGGGGATGCGGCAGGACTGGTCGCGGACGTCGAGGAATGTCTTGAGCCCGGCCGGGAACAGACGTGCGGTGGAGTCCATCGCCACCAGCGCTCCGCTCGACGGAGCCTTGTACAGGCGCCTCAAGGTCGAGTGGGCATCGGTGTCGAGGGCGGTGGCCACCATCGCGCGAGCGGTGTCGGCCGGTATCGGACCGTAGCCGGTCACGTGCGCCGCCGCAGGGCTGTCACCGAGCAGGACCTCGTCGGACATCACCACATTCACCGCCACCGGCAGAGCGTCTGCGGTCGCCACGCCCGTGACGCGTTCGACGAGAGCATCGTCCATCACCTGCGCGTGCGTCCGCTCATCGCCGCCGACGGTCGCATCGGCATGCCTCTTCAGCGACGCGAACACCGAGATCCCCGACACCAACGGCAGCAACGCCGACAGTCGCACCATCCCGTCAGGAGCCGGCCGCGTCGACACCCGACGATCTCTCGGTGCGAGCGCATGTCGGTCGACGACCGCCTGCGGGTCGAGTTCGTAGGCAATTCTTTTCACCTCGGCGTCGAGTGCGCGGTCCCCGACACCCTCGAGTGCGGACGTGTCGGCGCAGAGCCGGCGGTCGATCTCGCCGCGATCACGCGGGGTGAGGTGCGCGGTCTCCCGCACCAGGATCGACGCCCGCCACTCGGTGAGCGCACCGGACGCCAACGCAGCACGCGTGTGCGGCATCTCGCGCATCAACGCCCGCGCGAAACCGAGAGACCGACCGCCCGCTGACCCCGACGCCCTCCGCGCCAACGCCACCTCCGCAGCCAACCCACGGCCCTGCCGCGCCACCGGGACACCCGCCGAACGCTCGGCCTCGACACGCAACTCCTCGAGCCGCATCGTCTCCACCGCCTGCGCCGCAGCACAACCCGCCTTGATTGCCTCGAGAAGGGAGATCCGATCGATCGCGGTGGCTTCATCGGCAGCGTCGGGGGCGTCGACGAGACGCGACAGAAACGACTGCAGTGCAACCACTGTCGCGTCCTGCATCGCTGTCATGATCCCCCCGAATCAACTCTCGAATACATGTTCGAGTGTACCCGGACCCACCGACATCCGCCACGAGCAACCGTTCGTCGCTACCATGACCCACCATGCAGATCCCGGGTGTGGTCGCGACGGTGAACAAGCACGTGACGAATCGCGTGCAGGGCCTGTGGGCGTGGCTGATCCCGCCGTGGGCGGTGGTCCTGCACACGGGTCGCACCTCCGGGCGTTCCTATCGGACGCCTGTCGTCGGGTTCCACACGCCACAGGGTTTCGCGATACCGGTCCTCTACGGACCACGCACCCAATGGGTGAAGAATGTGACCGCCGCGAACGGCGGCGAGATCAGGCGCGCCGGCAAGCGGTACGAACTCACCGACCCGAGAGTCGTTCCGGCGTCGGAGATCACCGCGACAGGTGTGGCCGGCCGGTACGCTCGCGCGGGAGACTTCACCTTCGTCGCCACGATCGGTCGGCGGCTCTAGCTCACCACCGAAAAGGGGTCGCACAGAACGCACCCCGTCGCCTACGGTCGGGCCCATGCACCTTGCGATGATCGGAACGACGGCTCCGAGCCACATCTACCCGTCGCTGGCCGTCATCGCCGAGATGGTGCAGCGCGGACATCGTGTCACCTACGCCGTGGGCCGATCGGCCGCGACGATCGTCGAGCCATCCGGCGCCGAGATCGTGTCATGGGAGTCCATTCTGCCGCAGGGACAGGATGCGTGGCCCGACGACCCTGCTGCGGCGATGCACGTGTTCCTCGACGAGACGCTGGCAGCATTCGGCACGCTGACGCACTTCTACGACCACGATCGACCCGACCTGCTGCTGTACGACATCGGCGGCCTCGCCGCACCGGTCCTCGGTGTGCGGTACGGGGTTCCGGCTGTACAGCTGTCACCGGCGTACGTGGCCTGGGACGGGTACGCCGACGACCTCGCCGACATCGTGGGTCCCCTACGCAGTTCGGCGGCCGGCGAGCGATATCACGCCGTGTACTCGGAATGGCTGCGAGGCAACGGTATCGACACCGACCCGTGGGACTGGATCACCTATCCCGAACACTGCCTCTCACTCATCCCGAGGGTGATGCAGCCGCACGCCGACCGGGTCGGTGATCACGTGCAGTTCGTCGGACCGTGTCTCGACCCGAATCGCCTCGCTGATCGGAGCTGGACCCCACCCGCCGGGACGATCGTCTACGTGTCCTTCGGCACCGGCTTCAACGAACAGCCCGACTTCTACCGGTTGTGCGTCCAGACGTTCACCGACACCGATTGGCACGTCGTCATCTCCGTCGGCCACCGCGTCGACCCCACCGACCTCGGCGAACTGCCACCCAACGTGGAGATACACCGGCACGTTCCGCAGCTCGCGGTCCTTGACGCCGCATCGGTGTTCGTCACCCACGCCGGGATGGGCGGCTGCACCGAGTCACTGTGGTTCGGCGTACCCACCGTGGCCATCCCCCAAGCGGTCGACCAGTTCGGCAACGCCGACATGCTCGTCGAACTCGGAGTGGGAGCGCAGCTCACGATGGAGGAGGCGACGATGCAGACGCTGCTCGAGACCGTCGAGGGTGCGCTGACCCTGACCCATCGCGCCGCCGAGATCAGCGCCGAGGTCCGGGCGCACGGAGGCGTCACGGCCGCCGCCGACGCGGTCGAGCGGTTCCTCGCCTAGAAGCTCACCGTCGGCGGCGCCTGCTGGCCTTCAGGAGCCTTGTAGAACTCGCGGGTCGAGACCTTGGCGAAGCCGGCGAAGAACATCCACGGGATGGTCTGCACCAGGGTGTTGAGCGTGGTGACCGCGTCGTTGTAGAACTGGCGGGCGAAGGAGATCTGGTTCTCGGTCTCCGCCAGCTGGCCCTGCAGATCCAGGAATCCCTGGTTGGCCTTGAGATCCGGGTACGCCTCGGCCACGGCCATCACGTCCACCAGGGCCTTGTTCAGTTGCGCATCGGCGGCAGCCTTCTCGGGCACCGCGTCGCCCTGCGCCGCGGCCGCAACCCGCGACCGCGCCTCGGTGACCGCCTCGAACACACCCTTCTCGTGTGCCGCATACCCCTTCACGGTGTTCACGAGATTGGGGATGAGATCGGCCCGCCGGGTGAGCTGGACGTCGATGCCCCCGAGCGCCTCCTGGGCGCCGATGTCGGCCTTCTTCAGTTTGTTGTACCCGATGACACCGAACGCCACGACGGCGACGATGAGCACCACGATCACGATCAGAGCAATGAGCACGAAGAGCGTCCTTTTCTCGAGAGCTGTTGACGTTTACCAGGATCCGCCGCCACCACCGCCGCCTCCCCCGCCACCGGAGAACCCACCGCCGCCACTGCTGCTCGACGACTGTTGCGTGGCCTCGTAGGAGGAGATCGACGACGCGACCGACGACGAGAAGTCCGACGCGAAGGAACTCATCGAGCCCAGTCCGTAACCGACGCCGAGGCCGTGCCCGGCGTTGAGGTACCCGGGTGTCGGCGGCTCCTGTCGGTTCGCGACGCGGTACTTCTCGGCCCACTCGTCGGCGACATCGAAGGCCACGGCCCACGGGATGTACTTGGTGTAGAGCTCGTGACGCCCACTGAAATCGAAGCGGGCCTCGCTCGAGGGGGTGCCCAGCACACGGCGGAACCCACCCAATTGCGACCACACGTCACGACCGCGTCTGGTGCGGAACGTCATCGCTCCCGGCGCGAGGACCGGGACCGCGACGACGGCGAAGACCGCGAACGGCAGACCGAACATCGACCGGTCGAACGGGTTGATGAAGTAGAACACCGCGGCGGCGATGACGCCGAGCACCAGCAGCACCCGCCCGGCTCCGCCGAGACCGGCGCGTTCCATCAGTCCGGCCGTGCGGGCCCACCCCGACACCGAGCCGTCGAACGCCCGTCGCGACGCGCGCAGCGATTTGCCGCCCTCGGCGTCGTCGGGGTCGGCGACGAAGGTCTGTCCGGGCGCGATCCCCAACGTCGACGCAGCCTGCCGGGTGACGTCGTCGAGGGCGTCCCAGTTGCCGTCCTTGCCAGTGATCCGCCAGGTGGTGCCGTCTTTCTCCAGCGTCGCGACCCCTGCCTCGCCGAGCTGCAGCATGGTCGCGGCGAAGTGGTCGTCGGTGACCGTCTCGGTCAGGAGGTACGCGCCCTGCGCGGGTCCGATGCCCTCGGGCGGGCCGTACATCAGCGGGAAGGCCGGCGAACTCTCGTGGGTGGTCCGCACGATGAGCCAGGCGGCGATCCCGGCCAGCACCGCGAGCACGCCGACCACCACGACCAGCCACACCGACCGACCGAGAACGGGATCGAGGGTCACCGACCAGGGGACGGTCACCCGGCTGGGCGCGGGCACGTCGAGCGAGGACTGCACGGTGACCGGCGTGTGTGGCTCGAGGGCACCGGTCACCACCATCAGCGTGTTGCCGGTCGCGGTCGCGGTGCACCCGGTGTCGGAGGCCGAGCCCACCGCACACCGCGTGTCCTGCGGCGCGGCAGGCAGATTCACCGTCAGCGTGCTGCGCTCGATGGGCATCTGCCAGCCACCGGGGATCAGGTTCCAGTAGAACTGCGCGCCGTCGCGTCCGCTCAGTGGTGCCGACAGCGCGCCGGGCACGGTGTAGGTGATGACGTAGACATGCGACCCGGTGATGGTCTCGTCGGCGTCACCGATCTTCGCGACCACGTACCGACCGCCGCTCTCGGTGCTCACGTCGAGTCCGTCGGGGCGCCCGTCGCGGGTCACGCCGATGTCCTTCGGGACGAGTCGGGCTTCGGGGTTGTTCGGGTCGACCACGTCGAAGAAGCGGAAGATGCCGTGGCGGTAGAGCGGGAAGTCGACCCGCAGGGTCTCGGTGGCGCGCAGCGTCCCGTCACGGGCGACGTCGAATCGGGCCTGATAGTCGCTGATGGTGGCGCTCTCGGTGCCCGACGCGGCGTCGTCGCCCGAGGCGAACACCACGGGGGCGAACATCGCGGCGAGCGCCACGATGAGCCCGACCAGCACCATCACCGCACGCCTCATGGCGCGGAGCCTACTGCGAGGAGGTGTCCATCCGCTTCATCTCGGCGGCGAACTCGTCGGCCATGCGCTCGGCGAGGGCGTTCGCCGCGGACAGTGGCCGCACCATGACGGTGAACTCCTCGATGAGGCCGTCGGCATTGGTGTGCAGGATGTCGCACCCGTGCACGCTGCGACCGTTGATCTGGGCCTCGAAGACCAGGACGTGGTCGGCGCCGTCGTCGATCTGCCGCACGTAGCGGAAGTCCTCGAACACCCGGAACACCGCACGCAGGATCCCGGCGGTCATCGCCCGACCGGAGTACGGCGCGAAGGCGACCGGCGACCGGAAGACGACGTCGTCGGCCAGTAACCGCTCGATAGCCTCGTGATCGACGGCCTCCACCGCATCCCGGAATGCCTGCACGTCTACTCCCCGCGTCGTGTGATGGTGTTGGTGACTGTCCTACCGGACTTCTATGCGCACGTCCATAGATCCCAGCGAAAGGTACCCATGCCCGACTCGCCTGCACCGCTGCGGGGATACCTCAGCGACAACGCGGCCGGCGGGTCCCCCGAGATCCTGGCCGCGGTCACCGCGGCGTCGGCGGGACTCGCCGCTCCGTACGGCAACGACGACCATTCGCGAGCGCTGGTCGAGAAGGTCGCCGAGGTCTTCGAGCGGCCCGCCGACGTGTTCGCCGTCGGCACCGGGTCGGCGGCCAACGGCATCGCGATCGCCGCGCTCACCCCGCCGTGGGGATCGGTGCTCGGACACCGCACCGCCCACATCGACACCGACGAGGCCGGTGCACCGGAGTTCTTCGCCGACGGGGCGAAGATCGTCGGTCTCGACGGCGAGAACTCACGCATCGATCCCGACGGCCTCCGAGCGGCGGTCCACCGACGACGGGGCGACGTCCACAGCGTGCAGCCCAGCGTCCTGAGCATCACGCAGGCCACCGAGTCGGGGAGCGTCTACGGACTCGACGAGATCCGTGCACTGGCGGAGATCGCTCATGACGCGGGGCTTCGCGTACACATGGACGGCGCCCGGTTCGCCAATGCCCTGGTGGCGCTGGATATCAGCGCGGCGGAGATGACGTGGCGCAGTGGCGTCGACGTCCTGTCGTTCGGCGCCACCAAGAACGGCGCACTCACCGCAGACGCCATCATCTCGTTCGATCCGGCGCTGCGCACCGAGCTGTCCTACCGCCACAAGCGCGGCGGCCAGCTGACCTCGAAGATGAGGTTCCAGACCGCTCAGCTGCACGCGTACCTCGACGACGATCTCTGGCTGCGCAACGCCCGCCACGCCAACGCCATGGCCGCGCGGCTCCGCGAGGGACTCGCGCAGGCCCCAGGGGTCCGGATTCTCGGCGACCTCGCGGCCAACATCCTGTTCTGCCACTTCCCCGCCGACCTCATCGCGGGGTTGCTCGATCGGGGGTACGGCTTCTATCACGATCGCTGGGCACCGGGCACGGTCCGACTGGTCACCTCGTTCGTCCACCGCGAGAATGACATCGACGATCTGCTCGGCGCGGTCGCCGACCTCACACGTCGCTGACGGACTCCGTCGCGGGTCCGATCAGGTCGGCGACGATCTTGCCCGAGAGCATCACGAGGGGCAGTCCACCTCCGGGGTGGGAGGACCCGCCGACGAGATAGAGCCCGGGGATGCGGGATTCGTTGCCCGGCCGCAGGAACGCCGCGCGCGGCCCGTTCGACGACGATCCGTAGATCGAGCCCCCCGGGGTCAGCGTGCGACGCTCGAGTTCGGCCGGGGAGAGGATCTCGCGCCACCGCACACGTGACCGCACGTCGACACCACGGTCGGCCATGATCGTCATGATCCGGTTCGCGTAGTCCTCGGCCAGACCGGGTGCATCCCAGTCCATCCCGGCGGCGGGATCGTGCCGCGGGGCGTTGACGAGGACGAACCACGCACCGGTGCCCGGCCCGGGGACGATCGCGGGGTCGGCGGGGGCGCTGATGTAGACCGTGGGCCGCTCGACCGGTCGGGGACCGCCGTTGCGGCCGAACAGCGCGTCGAACTCGGCGTCATAGTCCTCCGCGAACAGGATCTGATGATGTGGTTGATCGGCCGGCGGATCGTCGACCGCGAGCAACAGCACGAACCCGGAGAACGACGGTGTCGGTGTGCGAACACGTTTCGCAAGTCGGGTCGCGGTCGGCGTGCGGATCAACGTCCCGTAGACGGTGCGCGCGTCGGCGTTGGCGACCACCACGTCCGCTGCGATCCGTCGCCCGTCGGCGAGGGCGATCCCGTCGACGTGACCCGACGGGTCGGTGGTGATCGCGGTGACCTGCACACCGAACTCGATGCATCCGCCGAGCGCCGTCAGCCGATCGTGCAGGGCGGTCGCGATGCGACCCAAACCTCCTGCCACGTACCACGATCCGTAGGCCTGCTCCGACCACGGCACGGTGGCCAGCGCCGCCGGGGCACGCCGCGGGTCGGATCCGGTGTAGGTGGCGTAGCGATCGAGCAGCATGCGCAGTCGCTCGTCCTTCAGGTATCGCCGCCCCAGACCCCGCATGCTGCGCAGCGGCGAGATCGCGGCGAGCGCCGACAGCGGCGGGGGCGGTCGCCGACGCATCGCGGCGACGGTCAGCGGCGACTCGAGGAAGATCTCCCGCGAGAGGTCCCACATGCGTTCGGCGCGACGCAGGAACGCCGACCACTCGTTCCCGCGCCCGGCACCGAGTGCCGTATCGATGGCGGCCGGGATCTGCGTGAGGTCACCCGGCATGTCGAGCACGGTCCCGTCGGGGAAGCGGTACTGCGCGGCGGTGTCGAGGCGGCGCACGTCGAGGACGTCGTGCACCGACACCCCCGTCGCGGCGAACAGGTCCTCGAGGATGTCGGGGAGCGTCACCAGCGACGGCCCGGTGTCGAAGACGAACCCGTCGCGCGAGATCACCCCGAGCTTCCCCCCGGCGGTCTGCGCCTGTTCGTACACGGTGACCTGATGACCGGCGGCGGCCAGACGGACCGCGGCGGCGAGACCGCCCACACCGGCACCGATCACGACGACCTCGGTCATGTGCAGCACTCCATCTCTTCGATGGTGCCACGCGGCCGGCGGTCGCCCCTATCGCAGCAGGGCAGCCGTCGCCAACGCGGTCCAGGAGTGCAGATGCGGATCGTCGGCCGGCTCGCGTCGGTCGATCGCGTAGGTCAGGGCGACCCCGCGCATGCTGGTGTTGAGCACCTCCCGCACCATCGGGTAGTCGGGGTGTGCGGTGAGGACGTCGCCGAAGAAGGTGTCGGTCGATGCGCGCACCATCGCACCCATCGATCGCTCCTCCGGGAGCAGCGCCGCGCGCAGCGCCTCATGGGATCGTGCGGCCACCCAGAGTTCCACCGACGCCCAGAAATACGGTTGTGCGTAGGTGGCCCACATCGTGGCGACGGCCTCGGCGATCCGATCGTGGGGATCGCGCGGCCAGTCGCCACGGGCGCCGAGATCGGCGACCCGCTCGGCCGCGAGGTGATGGACCGCGGCGACGAGCAGCTCGTCACGCGAGGGGAAGTGGTGCAGCAGCCCGCCGCGTGAGACCCCCGCCTCCTTCTGGATGCGCAGGGTGGTGGCGTGGGCGTACCCCTCGTCGACGAGGACGCGGACGGCGGCGTCGAGGATCCGGCGCTTCGCCTGCCGGCTGCGTTCCTGCTCGGGACGGGCGCTGGTGGTCATCGCCTCCATCATCTCAGCCGGTGACGTCACGCCCGATGAGGTTGCGCGCGATCACCCAATGCTGCAGTTCGTTCGCACCCTCGAAGATCTCCAGGATCTTCGCATCGCGGTAGAGCTCCTCGAGTCTCACCGACTTCCCCGTCTCGGAGATCTGCCGGGCGAAACCGAAGCCGCCGTGGATCTGCAGCGAGTCGCGGACAGTGTCGACGGCGACCCGCGTCCCGTAGGCCTTGGCCATCGCCGCCTCGGGCTCGGCGGCCCGGTCGCCGAGGTCGAGGCGCATCGCCGCCTTCTGATACAACGAACGCGCACATTCGATCTCGGTGGCGCGCTGGGCGAGGGTGAACTGCCAGTGCTGCATCCGCCCGAGCGGCCCGCCGAACACCTGCCGCGTGCGCAGTCGGTGTACGGCGAGATCGAGTGCGGCCTGCGCGACACCGACACCGGCGGCGCCGATCCCGATCCGTCCGCGAATGAGGCACGACAACGCCACCGACAGCCCACCGCCCGGTGTGCCGAGCAGGTGCTCACGAGGCACCACCACGTTCTCGAGGACGATGTCGGCGGTGATCTGTCCGCGGTGCCCCATCTTGAGGTCGGGTGCACCGATGCGTACGCCGTCGGCGGTGAGGTCGATGAGCAGCATGTTCATCCGCTGACCCGTCTTCACCAGCACCGCAGCCCATCTCGCGACCACACTGTTGGTGATCCACCGCTTGCGCCCGTTCACCACGAAACCGGTGTCGGTCTCCTCGGCCACGGTCTGCAAGGTGTCGATCGACAGGTCGCTGCTGGCGTCGGGTTCGGTGGTGGCGAACGAGAAGGCCTGTTCGCCGGAGATCAACTGCGGCAGCAGCTGCGACTGCATGTATTCGGTGGCGAAACTCAGCGCCTGGGGCACGAGAATGCACTGCCCGTCGTAGACGCCGGCCATCGACGACGAGTGGTAGGCGATCTCCTCGGTCACCGTGCAGGTGCCGAGCATCCGGTGGTGCAGGCCGCGGCCCCGGGGACCGTCGAAGGGCACGGCGAACATGCCCGCTCCGGCGAGGCCACGGAAGGCGTCCCACGGGAAGTTCTCGACCGATTCCTCCTGCGATCCGATCCGTCGCGCCACAGGGGCGACGTTCTCCTCGACGGCGCGGCGGGCGGCGGCACGTAGCTCGGCGATCTCGGCGGGCAACCAGATGTCATGCGACATGGTGTCCTGCGTGCGCGGGACGTCGTGGGTGGTGAGCGTGCTCGTCATGGCCCTGCTCGATTCGATCGGGGTCGGCTGTCGGACTCCACGAAAGCACCCATCCAGCAAACAGTCAATGCTGACTGTTTGTGCCGAACAGGCATGGCCCATCGATGGCCAGTCCCCGAAGAGGGCTATGAGAAGTGCGTGATGTGCGCAGAAAGCGCGATGAGGAACGAGGAACGAAGTGGAGCTAGGGAGAATCGAACTCCCGACCTTCTCGATGCGAACGAGACGCGCTACCAACTGCGCTATAGCCCCTGGTACAACTCGACAACTCTAGCAAAGGGTGGCGCACCTGGAAAAACGCGAGGTCAGGCACCGTCGAAGCGAGCGACCATCGACTTCGGGGCGCGTCGTCGCCAGGCGTCGGTGAGCAGCTCGACCACGACGGTGGGGTCGGCCTCGGCCAGCGTCACCGCGACCGCGGACGGCGTGGCTCCCCACATCACCGTTGTGCACCAGTCGAACTCGGCGACCGCCTCGCGAATCTGCTCCTCGGCGACCATGATCCGCACGACGGTGTCGTCGGGTCGGGTGGCGAGCACGTTCTTCCGGAATCGGATCGCGCCCATCCCGTGGTGGTCACCGACGGTGACCTCCGGGAGCTCGGCGGCGCGTGCGCACACCGAGTCCCAGGTGGCGGTCACTGCCCGACGACTCGTGCCAGGTCGGAGTCCTCGCGCATCACACGACGGCGCTGGAAGGGGGGAAGGTGTTCGAAGACCGGGTGCTCGTCGTCGATCTCGAGCACGACGGCGCCGGGGCGGCGCAGGTGCAGAGGGATCTCGTCGTCGAGCGGGCCACCGGCGTCGTCGTGGTCGCGCACACCGGGTCGCATCTGGCGGGCGGCCCTCGCGGCGCGGGCAGCACGCTGCCGACGGATCCGCTCCTCGACCCGGACCGCGCGGCGCAGGAAGGCCATGTATGCGACGAGCAGCGCCACTCCGACACCGGTGACCGCCCAGCCCATCCCGCCGAGGAACACCCCGACGCCGATGCTCGCGACCGCCACCACCGCGAGGGCCATCACCACGCGCTGGCGGCGGCGGTACCGGGTCTCGCTGCGACGCGAGTCCGCGTCGGCGTCGTATCCCCCGCGTCCGCGACGGGTCAGCGGTTCGGCGACCACCTCGTAGTCGTCGTCTGCATCGTCAACATCCGGGTCCATCTCGTCGGCGGCGTCGGTCTCGTCGACATCGTCCTCGTCGTACCCGACCTCGAGGTCTGTGGCGTCGGCGTCGGTCTCTTCGGTGTCGGTCTCGTCATCGACCTCGGCCGCGACGGTGGTGTCGGTCGCCGTGTCGGCATCGGAGGTCTCGACCCTCTCGGCCGCGACCTCGTCGACGTCGACCTCGGGCTCGTCGTCGGCCACCTCGGCACGCGCGTCGGCGTGATCGTCGGCGTCGTTGAGCAGTTCACCGCGCTTGCGGTACTCGCGCGCCGGGGCGACCCACTCGGCGTCGTGGGGGTGGCGGCCGCTGGCGACCTTGCTGGTCGCGCGGGCCATGGCCCGTCCGCCACGGTTGATGACGCGTGTGGCCAGGGTGGCCTCGGTGGTCTTGCGCACCTCGGGTCGTCCCTTGATGACCATCGGGACCAGCACGAACAGCCAGATCGCCACCAGACACACCCACAGAACCGAATTCGGCATGATCGGGGCTCTCCTCTCCGTGCGAACCGCTCGCGACACGTCACCGCAACCACATCAGTCACAGGCTCGGTCTCAGGCTAAGTCGACACGGGGCCGGACCAGCGCAGACGCGCCGACGACGCGACGAGTTCGCCGGGCAGAATCGGCCAGAGAGCTCAGGAGGGGAACGCGGCGCGTCCGCTGCGCACGAGCGCCTCGGCGGCACTGGACGAGATCTCCTCGACGGTCAGCGCGAACAGCAGGTGATCGCGCCACCCGCGGTCGACGTCCATGTAGCGCTCGAGCAGTCCCTCGGTGCGGAACCCGACCTTCGTCAGCACCGCCCGCGAGGCGAGATTCGTCGGCTGCACGGTCGCCTCGAGACGGTGCAGTCCGACGGCGCCGAAGCAGTGGTCGACCCCCAGTGCGACCGCGGCGGTCGCGACCCCCTGGTTGGCGAGGGCGTTGTCGATCCAGTAGCCGATCCAGGCGTTGCGCAGCGCCCCGCGCTGGATGTTGCCGATGGTGAGCTGCCCGGCGAACTGCCCGTCGACCTCGATCACCAACGGCAGCATGGCCCCGGCCTTCGCCTCGCGCCGCAGCACCGAGTGCAGCGCCGGCCACGAGGTGATGTGGTGGCGATCGGCCCAATCACCCTGCCCGGTCGGCTCCCACGGCATCAGGGTGTTCTGATTGGCGACGCGCAGATTGCTCCAGGGGCGAGCGTCGCGCATGCGGACACCGCGCAGGGTCACCGCTCCGGCCCGGGTGATGAGCGGGCCGAGCGCAGCAGGCCACCCGGGGTGCGAGGCACCGCCGCCACCGGTCCACCGTCGGATCACAGGAAAACTGTATTACCCGCGCTGGGCCAGGAAGGCGACATCCACCTCGTCGCCGGTGCGCACCTCGTCGACATCGGCGTCGACCATCACCAGACAGTTCGCCTCGGCCAACCCGGCCAGCAGGTGCGACGAACCGCTCTCCGACGTGCCGATCACCTGCACCAGGTACTCGCCGGTCTGCTCGTCGCGCATGAGCTGGCCTCGCAGATACCCCTTGCGTCCCTGCACCGATGCGATCGGGCCGACCGTGCGGGCGCGGATCACCCGGCGCATCGGCTTGCGCTTGCCCAGCGCGATGCGCACCAGCGGGCGGACCATCACCTCGAACGCCACCAGCGCACTCACCGGGTTCGACGGCAGCAGGAACGTCGGGACCTCGTCACGCCCGAGCTGACCGAAACCCTGCACCGACGCCGGATGCATCGCGATGCGCCCGACGTCGATGTCGCCGAGAGGGCGCAGCGCGTCGCGGATGTTGTCCGAGGCGGTGCCGCCGAGTGGCGCGCAGATGACGACGATCTCCGAGCGGATGAGCTGTCCCTCGACCACATCCCGTAGCTGCGAGGCCTCCCGGCTGGCGATGCCGACCCGGTTGACGTCGGCGCCGGCGTCGCGGGCGGCCGCGGCCAGCGAGTAGCTGTTGACGTCGAAGACCTGTCCGGCACCGGGCGTGCGGTCGATGTCGACGAGCTCGCCTCCGACGGAGATCACCGACAGCCGCGGACGCGGGTGGACCAGCACGCGCGTACGGCCCACCGCGGCAAGCAATCCCACCTGTGCGGCACCGATGATGGTGCCCGCACGGACCGCGACGTCGCCGGGCTGCACGTCGTCTCCGACGCGGCGCACGTAGTCGCCGCTCTCCACGGCGTGCCCGACCTTCACCTTCGACAGGCCACCGTCGGTCCACCGCAGCGGCAGCACCGCGTCGGCCAGGGTCGGCAGCGGCGCGCCGGTCTCGACGCGCACGGCCTGCCGGGGCTGCAGGCGCGTCGGGGTGCGGGCTCCCGCGGCGACCTCACCGACGACCGGCAGCACCACCACGACGTGCTCGCCGGGGGCCTCGGAGTCGTCGGACGCGACGACCCCCGCCTCGGCCACATCGACACTGCGCACGGCGTATCCGTCGATCGCCGCCTGGTCGAACCCGGGCAGCGGGTTCTCGGTGACCACCTCTTCGGCGCACAACAGGCCCTGGGCCTCGGAAATGGCCACACGCACCGGACGCGGCGCCACGGCAGCCGCCGTGACCCGGGTCAACTGATCTTCGACCGACCGCATCTCGCCTCCTGACGTCGTGTGACGTTAACCGGTCGCAGGCGCGAAACCCGGGCACGACGCGATGTGGGGGCCGGGTGGCGGGGTGATCTCAGTCCTGCTTCAGGCGCTCTTCGAGGAACTCGCGCAGGTCGGGACCGTAGTCGTCGCGATCGAGCGCGAAATCGACGGCGGCCTTGAGGTACCCCCCGGGGTTGCCCAGATCGTGTCGGGTGCCGTGGTGGATCACCACGTGGACCGGGTGTCCCTCGTCGATCAGCAGCGCGATGGCGTCGGTGAGCTGGAGTTCGCCCCCGGCGCCGGGCTCGATGCGCCGCAGGGCGTCGAAGATCGCGCGGTCGAGGATGTAGCGACCCGCGGCGGCGAGGTTGCTCGGGGCGTCGGCCGCGTCGGGCTTCTCCACCATGCCCTTGAGGCGCATCACGTTCGGGTTGTGGGCGTCGGGGAGTTCCTCGACGTCGAACACGCCGTAGGCGCTGATCTTCTCCGGCGGGACCTCGATGGCGCACAGCACGGTGCCGCCGCGGCGGGCGCGGGTGCGGGCCATGACCTCGAGAACACCCCCGGGCAGCACCAGGTCATCGGGCAGCAGCACCGCGACGGCGTCCTCGTCGTCGGCCAGCAGCGGCTCGACACAGCCCACGGCGTGGCCCAGTCCCAGCGGCTTGTCCTGGACGACGGAGGCGACCTCCATCAGCGACGGCGCGTTGCGCACCTTGGCCAGCATCGCGTTCTTGCCGCGCTTCTCGAGCGTCGACTCGAGCACGAGATCCTCGACGAAGTGGGCGACGACACCGTCCTTGCCCGGAGAGGTGACGATCAGGAGTCGTTGCGCCCCCGCCGATTTCGCCTCCTCGGCGACCAGTTCGATACCGGGGGTGTCGACCACCGGCAACAGTTCCTTCGGGACGGTCTTCGTCGCCGGGAGGAACCGTGTCCCGAGCCCGGCGGCGGGCACGATGGCCGTCCGCGGGAGCGGTGGTGTGTTCGGTACCGACTCGTACTCGACCCCTTGGGATCCCATTCCCTGCCCTTCTCCTCGCGCGAACGCGCGTCCGTTTCGTGGTGCCCATGGCTCGTGTCCCGTGTGGCGTGGACGCAACCGTATGTTCCCGAACTGACGACCTACTGTGAATCTAACGGGTGGACGATGAACGTGAGGGGTGGAACCCATGGGCGGTGCGGTTGTTCACATGATCGGGTGCTCCGGCAGCACGCGGGTCCCGAACTCGTGAACGACGCCGTCGCGGAGGCGAAAAGTGCCCTGCGCAGCAGGTTGGTGACCGCGCGCGCCGACCTCGACCCCGAGGCACGCGCCGCGGACGGCGGGGCCATCGCCCGGTGGCTCGACGCGTCGCCGGTGCCCCTGCGGTCCGGCGACACCGTCGGCGCCTACGTCTCGATCGGCACCGAACCCGACACCTCGGCCCTCCTCACCGCTCTGGCCGACCGGGGGCTGCGGGTGCTGGTGCCCGTGACCGCCGACGGTCCGGCGACGGCTCTGACCTGGGCGCGGTACACCAGCAGCGACGATCTCGCCCCGGGCCGTTTCGGCCTGCGCGAACCGACGGGCGAGCGCCTCCCCACCGACGCCGTCGACGCCGCGACGCTCATCTTCGTGCCCGCGCTGGCCGTCGACCGTGCGGGCACGCGGCTCGGACGCGGCGCGGGCTACTACGACCGCTCGTTGACGGCCACGACCGCCGATCTCGTCGCCGTGGTCTACGACGGCGAACTGCTCGGGGAGGTGCCCGGCGACGGTCACGACGTCGCGATGGGGTGGGCGCTGACGCCGCACGCGGGCTTCACCCGACTGACCCGTCCGGGCACAGTTGGCACTCAAACGCGGCGAGTGCCAGACCAGCGCTAGAATGAAGGCCGGCTCGCGGCGCGAGCGCCCTCTTGCTCGAACTCGTTGGACTCTTTCACCTCGGAGGTACCCGGTGCCGACCTACTCGTACGCCTGCACACAGTGCGACAACAAATTCGACATCGTCCAGTCGTTCACCGACGATTCGCTCACCGAATGCCCCGTGTGCGGTGGTCGACTGCGCAAGCTGTTCAACTCGGTCGGCATCGTGTTCAAGGGCAGTGGCTTCTACCGCACCGACAGCCGGTCGGGGTCGACCGCATCGGAGAGCGCGAGCAGCGACTCCTCGAGCTCGGACTCCTCCCAGTCCGATTCGCGCAAGTCCGATTCGTCGGGCACCAAGGAGACGAAAAAGGACTCGACCTCCACCTCGTCGAGCAGTTCGTCGAGCAGCTCGGGATCGGGCGGTTCCGGGTCGGGCAAGGGCGGTTCGGGCACGACCTCCTCGGCCGCCGCGTCCTGATCGCTCCACAGATGCGGGTGCTCCCCAGGGCGTGACCGCGGCGGATCGCCATCGCTGCGCGCTGTCCCTACCGTCGCCGACATGGTCGACCGCACCCGTCTGTCCCCCACCGTTGCCGACCGCCTGCGCAGCGCCGCTCGGCCCGGCTGGGTCCGCACGTTGGCCGTTCGCCGCGTCGCGGCGATCGTGCTGCTCACCGCCTCGATCGTGATGGCCGTCGTCGCCCACCGCGGCGAGCAGCTCGCGACGGTGCTGGTGGCAGCGCACGATCTCACCCCGGGCTCGACGCTGGTGGCCGGTGACCTCGTCGACGCGCAGGTGGCGCCGGGATCGGTTCCCGACGGCGCCCTGCGGATGGACCGCGACGGCGTCGGTCGCACGGTGACGGGCCCCGTGCGCGGCGGGGAGATCCTCACCGACTGGCGACTGCTGTCGGCGCGGCTGCCCGCACAGCTCGTCGGTGATGCCGACGCGCGCCTGGTCCCCATCCGCCTCGCCGACGACGCCGTCATCGACCTGCTGCGTTCCGGCGACGTGGTCGACGTCCTCACCGAGTCGGCCGACACCGACACCACGGGACCGGGACGAGCCGGCCCCGCCGAGGGGCGCGTGCTGGTGCGGGGTGCGGTGGTGGCGGTGGTGCCCGCGCACGACGCCCGCGATCGTGGGGGCCGGGCACCGGTGGTGATGCTCGCGATGCCCGAACGTGACGCCCACGCCGTCGCGGGCACCGCTCTCGCGGCGCCGGTGACCGTCGTGTTCCACTGATCCGGCCGCACATCCGCACGGGTGCGATGCCAGGTGGCTACCATGTGCCCACACGATGTGGCCCGGGGCAGCGTCACATCGCACACCGCAGCGAGGAGACATCGACATGATCAAGGGTTTCAAGGAATTCCTGTTGCGCGGCAACGTGATCGATCTGGCGGTCGCGGTCGTCGTCGGCGCGGCGTTCAGCGCGATCGTCAAGGCGTTCACCGACAGCATCATCCAGCCGCTCATCAACTCGATCGGCGGCACCGATCAGGCCCAGGGCCTGGGCTTCCTCATCCGCAGCGGGCAGGACAACACCTTCGTCGACTTCGGCACGCTCATCACCGCCGCGCTGAACTTCCTCATCATCGCCGCGGTCGTCTACTTCGTGATCGTCATGCCGTTCGAGAAGTTGAAGGCATTGCGCGCCAAGCAGGGTGACGATGCCGCCGCCCTGACCGAGGCCGAGCTCCTCACCGAGATCCGCGACCTCATCGCGCAGCAGGGCTCCGGCGGCGGCAGCTCGCCGACGGCGAAGCACGAGCAGTAGGACTCATCCGACACGCTGCGGACGGCGGTGCTCGATCGTCGCCGCGGCGGTCGTCGCCGCCCGGGAGCGGACGGTCCGACCCACCGCGATCGCCACCAGCACCAGGGCCGGCGCGGCGATCGCGATCCGGATCGGCAGTTCGGTCCGCAGGTGCAGGGCCTCGATCACCGAGGTGTAGACCGCGCCACTGGCCATCTGGATGAAGAAGAACAGTCCTGCACCGACACCCTGGGCGGGCAGGTCGAGCCCGATGAGGCCGTTCTGCGCGTGCGGGATCGCCGCGCCCACACCGATGAAGGTCACCGACAGCGGGATCACCAGCGCGAAGACCGACCCCACACCCGCGGTCGCGAGGGCCACGAGCGCCGCGGCCCCGACACCGCCGATGACGCTGCCCACCAGGTGGGCACGAGTGTGCGACCTCGCGCGGCGGATCCCGATGCTGCCGGCGATGTAGCCGATCGCCGGGATCGTCAGCACCAATCCGTAGTCGAGGGTCGACAGACCGTGGATGTCCTGCAGCAGATACGCGGACTGTTCGATGAACAGGAAATAGCTCATCCACGCCAGCGAGATCACCCACGCATTGATGCCGAATCCACGGCGCCGCAGCGCGGTCGCGATGCCGGCCGCGACCGTGCGCGGACCGACCGACGCGGGAACGTCCGGTCGCGCCGACGGGACCATCCGCGCGAACGCGACCGCGAGCACGAGTCCGATCACCGCCAGCACTGCGAACAGCACCCGCCACGAGGTGATCTCGATGAGCGAGGCGCCCACCAGTGGTGACAGCGCCGGGGTCGCCGCGATCACGATCGACAGCGAGGTGAGGATCTGCATCCGCGCCGACGACGGGAACCGACGCTGGATCACCAGGCGGCACAGCACCGTCGCCGAGGTACCGCCGATCGCCTGCACCACCCGCGCGGCGAACAGCACGCCCACGTTCGGGGCCAGGGCCGCGGCGACACCGCCCACCGCGAACAGCACGAGGCCGAGGGCCTGCAGGCGCCGCGCGTCGTAGCGGTCGGCGAGAACACCGGCGGCGAACATCGAGATCGCGTAGCCCGCCATGTATCCCGACAGCGTCAGCTGGATCGCCGAGACCGAGGTGCCGAGATCGGTCGCCATCGTCGGGATCGACGGGTTGAGCAGGCTGAGCCCGAGCTGCGGGACCATCACGGCCACGAGCAGCATGACGCGCACCCGCGCGTCGGGCGTCACGGTGGTCTCAGACATGCACCGACCCCGTCCGGGCGGGTCGCAACGACTCGTCGACGATCTGGCGGGCGACCGAGCGTGCGCGGCGTCGGATCTTGCCCATGCTGCTGATGTAGTAGAGGTCGCCCGAGGCGATCTCACCGATGGCGTACAGACCCGGCACCGACCCACCGCTGCGGTCGAGCAGCGCGTTGCTGACGATGTCGACGCGCAGTCCGCCGTACGGATTGGCCTGCGCCAGTCCGCGATGGAGCAACGAGGAGACCACCGCCCCCGCGGCGGGTGACGGGGCCCCGGCCGCGGTGCGGGTGGCGTTGACCACCTGCGTCACCGCAGCCCGGTCCCCGTGGCGGAAGGCGATGTCGAATCCCTGTGCGGTGGGCTCGATGTCGGTGACGCCGGCACGGATGCTCAGGCGACCGTCGGAGACCATCGCGCCCAGGGCCGCCGCGCTCGTGGCCGGCAACGGGTTCGACAACGCCTGGAACCCCGCATGGGTGGTGGCGAGGAACTCCGTGCGCGCCCGCCGGGTCATGGCCGACCAGATCTCGTTGACGTAGTGCTGGGCGATGCCGATCACCAGACGCTGCACCGCGGCGTCGACCGACCGGGTGGGGTCGGCGCCGTCGGACAGGCGTTCGCCCGCGGGACGCGCGACGGCAGCGAACGCCGCGCGCACCTCCGAGCGCCGGATCCCCTCGCCCAGCGCGAGATAGTCCACGATCTGCATGACGTCCTGCCATTCGAGACCACCGCGTTTGCGGGTGACCCGGAGGATCAGCGCGGAGATGTCGGGGTCGAAGTCCAAGGGCGACACGATCGCTCGCGCGTCGGGCACGATGCCGTTACGCGAGCACATGGTGAGGCGGCCGGTGAAGTCGTTGCGTCGCAGGGCCAGCGCGACATCGACGGCACTGAGACCGGTGCCGACGACGGCCGCGTCGTCGGCACCGACCACGTCGGTGAGCCAGCCGTCGATCGGGTAGGGGTCGCCGGTGTAGGAGGGCAGGCCCGTGAGCCGGTAGGGATCGGCCGGCGGACTCGACCCCAGCGCGAGGACGACCAGATCGTGTGTGGCCTCGACGACCCCGCCGTCGGCCGATGCGACGGTGAGGCGGTAGGCCCCGGCGCGCGGGGCGATGTCGACGACGCGGCCGGCCACGAAGGTGAGGTGGTCGCCGAGCTGGGCCTGCGCACTCTCGGCGGAGTCGACGAGATAGCGGCCGTAGAGCGCTCGCGGGACGAACGAGTGCTCGCCGTCGTCGAGGTGGTCGGGTGCGTGCGCGGCGACCCAGTCGGCGAACTCGTCGGGCCATGCGTCCGACACCGACATCGCGAACACCTGGCGGTTGAGCAGTGCCGATTCCGCGGGCTCGGCGTAGGCCCGCCCGGGGCCCGGCGGCCGGTCGGAGTAGACGACGACATCGAGACGATCCCCGTGGGGCAGTTGGCGGAGCAGGCTGATCGCCGCCGCACCACCGCCCACGATTCCGATCGAGATCACGCAGTGCTCCGCTTCTCTGGTCAAGTAGTTAGCCAGAGTAGTCAATCACCACGCGTCCGAATCACACCAGATGTCGCGAAGGAGACGTTCGTTACGTTGCGCGCCAAACCCATTAGCGTGCAGGCATTTCCGATCACCGAGGGCCGAAGGGTGCCGTTCATCGCGACGACACCCTCCGGCCACCGATCAGTGCGAGACGGCCTTCTCGACGCCGACTCCGGTCAGCGACCGGACCTCCATCTCGGCCTGGCGCGCGGCGTTCTCCTGCCTGCGGCCGCCGATGTAGGTACCGATCACCGCGAGCAGGAATCCCGCCGGGATGGACACGATGCCCGGGTTCGACATCGGGAACAGATCGAAGTTCGCGTCGGGGAACATCGACGTCGGCTTCCCCGACACCGCCGGCGAGATCACGATCAGACCGATGCAGGTGATCAGACCGCCGTAGATGCTGAACAACGCACCGGTGGTGTTGAACCGCCTCCAGAACAGGGAGAACAGCAGCGTCGGCAGGTTGGCCGAGGCGGCGACGGCGAACGCCAGCGCCACGAGGAACGCGATGTTCTGGCCCATCGCGAGGATGCCCAGGACGATGGCGACCACACCGATCACCACCACCGTGATGCGGGAGACGCGCACCTGCTGTTCCTCGGTGGCCGTGCCGCGCTTGATCACGCTGGCGTAGATGTCGTGGGCGAACGACGCCGACGCGGTGATGGCGAGACCGGCGACGACGGCCAGGATGGTCGCGAACGCGACCGCCGAGATCACCGCCAGGAAGATGGTGCCGCCGAGCTCGAATGCCAGCAGCGGCGCGGCGGCGTTCTCCTTGCCCGGTGCCGCCTGGATGACGTCGGGCCCCACCATGCGGGCCGCGCCGTACCCGAGGACCAGCGTGAACAGGTAGAACGCGCCGATGAGTCCGATGGCCCACGTGACCGAGCGGCGCGCCTCCTTCGCCGTCGGCACGGTGTAGAAGCGCATCAGCACGTGCGGGAGGCCCGCGGTACCCAGGACGAGGGCGATGCCGAGGGAGATGAAGTCCAGCCGCGACATCGCGCTGATGCCGTACTTGGCGCCCGGCGCGAGGATGTCCTTGCTGGAGTTGGCCTGTGCGTCGGCGAGCAGTGTCGAGAAGTTGCCCTTCACCGCGACGAGCACGAGGACAAACATGACGCCGGCACCGAGGATGAGCAGCACGGCCTTCACCATCTGCACGTAGGTGGTGCCCTTCATGCCGCCGATGAGCACGTAGGCGATCATCAGCAGTCCGACGACCGCGACCACGACGCCCTGCCCGAACTTGCCGTCGATGTTGAGCAGCAGCGACACCAGTCCGCCGGCGCCGGCCATCTGCGCCAGCAGGTAGAACAGCGACACCGCGAGGGTCGACAGCGCCGCGGCCATGCGGACGGGGCGTTCGGAGAGACGGAAGCTCAGCACGTCGGCCATCGTGAACCGACCGGTGTTGCGCAGCAGTTCGGCGACGAGCAGCAGGGCGACCAACCAGGCGACGAGGAACCCGATCGAGTACAGGAAGCCGTCGTAGCCGTAGACCGCGATGGCGCCGGCGATGCCGAGAAACGATGCCGCCGAGAGGTAGTCACCGGCGATGGCGAATCCGTTCTGCGGGCCGGAGAACTGTCCGCCTCCGGTGTAGAAGTCCGAGGCCTTCTTCGTGGTGCGGCTCGCGCGGATCACGATGGTCATGGTGACCACCACGAACGCGACGAAGATGGCGATGTTGAGCGCGGGGTTGCCCACCGATGCGCCCGCTGCGGCGAGGGTGCTCATGCGCGCGGTCCCTCCAGCTCGTCACGGATGGCCGAGGCCCGCGGGTCGAGCTCGCGGTTCGCGAACTTCACGTAGATCGCGGTGATGACGAACGTCGACACGAACTGGCCCAGGCCCAGGATGATGCCGAGGTTGACGTTGCCGAACACCTTGGTGGCCATGAGGTCCGCGGCGTAGGTCGCGAGCAGCACGTAGATCGCGTACCAGGCGAGGAAGAACGCCGTGATCGGGAAGACGAAGGTGCGCAGGCGCCGACGCAGCTCCTGGAACTCCGGGGTGGCCTGCATGTCGACGAACGCCTGCGCGTCGGGGGTGCGCCGCGGGGGTACGCCCGGGGCGTCGGACCCGTGGGGGTCGAGATCGGCTGCGGTCATGATCGAGGACTCCGATGTCTGTTCGGGCACGCCGGGGGCGTGGCGGTGTGAGCAGACGGTAGCGAGACCCAGGTCACATTCGCGCGCTGTGGCCGCGGTCACACGGCGAGGGGTCGGGCTGTGCGACGAACGGTCGCCCCGGCACGACGAACGGCAACCCGGTCACTCGTCCCGCAGACCGACCTCGCGGTCGCGGCCGACGCCGAGTCGTTCGGGAGCGTGCAGTCGGGTGAGGATGCGGCCGACATCGGCCGGGATGCGGGCGGGCGTCGCACGCGACACCACGATCATGGTGGCGAACGCGAGCGGGACGCTGAGCGCGGCGGGATATCCCGCCAGCACCGACGGCCATCCCCCGAGCAGGTCGTCGTCGAACCCGCCGAACGTGGTCGCGACGACCGCCGCACCCGCCACCGACGCCCCGACCAGCAGTCCGCTCGCCGCCCCGATCGCGGTGAGCCCGCGCCACCAGATGCCGAGCACCAGAAGGGGACACAGGGTCGAGGCCGCGACGGCGAACACCAGGCCGACCGTGCGAGACAGGTCGACCGACGTCACCCCGACGGCCATCAGCACCGGCACCACCCCGGCCACGACCGACGCGACGCGGAAGTCGCGGACACGGCCGCGCAGCACATCGGTGCTCAGCACACCGGCGACACTGACGAGCAGACCCGACGACGTCGCGAGGAACGCCGCTATGGCGCCCGCGGCGACGAGTGCGGCGAGCATCTGGCCGCCGATCCCCGACAGCACCGATCCGGGCAGCAGCAGCACCGCGGCGTCGGAGGTGCCGGTGATGAGCAGCTGCGGGACATAGAGGCGCGCGAACGCACCGAGCACGGTCGGGAACAGGTAGAACGCCGCGAGGAGACCGACGACCGCCATCGACGTGGCGCGCGCCGAGCGGCCGTCGCGGTTGGTGTAGAACCGCACGAGCACATGCGGTAACCCCATGGTGCCCAAAAAGATCCCGATGATGAGCGAGTAGACCTGGAACAGCGGGTGCGCTCCGCCGAACCCCCATCCCGGTCGCATCCACTCGGCGTGGGTGGTCGGCGCCCCGGCGACCACCGGGACCGGCGACCCGGCGGCGAGGTCCAGGGTGGTTCCCGCCGACACCTCGTGCTCGCCGGGTTCGAGCCGCAACGGTCCGGTGACCTCCGCGCCGTCGATGCGGCCGTCGGCACCGAGCTGCAGCGGCGTGGAGACGGTGACGCGGACGTCGGTGGTCACGTCGACCGTGGTCGCCGCGGTGACCACCGGCGGTGCCGCCGAGCCGAGGTCGCCCGGTCGCCTGTCGTCGGCGTAGAAGTGGATGGCGAGCGCCAGCGCGGGGACCGCGATGGCCGTCATCTTGAGCCAGTACTGGAACGCCTGCACGAAGGTGATCGAACGCATGCCACCGCCGACGACGTTCGCGATGACGATGAGTCCGACCACGGTCGCACCGATCCACGGCGGTACGCCGAGCAGGATGTCGAGGGTCAGCCCGGCGCCTTGGAGCTGCGGCACGAGGTAGAGCACGCAGATCAGCACCACCGACGCGGTGGCGAGGGAGCGCAGCCGGCGCGAGCCGAGACGGAACTCGGCGAAATCGGGGACGGTGTAGGCACCCGAGCGGCGCAGTGGGGCCGCGACGAACAGCAGCAGACCGACGTAGCCAGCGGTGAACCCCACCGGGTACCACAGCGCGTCGGCGCCGTATTTGGCGATCAACCCCGCTACGCCGAGAAACGATGCTGCGGACAGGTATTCGCCGGAGATGGCCGCGGCGTTCCACCGCGACCCCACGCTGCGGGACGCGACCAGGAAGTCGGAGGTGGTCCGCGCGAGTCGAACCCCGTAGGCGCCGATGGCGACGGTCGCCACGGCGGCGGCGATCAACGCGATCGCCGTAGCGACCGGTACGGGGTGTCCGGCGATGGTGGTCATCGCCGTCAGTCGTCGACGAGATCGACGAACTCCTGCTCGTTGCGGTCGGCGCGACGGACGTAGAACCGGCACGCGGCGAACAACACCGGGTACACGGCCACACCGAGGATCAGCCAGGGCAGACCGATCCCGGCGACGCTGACGTCGGCGATCGACGGGACGAGCAGGAACAGGACCGGCAGTGCGGCGAGTGCGGTCGCGGCCACGCCACCCACGCGCAGGGCGAGACCGAGTTGCGCGCGGATCAGACCGCGGACGAACGCGTCGCCGATCTCGGTCTGCTCCTGCACCTCCACCCGGCTGCGCACCCGCCGGGCGCCGCGGCGTTGCGCGAGGACGACACGTTCGCGTGGCGGTGGGCGACGGTCGCGAGGGGTGGTCACCGGGCACCCGACGAGCGGCCACCGACGAGTCGGTCCTTGAGTTCGCGGGTGTGCCGCCGACTGACCGGGAGTTCGACGCCCGGCGCCTCGCCGACGGGCCGCAGGCACACCACGGTCTGCGATCCGGCGGTGCGGATGCCGGTCACCGAGGGCAGGTGCACGAGATACGAGCGGTGGACCCGGACGAATCCGGCGTGCTGCCAGCGGTTCTCGAGTGTCGACAGCGGTGTGCGGACGAGGTGGGCGTCGCGGTCGGTGTGCAACCGCGCGTAGTCACCCACGGCCTCCACCCACCGCACGTCCGAGCGGGGTACGAGGGTGGTGATGCCGGCGATCTCCACCGCCAGCACCTCGTCGGTGTCGTTCGCGTCGGCCGGCCCGGGCGTGGCCGACGGCGCGGCGCGATGGTCGACGACCCGGCGGACGGCCTCGGCGAGACGTTCGGTGCGCAGCGGTTTGAGCAGGTAGTCGACCGCGCCGAGATCGAAGGCCCGCACCGCGCGGTCGTCGTGTGCGGTCACGAAGACCACCGACGGCGGATCGGCGAACGCACCGAGCACCCGCGCGAGTTCGAGCCCGTCGAGCCCCGGCATGTTGATGTCGAGGAACACCGCGTCGATGGGTGTCGGGGAGTCGGTGATGAGCCGCAGCGCGGTCGTCGCGTCGGAGGCGGTCAGCACCGTCGTCACCGGATCGGTCTGCATCAGGGCGAACTCGAGTTCGTCCAGCGCGGGTAGTTCGTCGTCGACGGCGAGGACGGTGAGCCCACGAGGAGGTGGCGAGGCGGAGAGATCGGGGATCTGGGTCACGACGTGAGCCATGCTGCCATCACACGGTGATCCCGGGGCGGAACTTCGGCACACGCATGCTGACCTTCGTGCCCGCGCCCGGCGCCGTCTCGACGACGAGACCGTAGTCGTCGCCGAACGCCGCCCGCAGGCGGTCGTCGACGTTCGCCAGTCCGACATGGGCGGTCTCGAGGACCCCGGAACCCACCGCGGTCGTGCCGTCGAGCCCCGACCGCAACAGCTCGGGATCCATCCCCACCCCGTCGTCCTCGACGCTGATGACGCAGTCGGCGCCCTCGTCGTCGGCGACGATGGTCACCGTGCCGCCGGCCGGGGAACCCGAGATGCCGTGCCGGACGGCGTTTTCGACCAGGGGTTGCAGGGCGAGGAACGGCAACACCACGTTGAGCACCTCGGGCGCCACCTGCAGGCGGACGTCGAGGCTCTCACCGAAACGCGCTCGTTCGAGGGTGAGGTAACGGTCGATGTTGCGGAGCTCGTCGGCGAGCAGCGTGTACTCCCCCGCCACGCGGAACGAGTAGCGGGTGAAGTCGGCGAACTCGACGATGAGTTCCCGTGCCCTCTCGGGGTCGGTGCGGACGAACGACGCCACGGTGGACAGGGCGTTGTAGATGAAGTGCGGACTGATCTGGGCCCGTAGCGCCCGGACCTCGGCGCGGTCGAGTCGGGCGCGCGAGGCGTCGAGCTCGGCGAGCTGGATCTGACTACCGGCGTAGCGGGCGACGTCGGTGATCGCCGACAGGGCGCCCGGTCCCGGCACGGTTCGGGTGACGACGCCGAGCACCCCGAGGACCTCGGTGCCGGTGAGGGGTTCGACGACCAGCGCACGGGCACCGGACTCCTCGAGACCCGAGGTGATGAGGATGCGCCGACCGTCGGCCACGCAGCGGGTCGCGGCGTCGGCGAAGTGCGCGGCGAGGCCCCCGTGGGGGCCGTCCCACACCAGAACCGTTCCGTCGGCGTCGGCGACACCGACCGCGTCGGCGGCGGTCAGTGCCCGCAGGTGCGGTGCGGCCGACTCGGCGGATTCCGCCGTCAGCCCTTCGCGCAGTGGTGCGGCGGCCAGCGACGCCGTGTGCAGGGTGGCGTGCACCGCGCGTTCGGTGGGTGTCGTGAGGGTGGGTCGGGTGCGGGTCCGCAGCACCACGACCGCCGTCGCCACCACGAGGACGGCGATGATCACCCCCACCCACGCGAGGGTCGACATCAGAGGTGACGCGCCGGTCCGGTCATCCCGCCATCATCGCAGGGACACCGCGTGGCGCGGCGAAGGTCAGCTGGCGCGCGCCAACCACAGACGCTTGCGGCAGACCGCGCGCATCTGTTCGGCCACACGTGGCGGGAGGGCGTCGCTGTCGCCAGAGTCGAGCTGCGAGCGCAGCCGGGTGAAGAACTCGACGTCGCCGAGACCGAACTGCGCGCGGATGGCCTCCGAGGGACCGCCACCCCGCTGGAACCAGCCCAGCTCGAACTGCACCAATCGGTCATCGCCGTATTCGCCGGTCGCCCGGCCCATCTCGGTGTCAACAGTCATGTCGGTCACCCCGTTTCTCTTCTCGCAGCAGGTCTGTCGGTGCCACGCCCCCGCACAGCAACCAGATCATTGTGCATGCGAAAGGTGAGCCGCGCCACCCATTCGTGCACCGGCGCGCCCAACTCTAGAGAACCCATGTGACACCGCACCGAACCCCGGATGACGACTCGGCGCGGATACCCCGGACACGACACAGGGGGAGCGGCCGAAGGCCACTCCCCCTGCGTGGGAGAACTGTCAGATCAGCAGATCAGCGAAGGCTGAACGGGCGGCCGACCAATGTCACGTAACCGTCCACCGACGGTGTCGAAACCTGGACCCGGACGTATGCCTTGGCCTCGGCGAAGCCACCGCACTTCTCGACATTGAAGTCGACCTGGCTGTACGCAAGGCCAGCCTTCTTACCGCTGAACGTGAGCCCGCTAACCGTGTCGCCGTCAGAATTCTTGTAGTTGATGACGGGCACGAAAGTCGTAGCTCCCGGGGCCAAGGCCAGCGAAATGCCCTGCGAGCCGGAGACGGTCAGGTTCGGAGTCTCCTGCGGGTCGATAGCCGGCGATGTCGCAGTCGCGTCCGTGCCGCCGTCACTAGCGATTCCCGCGCCCAAGCTCCCGTTGGAGGTTGCTCCGCCACCGACACTGACCTGGCACCCGACGTAATAGCCAGCGATGATCGATCCGCCCGCGGACTGACCGTTCACGGTCACACGGACCTTGCCGCTCAACCACGCGTGCCGACTGGTGGCGATCGCGGCAGTCGATCGAGCGATTGTGTAGGACTGATCGGTCAGGCTGACAGTGACCGACGTTCCGTCGACCAGCTTCTGTGTGACGACCTTGTTCGGAAGTGTTGCGGCCGCAGCGTTGCCAGCGCCCATGCTGGCGAGCGCCACTGCGGAGACGCCAGCGATAGCCGCAGCGGAGGCTGCGCGTCGCATCGTGTTGTTTTTCATCATTGCCCTTCGGAAAGTTCAGCTTGGTTCGGAATGGAGTGGTCTGATCGTCAGTTCAAGCTGAACGGAGCGCCGTACAGGGTCGACTTCACATAGTTGTCGCCACGCAGTTCAATCGTCGCCATCGATCGTGCCGACGCGTAACCGCCGCACTTTGTCACGTCGATCCGGTACTGCTGGTACTGAACCCCGAGAGTCCCGCCGTCACCGGTCTTCTCACCGATGGGTACGTATGTTGCCTGGCCCGGGTTGAGGGGAATGGTGATGCCCGGACCGACGGACACGCCAAGCGTGAGAGGCGCGGTCGGCGTGAAGAAGTCGTAGCCCTGGTTGAACGTAATTCCGGGGTTGATACTGAAGTCGGTGATGTCGACCTGGCAGCCCACGACGTAGCCGACATTCAGCACACCTGCGTTGCCCTTGGGGAAGGTGGCGAATACTCCGCCGAAGACTTCGGCAGACCTATCCGCGCCGTTGTGCGACTCGGTAGGGATCGCCACTGCGCGCTCCCCCGTGCGAGAGAGCTTGACGACCGAGCCGTCCACGCCGATGGTCGTCTTCGAACCGTTGGGAAGAGGCTTGGCAGCGGCGTTACCTGCGCCCATGCTGGCCAGACCGACGGCGGCAACCGCGGCGACGGCGCTCGCACCGATCACGCGGCGGAGGCCGGAGTTGCTCATCTTGCTCATTCGTTCCCTCTCAAGGAAGTGCGTATATCCCGACGACATCGAAATGTTAGCCCGGAGTGACCTGACGGTTCTGCAGAATGGTGTCGCGGATCGTTAACAGGCAGATTGCGCGACGTTACCTATGGGTTAACTTCGCACGCTGCTCGCGCCGACCTGATCCACACATATCTGCAGTACGACCCAGCACCCCCCGAGGCCGGCTCGGTGCTGTGTCAGGTGGGACGTTAGCCGTAGCAGCCCCACCCGACAACACATGGGCTCGCCCGTGTCGGAAAAGGGTGAGGTGAACACGATGCAACCGTGCAGACGAAGGGTCGGAAACGGGCATGACGGACGAGTCGGATCAGTGCACCCTTACCTGCGGAGACCGGAGCTCATCCGTGGTGCGGCGGGCGGTTGTCGAGGAACCAACGATCGTCGGCATTCCGGGACGTCGGGTGATCTCGATCACTCGACGGTGTCGCCTCGTCGGTGGTGACGTCGGGCAGGTCGTCGCCGAACACCTCGGCGAGTCGCCGACGTCGTTCCCACTCGTCGCGGTCGGTCACGGAGAGATCAGAACTCGGTGATCGATTCGATGATGGCCTTGGCCAACGGGGTCACCGTCGCCATGCCGTCGCGGACCGCGGCCCGCGAGCTGGCCAAATTGACCACGAGGGTCTGACCCGACATGCCCGCTACGCCACGGGAGAGTCCGGCGTCGGCGGCACCGGCGGCCAGGCCGGAGCTGCGGACGGCCTCCTCGATACCCGGCAGGGTGCGATCGAGCAGTCCCGCGGTGGCCTCCGGGGTCACGTCGCGGGGACGCACGCCCACGCCGCCGACCGACACGACCAGGTCGACACCACCGATGACCGCGGTGTTCAGAGCGTTGCGGATCTCGACCTCGTCGGCCGAGACGGCGACCGTGGCGTCGACGTGGAAGCCGGCCTCGGTGAGCAGCTCGCCGACGAGGGGCCCGATCAGGGTCTGATCCTCGCCGTGGGCAGCGCGGTCGTCGACGACGACGACCAGCGCCCGGCCGAGTTCCTGCGACTCCAGGCTCACCGCGTTCATCTTCTGTCCTCTCGCGTCGGCAGCCAGGCGTTCGGCTGCGACATCGGCGGCGGCGAGGTCGCGGCTGCTCACGCGGCCGATCAACCCCGATTCGTCGGTGTCGCCGATGACAGTACTGCTGTGTACCGACGGCAGGATCCGCAGCACACCGCTCTCGGTGGCGGACGGGTCGGTGTCGATGGTGCTCATCAGCGGCCTCCGGTGTCGAGGGTGTCGAGGGTGACGTTGACCGTGCGGCTCGAGCCGTTCGCGGTGAACGTGATGGCGACCTGGTCGCCGGGAGCATGCGACCGGATGGCCGCGACGAGGGCATCACCCGAGGCGATGACGCGATCGTTGACCTTGGTGACGACGGCGCCGGACGGAATACCCGCCTTCGCCGCCGCACCGCCGGGGGTCACCGCGGAGAGCTGGGCACCGGGGGTCTGGGCGTTGGCCGAGGCCGACTGCACCGACACACCGAGTCCGGCCTGCGTAGCGCGACCGGTCTGCTGCAGTTCCTGCGCGACGCGCATGGCCTGGTCGATCGGGATGGCGAAGCCGAGGCCGATGCTGCCCGCCTGGGCGCCGGCACTGTCGGACAGGCTGGCGATGGCGGTGTTGACGCCGATCAGTGCGCCGTTCGCGTTGACCAGCGCACCACCGGAGTTACCCGGGTTGATGGCGGCGTCGGTCTGGATCGCGTCGATCACCGACGCGGTGCTGTTGTCCTCGCCCTGCGTCGACACCGGCCGGTTCAGCGAGCTGATGATGCCGGTGGTGACGGTGCCCGCGAGACCCAGCGGCGAACCGACCGCGATCACGCTCTGACCGACGGCGAGGTTCCCGGACTGTCCCAGGGTGATCGGGGTCAGCCCGGTCTTCGACGCCTTGATGACGGCGATGTCGGAGATGGGGTCGGCGCCGACGACGGTGGCTCCCGACGTGGAGCCGTCGTTGTAACTGACGGTGAGCTGGCCGGTCCCCGACGACTCGGCGGTGACGACGTGGTTGTTGGTGAGGATGTAGCCGTCCTGGCTCAGCACGATGCCCGAGCCCTCGCCCTCGCGATTGCCGATGCGCACGTCGATCGAGACGACCGACGGCAGCACCTTCGCCGCCACCTCCTGCACCGAGCCGACCGCCGCCGCGGCGGGCTGCGAGTTGTCACGGGGACCGCTGACGACGCCGCCGGACACCGAGTTCGAGGTCGAGTTCTCCAAACCCGCACCGACGACACCGCCGATGCCGCCGGCGAGTGCGACGAGCACCACCACGAGCACCACCAGTCCGACACGCGAGCCTCCGCGCGCCGCGGCCGGCGCACCGCCCGGGTACGACGAGCCGGCACCGTAGGACGAGGCGGGGTAGTAGGCCGGACCTGCGCCCTGACCGCCGTAGCCGTGCTGGCCGTAGCCCTGCTGACCGTCGGAGCCGAACTGCGCGCCCGAACCGTACTGGGCTGATCCGTACTGGCCTGTTCCGTACTGACCCGACCCGTGTTGCCCGGTCGAGGACTGATCGGACCCGTACTGGCCCGACCCGTACTGCTGCCCAGAGCCGTACTGATCAGAGCCGTACTGGTCGGATCCGTGCTGCTGCCCGGAGCCGTACTGGCTCGACCCGAAGGGCTGGGTGCCGGCGGAGCCGGACTCGTGCTGACCCGCGCCGTACCGGCCCGACCCGTACTGATCGGTGCCGTACTGATCAGATCCGTACTGGCCGGAGCCGTGCTGGTCGGGGGTGGGGCCGGTCGAACCGTGCTGATCAGGCGAACCGGACTCCGATGCCGACCGGTCCCCCGGCGTCGATCCCTGTCCCGATTCCGACCCGTGCTGGCTGTCGGTCATGCCTTCGATGCCCCAATCATGCTCGTGTCGCCGTGTGGCGTGGTGCCGCGCTGCGGACCCGTGTCCGTCGCGGCTGTGCGCGTATCTGACTGCTCGACCCTAACGGTGCGCGACCGTCCTGAGAGGGGACTGAGACCCCAGCCCCCAGTTTCCTTGGAGAACTCCGGCGAAACGCCCGGCGTGTCAGCGCGACTGTTCGAGCGGCGCGGACTCGAGAGGGGTCGGACGACCCGGGAGTTCCATCCGGATCAGGGCCCCGCCCATGTCGGATTCGCCGGCGACGACGGTGCCGCCGTGTTTGCTGACCACCTGGCGCACGATCGCCAGCCCGAGCCCGGAACCGGGCATGGACCGCGCGGCAGTCGAGCGGTAGAAGCGGTCGAACACGAGCTCACGATCCTCCGGTGGGATGCCCGGCCCGGCGTCGCCGACGGCCAGTTCCACCCGGTCGGGGCCGATCGGTCGCAGCGTCACGACGACGGGGCGGTCGCGGGGGCTCCACTTGGCGGCGTTGTCGAGCACGTTGAGCACCGCGCGCGACAGCCCGTTGGACTCCCCGAACACGAACCACGGGGTGATCGACACCGCGAAGTCGACATCGTTGCGGCGCCGCCGGACCCGTTCGAGCGAACGCTCGAGGACCTCGGAGAGGTCGACCTCCTCGTGCACCACCTGCGGAGCGTCGTCGCGGGCGAGGTCGACGAGATCGCCGACGAGGGTGGACATCTCCTCGATCTGCGCCATCACGTCGGAACGCAGGTCGGCCATGTCCGCCTCGGGCAGGGCGCGGGCGCCGGGGGCGCTGCTCGCGATCAGCAGCTCCAGGTTGGTGCGCAACGACGTGAGCGGGGTGCGCAGTTCGTGCCCGGCGTCGGCGACCAGCCTCGATTGTCGGTCCCGCGATTCGGCGAGCGCACGCAGCATCAGGTTGAAACTCTGTGTGAGACGGGCCAGTTCGTCGCTGCCGGTCACGGTGATGGGGTTGAGGTCGTCGGTGCGGGCGACACGTTCGGCGGCCTGGGTCAGGCGCGCGACCGGGCGCAGACCGGCGCGGGCGACGGTGGTGCCTGCGACGGCGGCGAGGATGACACCGCAGCCGCCGACGATCGCGAGCACCCACGCGAGGCGGCCCAGCACCTTGTCGGTGGGGCCGAGACTCTGCGACATGATCAGGGTGTTGCCGTCGACCAGTTTGCGCGCCATCACGCGCTGGTTGTCGACCGTCCGCAGGGTCGAGGCGGTGCCGCTGTCACCGGCGACCACCGCCTTCTCGGTGGGGCCGTAGGGCACGTCACCGATCTGGAAGGCACGACCGTTGGGCAGCACCAGCGCGACGGACATGTCGGTGGAGAACAGCGTTCCGGCGACGAGGCTCTCGGGCGAGTCGTCGAGCACCCCGTATCGGGCGAGCTGGGTGATGCCGTCGGCCCGGTTGAGCAGCTGCGCGTCGACGTCGGCGTACATCGCGCGGTACACCACGGCGTACGCGCTCACCGCCATCACCGCGACCGCGATGCCGACGACGGTCGCCGCGAGCAGGGTGACCCGCAGCCGCAACGAGATCGAGCGGGTGAGTGCGGTGGCGTCGCGCATCCGCCCGTGGCCCGAGGTCACCGAGGCGTCCGGATCACGGCGGCGTCTCGCGCAGCACGTAGCCGATGCCGCGCACGGTGTGGATCAGGCGCGGCTCCCCGTCGGCCTCGGTCTTGCGGCGCAGATACCCGACGTAGACCTCGAGCGCGTTGCCCGACGTCGGGAAGTCGTAGCCCCACACCTCCTCGAGGATGCGGCTGCGGGTGAGCACGCGACGCGGGTTGGCCATCAACATCTCGAGCAGCGCGAACTCGGTCCGGGTGAGGCTGATCGACCGCTCACCGCGGCTCACGTCGCGGGTCACCGGGTCCATGGTCAGGTCGGAGAAGGTCATGGCCTCGGAGTCGGCGTCGACCTCGCCCCCGGCGCGACGCATGAGTGCGCGGAGCCGGGCCAGCAGTTCCTCGAGCGCGAACGGCTTGGGCAGGTAGTCGTCGGCGCCGGCGTCGAGGCCCGACACCCGCTCGGAGACGCTGTCACGCGCGGTCAGGACGAGGATCGGCAGATCGTCACCGGTGCTGCGAAGTCGTCGGCACACCTCGAGACCGTCGAGGCGGGGCATCATCACGTCGAGGACGACGGCGTCGGGACGGGTCGACGCGATCTGCTCGAGCGCCTCGACCCCGTCTCCGGCGGTCTCGACGGTGTAGCCGTTGAACGAGAGCGATCGACGGAGGGACTCCCGGACCGCGCGGTCGTCGTCGACCACCAGGATGCGCATGCCACCAGTGTGACGTGCAGGGCTGAGACCTCGCTGAGACACGTCCGAACGCGGTGGGTCGAATGCTGGAAACCTGCAACTGTTTCGCGCCCTCATCGAATGAGACGTTCTCAACAGGCGTCATGTGCACGCCTGTGGAACCTCACAAACCTCGCACGGTTCGACCCGAACACCCGACCGATGCATTTAGCGTCGGCACTCGTTCGTACAACGTCGTGAGAGAAGGGTCGGGGACGATGACAACAGGGGTGGGAGTTCAAGGAGAGTCGCTGCGGCCGATCTGGCCACACGCCGATGCGTTGATCACCTCGGAGTGCCGGGGACTGCGGTTCAACGGCAAATACGCCGACGTCGTCGCACTGAGCACCGGCGACCCCACCGCGTTGCGGCCGACCATCGACGAGGAGACCCGTAAGCGGGTCGCCACGCTGCCGGCCCCGCGCCGCGACACCGCACTCATCCTCGGCGCCAACGGGTTTCTCGGCGCCCACCTCATCGGCACCCTCACCCGCGACCCGTCGATCACGCGCGTCTACGCGATGATCCGACCGACCGAGGAACAGACGGTCGAACAGCGCCTGCAGGCCACACTCGACCAGTACGAGATCTCGGCCAACACCGCGAAGGTGGTGTTCGTCGAGGGCAACGTCACCGAACGTCGTTTCGGGCTGAGCAAGGAGCGCTACCTCGAACTCGCCGACGACGTCGGCCTGGTCTACAACTGCGCGAGCTCCACCGACTACATCTCGAGCTACCTCGACCTGCGTCAGGACTGGTTCATCAGCCTGCTGCGCACCCTCGAGTTCTCGATCACCCACACCCGCAAGCACGTGACCTACGTCGGCAGCATCGGCGCGCATCTCTACCAGCGACCCGAGGACTTCCGTCGCGCCGACTCGTGGTGGTACTCCGGCTACGCCCAGATGAAGTGGGTCAACGCAGCACTGCTCGGGTGGCTGTCGCAGTCCGACACCTACTCGGTGACGCTGTGCGAGGCGCCCTACATCCTCGGCAGCACCCAGCGCGGACTCGATCCCGGTCGGGCATACAGCTTCTGGCGCATCGTCGAGGTGGCCATCGCCGTGGGTGCCATCTGGGACGGACCCGGCATGAACTACGTGCCCGTCGACGTGATCTGCGAGGTGATGGCGCGCAACGCCATCTCCGAGCAGCCGATGACCCGTCTGCTGCCGAGCAACCCCGAGGACTACGACCACAGCCTCTACGCCGATCTGCTGGGACTGGACCTGGTCACATGGGACGAGTTCTTCGGCAAGGTCGCCGATCTCGTCGGCACGAAGTTCGCCCAGACGATGCTCGGCGACAACATCGACATCCTGATGCGCAAGGTGCACAAGCCCGAGGCGATCCTGCCCGCCGACCACGATGCGTCGTGGTGCGATCACCGGCGCCTGTTCGAGCTGTACTTCAGCACGGTCAAGCTCAAGGACATGGCCACCTCGGCATGACCGGCGACGGTGGTCGCACACGACGGGTCGAGCCGACCGCGGTGCGTCTCTCCGACACCCCGCTCGCCGGGGAGCTCGTCAACGCCACGTACTCGGTGGGGTTCTACCTCGCGTGCGCCGGGATCGGCCTGCTGCCCCGCCGTGTCGGGTCACCTCTGCTCGAAAGGTATGTGTCATGGGCAGCCTCGATGGACGAGGGCCGATCGCAGTGACGTCGGCCCTGCGGTGGTGGATCGTCGGTGCCGTGGCGTCGGTGGGGACGTTCGTGGCCGCGGTCGTCTACTGGCGTCTACGGTTCTTCTTCCGTGACCCGCAACGCATCCCGCCGGCCGATCCTCGCGCGGTGGTGGCCTCGGCCGACGGGTTCGTCACGTACGTCAAACGTGTCGAGGCCGGCCGGGTGCCCTTCGCGGTGAAGAAGGGGCGCACCATCCCGCTCTCGGAGTTCACCGACGTGGTGCACGCCGAGCCCGGATCGCCCGACGCGAGTGGATATCTCGTCGGCATCTACATGTCGGAGTACTCGGTGCACCGCAACCGTTCGCCGATCGCGGGGACGGTGGTGTTCCGGCGGCACCGCGGCGCAGACCCCTTCAACCGGTCGATGGCGCGCGTCGGGGCCAACCTCATCGCCCGCCACTCCCCGTACGACGAGGGGTGCGACTACCTGCTGGCCAACGAGCGGCTCACCATCGGCGTCGAGCACCCCGGTGGTGCCGTCGCGACGGTCACCCAGATCGCCGACCTGTGGGTCGACCGGATCGTCGCCCACGTCGAGGTCGGCGACACCCTCGACCGCGGTGAGCAGTACGGGATGATCCGCTTCGGATCACAGTGCGACGTGTTCCTCCCCGACTCGCTGGTCTCCGAGATCACCGTCAGCCCTGGGCAATACGTGTTCGCAGGCAAGACCACCGTCGCGTTGTCACCGGTGTCGGTGGCGCAGATGCCGCCCGCCGCGCCCCGTGCCTCGGCACGGACACCGCAGGAGGTGCACTCGTGATCACCGTCCGCCCGGTCCAGTCCGCGCGTGACTGGGACGATTTCTCCGCCGTGTACCGCACCGTGTACCGCGACGACCCCCACGCCCTGCCCGACGAACCGATCGACCTCGCGATCCTGCGCCGACCGAACCCGGAACTGGCCCAGGAACGGCGTTTCCAGGCGTTCGTGGCCCGCGACGGCGACCGACCGGTGGGCCGTGTCGTCGCGATCCACGACCTCGCGTTCACCTCGTACACGGGGGAATCGTTCGGCTTCTTCGGCTTCTACGAGGCCGTCGACGACCACGTCGTCGCCACCGACCTGCTCGACGCCGCCTCGGCGTGGGTGTCGGTGCGAGGTCTGGCCACGATGGCCGGACCGTTCAGCCCGTCGATGTTCTACAGCGCAGGCATCGTCGTCGACGCACAGCCGCGGCTGCCGTTGATCGGCATGCCGCACAACCCGCCGTACTACGCCGAACAGTTCGAGAAGTGGGGACTCGTCGGCATGAAGGATTTCTACAGCTACCGCTTCGACGAGCCGTACCAGATGTTCTGCAGCGACAAGTTCGCCCGTCACAAGCAGCTCTACGAGCGGGTGAGCGCGCGATCGGAGATCACGTTCCGACGCATGCGATACCGGACGCTGGCACGCGACACCGAGATCATCCGCGAGCTGTACAACACCACGTTCACCGACTTCTGGGGCTTCTCGCCCCTGTCCCGACCCGAGATGCGGGATCTGCAGAAGATGATGCTGCCGATCCTCGACCCGCACCTGACGTTGCTGGCCGAGTACCAGGGCAAGCCGGTCGCGTTCTTCATGGGCATCCCCGACGCGAACCAGGCGATGGAGCGCGCAGCGAGGTTCCGGTTCCGCTGGGTCCGTGACGTCGCGACCCTCTGGTACGTGAAGGGCCCCAAGCGCACCCGCCTGATGGACGGTGTCCGTGTCGACATGATGCTCGTCGACAAGACATGCCCGGACCGCTCGGTCGCCTCACAGGTCATCGTCGAGATGTGGCGCCGCATCGCCGAACGCGGCTACACGCGGATGGAGGGTGCACCCGTGCTCGACGACAGCGAGTGGATGAAGGGCTCGGTGCTCTCACGCGTCGAGATGGGCCCGTATCGGACATACCGGATCTACAGTCGGGATCTCGACCCGGCGTGAGCCGGTGACGCGGCGCGGGCACGGCAGGAGATGACAAGGCGACATGGTTGACACCGCACAGCAGCCCGAGGAACGGCAGGCGCGCGAGCTGTCCGGCGGTCGGGCCCCGATCGGCAGGCGATGGGGCGAGTTCATCGCACGCCACCGCTACCGGGTCATCGTCGTCGGCCTGCTGCTCGCCCTCGGTTCGGCGGCGCTGTACCCGGCGCTGCAGTCGAAGCTGGTGGGTGTGGACTTCTCGGTGTCGGGCACCGACTCGAGCCGTTCGGATGACCTGCTCGCGAGACACTTCGCCGACTACGGCACCGAGCAGCTCGCCGTGACCTTCTCGTCGACCACGGCCACCACCGCCGCCCCCGCCTTCCGGGCACGGGTCACCGCCGTCGTCGACGACCTGCGCACCTCCCCGGACGTCGTCAGCGTCGTCGACCCCTATCAGACACAGGGTTTCGCGCCGCAGATCTCGCAGGACAAGTCCGCGGCGGTCGCCCTGGTCGGGGTCCGCGGCGACCCCAGCCAGCGCATCGGGGTCGCCGAACGGTTGCAGGACCGTCTCGCCGACGCCTCCCGCGACGGTGTGACCGTCGCGATGACCGGCTACTCCCCCATGACCGTGGACCTGACGCGCGTCGAGTCCGCCGACGCGACGCGCGCCGAGAGCGTCGGCATCCCGTTGGCGCTGCTGGTGTTGGTGCTGGCCCTCGGTGGTCTGGTGGCCGGCCTGATCCCGTTGATCTCCACCGGTTTCGGACTGCTCATCGCCTTCGGCGTGATCGCGCTTCTGGCCGACGTCATGACCTTCGACATCCTCGTCACCACGGTCGCGTCGATGATCGGGCTCGGGCTGGGCATCGACTACTCCCTGTTCATCGTCAGCCGCTTCCGGGAGGAACTCGCGCGCCGCGGCGTCACCTCGCGCACCGACACCGACGGCATCCGACGTTCGGTGGGTGTCGCGATGGCGACGGCCGGACACACCATCGCGGTCTCGGGCCTGGTGGTGATGATCGCGTTGGCCTCGCTGACCATCGTGAACGTGCCTGCGGTGCGCACCATCTCACTCGTCGTCGCCGTCACCATCGTGTGCGTCCTCGCGGTGGCGTGGACGATGCTGCCCGCGGCCCTGGCGGTCCTGGGCCCCGCCGTCGACCGCCTCGGGCTGCCCGCCCGCTACCGGCCGGCCGATGCCCGCCCCACCGACGACGCCTCGGCCGGCGGCAGCTGGTGGGCCCGGTGGGCGCGACACGTGATGCGCAATCCGTGGCGCTACGCCGTCTCCGGGGTGCTGGTGCTGGTGATCTGCATGATCCCGATCGGTTCGATCCGGTACGGCGTCGACATCGGGACCGCGGCGCTGCGCGACCAGCCGAGCGGCCCGGCCAACTCCGTGCTGTCGGAGAAGTTCGCCGCGGGCACCATCTCGCCCATCACGACGGTGTTCACGGGCGGATCGGACGGCGGGCAGCTCTCCGAGAGCCAGGCCGAACGTGCCGTCGAGTTCGAGTACGGCCTGCGCACCGATCCACGGGTGTCGTACACCTACTCCCAGAGCAACGACGGCCGGTCGCTGATGGTGGTGATACCCGCCGTCGCGATCGACTCGACCGACGCCATCGACCTCGTGCAGAGCATCCGCGACAAGGCCGCCACGGTGACCGCCGACGGCGGTCCGCGCGCCTACGTCGGGGGGACCACCGCACTCGTCGTCGACGCCTCCGACGAGATCTCGTCGAAGATGCCCTGGGTCATCGCTCTCATCCTCGGGTTCTCGCTGCTCTACCTCGCACTGGTGTTCCGCAGCATCGTGATCCCGGTGAAGGCCGTGGTGATGAACGTCCTCGTCACGGGCGCCGCGCTGGGGCTCACGGTCGCGGTGTTCCAGTGGGGCTGGCTGCAGTCGGTGCTGGGGTTCACCTCGGCCGGATACATCCAGGTCTACCTGCCGGTCACGGTGTTCGCGGTCGTGTTCGGTCTGTCGATGGACTACGAGGTGTTCCTCATCGGCCGCATGCGCGAGGTGTTCCGCCGCGACGGTGACAACGACGCCGCCGTGGTCGACGGCATCGAACACACCGCACGACCCATCACCGCCGCCGCGGCGATCATGGTCGTCGTGTTCGGCGCGTTCCTCAGCGCGAACGTGCTCGAACTCAAACAATTCGGTTTCGCACTCGCGGTCGCGGTGATCTTCGACGCGATCCTGGTCCGGATGATGCTCGTCCCCGCGATGATGACCCTGTTCGGCGCACGCAACTGGTGGCCGGGGAGCCGCGCGGTCGGCGCCTCACGCTGACGACGCAGCGGCGTCCTGTCGGAGGGGTGCCGTGTCGCTCGCGACGAAGCCGTGGATCCAGTCGAGATGGCGGTCGGGCATCGACGCGTCGGCCAGCCGGGCGTCGCGCGCGACCCGCAGCGGTGAGCCGTCGGGCAGGTGCAGTACGTCGGCGGTGGTGATCGACGCGAACTGCACCTTGCGGGTCCGATCATGGCGGAGCGCGAAGTACCGCTCCTGCGCGGTCGTCACGTCCGGTGCGTCGGCGAGGCAGTCGGCCAGCACGACGGCGTCCTCCATCGACTGGTTCGCGCCCTGCCCGTGATGCGGCACCAGTGCGTGGGCGGAGTCGCCGAGGAGCGAGCCCCGGCCGTAGTTCCAGCGCGCCAGGGGCGGCCGGTGCATCAGCGCCCAGCGCTGTCCCACCGGTGCGGCGTCGACCATCTCCCGCAGCGCGGGATGCCAGTCCTCGACGAGGGCGTCGCGGTCGGCGGCGGTCGACTCGACGGTCCACGCCTCCGACGGCCACGGCGCCGGCCCACGGTGGACGAGGAAGAAGTTCTGCTTCCCGGAACCGCTCGGGTAGTGCAGCATGTGGCCGCCCGGGCCCATCCAGAACTGGATCGCGTCCGGATCCGGCAGGGAGGGGATGCGATCGGTGTCGACGACACCGCGGAACGCCGAGCACCCCGAGTACAGCGCGTCGTCGTAGCCGAGCATCATCCGGCGCAGGATCGACCGCGCGCCGTCGGCCGCCACGATGAGGTCCGCGGTCGCCGAGGTGCCGTCGGCGAACGTCAGGACCGCGTCCCGGCCGTCGTCTACGCTGCCGATGTCGCACCCGACGACGGCCTTGCCGAGGTGGATGCACTCGTCGCCGACGGCGCCCGACAGGATCGACTGCAGGTCCTTGCGGTGGATACCGGCGTAGGTCGCGCCGTAGCGCCGTCGGTAGGTGTCTCCGCCGTAGTGCCTGCCGATGACCGACCCGGAGCGCACGTCGCGGTAGACGAGTTGCGGGATGTCGGCCCACACGGCATCGAGCTGATCCTTCAGGCCGAAGGGACCCTCGAGGAACCGGGTGGCGTTGGCGGACAGCGCGACTGCCGCGCCCACCTCGCCGAGCTCAGCGGTCTTCTCGTAGATGTCGCAGGAGATCCCGTGGTGGCGCAGCGCCAACGCCAGTGTCAGACCGCCGATACCGGCCCCGACGATGCCGACCCGGAGATCATCCACGACGGCTCGCGACCGGGATGCCCACCGTCGCAGCCTCGACGAGGGACGCGGCGAGCGTCTCGGGTGTGGTCAACTGCGCCTCGTGGCTGCCCGGGGTGTGCAGCAGAGGGGTCCCCTCGGGGAGTCGTCCCACGAAACGGTCCCAACCGAACTCGCCGGGCGGCAGCGCCAGGTCGTCGTCGGACTTCAGATACACCGACGGCAGCTCGAGCCGTGCCCAGTCGTCGAGGTCCAGTGAGTCGTCCATGGTGTGGAACGGCTGGCGCTCGAGCAACGGATGGACCACCCGCAGCACGTCCTCGGAGGCATCCTGCATGAAGGCCGCGGCGAACACCTCGAACGGGAACATCACCGAGTTGTCCCGCGACGCCTGCGCGGACCCGCGGAACATGTCCCCGTACGCGGGCGGACACAGGTCGATCAGCGACTCGCCGGTGCGGGGGACGAAGGCACTCCAGTAGACGAGCCGCTCGATGCGATCGGGCATCCGTTGCGCCGCACCGGAGACCGCGAAGCCTCCCCAGCTGTGCCCGACCAGCACGATGTCGCGCAGATCACGCTGCTCGACGTAGTCGACCAGTGCGGCGACCGAGTGTTCGAGCCGGACATCGGCCCGCTCGTCCTCGGTTCCCAGCCCGGGCAGGGTGGGCGTGTGGACGGCGTGACCCTGCTCGCGCAGGATCTCGGCGACGGGTCGCCAGGTCCATCCTCCGTGGCAGGCGCCGTGGACGAGAACGAATGTGGTCATGTCGGGGTCCTCCAACTCGTGTGCGGATCAGCGGGTGGTCGTGGACGACGCGGCGGGGTTCAGCCGGCCGCGATGTCCGAGGGGTGGGTCGCCAGCGGGGTGACGTCGACGGTCATGAACGGGAAGAGCGGTAGGTTCCACAGGATCTCGTGCAGTCGCTCGTTGTCGGCGACGTCGAAGATGCTCAGGTTCGAGTACCGGCCGACGCAGCGCCAGATGCTGACCCACTCACCTCCGCGCTGCAGCTCCTGTGAGTAGGCCTTCTCCCGGGCGATGGTGTCCGCGCGTACCCCCGGATCCATGTCCGGGGGCAGCGCGACATCCATACCGACGGCGAAGAGCATCCCGTCAGACCGCCGCGTCGCTGTCGAGGACGAAGTCATACGTGACTTGCTGGCCACCGTCGATGTCGCGCGGATCGAGGACCAGTTCGGGCTTCACGGCGCTCGCCACGTCGTCGTCGTTGTGCGGATCGCCCGGGAAGTACAGCTGCGTGGTGATCTGCTGGTGTCCCTGGCCTGCGACCTTGAGATGCAGGTGCGCGGGACGCCACGGGTGCCAGTCGGCGGCCGAGATGAGCTTGCCGCAGGCGCCGTCGGTGGGGATCTGGTAGGGCGCGGGCTTCATCGTGTGGATGTGGAAGCGGCCGTCGGTGTCGGCGGTGACCGTGCCACGCAGGTTCCACTCCGGGATGCCCGGCGCGAACTGCGAGTAGAAGCCGTCGGCGTCGGCGTGCCAGATCTCCAGCGTCGCACCGGAGATCGGGGTTCCGTCGACCGAGCGGACCTGACCCTCGAACAGCAGCGGGGTGCCCTGCTCGCCGTCGCGGGTGGGAAGCCATGCCTCCGAGCCCAGTTCGGGGGCGTCGGGCACGTAGTAGGGACCCTCGATCGTGCCCTTGCTGCCATCGCGGGTGTCGCTGGCGACCTCCTCGACGACATGCTCGACCCAGACGTCGAGGAAGAGGGGCCACTCACCGTCCTGGCCGACCTGGATCAGCCACGATTTGAGGGCGTTGTACTCGTCGTAGGTGACCTGGTGGTCGCGGATGGTCGTGTGTACCGCCGACAGCACCTCGCGTGCGAGCATGCTGACGCGCTCGGGCGGGGTGTCGGCGGCGAGGCGCTTGTCGCTCGCGAAGCGCTGGGTGGCGTTGGCGCCGGACGCCGCTGCGGTGGCGACGCTCTGGTCGACGGTCATGGTGTTCTCCTTCTTCTCAGGGCTGTGAGAGGTGTGCGGGTCGACTCAGCGGTCGATGCGGTAGGCGGCGAGCTTGTCGGGGTCGATCTCGACGCCGAGTCCGGGGCCGGGTCGGACCGCGAGTTCGCCGTCCCGGATGGTGAGCGGTTCGGTGATCAGGTCGTCGGACATGTCCAGGAAGTTCGACAACTCCCCCGCTCGGCGCGAGGTCAGGGCGAACGCCGCGCCGAAGGCCACGGTGCAGGCCGTCCCGAGCTGGCCGTCGATCTGGTTGCCCATCACCACGTCCACCCCGAGTCCCTCGCACAGGTGATGGGCGCGCATCGATCCGGTGAACCCGGTTCGCGCGGTCTTGATCGACACCGCGGTCGCCGAGCCACCGAGGATCTCGCGGGTCACCTCGGCTGGTGTCGTCACCGACTCGTCGGCGACGAAGGGGATGTCGAGGCGCGAGACCAGCCATCGACGCGAGACCACATCGTCTGCGGGACAGAGCTCTTCGGCGAGGGTCAACCCGAGGTCGGCCATCTCGGCCATCGCGCGCGCCGACTCGGCCGCGGTCCAGCCGCGGTTGCCGTCGACGTAGAGCTCGACGTCGTCGCCGAGACCCTCGCGCAGCGCGCGCACCACGGCGGTGTCCAGCGAGACCGGCCGCCGGCCGACCTTCACCTTGAAGACCGTGATGCCGTAGTCGTCGCGCATGCGGGTGGCCTCGTCGACCATCGCGGCGGGACTGTCGAAACCGAGCATGTGGCTCACCCGCATGCGGTCGGTGTAACCGCCGAGCATGTCGCCGACGGACAGGTTCAGGCTGCGCCCCAGCGCATCCCACATGGCCATGTCGATCGCCGACTTCGCCACCGGGTTCCCGACGGTCCGGTCGAGGCGGGCACGGATGGACTCCCGCTCGAGCAGCGAGGCGCCGACGACCTGGTCGGCGAACAGGTCCTCGATCACCGCGACGACGCCGCGCTGGGTCTCGCCGTAGGTGAACGGCCGCGGCGGTGCATCGGCGACCCCGACGATCCCGTCGTCGGTGTGCACGCGGACGAGCACGTGCTCGGCGGCGTGGACCTCGCCGCTGGCGAACCGCAGCGGCTTGCGATAGGCGATGCGGTACGGGATGGCGTCGACGTGCGTGATCTTCATCGGACGTCCTCCAGGGTGTCTGCACTCACGAAGTCCGGGCTCACGATGTCGGGGGTGCCGCCGAGATCGTTCGGGGACAACGGTTCCCGCTGCGCGGGATCGTCGGGACCGCCGGGGATGAGACCGGCGTCGCGCAGGACCTCGACCATGGCCTCGACCTGGGCCGACCGGCGTTCACGCGACCACGCGACGGCGAGGTCGACGGTCTCGGCACCGTCGAGGTCGCGGACCACGACCCCCTCGAGGGAGAGGCGTCGCACCGACTCGGGCACGATCGCGACGCCGAGTCCCGCGGCGACCAGCGCGAGCAACACCGACGTGCCGGGGGCCACGTGGGCCCGCCGCGGGGCGAAACCCGCGCGGCGACAACTGCGCACGACCGCGTCGTTCACCGCCGACTGACCGTCGGCGTAGACGACGAAGTCGTCGTGGGCCAGGTCGGCGACGGTGAGGGCGGGCTCGCCGGCGAGACGGTGGTCGGCGGGCAGCGCCAGCAGGAGGCGTTCGGTCTCGATGGTGCGTGTCTCGATGTCGTCGCCGGCGACGGGTGGGCGCAGGACCGCCATGTCCAGGTCGCCTGACCGCAGACCGTCGACCTGCGCGGGGGTGAGGAGGTCGCCGTGGATCTCGAGTGCGAGTCCGGGCAGCCGGGCGCCCGCGGTACGCGCAATGGCGGGCAGCTGGTCGAACGCCGCGGTGCCGGTGAAGCCGATCCGCAGGAGGCCGGTCCGCCCGTCGGCGACCTGCCGGACCCCGCGGACCCCGTGGGCGAGCCCGTCGAGCAGCCGAAGGGCCTCGCCACGGAAGAACTCACCCGCCGGGGTGAGCGCGACCGAGCGGGTCGTCCGGGAGAACAGCGTCACGCCGAGCTCGTCCTCGAGCTGACGGATCGACTGCGACAGGGCAGGCTGCGCGATGTGCAACTGCTGCGCGGCCCGGCCGAAGTGGCAGGTGTCGGCGACCGTCACGAAGTAGCGCAGATGGCGCAGATCCATCGTCGCCTCCTCGCGAGCGGGGTGTCAGGGTGATGCCCTTCACACTAGGACGGTCATTGTTCGGGCACAAAGACCTAAATGCGGCGTATTGATCGATGGAATCGATCAATGACTGTCCTAGCCAGACCTGGGTGAACACCTGGTGTGATCTGGTTCACGTGGTGTGAGCATCGGAGGAGACATCTCGTCGACCCGCACACCGACCGGAGGCACCGATGACCGACATCGCCGACCACGTCCACGCGACACTGCGCAACGCCGTCATCGACGACGCCGAGGCCGGCGTCTACCGGGCCAACCGGCGCATCTTCACCGACGACGAGGTCTTCGAGCTGGAGATGAAGCACATCTTCGAGGGCAACTGGATCTACCTCGCCCACGAGAGCCAGGTCGCGAACACCGGTGACTACTTCACCGTCTACATGGGCCGGCAGCCGGTCGTCATCACCCGCGACAAGGAGGGTGAGCTGCACTGCCTCATCAATGCCTGCGCGCATCGCGGGGCGATGATCTGTCGTCGCAAGACCGACAACCGCACCACCCTCACGTGTCCGTTCCACGGGTGGACGTTCCGCAACGACGGCACCCTGCTGAAGGTGAAGGATCCCGACGACGCCGGGTACCCGGACACGTTCAACGTCAACGGGTCGCACAACCTGACCAAGGTGCCGAGGTTCGAGAGCTACCGTGGCTTCCTCTTCGGCAGCTTGAACGACGACGTCACCTCCCTCGCCGAGCATCTCGGGGACACCACCAAGGTCATCGACATGCTCGTCGACCAGTCTCCCGACGGACTCGAGGTGCTCCGCGGTGCGTCGTCGTACACCTTCGACGGCAACTGGAAGGTGCAGGCGGAGAACGGCGCCGACGGGTACCACGTCACCGCGACCCACTGGAACTACGCCGCGACCACCTCGCGGCGCAACAACGGCGAGTCGAAGAACACCACCAAGGCGCTCGACGCCGGGGGTTGGGGCAAGTCCGGCGGCGGCTACTGGTCCTACCCGAATGGCCATCTGTGCCTGTGGACCTGGGCCGCGAACCCCCAGGACCGCCCGCTCTGGGACCAGATGGACGCCCTCAAGGAGAAGTTCGGCGACGCCAAGGGCGAGTTCATGGTGAAGGGTTCGCGCAACCTCTGCTTGTACCCGAACGTCTACCTCATGGACCAGTTCAGCACCCAGATCCGCCACTTCCGGCCGATCGCGCCCGACGAGACCGAGGTGACGATCTACTGCATCGCACCCAAAGGCGAGAGCGCGCAGGCACGCTCGCATCGAATCCGGCAGTACGAGGACTTCTTCAACGCCTCGGGCATGGCGACACCCGACGATCTCGAGGAGTTCCGCTCGTGCCAGCTGACGTTCCGGGCGACCAACGCGCCGTGGAACGACATGAGCCGTGGGGCCGAGCACTGGCTCACCGGACCCGATCCCGTCGCCGAGGCGCTCGACATGCCGAACGTGATCTCGGCCGGCGTGAAGAACGAGGACGAGGGCCTGTTCACCGTGCAGCACGGCTACTGGCGCTCGACGCTCATGGCTGCCGTCGACAACCAGGAGAAGTGACATGACCACCACCGAGCCCCGCACGGTGATCACCCAGACCGCGATCGAACAGTTCCTCTACCGCGAGGCGCGGTATCTCGACGACCGCGAGTTCGAGAAGTGGCTCACCTGCTACGCCGACGACGTCGAGTACTGGATGCCGAGCTGGGGTGACGACGACCTGCTCACCGAGGACCCGCAGACCGACATCTCGTTGATCTACTACCCCAACAAGGGCGGCCTCGAGGACCGGGTGTTCCGCATCCGCACCGAGCGGTCGAGCGCTACGTCGATCCCGGAGCCGCGCACCAGCCACAACATCTCCAACGTCGAGGTCATCGAGCGCCGCGGTGACATGGTCGACGTCCGATTCAACTGGCACACCATGTATTTCCGGTACAAGACGATCGATCCGTACTACGGCACGTCCTTCTACACCATCGACTTCTCGGGTGAGTCGCCGCTGATCCGCCGCAAGACGGTGGTGCTCAAGAACGACTACATCCACCACGTCGTCGACGTGTATCACTTCTGAAAGGCACCCCATGAGCCACAGCGTCGCGCTGGCCTTCGAGGACGGTGTCACCCGATTCATCACCTGCGACGACGGGCAGACGGTCGCCGACGCCGCCTACAGGTCGCGCATCAACATCCCGCTCGACTGCCGCGACGGTGCCTGCGGGACCTGCAAGGCGGTGTGCGAGTCGGGCGAGTTCGACGGCGGCGAGTACATCGACGACGCCCTCACCGCCGACGAGGCGGAGCGCGGGATGTGCCTGCCCTGCAGCATGACCCCGCGGTCGGACCTCGTCGTGCAGATCGCGTCGACGTCCGAGGTGGCCAAGACGCGGGCGGCGACCCACACGACGCGGGTCACCGCGGTCGACCGGCTCTCGCCGTCGACGGCCCGCCTCACCCTGGCCGCACCGGAGGGCGGGATCGCCTTCCTGCCCGGGCAGTACGTGACCATCGCGGTGCCCGGCACCGACGCCGGGCGGTCGTACTCCTTCAGCACCCCACCGGGATCCGACGAACTGGAGTTCCTCGTCAAGATCATCGACGGCGGGGTGATGTCGGAGTACCTCACCGACCGCGCGGCCGTCGGCGACACGATCTCGTTCACCGGACCGCACGGCAGCTTCTTCCTCCGTGAGGCGTCCCGCCCGGCGTTGTTGATCGCCGGTGGCACCGGTCTCGCGCCGGTGCTGTCGATGCTCCGGGCGCTGCGCGACAGCGACAGTGACCGCCCCGTCCACCTCGTCTACGGGGTGAGCTCCGACGACGACCTCGTCGAACTCGACACGCTCACCGACCTCGCAGCCCAGATCGACGTTCACCTGGGACCACTGTGTGTCCGACACGGCGACGACCGCCGTGAACCAGGGGCGCGTGACGACGCTGATCGGACCCGAGCACCTGCACGACGGGGATGTCGCGATCTACCTGTGCGGACCGCCGCCGATGGTCGAGGGGGTCCGTGCCCACATCGGCGATCTCGGTGTCACGCCGACGGGTTTCTACTACGAGAAATTCCTGCCCTCGTCGACGGCCACCACCGTGGTCGACCCACCGACGGAGCCGGCGCCCGCCCCGGAACCCGTGCCGGACCCGGACCCGGTCGAGGTCGACACCGCTCCCCCACCCGTCGACGACGCGGTCGAGGTGTCGGCGCGCGGCATCGCCGGACAGGTGCTGTTCGGCGACCGCGAGGTGCATCCGCGGTCGGACGGCGCCCGGATCCCAGCCGCCGACGAGGACGAGGCCCTCCGGTGCATCGCCGGACAGCGGATGGCGCCGGCGCCCACCGGTTCGTCGCCGACGCCTCTCGACGACGGCGACGCGATCGCCGAGGCGATCGACGCCCGCATCATCGCCGCCCAGACGGTGATGCCGGCCCGCGAGACCGCACCCCTGGTGTCGCGCCCGTCGGCACCCGCCGAAATCCACGGTGATCCCGAGACGGGCGGGGACAACGAGTCAGGCGGGGACTACGAGATCGGCGAGGAGCACCCGTCGGTGCGCGAGTCCGACGCCGTCTTCGAGGCGCGACGCGCGCTGGAACTCGGTGCGCTGGAGCTGATCATCGGACGGCTGACGCCGACACAGGTCACCGGCTACCGCCTGCTCGCCGAGGCCACCACCCGCCACGTCGACGGCGACCGGTTCGTCGACGCGCACGCCTACACCGAGACCAACGCCGCATTCCACGACTACTTGTTCACCCAGACGGGCAACGCCCACCTGCTGCAGGCGTATCAGGCACTCGGGGTGAAGGCGGCGATGGCCGAGACACTGCGGCGTGCGACGTGGTGCGACCCGCGGTGCGCCCAGGACCATCTCGACATCGTCGACGCGATCGAGGCCGGCGACCGCGAGACCGCCCGGACCCTCATCGCCGACCACGCCGACCGGTCGAAGGCCACGATGCGCCGGGCCATGCGCGACGCCGACGAGTCCCGCCGCCCCGCGTTCGTGAGCCCCGGACGCTTCGCCGGCAAGGTCGTCCTCGTCACCGGTGCCGCGCAGGGCATCGGTGAGTGGGTGGCGCGACGGATCGCCGCCGAGGGCGGCGCACTCGTGCTCGCCGACCGCGCCGAGGCCGTCGAGGCGCTCGCCGAGGAACTGGCCCGCGACCCGGCCACCGCCGAGGACCCGCACAGTGTGCTCGCCGACCTCGAGACCGTCGGCGGTGCACAGTCCGCGGTCGACGCGGCGCTGGCCGCGCACGGACGCGTCGACGTCGCGATCCACGTCGTCGGCGGGACGATCTGGGCGAAACCGTTCTGGGAGTACCCGACCGAGCAGATCGAGAAGGAACTCTCGCGGTCGCTGTACCCGACGCTGTGGTCGTGCCGGGCGGTGATCGGTCCGATGGTCGACCGCGGCGCCGGCACCATCGTCAACGTCTCGTCGGTCGCGACCCGCGGCGTCCACCGGGTGCCGTACGCGGCGGCCAAGGGCGGGGTCAACGCGATCACCTCGGCGCTCGCACTCGAGGCCGCCCCACACGGGGTCCGCGTCGTCGCGACCGCACCCGGTGGCACCGACGCTCCCCCACGACGCATCCCCCGCGGACCCGCGCCGCAGAGCGAGCAGGAGAAGGACTGGTACCAGGCCATCGTCGACCAGACCGTCGACTCGTCGCCGATGAAGCGCTACGGCACCCTCGACGAGCAGGCCGCGGCGATCTGCTTCCTCGCCTCCGACGAGGCGTCCTACATCACCGGGACGGTGCTGCCGGTCGCGGGCGGCGATCTCGGCTGACGACTGCGAGCAGGTCGCGCCGCGAGACCATGACGACGATCCGGTCCGATCGCTCCTCGCGCATGACTAGCCTCGCAGTCATGGAGGACTCGTCGACGCCGGTGGGCCTCCACGGACCCCTCGCCGACCTGCGTGCGGCGCTGGACGTCGCGCGCACCACGTCGACCGCCGTCGTCGTCGACGGTGTCGAGGGCGCCGGTCTCACCACCGCCGTGTCCTCGTTCGTCGACACGATCGGCGACGACGCCGTCACGGTTCGCAGGGCACGCGGCCTGCACTGGGAGTCCGGGGTGTCCGGCGGCATCCTGCGACAACTCCTCGGTGACGACACCGGTCCCGACGAACCCGTCGCCGCGGCCGAGCATCTCGCGCTCGGGCTGCACACCGACGACGCGGTCGCCACGGTGATCATCGTCGACGACGCCCACCACGCCGACGTGCACTCGATGCAGGTGGTGATGAGCGCGGTCCGACACCGGCCGGGTGCGCATCTGCTCGTCGTCGCGACACGACATCCGCTGTCGGGGAACGATCCCCGCATCGACGCGGTCCTCGACACCGCCGATCGGATCATCCCCGTCGATCCCCTCGGCCCCGAGGACGTCGCCCAGCTCGCCGCACGTCACGGGATGGCGCTGCGCCCCACGGTCGCCGCGCGCCTGGCCGCGCACACACTCGGTCGCCCACGGGCCGTGCTGGCGCTGGTGCGCGAGGCGCCCCGCGACATCTGGACCCGGACCGACGCATCGCTGCCGGCACCGCGGTACGTCGCGGCGCGGGTCACCGCCGCCCTCGAGGAGTGCGACGCGGCCGCGCGCCGGATGACCGAGGCCGTGTCGGTGCTCGGGGCCCCGACCGACCTAACGGTGGTGAGTGGCATGGCGCACGTGGACGATCCGTGGTCGGCCGTCGACACCGGGGTCCGGGCCGGACTGCTCACCGCGCACGAGCGCTCGCAGTCGATCGAGCTCGACACCGTCGACCCGATGACGCGGGTCGCGGTGCTCGCCACGATGTCGCGCACCGCGGTCGCGGCGATGCACCATGCGGCCGCCGACGCCCTCGACGACGAGGCCCGCGCACTCGCCCACCGCGCGCGGGCGACCGCACTGCCCGACCGGTCACTCGCCGACGACCTCGTCGCGATGGCGGCGCGCCGCGGCGCGGACGGCGAATGGGCCACCGCCGCCGACCTGTTCGCGGTGGCCGGTCGCATGGGCACCGACGTCGTCGACCGCGAGACGACTTTCCTCCGGTCGGTCGACGCCCTCATCAGCGCGGGCGACATCGCCCGTGCCGCCGACCATGTCGCCGCCGTGGAGAGTCTGCGGGAGACCCCACTGCGTGATTCGGTGCTCGGGTACCTCGCCATCCTGCGCGGCCGGCCGCAGGAGGCGTCGGCGCGCCTGCGCCGCGCGTGGGAGACCGTGCGCCCCGTCCACGACCCGGAGATCGCCGCGATGATCTGCCACCGTCAGGTGCTGCACAGCCTCGCTCGCTGCGACGGTCTTCGCCTGGTGCGCTGGGCCGACGAGGCGGTCGCACTCGTCGGCGCCGACCACCCCGTGGCCGTCGAGGTCGGGGCGATCCGCGGCCTCGGACTCGGGGCGACCGGCCGTATGCGCGAGGCCCTCCTGGGCTACGAGAACCTCTGGGACCACAACAAGACGGGTCCGGTGGGTCAGCGGGTCCAGATGGGCGCGGGATGGTTGCACCTCGCGGCCGACGAGGTCGCCCGGGCACGCACCGAACTCGAGTCGGCGACACCGACCGACCACCTCGGCGGATCCACCCGCATCGCCCTCTGGGCCCACGCATGGCTCGCCCGAACGTGTTTCGTCACCGGCGACTGGACCGGTGCGATGCGCACCGCACGCGCCGGTGTCGATCTCGCCGAGCGCACCGGGACCCGCCTGATGATCCCGCTCCTGGAGTGGACCATCACCCAGATCCATGCGCTGCGTGGCGACTGGGCGGCGGCGGACGCCGCCACGCGGTCCCGGGACATCGCCGGTCACGACTACGAGGTGATGCGCGTACCCGCCGCACTGGCCCGCGCCGCGGTCGCCGAGGCGCGAACGGACTACGCGGGGGTCCTGCGAGCGCTCGCCCCGCTGACCGGGTCGTGGGCGCGCGGGGACGTGGCCGAGCCCGGTTTCTGGCCCTGGCCCGACGTGTACGCCAACGCACTCGTGGTCGAGGGTCGCCTCGACGAGGCGGAGACGTTCCTCGCCGAGCACGAAGAGCCTGCCCGCGACCGCGACCACCGTTCGGCGCGAGCACGTCTCGCGTACGCACGGGGTCGGCTGCTCGGTGCCCGTGGCCTCGTCGACGCGGCGGTCGAGACGTTCGAGGGAGCGCTCGCCGACCTCGACGATCTCCCGCTTGTCTACGACCGCGCCCGGGTCGAGTTCGCCTACGGGCAGACCCTGCGGCGGGCCGGACGACGCCGCGACGCCGACGTCGTCATCACCGACGCGCGGGACCACTTCCGATCGTTCGGGGCCACGACCTACGTCCTGCGGTGCGAGCGCGAGTTGCGGGCGGGCGGTGTGCGGGCGGTGATCGCCGACCGTCCGCACGACGCGTTGACACCGCAGGAGGAGGCAGTCGCCGCACTCGTCGCGACCGGGATGACCAACCGTGAGGCCGCCGCCGAACTGTTCCTGTCGGTCAAGACGGTGCAGTACCACCTCACCCGCGTCTATGCGAAGCTCGGCGTCCGCACCCGATCCGAACTCGCGGCCCGCCGCGGTGCCGAAGTCGCGGCCCGCCGCGGTGCCGAATTCGCGGCCCGCCGCGGGACCGCGCCGGATCCCGCGGCACCCGACGCTGGCTAGGCTCCCGGCATGGCCGACGAATTCGTGCAGTCCCTCGCCCGCGGCCTGTCGGTGATCACCGCCTTCGACGCGACGCATCCCGCGATGACGCTCAGCGCCGTCGCGGCGCGCGCGGGCTTGAGCCGGGCCACCGCACGTCGGCTCCTGCACACGCTCGTCGAGCTCGGGTACGTCCGCGTCGACGGGTCCGAGTTCGCCCTCACGCCACAGGTTCTCCGACTCGGCACCGCCTACCTCGCCGGGCTCGGGCTGCCCGAGGTGGCACAGCCACACCTCGCGGCGCTGTCCGCCGACGTCGGCGAGTCCACGTCGGCGGCAATCCTCGACGGCGACGAGATCGTCTACGTCGCGCGCGTCGCGTCGAGTCACCGACTGATGCGGGTCGGCATCACCGTGGGCACGCGGTTCCCGGCGTGGGCGACCTCGATGGGACGTGTCCTGCTCGCCGACCGGCCCGGCGACCCACTGCCGCAGACCACGCTGACCCCGTTGACCCCGCGGACGGTCACCGACCGCGATCGCCTCCTCGCGGTCCTCACCGAGACCCGGGAACAGGGGTGGACGCTGGTCGACGAGGAACTCGAGGTCGGGTTGCGTTCGCTCGCCGTCCCCGTGCGGACCGCCGACGGGGTCGTCGCGGCCGTCAACATCTCGATGCACGCCGGGCCCGACAACGCACTCGCCCACCTCGACCGACTGCGCGCCGCCGCCGCGGCGATCTCCGACGATCTCGCGGTACTGGCCCGCTGACCTGCCCGACTGTTACCCTGTTCGTATAGCGCACGTGCGTTCGCATAGCGAACACACACACCACGACGAGCAAGTAGGTGGCCCACGATGAGCGACGCATTCGTCCACACCGCGACACGCACCCCGTTCGGGCGGTTCGGCGGCGCCCTCGCCGGTGTCCGACCCGATGATCTCGCCGGCGCGATCGTGCGGGCCGCGGTCGACCGCACCCCCGGGCTCGACCCGGCCGCCGTCGACGAGGTCGTCCTCGGGTGTGCCAACCAGGCCGGCGAGGACAACCGCAACGTCGCGCGGATGGCGGTACTGCTCGCGGATCTGCCGGTCTCCGTCCCGGCCACCACCGTCAATCGGCTGTGCGGGTCGAGTCTCGACGCCGCCATCGCCGCATCGCGGGCGATCGAGACCGGCGATGCCCGCGTCGTCGTCGCCGGGGGCGTGGAGTCGATGACCCGCGCGCCCTGGGTGCTGCCGAAACCGTCGCGGGCGTTCCCCGCCGGCGACGTCACCGCGGTGTCGACGACGCTCGGATGGCGCCTGGTGAACAGCCGGATGCCGGCGGAGTGGACCGCCTCACTCGGCGAGTGCAACGAGCAACTGGCCGAGCGGTTCTCGATCGGTCGCGACCGACAGGACGCCTTCGCGGCCCGGTCGCACCGGCTGGCCGCCCGGGCCTGGGACGACGGCTTCTACGACGACCTCGTCGTGGCCGTCGACGGCGCCGACCTCACCCGCGACGAATGCATCCGCCCGGGCACCACCCCCGACACCCTCGCCGGACTGAAGACTGCGTTCCGCACCGACGGGACGATCACCGCGGGCAACGCGAGTCCCCTCAACGATGGCGCGTCGGCGATCGTCCTCGCCGCCGAGGGTGCGCTCCCCGGCGATCCGCTTGCCCGCGTCGCGGGGCGTGCGGCGCACGCCCTCGCACCGCAGGACTTCGGCATCGCACCGATCGAGGCGGCCCAGAAGGCGTTGGCACGAGCCGGGATCGGATGGTCCGACGTCGGCGCGGTCGAACTCAACGAGGCGTTCGCGGTGCAGTCACTGGCGTGCGTCGACGCGTGGGACATCGACCCCGAGATCGTCAACGCCCGCGGTGGCGCCATCGCGATCGGCCACCCGCTCGGGGCATCCGGCACCCGGATCCTCGGCACCCTCGCGCACCGTCTGCGCGACGAGAAGCAGCGCTGGGGTGTGGCCGCCATCTGCATCGGCGTCGGTCAGGCACTGGCCGTCGTCCTCGAGAACGCCGCCACGACAGGGAGGCCCGCATGAGCATCACCACCATCTGCCCCGACACCGCCGAGGCGGTCGCCGGGATCGCCGACGGCGCAACCGTCCTCGTCGGCGGGTTCGGCATGGCCGGCATGCCCGTGGCGCTCATCGACGCGCTGATCGACCAGGGCGCCACCGATCTCACGGTCGTGTCCAACAACGCGGGCAACGGCGACACCGGGCTCGCGGCGCTGCTGGCGAAACGTCGCGTCCGCAAGGTCATCTGCTCGTTCCCCCGCCAGTCGGACTCGTGGGTGTTCGACGGCCTCTACCGCGACGGCGCGATCGAGCTGGAGGTGGTGCCGCAGGGGACGCTGGCCGAGCGCATGCGCGCCGCCGGCGCCGGCATCGGTGCGTTCTTCTGCCCCACCGCGGTCGGGACGCAGTTGGCGCAGGGCAAGGAGACCCGAGAGATCGACGGCCGCACGTACGTCCTCGAGTACCCCATCCGCGGCGACGTCGCTCTGATCCGCGCGCACGTCGCCGACCGCATGGGCAACCTGGTCTACCGCAAGACCGCCCGCAACTTCGGGCCGGTGATGGCCACCGCGGCCGCGCAGACGATCGTCGAGGTCACCGACGTCGTCGAGACCGGTTCCCTCGACCCCGAATCCGTCGTCACACCGTCGATCTACGTCGACCGCATCGTGGAGGTGCCCCGATGACCGCCAGTCCCCGCACGAAGGACGAGATCGCCGCGGCGATCGCCGCCGACATCCCGCGCGGCTCGTTCGTGAACCTCGGCATCGGGCAACCGACCCTGGTCGCCGACCACCTCGCCGCCGACTCGGGTGTCGTCCTGCACACGGAGAACGGGATGCTCAACATGGGTCCGGCGGCGCTCGGCGACGAGATCGACCCCGACCTCACCAACGCCGGCAAGATCCCCGTGACCGAGCTCCCCGGTGCGTCGTACTTCCACCACGCCGACTCGTTCGCGATGATGCGCGGCGGACACCTCGACGTCTGCGTGCTCGGGGCGTTCCAGGTCTCCGTCGGAGGCGATCTCGCGAACTGGCACACCGGCGCGCCGGGTGCGATCCCCGCGGTGGGTGGGGCGATGGATCTCGCGATCGGCGCCAAGCAGGTGTTCGTGATGATGACGCTGCTCGCGAAGGACGGGACGGCGAAGTTGGTGCAGGAGTGCACCTATCCGCTCACCGGCGTCGGCTGCGTGACCCGCGTGTACACCGACGTGGCGACCTTCGACGTCGGCCCCGACGGCGCCGCGGTCCGCGACCTGCACGGCATCACCCTCGACGAGCTGCGCGTCGCCGTAGGACTCGAGCTGACGGAGGCGGCATGACCAACGTGGCGGTGACGACCGTCGACCTCGGTCCGCGGCGACCGGGGCGACCACTTCTCGTGGTGGGGCCGTCGCTCGGCACCTCCGTCGCGGACCTCTGGGGTCCGTGTGCGGCACTTCTCGCCGACCGGGTCGACGTCGTCGGGTGGGACCTGCCCGGGCACGGGACCGGGCATCCGACGCAGGACCCGTTCACCGTCGAGGATCTGGCCGACGCCGTCGCGGCGATCGCCGCCGACCTGCTCGCAGATCGCGACGCCGTCGCAGTGCACTACGCGGGGGACTCGGTGGGCGGTGCCGTCGGTCTCGCCCTCCTGCTCCGCCACCCGGGTCTCGTCACCTCGGCGACGCTGGCCTGCACGGGCGCCCGTATCGGGACGTCGGACGGATGGGCCGACCGGGCGGCACTCGTCCGCACCGACGGGATCGACGCGGTGGTCCCGGGGTCGCTGGAGCGATGGTTCGGGCCGGGCTTCCGGGACCGCGAACCGGAGACCGTCGACTCCCTCATCGGGTCACTGCGCGCCTGCGACGCGGAGAGCTATGCGCGGGTCTGCGAAGCCCTCGGCGCCTTCGACGTGCGCGACGATCTCGGTCGGATCACCACGGCGCTGCGCCTGGTCGCCGGCCGTGAGGACGTCGCGACCCCGGTCGACGGTATGGAGCTGATCGCCGGTCGCGTGCCCGGGGCACGGCTGACCGTTCTGCAGGGCGTCGGCCACCTCGCGCCGATCGAGGCGCCCGTCGCCGTCGCCGACGAGATCACGGCCGGTGTGCTCGACGCGACCTGATCTCGTCGGTGGCGATGCACGCCGACACCACAGGACCGGTCGTCGCGGGTGCGACAACCGGTCCTGTGGAGGTGCTGGTGGGAGCGAAGCGCCTAGCGGCGATCGAGATCGATGATCCCGAGCTTCACTGCCTTGACGAGGCGACGCGGCACGCGCTGGCTCACGCCACCGGCCTTCACCTCCTGCAACGGCGGGTTCTCCGCCTTCCACTGCGAACGGCGACTGCGGGTGTTGGACCGCGACATCCTGCGCTTCGGTACAGCCATGATCAAGCCCTTCTTCGAATTCCACTCACGTCTGGGTCGGTCGCGCTCGGCGCCCGTACCGGCGCTCGAACTTCTCGACTCGTCCTGCCGTGTCCATCACGCGGGTCGCCCCGGTCCAGAACGGGTGCGAGTCGGACGTGACATCGACAACCACAAGAGGGTACCGGTTACCGTCCTCCCACTCCAAAAGCACATCGGATGTCACCGTGGACCGGGTGAGGAAGGTCGTGCCCGTCGCGGAGTCACGAAAGAGGACGGGGTGGTAGTCGGGGTGGAGTCCGGGCTTCATGGGCGGTCTGCCTCTCGGGGGTGGGTGGCGGGGACATCGGTGGGGTCATCGGAGGCCTCGACCGGTTCGCAGGGATCACGGTGGAAGGTCCCGAAGGGATCTGGCCAGCGGTCCCAGGCGGCCTGACCGGCGGCCATCTCGGCGTCGGTGAGGCAGGCCGCGCGCAGGGTGTCGACGATGTGTCGCGGGTCGGCGCGGTGGGCGAGGACGACGATGCTGGTGTCCCGGTCGGCGAACTCGGGATGCCACCGCAGCGAGGCCATCGACACCCGCTCGGGCGCGCACCGCGCGATCTCCTCGGGTGTCATCGTCACGAGCCACGGCCCGCCGGTCGCCACCCGCAGACCTCCGCCCGCGCTCTCGAGCCACAGCGCCTCATCCGGCTGGGTCGCCACCCAGAGCCGACCGCGTGAGCACACGACGCCGTCGAGCAGGCAGTCGATCGCGTCGTGCAGACGCCCCGGATGCATCGGCCGGTCGGCGGTGAACTCGACGAGCTGCACACCGCAGTCGTCGTCGAGCGGCGGTTGTCCGGTCAGCAGGGGGTCGTGGGCGCCGGTACCGCGACCGCGGCGCGCGTCGGGGGCCACGGCGGCGAGCAACGCCTCGATCATCGGCGTCGACACCGGTCGTTGCGGCGTCTCGAGGAGCACCGGCGCCCGCGGTGCGAGCCGTGCCACCACCGCGCCGAATCGGGCCGCCTCCCAGCTGTCGGCGGCGGTCGCCCCGACGACGAGGGCGTCGGCGAACTCGACGTGGCCGACCGCGACCTGGGCCATCGTGCGTTCGTCCTCGTCCTCGGGGGACTGCAGTCCCGCCTCGGCGAGGGTGTCGTCGCCGGTCGCGTCGGCGAGCCAGGTGGCGCCGTCGATGCATCCGATCACCGCCGCGATCTCCACGTCGCGGCCGGCGGGGCCGTCGATCTGTCCCGGTACGTCGGAGACGACGACGTGCTCGATCGCCCAGCACAGGGGCTCAGGCTCGATCAGGGCGTCGAGGGCCAGCACGATCCGTTCGACCCTCCCGCGGCGGTGCAGCGAGCGCAGCAGCGGTAGGAGATCCTCGCGCAGCGCACACGAGACGCATCCGTGCACCAGGTCGATCCGGGTGACGCGGGTGAGCGGCGCCCCGGTGGCGTCGTGGTCGTGCATCGTGCGGGTCATCGAGCCCTGCGACAGTGCGGCCAGATCGTGGTGGACCACCACCGTTCCGGGGACCGCCATGGCGGATGCGACCCCGTCGACGGCGAGCGGGTCGAAACCGGTGACGACCACGACCGGTGTGCGGTTCACGGCCACCGGACACCTCCTTCGTTGTTGATAACCGTTGTCATCATGGTGCTAGCCTAGCCCGTATCGACAATCGTTTCCAACAAGGCCGGCACCTCGGCCACGATCGGAGGGATCATGTCCGCCCACTGCCAGGTGACCGGGCGCGCGCCCGGTTTCGGCAAACAGGTGTCGCACTCGCACGTGCGCACCAACCGCCGCTGGAACCCGAACATCCAGCGGCGTCGCTATTTCGTGCCGAGCGAGGGCCGCAGCATCACGCTGCGCGTCTCGACCAAGGGCATCAAGACGATCGACCGTGACGGCATCGACGCCGTCGTCGCCCGGATGCGGGCCCGAGGGGAGAAGTTCTAGATGGCGAGCAAGAGCACCGACGTCCGGCCGATCGTGAAGCTGAAGTCGACCGCCGGGACCGGCTACACCTACGTGACCCGCAAGAACCGCCGCAACGACCCCGACCGGCTGGTCGTCCGCAAATACGACCCGGTGATCCGCGCGCACGTGGACTTCCGAGAGGAGCGCTGACCATGGCCAAGAAATCGAAGATCAACCGCAACGAACACCGTCGCGAGGTCGTCGCCCGTCACGCGACGCGGCGGGCCGAGCTCAAGGAGATCGTGCGCGCTCCGGGGTCCACCGACGACGAGCGGGCTGCCGCCCAGCTCGCCCTGCAGCGACTCCCCCGCGACGCCAGCCCCACCCGCGTGCGCAATCGCGATGCGGTCGACGGCCGTCCCCGTGGTTTCATCGGTAAGGCAGGCATCTCCCGGGTGCGCTTTCGCGAGATGGCGCACAACGGTGAGCTGCCGGGTATCACGAAGTCGAGCTGGTGAGGTCGCGGTCGTCGGCACCCTCGACGACCGGTGGTCAAGACCGGGTCAGATCTCGCGTAAGATGGACAATCGGCGATTGACCGAACGACAATGAACTGAGGAAGCGATCATGGCTGCCAAGCCCACCCGTAAGCGCAACGAGAAGCCGACGAAGGTCGCCGCGAAGCGCAACATCCTGCGCGAGCGCAAGATCGACCACATCGACTACAAGGACGTCGCCCTTCTGCGTACGTTCCTGTCCGACCGCGGCAAGATCCGTAGCCGTCGCGTCACCGGCCTCAACCCGCAGCAGCAGCGTCAGGTCGCCACCGCGATCCGCAATGCGCGCGAGATGGCCCTGCTCCCCTTCGTCACCACCGGTAGGTGATCGACGACCGACCGGTAGGCCGCTGCTCGTGATGGCTCACCGGTCGGTTTCTCGTTCTGTGATCGCCGCACCCTAGACGGCCCCGGTGTCCGGAGTCGTCCAGGGTTTCACCGTCATCTTCATCGTGATCGCGGTGGGATACGTGCTCGGCCGTACCGAGGTCCTCGGACCCGACGCCCAGCAGGTCCTCGCCCGACTGGTGTTCTTCGTGTTCACCCCGGCGCTGTTGTTCGATTCGCTCGCCACCACCGACGTCTCGGTGATCTTCTCCTCGACGTTGGTGATCGCCGGGGGCAGCGCGCTGCTCATCGGGCTGGCCTATTTTCTCCTCGCCCGACTCGTGCTGCATCGCGACATCCCCGAGGCCACGATCGGCGCACTCGCGTCCTCCTATGTGAACAGCGCGAACCTCGGCATCCCGATCGCGATCTTCGTCCTGGACGACGCGTCGTTCGTCGCCCCGCTGCTGCTGTTCCAGATCATGATCTACTCGCCGATCGCGTTGACCGCGCTCGATCTGACCGCACTGCACGATGGGCCCGGTCGGATCACCCTGCGCGACACCGTCATCGCGCCGCTCACCAACCCGATCGTGCTCGGCGGTGCGGCCGGCCTGGTGATCTCGCTCGCGGGGTGGCGACTCCCGCACGCCGTCGCCGAACCGATCTCCATGCTCGGCAACGCGTCGGTGCCCGGTGCCCTGCTCGCCTTCGGCCTGTCGCTGACCGGGGTGTCGGTCCTGCGCAAGGGCGAGAGTCCGCGACGCGACGTCGCCCTGGCCTCGGTGCTGAAGATGGTGGCGCAGCCGCTGCTGGTCTTCGCACTGTCGTACTGGTTGTTCGGTGAGCGCGGCCATCACCTGTTCGCCCAGGTGGTCATCGCCTCGCTGCCCACCGCCCAGAACGTGCTGGTCTACGCGACCCGCTACCGTCGCGGCGAGGTCCTCGCCCGCGATACGGCCCTGGTCACCACCGTCGCGTCGATACCCGTGATCGCGATCGTGGCCCTCCTGCTCGCCTGATCGATCGATGACATCTGTCGTAGCGGAGACGCCTCGGCGTTGGTTACCGTCGATCCCATGACCGAACCGTCCCCCTCGTTCGACAAACGCGCACGGCTGCGCGCCTCCGACGCCGACCGGAGCCTGGTGCACGACATCCTCGCCGCAGCCATGACCCAGGGACACCTCTCCCCCGTCGAATACGAGACGCGGGCGTCGACGGCGGTGTCGGCGACCACGTTCGGCGAGCTCGACGCCCTCACCGACGATCTCCCGGTCAACGACATCGCCGCGCACGCGGGAGGACTGTCGCTCACGAAACCCGCTGTCGCACCGGCGTACACGATGCGGCCGGGTCCCGACCCGACCGTCGTGAGCACCAAGGTCGCGGTGATGAGCGGCACCGAACTCAAGGGCACCGTCGGGGTCGGTGACCGGCTGACCGTGGTCACGGTGATGGGCGGCGCCGAGATCGACCTGCGGCGTGTCGAGTTCACCGCGCCGGTGCTCACGATCCAGGCGGTCGCCGTCATGGGCGGTATCGAGATCCTCGTCCCCGTGGACGCGACCGTGCAGGTGCGCGGGATCGGCGTGATGGGCGGGTTCCCGCACGGCGCCTCCGGCCGCGGACGGCCCGGCGCACCCACGATCATCGTGAACGGACTCGCTCTCATGGGCGGCGTCGAGGTGTCGCGTAAACGCCCCTCGATCTCCCGGAAGCGCTGAGTCAGCCGAGTCTGTCGAGCAGGCCGCGGGCATCGACCGGCGCGCGGACCTTCGCATCGTTGTCGAAGTAGACGAAGACGTCGCCGTGGTGGACGCGGTCGGCGAATCGTCGCGCCCACGTGTCGAGGGCGTCGTCGGTGTAGCCACTGACGTAGATCTCCGCGTCACCGTGCAGACGCGCGTAGGAGAAGTCGGCGGTCATCTCGTCGATCACCGGGAACTTGTCGGCCGAATCGGCCAGCACCACCGCGACACCCGCCGACCGCAGCATGTCGGTCACGGCGTCGTCGACGAAGCTCGGGTGCCGTACCTCGAGCGCGTGGCGCATCGGACGGTCGTTCTCGACGGTCGTCCACGCGCGCCCGTCGAGACGGGCGTCGTGGCTGCGGGCGAGCGCGGCGGCGGCCGACGTCGTCGCGGGCAGACGCCCCAGGAAATCCTGCAGGACAGTGGCATCGAAGCGCATGGTCGGAGGTAGCTGCCACAGCACCGGGCCGAGCTTGTGCTCGAGCGCCAACATGCCCGAGGCCAAGAAGTTGGCCAGCGACGTCTCGACGTCGACCAGCTTCTTCATGTGGGTGATGAACCGTGGCCCCTTGACCGAGAACACGAAGTCGTCGGGCGTGGACTCCGCCCACCTGCAGTAGCTCTCTGGCTTCTGCAGGGCATAGAACGAACCGTTGATCTCGACGGAGTTCAGTGTGTGGGAAAGATGTTCGAGCTCGCGACGCTGCGGCAGCCCCTTCGGGTAGAAGGTGCCCCGCCACGGCGGGTACACCCATCCCGACGTCCCCACACGGACGGTGCCCTCCGCACTCACCGACGGCGGCCCCGGCGTGACCCGAGGTAGTCGCCGACGACCGCGGCACCGAGACCGTCGAGGTCGGGGGCCACCACCCGACCGCCGATACGGCGGGCCACCTGGTCGATGAAACGTTCCAGGCTCGGGTCGTCGCCCAGCCGGAAGATGGTGACCTGCGCCCCGAGTCGGGAGATGGTGTCGAGTTCGCGGACGGTGACCGCCAGGGTCGCCGGGTGCGGCGGCCAGTCGAAGAAGGCGTGACCGTCGGGTTCGAGGTGGGAGGTCGGCTCACCGTCGGTGACGATGAGGACCACCGGCTGCGCGTTCGGGTGCTTGCGCAGATGCCTCCCCGCCAGCAGTAGTGCGTGGTGCAGGTTCGTGCCCTGCTCGGCCACCGCCTGCAGCCCGGTCAGCTCACCGATGTCGATGGTGCGCGCGTGGCGCCCGAACGCGATGATCTCGAGTTCGTCGCTGCGGAACCGGGTGCTGATGAGGTGGTTGAGCGCGACGGCAGTCCGTTTCATCGGCAGCCAGCGACCCTGCATCTCCATCGAGAACGAGGTGTCGACCAGCAGCACCACCGCCGCCTGCGTGCGCGACTCGGTCTCCGACACCTCCACGTCGCGCACATCGATGCGGACGCCATGACGCGCGAGATCTCCTGCAGCCAAGGATCTCTCGGGGTCCTCGATGATGGTGCGCCGCACCGCGTTACCCACGGTGGCGGTCACATCCCACGGTTCGGTGTCGCCGAACTCCCACTCGCGGGTGGCCCCGGTCGATTCGCCGGTCGCTCCCGCCCTGCGGGTCTGGCGATCGCCCGAACGACCCGAGAGACGGTCGGCGACATCCTTGAAGATCGACTGGCCCAACTGCCGCATCGCCTTCGGCGACAACCGCAGGTTGCCGTCGGCGTCGCGGTCGAACAGGCCCTGCTCGGCCAATGCCTTCTCGAGCTCGGCGAGGGTCCGGGCGTCGACGGCGGCATCGGTGCCGAGCTGGCGGGCCAGGGCCTCGAGGTCGATGTCGTCGAGTTGGGATCCGTTGTACTGCTGCGACAACTGCTCCGACAACGACTCGAGCTCGGCGAGATCCTGCAGCGCGCCGACACCCTCGCCCATCCCCATGCCCTGCTGACCCTCGAAATCCTGCGAGTCACCCCAGCCCAGATCGGGTCGGGCCTCGCGCAGCTGCGAGTCCATCTGGCTTAGCTGACTCATCAGATCCGGCGAGCCGAACGCCTGCTGCGACAGCTGATCGAGCTCGGCGCGCTGCTCGGGCGACAGCGAGTTGTAGAACGCCTGCGCCGCGGCGGCACGCTTGGCGAGGGAGTCGATCAGTTCCTCGGTCGACTGCGGGTTGTCCGGGAAGTGCTGACCGTGCTTGCCCATGAACTCGTCGAAGGCCTCGGTGGTGTCCTCACCGCGATTGTGCTTCGCGAGTAGCTCGTTGAGGTCGGCGAGCATGTCGGTGATGGCCTGGCGGTCCTCATCGGTCGCGCCCTCGAGGGCCTGTTTCATGCCCTCGAACCGCTGATCGAGCATCTCGCGGCCCAGCAGATCCTTGATCTTGTCGTAGTCGGCCTGGGCCTCCGGGCTGCGGAACTCGTAGTTCGCGAGCTCCTGCACCGCCTGCGCCGTCGACGGCGACAGGTTCTCGATCTGCATCTCGGCGAAGCGCGCGTCGTCGTCGAGGTCGCGGGCGAGCTGTTTGCGTTCGGCGAGAACGGCCTTGTCGAGGAGTTCCTTCACCTCGGCGAACGTGCCGTCGAGATTGCGCTTCTTCAGCAGTTCCTGACGTTTGCGGTTGATCTCCTCGCGGAGTTTGTCGAGACCACGCATCTCACTCGTGCCCCGACGCAGGTACTCGCGCATGGCGCGTTGCGGCGAGACGCCGGCCATCACGTCGGCACCGATCTCGTCGAGTGCCTCACGCAGGTCGACCGGTGGTGCCAGCGGATCGGGCCCACCGGTGTAGCGGCGATAGCGCGAGCGGTGGAATCTGTTGCGAGCCATTGTCAGTCTCTGTCCGTGGAGTGTGTGTCAGCCGTAGACGGTCTGGCCGGAATCGTCGGCCTCCTTGCCGATCCGGCGGGCGAGGAACAGGCCCTCGAGTGCGAGTTCCAGTGCGCTGGCGCGTTCCCCGTCGTCGGTGGCCTCGAGCCGCTCGGCGATGGTGTCGATGACGGGCCCGGTCTTGTCCGGCTCCGGGAACGAGCCGAGCAGTTCCTTGGCCGTCACACGGTCGCCGGTCACGACGGGCTCACCGGTCTCGAGCGCGGACACCAACGGCGCCATGTCGATTCCCGCGAGGTGTTCGCGAACGGTGTCGGCGGTCGCCTTGCGCAGCAGGTGTTCGAGGATCTCCATCTCGCGACCCTCCTCACCCGACTCGAACTCGACCTTGCCGCGCAGCACCTCGATCACCGAGTCGAGATCGACCACGCGCGCGGTGGCCGACTCCTCGCCGACGACGGTGGCGCGGTGCAACGCGGCCGCGGCGACCGTCTCGGCACCGGCGATGGCGAAACGGGCGGAGATGCCCGAGCGCTGGTCGACCGAGGGGTGGTCGCGGACGTAGCGGGTGAACCGCGCGAGGATCTCGGTGACGAAGGTCGGCACGGTGGCGACGAGGTCGGCCTCCTGCTCGATGACGGCGACCTCGTCGTCGAGTTCGAGCGGGTAGTGCGTGCGGATCTCGGCGCCGAAGCGGTCCTTGAGCGGGGTGATGATGCGACCGCGGTTGGTGTAGTCCTCGGGGTTGGCGCTGGCCATCAGCATCACGTCGAGCGGCAGGCGCAGCGAGTAGCCGCGTACCTGGATGTCGCGCTCCTCCATCACGTTGAGCATCGACACCTGGATGCGCTCGGCGAGGTCTGGCAGCTCGTTGATCGCGACGATGCCGCGGTGTGCGCGCGGGATGAGTCCGAAGTGGATGGTCTCCGGGTCGCCGAGACTGCGGCCCTCGGCGACCTTCATCGGGTCGACGTCGCCGACGAGGTCACCGACGGAGGTGTCGGGGGTGGCGAGCTTCTCGGCGTAGCGCTCCGAGCGGTGCTTCCAGGTGATCGGCAGATCGTCCTGCAGGTTGGCGGCCTTGCGGATCGACGCCGGGGTGATGGGCTCGTAGGGGTGCTCGTTGAGCTCGGCGCCCTCGATGACCGGTGTCCACTCGTCGAGCAGGCCGACCAGCGTGCGCAACAGGCGCGTCTTGCCCTGTCCGCGTTCGCCGAGCATGACCACGTCGTGACCGGCGAGCAGCGCGCGCTCGAGCTGCGGGATCACCGTGGTCTCGAACCCGACGATGCCCGGCCACGGGTCGGCGCCGGTGCGCAGGGCGGTGAGGAGGTTGTTGCGGATCTCGTCTTTGATCGTGCGCTGGATGTGTCCGGAGGCGCGGAGTTCTCCGAGGGTGCGCGGCGTGGGATGAGCGGTTTGCTGAGACGTCACCACTCCACGCTACGAGTCTTTGCATGCGAGTGCACTCGAAGCCTGGTCGAGGCGGTTCTTCTCCCGTCCCTCGTCGCGACGAACGTCCCGCCGAGTGTGCCGAAACTGACCGTCGACCGTGCCGAGATTGTGGGCCGAGCGCACCGACAGCCGCCGCGACCAGCCGGATCGGCACGCTCAGCGAGACTTTTCGGCACGCTCGGCGGCAGTTTTCCGCACGGTCGGCGGGTTGGGGTCGCGGTCAGCGGACGGCGAGCCAGAGGGCGAGGGCGAAGCCGAGGACGCCGATGGTGATGCGCAGCGGGGTCTCGGGCAGTCGTGCGACGACGGGCGGCCCGGCGTAGCCGCCGGCGAGGCAGCCGATGCCCATCGCGACCGCCGCGATCCAGTGCACCGGCCCGGTCGCGGCGAACACGATCGCCGCGACGAGGTTGCAGATGCCGAGCAGCGCCGATTTGAGCAGCGTGGCCCGCCACAACGGATGGGCGCTGGTGACCAAGGCCAGCGCCAGGAAGATGGTGCCCGCCCCGGCCCCGAAGTAGCCGCCGTAGACCGAGACGATCACGATGCCGACGGCGAAGACGGTGGGCAGTTCGCGGTGCCCGGCCATCCGACGCAGCCACGGCTGGGCCAGCACCGCCGCCGACGCCAGCGCGACGAGGTAGGGCACCACCGTCTCGAACGACCCGGGCGAGGACCGCAGCAGCACGATCGCGCCGGCCAGACCGCCGGCCGCGGAGAGCAGTCCGAGCGTGACGAGTCGGCGGGGTTCGTCGAGCAGCTTGCTCCCCGATTGCGCGCTGCTGCCGACACCGACCGACACCAGCGCGACGGTGTTGGTGACGTTCGCCGCCAGCGGCGGCAGCCCGGCGAGCAGCAGTGCCGGATAGCTCACGATGGACGCGAGACCGGTGATGTAACCGACCAGCCCGGCGCCGAATCCGGCTGCCACGAGCAGCACCAGGGTGAGGAACGTCATCAGAAGTCTATTGTGCGCGCCGGCGTCGAGGGTTTTCGCGCCCGGGTGGCCGCCTGCCAGGCAATAGCACGAATCCTACGCTGGGGTAAAGGAATACGTGTCCCGGTCGAGGCCGGTGCACGAATCACCCTGATTTGAACACTTGGGACATCCGACCCCGGTCACCGATGATTCTGGGCGTGATCGAGATCCATGACCTGACCAAGACCTACGGCCGCGGCACCGATGCCGTGACCGTGCTCGACCGTGTCGACTTCACCGTCCCCGCCGGTGAGATCTTCGCCGTCGTGGGGCCGTCGGGTGCGGGCAAATCCACGCTGGCGCAGTGCATCAACCTGCTCGAACGTCCGACGTCGGGTGAGGTCGTCGTCAACGGCGAACGCCTGACCGACCTCGACCCGAAGGCCCTCCGGGTGGCGCGTCGGCGGATCGGCACCGTGTTCCAGTCGGCGAACCTGCTGAGCCGACGGACCGCCGCGCAGAACGTCGCGCTACCCCTGGAGTACCTCGGGGTGACGACCGCGCAGACGAAGGCCCGTGTCGCCGAACTGCTCGACCGCGTCGGATTGTCCGCGCACGCCGACAAATACCCCCACCAGCTCTCCGGCGGGCAGCGACAACGCGTCGGCATCGCCCGGGCGCTGGCCCTGCGGCCGTCGGTGCTGCTCTCCGACGAGGCGACCTCGGGACTCGATCCCGCGGCCACCGCATCGTTCCTCGAACTGCTCCGCGAGGTCCGAGACGACCTCGATCTCGCCGTCGTCTTCATCACCCACGAGATGGACACCATCGTGAAGATCGCCGACCGGGTGGGCCGACTCGATCACGGTCGGATCATCGAACAGGGCGCTGTCGTCGACCTCCTCCTCGACCCCGGATCCGTTCTGGGCGAAGCGCTTCGACCGCAGGCAACAGCGTCGGTCGCCGCACCCGGACAGGCAGTCCTCGAGGTCACCCACACCACCGTCGCGGTCCCGCGCGACTGGATCGTGCGCCTGTCGAACCAGATCGGGGTACCGGTGTCGGTGCTCGCCGGCCACGTCGGCGACGTCGCCGGGGTCTCGGTGGGTCGATGGACCCTCGCCGTGGACAGTGCTGCCGCCGAGAAGGTCCCGGCCGCCGCCGCCACACTGGGCCTCGCCGTCCACTCCGTCGCCTCGGAGGCCACGGTGGTCGCGGCATGAGCGCCACGACATCGGTCCTGGCATCGATCACGGTGCCCACCAACGAGATCCCGGGTCTGCTGATCCCCGCCTTCCGCGACACGGTCATCATGGTCGGGATCGTCATGGTCGTCGTGCTGCTCGTCGGCGTCCCCCTCGGTGCGATCGTCCACAACCTCGCTCCCGGTGGACTGTTCGAGAACCGGCGGCTCCACACGCCGTTATCGTGGATCATCAGCATCGGCCGGTCGTTGCCGTTCCTGGTGTTGATGACGTCGATCATCCCGTTCACCCGCTTCGTCACCGGTACCAACATCGGCATCCCCGCCGCAGTCGTCCCGATGTCGATCGCCGGTATCGCGTTCTTCACGCGGATCGTCGAGAACTCGCTGCGCGCGGTACCCACGTCGGTGGTCGCCGCCGCGACAGCGTCGGGCGGCTCCACCATCCAGATCATCTGGACCGCACAGATCTCCGAGGCCCTCCCGAACATCGTCGGCGGTCTCACCATCAACACGATCGCGATGATCGAGTACTCGGCGATCGCGGGCACCATCGGCGCCGGCGGTCTGGGCTACATCGCGGTCACCTACGGCTACCAGCGCTTCGACCACCAGGTGATGATCGCGACCATCGTCACCCTCGTCATCACCGTCGCGGCCATCCAACTCGTCGGCGACGCCCTCGTCCGATTCCTGACCCCGGAACGATCGGTCCGCTCCGGCGCCACCGCGCGCATCTGACCTCTCCCTGTCACGCCCGGCACGCCACCCACCGGTGGCGGGCCGATCCATCCCTGCACCGTCCACACCCGCACACCGAGGAGAACCATGACCAGCACGACACCCACACAGAACGGCACCGGCGGTTTCGAGGTGAAGAAGCGGCGCACGCCCCTGATCATCGGGGCGGTGGTGGTCGTCGTGGTCATCGTCGCCGCACTCGTCGCATGGCGTCTCCTGGGCTCGGAGGACAAGTCCCCCAACGACACCGCCGGTGCGACACTGACCGTCGTCACCGCCGAGGGCAACGCGAACGAGCAGGCCCTCGTCGACTACATCGCGACGAACGTGGCGCCCAAGTACGGCATCAAGGTGAAGTTCAAGGGTCTCGCCGACTCCACCACCCTGAACCGCGCGGTCAGCGACGGCGAGGTCGCGGGCACGATCTACCAACACAAGCGGTGGCTGTCCCAGGTTCTCGACGCCAACCCCGACTTCAAGGAGGTCGCCGCGACACCGGTCTTCCGCTGGGGCTTCGGCATCTGGTCGGACAAGTACACCGACGTCTCGCAGCTGCCGAACGGCGCGAAGGTCTCGCTCTACTCCGACCCGGCCAACGAGGCGCAGGGACTATGGCTGCTCGAGCGCGCGGGGCTGATCACCCTGAAGTCCGGCATCGACAAGTCGCGGGCCACCCAGGACGACATCGCCACCAACCCGAAGAACCTGCAGTTCACGCTGCTCGACTTCGCCGCCCAGTCGCGAGCACTGCCCGACCTCGACGCCACCGTCGGCTACACCGAGTACTACCTCGCCGCGGGCATCCCGATCAGCAAGCAGATCTTCTCGCCGGCGGCCCCCGACGAGTTCGCCGGTCAGCTCACCATCGGTACCCGGTGGCAGAACGCCGACAACATCAAGAAGCTCGTCGCGGTGTTCAAGGACCCGGCCGTGCAGCAGTACCTGCGCACCGACCCGACCGTGAAGAACATCCTGCTGCCGTTGTGATCTGACGACGGTGCGCGGTGACCTACTTCGTGGCGAGCGGCGCGACGCCACCGCTGATGTCGGTGATGGCCCAGTTCTTGTTCTTGTCGACCGTGATCGGGTAGAGCGCGGTGGTCTTGACGCCACCGGGTGACTGCACGTTGGTGACCTGCACGTCGACGAACACCTGGACGACGTACACCCCGTTGTTCTGCGACTTGATGTCGCTGCCGACCAGGGTGCCCTTCGACACCCACTGCAGCTGTCCGAGCAGTTGTCGCAGAACGGGTTCGGTGTCGGCGAACTGCTTGATCATGGCGTCGTCGACACCGGTCTTCAGCGCCGCGAACCACGGATCGAAGTTGCGGTAGTCGATCTCGGCGGCCTTGACGGCGTAGTCGCTCGCGACGTCCTCGGCCCGCTGGGCCTGTGCGTTCTGCGACGTGAGGCCCCGATAGTCGTCGCGATAGCCCAGTGCGGAGACGATCGCGACCGTGGTGGCCACGGCCAGCACCACGATCACGACGGCCGAGGCGATGAGCAGACCCCGGCCGGGGCGCCGGGCCGAGGTGGCCTCGGTGGACTTCGTGGCCTTGGTGGACTCGGCAGGCTTCAGGGCCGCGGTCGCCTCGGGCTCGGCCTGTTTCCCGGGCTCGGCGGGCGTCGCGGCCGCCGGTGCCTTTGGCTCGGCGGGCTTTTCGGGCTTGTCGGGCGTGCGGGGTGACCGCCCGTCGAGTCCGGAGAACTCCGAGGCGGCCCTGTTCTCGTCCGGTGTTCCCGAGTCCTCGTCCGGTGTGCCCAGCTCAGACACTGGCAGTCATCTCCTTGTGCATGCGGGCGACGCTACTTGGTGGCCACGCGGAACCGTACGACGCCGTTCTCGTCGACGATCTGCAGGCCGCGTTCGACGAACGACGCGATGTCGATGTTGGTGATCGGGGCGATCTGGGAGATCAGGGGCAGCAGCACACCGAGCGGCGGTGTCACCTTGGGCAGGATCCGCTGCAGATACTGGCTCAGCTTCGTCACGAACGGGTTGATCACCTGATCCCACGCCACCGCGCCGTTCGTTGCACTCGCCAGACCGGGGAACAGACCGAACAATGCCGTGATGCCCGGTCCGTTCGCGCCGAGGGCCCGCGATCCCGCGGACAGCGGCGGGCCGATGCCGTCGGCCTTGCGGACGAATTCCTGTGCGGTGTCGAACAGGTCGGAGAACTCGGTGCGCTGGGTGGTCACCGTCCGCGAGAACTGGTTCGAGAACTCGCCGAGCTTGGTGATGTCGTCCTCGCGGCCGAGGTAGCCGGCGTTGATGGTGTTGGCGATGCTCAGCAACCGCTTCGGGTCGACCTGGCCGACCAGCCGCTGCAGATTCGTCAACGTGTCCCCCACGGTGGACTGCGTGACCACGTTGCGGCTCAACACCGCACCGTCACGCAGGTAGGGGCCGCCGGCGCGGTCCGAGCTGAAATCGACGTACTGCTCGCCGACCAGCGACAGGTTCGCCACGGTCACCTCCGCGTCGGCGGGGATGTCGTAGCCGGCGTCGATCGACAGCGTCGCCCGCAGACCGTCGGGACGGACGGCGATGTCGGTGACCTGGCCGACCTCGATGCCGTTGTAGAGCACCCGCGATCGGGGCAGCAGCCCACCCGACGACGCCATCTCCACGGTGACGGTCTCGGTGTCGGTGAACGGCTTCAGCTTCAGGATCCCGATACCCAGATAGGCCGCCAACGCCACCGAGACGACCACCAGCAGCACCAGCGAGGTGCGCACCCCGATCCTCATCGCATCGCCCCGATCATCCGCAACGTCGATGCCACCGTACGGATCTGGTCGTTCGACGCCATCGGCGTCGACAGCCCACGCGGGGAGGTGATGTCGACGATGTTCACCGACGGACTCGCCAGCAGCGGCAGGATCTTGTCGTTCACGAGCGCGTCGAGTCGTGCGATGTCCGACGGCGCCGAGGCGTCCAACGACACCGCGAGGTCGACGAGCGGGTTGGCGGTGTCGATCAGCCCCACGAGCTGCTGGTAGCGCGGGCCGAGCAGCCTCGTGACGCTGGTCAACTGGAACCCCAACGAGGTCAACACCTTCGCGAAACCCACGAACGACACCAGCGCCCCGCCGATGCGTTCGGGCCCGACGTCGAGCGCGAACCCCAGACCCGGCCCCTGCTCCTGGACCGAACGGCCCAGCACGCCGAGCGAATCCAGGATCTCCCCCACCGACGACGAGTTCTCGGCGATGCGGGCGATGAGTTCGCGCGAGGTCTCGATGCCCTTGTCACGTTCGGCCTTGTTCTGCGGGAAGGCGGTGTTCGCCTTGTCGACGGTGCGCTGGATCTTCTCGAGCGTGCCGCCGTTGGCCAGGGCCGCGATGCCGCCCAACAGGTCCTCGACGGCCGGGGTGACCGTGGTCTGCGACAGCGGGATCGTGGCCCCGTTCCCGAGCCGGACACCGCCGCCGGATGCGGGTGGGGTCAGCGAGATGTAGATGTCGCCGAGCAGCGTCGACTGTTCCAGGGCTGCGCGGGTTCCCTGCGGCACGTCGACGTCGGACTCCACGTCGACGGTCGCGACGGCCACCGGCGACGTGGCCGACCCGCCGATGCCCACCGACCGCAACACCCCGACCTTGGTGCCGCCCAGCAACACCTTGCTCCGCGCGGGCAGGTTCAACACGTTGCTGAACTCGATCTTCAACGCCCGGCTCTCCCCGGACACGCGCGTGCCGGGCAGCGGCAGATCGGTCACCTGGATCCCGCACGCCGCCGACATCCACGCGACGAGCAGTGTCGCGACCACCAGCACGGTGCGCCGCGCGCGACGCCGCTCGCCGATCATCGGATGCCGCCCGACCCGAGCACGAGGGCCACGAGGTCGGTGTCGACCGACGTCCGCGCGCCCGGGGACGGCCGGCACGACCCGGCCAAGGCACGGTTGAGCACGGCGCAGGTGACGCCGGCCGAGGCGACGGGCACCCGCACCCGCGGGGGCTTGATCGTGACGGCGAGGCCGGCCTGCTTGTCCTGCGCCATGGCCTGCAGAGCCGACATGACCGGCGGCAGCGACTTGAGCAGCGCGACGATCTGGTCGGTGGGCAACAGCTCGACGAGCGGTGTGATGAGGCCGAGCAGGGTGAACAGGATCGGGTCGAAACGCTGCAGGTTCGACGCCAACTTCGGGACCACCGACGTGAGCCGCACGAGTGCGGGGTTCAGTTCGCGGGTGAGGTCGCCCAGCGCCGTCGCGAACTTGCCGACGTTGTCGACCGCGAGTCGCACGTCGGGCCACCGCTGCACGAAGAAGTCGGCGAGCTGCTGTCCGTTGGTGATCAGCGACCGCAGCTGGGTGTCGCGCAGCTGCGGATCGCCCAGCGCCGCACCGAGTCCCTGTACCGCACGGTTGAAGTCCTCCGCGGTGCCCTTGAGGCTGTCGTCGACCGACGCCAGGGCGGTGCTCACCGCCTGCTGCTGTTCGGGTGAGCGGCCTTGCGCGTCGGTGAGCTGCGCGGAGAGCTTGTCGAAGGCCGAGAACGCCTCGCTGAGACTCTTGGGGGTGCGTGTCCGCTCGATCGGGATGCAGTTCGCGGTGTCCCAGGTGGCGCCGCCGACGTAACTGGTGGGGATCTCCAGACGCCGGTCGGTGACGATGGAGTCCGAGGTCGTCACCGCCGACACGTCGGCCGGGAGCTTCGTGTCGGAGTCCATCGAGAAATCGACGCGCACACGGCCGTTCGACGGGGCCACCCCCGTCACCGAGCCGATGGTGACGCCTCGCAGGGTGAGGTTGCTGCCCGGGTAGAGCCCGATCGAGTCCGCCATGATCGCGCACCCGGAGGTGCTCGACGCGTCGTCGCTCGCCCTCACCGCGGCGACACAGCCGACCACCACGGCCACGATGGCGACGACGACGACCGATCGTGTGGCCCAGCGGCGCGTGCTCGAGACGGGGGTCCGGGTGGTCATCTCAGCACCGCCGATCCGGCATCGGGATGCACAGGGCGGGGGCGTCGGCCACCGTCTTCGACAGGTCGACGGTGGGCGTGCCCGACACGCCGAGCGCCGATCCGAGCTGGTTGGCGATCGCGGTCAGTTTGTCGAGGACCGGGCCCGACCCGGTGAGCGTGGTGCGCAACTCGGTGACGATGGCCTTGATCTTGTCGATCTGCGGGTCGATGGTGCCCGAGAGCGCTTCGACCGGCGGTTGCAGGAACGCGAAGAGCGCGTCGACGCCGCGCACGGTCTGCAAGCCCTGTTCACGGAACTGGAAGAAGCGGTAGCCGATCACGCCGACCAGTCGCAGCAGGTTCACCAGCTTCGCCCGACCGTTGTTCAGGGCCCCGAGGTACTCCTCGGTGACGGCGATCGCCCGGTCGAGGTCCTCGTCGCGGTCACCGAGGGTGGTCGTCACCTGCGACACCTGGGCGATGATGTCGCGCACCGCATCCGACCGTCCCCGCAACGCGAGATTCACCTGGGAGAACGTCTCTCGCGCGGTCTGCGCGTCGACCTTGTCGACCACATCGCCGGAGTCACGGATGACATCGGTCAGTTCGTACGGGGTCGAGGTGCGCTCGGTGGGGATGTGGCCGCGCAACGGCGACGACCCCTTCGGCGTCACCGCGAGGTAGTGCCCGCCGATGGCCGTCGACAGTCGGATGTCGGCGCTCGACTCGTCGCGCATCGTCACCGAGTCGTCGACGTCGAAGGTGATCTCGACGTGGTCGCCGACGACCTCCACCGATCGGACCGATCCGACGACGATGCCGGCCACGCGCACCTCATCACCGGAGCGGATCTGTCCGCTCGACGTGAAATCGGCGGTCACGTCGGACTTCCCGAACGGCACCACGTAGAGCAGACCGGCAACGACGGCGATGATCACGATCACGACCACCCCACCGAGTCCGAAGACCACCTGCCGGCGGCGTACGGAGGCGGCGTCTCGACGCGCGGTCACCAGGGGGCTCATCGGCAGATCACCACCGGGGCGCCGGCGAGGAGCACGCTCGTGATCGGTCCGGGGACCGACTGGCCGCGACCACAGCTGTAGGAGGCCTTGGTCGCCGAGTTCACCGACGCCAGCAGCGAATCGAGGATGCCGGGGATCCGCGCGAGCAGGTCCGAGGCGTCGTTGGTGGCGGGGATGTATTTGCGCAGCAGTCGGTCGATGTCGGCGTAGTTGCCGTAGTAGACGCCGTTGAGACTCTGCAGCACCAGTCGCAGCGGGGTGAGCGCTCTCGCCGCCAACGTGAGCGACTGCTCGGTCTTGTCGAGGTCGGAGGCCAACGCGCCCAACGCGTCCCCGGTGCGGCTGATCAGCTCGTTGAGCCGCGGTGACTTGTACTCGATCTCCTTGGCCACCGATCCCAGACCGGTCACGAACGCCGCCACCATGTCGGATCGGTCGGCGACCAACGACGTCGCCTGGTTCAGCTTCTCCAGGATCGAGCCCAGATCGGGGCCACGGCCCTGCACCACGGCGAGGATGTTCTCGGTGAACTCGTTGATCTCGGCGGGGTTGAGCACCTTGAACACCGGGCGGAGACCGTTGAACAGGGCGGTGATGTCGAACGACGGGATCGTGCGGGCGCGCGGGATGACCGCCGCGGTGTCGGCCCGACCGCTGCCCGGACCGTCGGTGAACACGTCGAGGTAGCGCTCCCCCACCAGGTTCAGGTAGCGGATCGCGATGTCGGTGTTGTCGAACAGCGGCACCGACTTCTGCATCGAGAAGGTGACCCGGGCGATGTCGTCGTGCAGTTCCACCGACGACACCTTCCCCACGCGCACACCCATCTGGCGCACGTCGTTGCCCGGCGACAGTCCCGAGGCGTCGGAGAAGTCTGCGGTCACGGTGCGTTGGTCGCCGGAGACCGACGGTGACAGGGCACCGACGACGACCCAGGTGGCGCCGATCATCACCACCACGAACAGCGCGAGGTAGACCATCGACGAACGACGCAGCGTCATCGTCCACCCGCCTTCGGGGTGGACGTCCGGGGCGCCGGGGTCCGGGGCGCGGGCTTCGGCGCGGGGGGTGCCAGCATCTGCAGGAACGGTGCGAGCTGTGGCATCTGCGCGACGGTGAGCCCGATCTGCAGGGTGACCTTCCCGTTCTGGGTGGGCATCGACTTCTCCAGTCGGCCCAACAGTTCTCGCGCGTCGCCGACCGCGGGCGGGATCGACCGCAGCGTCTGTCCCAGCGGGGATCCGGTGACGATCAACAAATCGAGCAGGGTGGCCAGTCCGTCGTAGTTGTCGCCGACGAGTCCGCCGAGGCCGCCGACGGTGGAGATGAGTCCGGACAGCGAGTCCTTCACCGAGTTCACCACGCGGGGGTCGGTGTAGGCGGCGGTCTGCTTGGTGAGGTTGATGAGCACCGAGTCGAACGGTCCCTCGAGGTCGGCGACGCCGCGCGTGACCGGACCCAGGATGCGGATGAACTCCGCGAGCGGCATCTGCTGCCGGGAGGCGGCGAGGTTCAGCAGGTCGAGGCCCGAGCGCACCAGCGGCTGCACCGCGGTGACGAGTCGGTCGGCGATGTCGATGGTGCGACTGAACTCGTCGCCGGTGATGGTGGTCGAGATCTCGCCCACCTGACGCAGCAGGTCGGCCACCGACACGTTCGTCGAGTCCGATCCGATGGTGATCCGTTCGCCGTCGCGCAGACGCCCGTCGACCTTGGTGTCGACCCCGACGCGGTCGACGCCGCCGCCTTCAGTTCGATCCCGGTGACGCCCAGCAGGTTCGACGGCGCGTAGGCGGCCGACACCCGGTCGGGGATCGACGACGCCTGGTCGGCGTCGATCGACATCGCGATCTCCTGACGACCGTCGGCGGCGACGGTCACCCCGTCGACCCGTCCCACGATCAGTCCCCGGTACTTCACGTCACCACCGGCGGCGAGCCCGTCACCGACCGAGTCCGCGACCGCCGACACCCGAACGGTGCTGTCGAAATCGCCGCGTGCGTAGAGCGTGAGCGGGATCGCGAGGACAAGCACGACGACGAGGGTCGCCACGCCGAGACCGAGGAGTGCCGTCCGCGAGGGCCCGCGCCCGGACGGGTCGTGATACGCCATCAGCCGGAGAACCTGAAGCCGACGTCGGAGCCGTAGAAGACGAGGGTGAGCAGCATGTCGAGGACCACGATCATGACGAAGCTGTTCTTGATCGCGCGGCCCGAGGCGACGCCGACGCCCTCGGGTCCACCGCTGGCGTAGAACCCCTGATAGCAGTGGATGAGGATGACCGCGACGACGAACACGACGGCCTTGATGACGGAGAACAGGATGTCGACGGGCACGAGGAACGCGTTGAAGTAGTGGTAGTAGGTGCCCGAGGACTGCCCGTTGACCGTGTTAACCACGAACGCGCACGACAGGTAGCTCAGGACTAGGGTGATGAGGAACAGCGGGATGATCGTGACGATCCCGGCGATCACGCGGGTGCTCACCACGAACGGGATGGGCCGGATGGCCTGCGCCTCGAGGGCCTCGATCTCCTCGGAGATGCGCATCGACCCGATCTCGGCGGTCATGCGACATCCCGCCTGCGCGGCGAACCCGATGGCCACCACGATCGGTCCGAGTTCGCGGGTGTTCACGTAGGCCGAGAGGAACCCCGTCAGCGGCCCGATGCCGAACAGTTTCAGGGTCGCGAACGACTCGATGCCGATCGACCCGCCCACCGACAGGCCCAGCACCACCAGCACCACGACCGAGCCGCCGCCGACGACGAGTCCGCCCGATCCCCACATGAGGTCCGACAGCACCGCGAGGGTCTGTCGGCGGTAGACGCGCAGGGCGTGCGGGATCGAGCGCATCACATCGAACACGAAGTACGCCTGGTGGCCGATGCGTTCGACGGCCGACACCGGGACCACCGCGGCACGGCCGAGATTCGTGGTCCATCGCCGCGACTTCGCGTACGTCTGCAACCCGACCATGTGCGTCAGCCCGCCTTCGTCGCCACGAACATCGTGACCAGCTGGGTGACGGCGAGGTTGAGCAGGAACGACGCCACCACACCGAGGACGACGGCGGCGTTGACGGCGTCGGCGACGCCGCGGGGTCCGCCACGCGCCTCGAGTCCGCGCTGACAGGCGATCGCGACCACCACGATGCCGAACAGGATCGACTTGGCGAGCGCGATGACGAGATCGCCGACCCCGGCGAACTGACCGAACCCGCCGAGGTAGCTGCCGGGCGACCCGCCCTGGAAAGACACGTTGATGAAGTAGCCGGCGGTGACGCCGACGAAGATGATCTCCATACACACCAGCGGCGCGACGAAGACGACCGCGAGCAGTCGCGGCGCGACCATCCGTCGCGCGGGGTCGATGCCCATGGTCCGCATCGCGTCGATCTCGTCGCGCACGGTGCGGGCACCGAGGTCGGCGGCGATGGCCGACCCGACGGCACCTCCGATGAGCAGCGCCGACGCGATGGGTGCCCCCTGCTGCAGGATGCCCAGCGCTCCGGCCGCACCGGCCAGCGAGGTGGCGCCGAGCTGCTGGGTGAGGCCGCCGACCTGCACCGAGAGGATGACGCCGAACGGTATGGCGACCAACACCGCCGGGATCCCCGCGACACCGGCGAAGAAGCTCGTCTGGGTCATGGTCTCGCGCCAGGGGTGTCGGAACGTCACCACGTCGCGGACCAGGTGCACGAATGCGGCGACGGTGAGCTCGATGAGGCGTCCCAGGGTCGCGACGGCATCGGCGCTCTTGTCGACCGCGCCGCCGAGGGACGAACGCAACGACGGCGTGGCCCGCACCTGCCCTGAGACCACGAACCCCCCTTGATTCTCGACGACGGCCGGCGTCCCACGACCGCCCCACAAAGTGATCGCTGACACTTTAGCCCAACGAAAGTGATTCATCGGACACTACACTGCCATCGAGCAATGGCAGAATCACGGCGGTTCACGCCTCCCGCCGCCGTCCCCTTCCTGAACCCGACGCGGAGGTCGCGGTGGCGATTCGTCACCCTTGACCCATGAGCACATCGGACACAGACCCCGTGGCGGCCGACCTCCCCGTCCCGACCGGCGCCCTCGACGGCATCCGGGTCCTGGAGCTCGGCACGCTGATCGCGGGCCCGTTCGGCGCCCGGCTGCTCGGCGACATGGGTGCCGACGTCATCAAGTTCGAGGCGCCGGGATCCCCGGATCCGTTGCGCGGGTGGGGACAGGCCGAACGCGACGGGCACCGTTTCCTGTGGACGGTGCACGCGCGCAACAAACGTGCGGTCACCCTCGACCTCCGCGACGAACGCGGCAGGGCGCTGTTCCTCGACATCGTGGCCACCGCGGACATCATCGTCGAGAACTTCCGACCCGGGACGCTGGAACGATTCGGACTCGGCTACGAGGTTCTGCGCGAACGCAACCGGGGCATCATCCTCGTCCGGGTCTCCGGATACGGACAGTCGGGACCCGATTCGGCGCGCACCGGCTACGCCTCGGTCGCCGAGGCGGTCAGCGGTCTGCGTCATCTCAACGGGTATCCGGGACAACGGCCGCCACGCCTGGCCCTGTCGCTCGGCGACACCCTCGCCGGGATGTTCGCCGTGCAGGGAGCGCTGGCCGCGCTGTACCACCGGACGGTCACCGGCGAGGGACAGGTCGTCGACTGTGCGCTCACCGAATCCTGCCTGGCCGTGCAGGAGTCGACGATCCCGGACTACCACATGGGTGGCGTGGTCCGCGGTCCGTCGGGTACCCGCCTCGACGGCATCGCGCCCTCGAACATCTATCCGAGCCTCGACGGCTCACTCGTGGTGATCGGTGCCAACCAGGACACCCTGTTCCGACGACTGTGCGCGGCGATGGGTCGCCCCGAACTCGCCGACGACGAGCGCTACGCGACCCACACCGCCCGCGGCGACAACCAGGACGAGCTCGACGCGGAGATCGAGGCGTGGACGTCGACCGTGCCGACCGACGAGCTCATCGAGACACTGACCGCCGCCGGGGTCGTGGTGGGTCCGATCAACACCGTCGCCGAGGTCGTCACCGATCCGCAGATGCTCGCGCGCGACATGATCGTCGACCACCACGACGAGCGGATCGGTGAGACCGTGCTCGGTCCCGGGGTCGTCCCGAAGCTGCTCGGGACCCCGGGATCGGTGCGCAGCGCCGGGCCGGCCACCCCGGGACATCACAACTCCGAGGTCTACGCCGATTTCCTCGACGCACAGCAGCTGGCCGAATTGCGTGCGGCGGGTGTGGTGTGACGGCGAGGTCACGGTGACGACACCCGACACCCCCTCGACCGACACGGGCGGTACCGGGACGAGCGGTGTCGACACGGGCGGGGCGGCGACCACACCCAAGGGTCGCCGCACCGAGCGCGCACTGCTCGACGCGGCGCGCATCGTCTTCGCCGAGAAGGGTTACCTGACGGCGAAGATCGCCGACATCGCCTCGGCCGCGGGGCGTTCGACCGGATCGTTCTACAACTACTACGACAGCAAGCAGCAGCTGCTCGAAGCCCTGCTCGGGGAGTTCGCGGCGCAGGTCCTCGACGAGACGCGCCGGAACCTGACGCCCGACCCGGGGGTGAACGTCGAGCTGGCCGTGCGGGCCTACTGGAGTTCCTACCGCGACTACCTGCCGGAGATGATCGGCGCGTTCCAGCTGTCGATGACCGATCCGCAGTTCGCCCAGTGGTGGCGCCACCGACGATCCGAGGGCATCCGGGCCGTCCTGGCCGTCTTCCGCTCCGCCGAGGCGACCGGGGTGCAGATCGGCTTGGACAAGCACCTGTTCGCCTCGGCGATCGTGTCGATGCTCGAATCCTTCTGTTGGACATGGTTCGTCACCGGTGGCGACGAGGATGTGGAGCGCGACGAGGAGAGCGCGATCATGACGCTCACCGAGATCTGGCGCCGTGGGCTGATCAGTCCGACCACGATCGGCCCGGCCGAGATCGACGCCGCGCCACCGAATCCGTAGCGACACAAACTATGTCGACGCGGTCGTCGCGCACGCGGCCGCCATTGGACAAAAGCCGTGGGTGTCCCCACAATGGCGGGCGGGGAACACGCGGTACCGGCCGATCGGCCGACCGTAGGAGACATCCCGGCGGTCGCGAGACCACCGGATCGAGGGGGGAACCTCGTGCACGTACACCACGGAGCTCAACCGTGCCCGGAATCGGACGCGAGGTCGTTCTCGACGACCCGTCCGGCCGCCGACGAGGTCGACCATGTCCTACGACGGGCGTGAGCGGGGCGGGTCGGACCTGCGCGAGGTCACGGTCCCGGTCGACACATCCCACGACGCCGCACCCGACACCACCGATGACATCAGCGTGGACGCCGTCGACGCACCCGGTGCGGACGCGGGCGCCGATTCCGGCCCCTACCGCAGCCTGACCCCGTACTCCGCCGAGGACGGCGACATCTTCTTCGGTCGCACCGACCTGTGGCGTCGGCTGCACGTCCGCGCGGTCCCCGGTGGCGGCATCGTCACCGTCGTCGGTCCATCCGGTGCGGGCAAGACCTCGTTGGTGCAGGCGGGACTCATCCCCGAGGTCCGCCGCAGCGGTCTGCGTCGCGGCGGCGAACGCGTCGCCGCGACCGTCACCACCATGACCCCGGGCGCCGCGCCGATGGCCGCGCTCGAGGGCGCACGCGGTGCCGCCGATCCCGGCGATCACCCCGACGCCACGGCGTGCCTTCTGGTCGTCGACCAGGCCGAGGAGCTCTTCACGCTGTGCGACCGGGCGACCCGTGCTGAATTCCTCACCGCGGTCGACCGTCTCGCGGGCGACGACCGTTTCGCGGTCGTCATCGTCCTGCGCGCCGACTTCTACGCGCGTGCCGTCGCCGAGCCGGTGCTCGTCGGCACCCTCGACGACCGCGCGGTCGTCGTGCGCACGATGAGCGACACCGAACTCCTCACCGCCGTCGCCTCGCCCGCCCGCGCCCGCGGCGTGTCGGTCGAGGCGGGTCTCGGCGACCGGATCGTCGCCGACCTCCGCTCCGTCGAGTCCGGCGCCCCGGCCCTCGTCGCGCTCGGGATGCTCATGGACCATCTGTGGCGCACCCGCGCCGACGACACCCTGACGCTCGCGGCCCTGCGTGCATCCGATCCCCTCGACTCCGTCGTGGAGGCCACCGCCGAACGCGCCTGGACCCGGCTCACCGAAGCCGACCGCCGCACGGCACGGCTGGTCCTCCTCGCGGCGCTGCGTGTCACCGCCGACGGCGACGTGGTCGCCGCCGATGTCGCACGGACCGATCTCCACACCCGGCTGGGCGGACATCGTCGGCTCGACGTCGTCATCGACCACCTGATCGGTGCGAACCTCGTCCGCGCGGTCGACGACCGCCTGCGGTTGACCCACGACTCCCTGCTCACCGTGTGGCCCCGCCTCGCCGACTGGGCCGCCCACCGACGTGCCGGTGCCCCGATCCGGGCCGCGGTGATCGCCGACGCATCCCGCTGGGACGCCGGCGGCCATCCCACCGATGAGCTCTACGACAGCGCGCGGTTGCAGTCCGCCGACCGCGCCGTCGAACCGGTCGACGTCCTCGGTGCGCCCGCCGACGCCTTCCTCGCCCGCTCCCGCGAACGCGCTGCGCTGCGCCGCTCCCGACGTCGCGTCCTGCTCGGGGTGCTGGTGTTCGTCGCCGTGGTCTCGCTCGTCGTCGCGATCACCTCGGTGATCCATGGCGGCGACACGACATCGCAACGCGACGCCGCCCGCACCGACGCCACCCTCGCGCGGATCGGCGCGACCGCCGCCGCCGACCCGACCGCGTCGGCGCGTCTCGCCCTGCAGGCCTACCGTTCGGCCCCCGGCGACCCCCGCGCCGAGTCGGCGTTGCTCGCCACCCAGTCGACCCCGCTGGCGCGACCGGTGACGGCGGTCCCGCCGTCGGTCGCGGTCGCCACCGGCGGATCCCCACGCTCGGACCGGGTGGCGCTCACCTCGGCCGACGGGACCGTACGGATCACCCGAACCGGCCGCGACGCGCCGGTGACCGCCACCGTCGACGACGCGACCGCCGCCCGCGGACCGCAGTCGGTGGCCCTCGACGCGGGGGCCACGCTGCTCGCCGCCGCCGGTGACGCCGGCACCGTGCGGCTGTGGCCCGTCGACGCCGCGGGTGCGATCGCCGGCGGACCCGTCGTGGTCGACGGCGGGCCCGTGCCGGTCGATTCGGTGATTTTCGCGCCGAACCGACCCTGGCTCGCCACCGTCGACGCCGCCGGCGCGGTACGCGTCGTCGACGTCGCCGATCCGCTCCGACCGGTCGCACTGTCGACACTCCCCGGCGCATCCGCGGCTCGTACCGCGGTGTTCGCACCGTCGGCGACACCCGACACGGCGCCGACGCTGGTGGTCGGATCGGCCGATCGCCGCGTCACGTCCTGGGATCTGTCCGATCCCCGCTCCCCGGTCGCCGGCGACACGCGACTGGTCCTCGACAACCCCGTCGCAGCGCTCGCGGTCGCCGCGGACGGCGGTACCCTCGCCGTCGCCGACACCGCGGGTTCGGTCACGCTGGCGACGCTGTCGGCGTCCGGACCGACCCGGGTCGGTCCCGGGCTCGGCCGTTCGGGCGCAGTCGATCCCGGCGTCGACGACACCGTCGTCGGGGTGTCGAGCCTGTCGTTCGCACCCACCGGACACCGGCTCGCGGTGACCTCGGCCGACGGGTCGACCCGCGTCTGGGACGTCACCCATGCCGCCGCGCCCCGGGTGCTGACCGGTGATCTCCGTTCGGAATCGACGACCATCTCGGCGGCACGGTTCACCGACGCCTCGACGCTGGTCACCACGGGCAGCGGTGTGCCGCAGGTGTGGTCGCTGCCCGCCGGTCAGCTCGACGGCGGTTTCGGCGGCGTCGCGACGCCGGCGTGCTCGACGGCGAAGGCCGCGTGTGTCACGTCGTTCGTCGACGGCCCGGTGCAGGTGTGGAACGCCGCCGATCCGTCGACTCCGCTGGGCGGGTTGGTCATCGACGCCCCCGATCACTTCGACGGTGCGTCGATGAGCCCCGACGGCCGGTGGATGATGACCGTCGACGCCGGACACCGCGCCCAGCTGTGGGACGTCGCGGGCGGCGCCCCGGTCGCGGTCGGTGCGCCGCTGACGCTCGGACCCCAGCCGGTGGGCACCATCCGGTTCGCCCCGACGTCGTCGATGCTGGCGATGAGTCTGCGCGGCAACACCTCCGTGGGCGTCTACGGCGTCGACCGTCGCGGGTTGACCCCGGTCGTCGATCTCGATCTCGGTGGGGCGCCGGTCGCCGCGGTGGCGTTCTCGGCCGATGGCGGGCAGATCGCGCTCGGCGGGTCGACCGGTGTCGTCCGCACCCGCCTCACCGCGTCGGGCACCGGTCAGGTCTCCGGGCGGCTGCTCCCGGGCGCACCGGTCACCGCTCTCGGATACGTGAACGACGAGGTGGTCGTCGGCGACAGCACCGGTGGCATCACCCGCTACCGGTCCGACACCGGCGGCCAGGTCGGCGCGCGGACCCCGCTGGGTCGGTGGTCGGTCACCTCGATCGCCGCTGTCGGCACCACGACGGCGACGGCGTCGGCCGACGGCACGGTGCACCGCATCGGCGCCGACGGCTCGGTGCGGCGGGTCGGCAATCTGTACGGAACCGCCGATCAGGGGCCGGCACGACTGACCGCGCTCGGCGACGAGACCGTTCTCGTCACCGGCGGCGGAGGCGCGCAACAGTTCTGGTCGCTGCGCACCGACGACGTCGCCGCGCAGGTCTGCCGTGCCACCGCATCGGTCGGGTGCTGACCGTCCCCGTCGCCTAGGCCGGTCGCCAGTTCGACGACAGCTCGACCGCGCGCGCCCACGTCGCGACCTGACGGTCCCGCTCGGCGGCGGGCATCTGCGGCGACCAGCGGGCGGCGGCCTGCCAGTTGCGGCGCAACTGCGCGGTGTCGGTCCAGAACCCGGCGGTGAGTCCGGCGCCGTAGGCCGCACCGAGGGCGACGGCTTCGGCCATCCGCGGTCGCACCACCGGCAGCCCGCAGATGTCGGCGATCATCTGCATCAGCAGGTTGTTGCCGGTCATCCCGCCGTCGACGACGAGTTCGGTGAGGCGGGTCGCGGCGTCGGCGGCGGCGAGGTCGTCGTTGACCGCCGCGATCATGGCCTGGGCCCCGAAGGCGTTGGTCTCCAACGCCGCCCGCGCGATGTGGCCGCGGGTGACGTAGGCGGTGAGTCCGACGATGAGTCCTCGACTGCCCGACACCCAGTGCGGGGCGTGCAGGCCGGAGAACGCGGGCACGATGTAGCAGCCGCCGTTGTCCTCGACGGTGCCCGCGAGGGTCTCGATGGCGGCGGCGGTCTCGATGAGCCCGAGGTTCTCCTTCAGCCACTCCACCAGGGCGCCCGCGGTCGGGTTCGAACCCTCGAGCGCGTAACACAGGGGCTCGCCGTCGATCTGGTAGGCGACGGTGGTGATGAGCCCGTTGCGTGACCGCACGAGTTCGGATCCGGTGTTGAACAGCAGGAACCCGCCGGTGCCCAGGGTGTACTTCGACTCGCCGCTCGCCAGCGCCGTCTGTCCCACGAGCGCCGACTGCTGGTCGCCGATCATCGCGGTGATCGCGACACCGGGCACCGGGTCGGCGGTGACGCCCACCGCGCTCAGCGAGGGACGGATGTCGGGAAGCATCTGTTCGGGGATGTCGAACGCGGCCAACAACTCCCGGTCCCACCGGCCGGTCTCGATGTTCATCAGCATGGTGCGTCCGGCGTTGGTGGGGTCGGTGACGTGCAGCCCGCCGTCGGGTCCACCGGTCAGGTTCCACACGAGCCAGGTGTCCATGGTGCCGAACAGGACGCGTCCCGCCCGGGCCCCCTCGCGCGCCCCGGGCACCGTGTCGAGCAGCCACCGCAGGCGCGGCGCGGACACGTAGTTGGACAGCGGTGCGCCGCTGCGTCGGTGGAGATCGTCGGCATCGCCGTGGGCGCGGAGTTCTTCGACGAGATCGGAGGTGCGGGTGTCCTCCCACACGATGGCCCGGTGCAGGGGGATCCCGGTCTCACGGTCCCAGATCACCGTCGTCTCACGCTGATTGGTGATCCCCAGACCCACGATCTGGTCGGTCGTCGCGCCCGCCGATCGAAGAGCCTCGGGGATCAGCAGCCGCACCAGCGACCAGATCTCCGACGCGTCGTGTTCGACCCAGCCCGGCCGGGGGAAGTACTGGCGGTGACGGCGTTGGGCCACCGACACCAGCACGCCCCCGCGGTCGTAGACGATGCATCGGGTCGACGTGGTCCCCTGGTCGATCGCGGCGACGTAGTGGGTGCTCACCGGGTCCCCCTGCCGGGCGCGACGCCGTGGCCCAGTTCTCGGGAGATCGACCGTGCCGCGGCGATCACGTTGTCCACGACCGCCGTTCGCGGCGCCTCGCCACGGCCGCAGATGTCGTCGACCCCGCCCATCACGCCCACGGCGGCCATGACCGTGCCCCCGGCGTCGCGGATCGGGGCGGCCACCGCGGCCTGATCGTGCACGAGGTCACCCACCGCGACCGCCCACCCGGTGTCGCGGACGCGTGCGAGTTCGGCGACGAGGACCGCCGGATCGACGATCGTGCGCTGGGTGTGGGCCATCAGGTCCTCCCGCAGCACCGCCCGCGCGAGGTGGGCGTCGTAAGCGAGGTGCACGCGCCCCAGCGCCCCGGCGTGGGCGGGCACCATCGACCCGGTCATCAGCGGTCGGGCACCGGCTCCGCGGGTGGCGAGCACATCGTGCACCACCTGCACGGCGCCGTCACGCACCACCGTCACCTGTGTGGCCATCGTCGTCCGTGACGCCAGCGCGTCGGTCCAGTTGAGGGCACGCGACCGGATCTCGTTGACGTCCCACACGTCGCGGCGCGGGCCGAACGGATCGTCGGCCAGCCGATATCGGCCGCTGCGTTCGTCCTGGTCGAGCACCCCGCCGGCCACCAGCGTGCGCACGAGGCCGTGGGCGGTGGATTTCACGACGCCGACCGCGGCGGCGATCTCGGCGAGTGTCATCGGTTCGTCGCGGGCGGCGAGCAGATGCATCACCGCGGTGGCGCGTTCGACCGACTGGATGAGACCCGGCACCTCGCCGACGCTACCCGCCGCCGAACGCAGCCGAAGGCGTTCGACAATGCCGAACGCGATCACTCGTCACAGTCGAAACAGATGCATACCGTCGATGTCACGGTGAGATCCAGATCACCGGTCTCGACTTTCCCCCACAGCGTTGTGACTCACGGAAAAGGACCCATGACCAGCTACGTAGGCGCCATCGACCAGGGTACGACCAGTACCCGCTTCATGATCTTCGATCACTCCGGCGCCGAGGTCGCGCGCCACCAGCTCGAGCACGAACAGGTGATGCCGCAGGCCGGCTGGGTCGAACACGATCCGATCGAGATCTGGGAGCGCACCTCGTCGGTGCTGCAGAACGGGTTGCGCAAGAAGAATCTCAAGGCCGGTGACCTCGCCGCACTGGGCATCACCAACCAGCGCGAGACCACCGTCGTCTGGAACAAGAACACCGGTCGGCCCTACTACAACGCCATCGTCTGGCAGGACACCCGCACCGACAAGATCGCCTCGGCACTCGAGAAGTCGGGAGCGGGCGACATCATCCGCGAGAAGGCGGGCATCCCGCCGGCCACGTACTTCGCCGCGGGCAAAGCGCAGTGGATCCTCGAGAACGTCGACGGTGTGCGGGCCGATGCCGAGGCGGGCGACGCGCTGTTCGGCACCATCGACACCTGGGTGATCTGGAACCTGACCGGCGGCGTCGACGGCGGCGTGCACGTCACCGACGTCACCAACGCCAGCCGCACCATGCTCATGAACCTCGAGACCCTCGACTGGGACGACGAGCTCATCGCCCTGTTCGACATCCCGAAGGCGATGCTCCCGACGATCGTCGCGTCGTCGCCGACCGAGCCCTACGGGCACACGACCCGCACCGGTCCGCTGGCCGGTGAGGTCCCCATCGCCAGCGCGCTCGGCGACCAGCAGGCCGCCATGGTCGGCCAGGTCTGCTTCTCGCCCGGACAGGCCAAGAACACCTACGGCACCGGAAACTTCCTGCTGCTCAACACCGGCGAGAAGCTGGTGCGGTCCAAGAACGGTCTGCTGACCACCGTCTGCTACCAGTTCGGTGACCAGGCGCCGGTGTATGCGCTGGAGGGCTCGATCGCCGTCACCGGTTCGGCCGTGCAGTGGCTGCGCGATCAGCTGGGCATCATCTCCGGTGCGGCGCAGAGCGAGTCGCTGGCCCGCGAGGTCCCCGACAACGGCGGCGTCTACTTCGTCCCCGCGTTCTCCGGACTGTTCGCGCCCTACTGGCGGTCGGATGCCCGCGGCGCGATCGTCGGCCTGTCCCGCTTCAACAACAATGCCCACATCGCCCGCGCCACCCTGGAATCCATCTGCTACCAGAGCCGCGACGTCGCCGACGCGATGGAGAAGGACTCCGGGGTCAAGCTGGAGGTGCTGCGCGTCGACGGCGGTGTCACCGCCAATTCGCTGTGCATGCAGATCCAGTCCGACGTGCTCGGCATCCCGGTGAGCCGACCGGTGGTCGCCGAGACCACGGCGCTCGGTGCCGCCTACGCGGCCGGGCTGTCGGTCGGGTTCTGGAAGAACACCTCCGAGCTCGAGACGCACTGGAAAGAGGACTCCCGCTGGGAGCCGCACTGGACCGACGACGAGCGTGCCGACTACTACGGGCGCTGGCAAAAGGCCGTGACCCGCACCCTCGACTGGGTCGACGTGTGATCCACACCGACGGCCGGCAGTCACATCTGATCACCAGGAGAACACCCGCATGACCCTGCAACCCATTGCCCTCAATCCCGAATCCCGCCGTGCCGCACTGGCATCGATGGCCGCGACGGAACTCGACGTCCTCGTCATCGGCGGTGGTGTCGTCGGTGGCGGTGCCGCCCTCGACGCCGCGACCCGCGGTCTGCGCGTCGGCCTCGTGGAGGCCATCGACTACGGCGCCGGCACCTCGAGCCGCAGCTCGAAGCTGTTCCACGGCGGCCTGCGCTACCTCAAGCAGCTCAACTTCTCGCTCGTCTTCGAGGCGCTGCGTGAGCGGAAGCTGATGCTCAACACCGTCGCACCGCATCTCGTGCGTCCGGTCGAGTTCATCTTCCCGCTCGTCACGCCGGTCTACGACCGCGCGTACGCCGGTGCCGGCATCGGCTTCTACGATCTGCTCGGTGCGGGACGCGGTGTGCCCCATCACCTCCGGCACATCGGCAAGAAGAGGACGTTCTCGATCTTCCCCGGCGCCAAGCGCGGCACCATCCGCGGTGGCGTGCTGTTCTACGAGGGCCAGGTCGACGACGCGCGGCACACGATGATGCTGTCGCGCACCGCGGCAAGCTACGGCGCCCTGTGCGCGTCGAGTGCCCGCGTCACCAGCTACCTCCGCGAGGGCGACCGGGTCGTCGGCGCTCGCATCGAGGACCTCGAATCCGGAGAGCAGGTGGAGGTCCGCGCCAAGCACGTGGTCAACGCGGCGGGTGTGTGGACCGACGAACTGCAGGAGATGGTCGGCGGCGCGAGCAAGCTGCGCGTGAAGGCGTCGAAGGGCGTCCACATCGTGGTCCCCCGCGACCGCATCGACTCCGCCGTCGGCCTCATCACCGAGACCGAGAAGAGCCTGCTGTTCGTCATCCCGTGTCCGTGGAGCGACGACTTCTGGATCATCGGCACCACCGACACCGAGTGGAACCTCGATCTCGCGCATCCCGCCGCGAGCAGCGCCGATCTCGACTACATCCTGGCCGAGGTCAACGTGATGTTGGAGAAGCCACTGGTGCGCGACGACATCGTCGGCGTCTACGCGGGGCTGCGCCCGCTGCTGGCCGGCGAGTCCGACCAGACCAGCAAGCTCTCGCGGGAGCACGCCGTGGTTCCGGCCGCGCCGGGTCTCACCGTGATCGCGGGCGGCAAGTACACCACGTACCGCGTGATGGCGGCCGACGCCATCGACGCCGCGGTCGAGGGCCTTCGCGGGGTCGAGCCGTCGCGGACCGATCGGGTGGCGCTCGTCGGTGCCGACGGGTACGACGACCTCTGGGAGGCGCGGGTGCGTCTGGCCAACGAGCACGATCTGCCCGTCGCCACCATCGAGCACCTCCTGCACCGCTACGGCAGCGCGATCTCGGAGATCTTCGCGATCATCGACGCCGAGCCCGAGCTGGCCCGCCCGGTCGCCGCGAGCGACAACCGCTACCTGGCCGCCGAGATCCGTTACGCGGTCACCCATGAGGGTGCACTGCACCTCGTCGACATCCTGGCCCGACGTACACGGATGTCGATTGAGACCAAGGATCGCGGCACCGGCGCGGCGGTCGAGGTCGCCGACATCGTCGCCGGCCCGCTGGGCTGGGACGACGCGCAGCGTGCTCGCGAGATCGAGAACTACCGCGCACGCGTCGCGGCCGAGATCGAGTCGCAGCGTCAACCTGATGACGCGACCGCCGACGCCGCCCGCATGGGTGCACCCGGGGTGCGTGGATCGGCCTCCGTCGCGGACGTGTCTGCGTGAGCACCGTGAGCGACGGCCAGATCTGGCTGTGGGAGATCATCGGCACCGCGGTGCTGATCCTCCTCGGTGCCGGCGTCGTCGCGGGAAACAACCTGGTGAAGTCGGGCTTCCACAACAGCGGTGGCCTGTTCATCAACTTCGGCTGGGGCCTGGCGGTGTTCGCCGGCGCCTCCATCGCGTGGCAGTCCGGCGCCCACCTCAACCCGGCGGTCACCCTCGGGTTGGCGATCGCCGACAAGACACCGTGGTCGCAGGTGCCGATTTACATCTGCGCGCAGATGATCGGCGCGTTCATCGGGGCCATGCTCTGTTATCTGGCCTACAAGAAGAACTTCGACGCCGATCCACACCCGGAGAACACCCGTGGCATCTTCTGCACGGGGCCGCAGGTGAAGAACTACTTCTGGAACACCGTCACCGAGGTGATCGGCACCTTCGTGCTGGTCTTCTGGATCCTGCGGTCGCCCGCGATCTCGCAGAACGGGGGCACCCTCGATCTGGGCAACTCCGGACTCGGTTACGCCGGAGTCGCTTTCGTGGTGCTCGTCATCGGTAACAGCCTGGGTGGTCCCACCGGTTACGCGATCAACCCGGCGCGCGATCTCGCGCCGCGTATCGCCTACGCCCTCATGCCCATCAAGGGCAAGGGCAGCCTCGAGTGGAATTACGCATGGGTCCCGGTCGTCGGCCCGATCATCGGTGGCGCGCTCGCCGGTGGGTTGTTCCTGCTCACCCAGAACGTCTGAGGGCACCGCCGGCGACGACGGCGCACCGCACGACACATCCACCCGCTCCGAGCACAATGGGGCGGGTGGATGTGGATGTGATCGTCGTCGGTGCGGGCATTGCCGGTGTCTCGGTGGCCTACGAACTGTCCGGTGACCGTTCGGTGCTCGTGCTGGAGCAGGAGGCCACCCCGGCGTTCCATTCCACCGGCCGGTCGGCGGCGCTGTTCCTGGAGTCCTACGGCAACAGGCCCATCCGGGCACTGACCACCGGCAGCCGCAGTGCGCTGGTCGACCCGCCCGACTGTTTCGACCGTCCCCTGATGACGCCGCGTCCGATGCTGCAGTTCGCGCGACCGGGTCGCGGCGACGCCGTGCGCGAGATGTTCGCCTCCGTTCGCACGCTCGCCCCCGCAGTCGAACTGCTCGATCCCGCCGACGCCGTCGCACTGTTCCCCGCGCTGCGTGCCGAGGCCGTCGAGGTCGCCCTGCACGAGCCGGGGTCGATGGAGATCGATGTCCACGCCGTACACCAGGGTTTCCTGCGTGGCCTACGACAGCGCGGCGGCGAGGTCCGTACATCGTCGGCGGTGACGTCGATGTCGCGCACGGGTGGTGCCTGGGAGGTGACGACCACGTCGGGCGACGTCCATCGCGCACCCGAGGTGGTCAACGCCGCCGGCGCATGGGCCGATGCGCTCGCCGCGATCGCCGGTGCACGCCCGATCGGACTGAGTCCACGGCGTCGCACCGTGTTCATGATCGCCCGCCCTGCCGATCTCGCCGGGGAGACGACCCCGACGATCAGTGACATCGACGAGGCCTTCTATCTCAAACCCGAAGGTGCACAACTGCTCTGCTCCCCCGCCGACGAGACCCCGGTGGACCCCCACGACGCGCGCCCCGACGAACTGGAGATCGCCCGCGCGCTCGACGCCATCGCCGAGTGCACCACGCTCGACGCGCGGCACGTGCGCTCCTCCTGGGCCGGACTGCGCTCGTTCGTGGCCGATCGCACCCCGGTCGTCGGGCCCGACCCGGACGTGGCCGGACTGCACTGGTGCGCCGGACAGGGCGGATACGGCATACAGACCTGCGCGGCGATGGCGCGGGTGACCGCGGCCGCCGTCCGTGGCGACGCCGTCCCGGCCGACCTGGCCGCGCTCGGGGTGTCGTTCGACGATCTGTCGCCCTCGCGGGCCGCGCTGCGCTGAGACCTCCCGCGAGGCCGGACGCCCGCACCAGCGACAGGGGTCCGGGCGCATTGCCGGAATGGTCCCTCTCCGGGGCGTTCTGACAGCTCTTTCACAGGGAACCGATATCCGATTGTCAGGGCGGCCGACCAGCGTGCAGTCGTGACCACCGACATCGCGCCCCCCGAGGCCCAGCCCCCGGGCGCCGAGCACACAGACACCCGCCCGTCGACCGCGCCGCCCGCCCTGCCACCCGCGCGACCCCGCGATCGCCTCGCCGTGGGCGTGCTGTTGCTCGCCACCGCGGTGTTCTACCTGTGGAACATCACCGTCAACGGCAGCGCCAACGTGTTCTACGCGGGAGCGGCGTGGGCGGGCTCGCGCAACTGGGAGGCCCTGCTGTTCGGGTCGGTCGACCCGTCGAACTTCATCACCGTCGACAAACCGCCGGTCTCCCAGTGGGTGATGGGGTTGTCGGGGCAGATCTTCGGCTACTCGAGCGCGAGCATGCTGATCCCCGAGGCACTCATGGGCGTCGCGTCGGTGGCGTTGATGTACGCCGCGGGTACCCGGATCGCCGGTCGCCCAGCCGGTCTCGTCGCCGGGGCCGCGCTCGCCGTCACCCCCGTCGCAGCCATGATGTTCCGATTCAACAACCCCGACGCGGCGATGGTGCTGCTGATGACCGCGGGCGCGTACTGCGCCATCCGGGCCACTGCCGTCGCCTCGGCCCGCTGGCTCGCCCTCGCCGGTGTTGCGATCGGCTTCGCATTCCTGGCGAAGATGCTCGAAGGCCTGATGGTCGTCCCCGCACTGGGGCTGGTCTACCTCGTCGCCGCGCCCACCGGGATCGGTCGGCGCATCCGCGATCTGCTGATCGCCGCGGCCGCGATGGTCGTCTCGGCGGGCTGGTACGTACTGCTCACCCTGCTGTGGCCCGCGTCGTCGCGGCCCTACCTGGCGGGGTCGACCGACAACAACTTCATGAACCTGGTGCTCGGCTACAACGGTCTCGCGCGTATCGAGGGCAAACAGGGCGGCGGAGCGGGTCGATCCATCGCCGACTCGCCGCTGGCGACCGAGTTGATGGAGCGGGTGCGCAGCCGGGCCGGATCGCGTGGCGGCGGTTCGATGTTCGCCGACGGCCCCGGGATCACCCGTCTGTTCACCGGGGAGTTCGGGATCGAGATCTCCTGGCTGCTCCCCGCCGCGCTCGTCGCCCTCGTCGCGGTGATCGCCCTGCGCGGACGGCTCCCCCGCACCGACATTGTGCGCGCCGGCGCCATCGCCTTCGGAGCGTGGCTCGTCGTCGACGGGATCGTCCTGTCGTACATGAAGTCCAACCCGCACCCGTACTACTCACTCGCGATCGCTCCGCCGATCGCCGGTCTCGTGGGTATCGGCGTCGTGGAGTGTTGGCGGCAACGGCACCGCGTGACCGGCGTGGTGGGTCTCGCGGCGATCGTGGGCGCAGCCGGGGTATGGGGATTCGTCCTCATGCAGCGTCAGTCGAGTTGGCTGCCCGGCGTCGCCTGGACCGCACTGGCCGCGACCGTCGTCGCGGTGGTCGCGATCCTGGTGCTCGGTTTGCGTGGCGACCGACGCCTGTGGGGGCGTCGTGCGCTGATCGGTGTCGCCGCCGTTGCGGTGTTCGCAGCGCTGGCCGCACCCGCGGCCTACGCCGCCGAGGTCGTCGCGACACCGCACACCGGCGGCGGCCCGTCGGTGAGCCCGGCGTCGGAGGACCACCCGTCGAAGGGCGGAGGCGGTTTTGGCTCGTTCTTCGGTGGCGGGGGCGAGAAGTCGGCCGCGCTGACGTCGCTGCTCGATGCCACCACCTCCCGGTGGTCGGCGGCGGTGAGCCGCTCCTCGGCCGCTGCGCAGATCGAACTCGACACCCGCACACCGGTGATGGCGATCGGTGGGTTCTCCGACGACCCCGCGCCCACACTCGGGCAGTTCGAGCAGTACGTGCGCAACGGCGACGTCACGTACTACCTGCTGTCGTCGTCGAGCGGCGGTCGGTCGGGGCGCGGTTCGACCTCGAGCCAGGCGGCCCTCGGGAGCAGCCTCGGCCTGACGGCGCGCGAGACCTCGCAGGCGCAGGAACTGTTCTCCCGCTACACCTCCGGTTCGGTCACCGGCCAGATCCAACAGTGGGTCCAGGCGCACTACCGGGCGAAGAAGGTGGGCGGCTACGAGGTCTACGACCTCCGCCACTCCACCACCTGACCGCATTCGCGCTCCACTTCTCGAGTCGCGATCCGCTTGTAGGTGGAGCGTGGCTCGAAAGGTGGAGCGCGAGCGTCCGATCCACAGATCGAAGCCCGTGCACAGGCGCGATCCGACAGGCCCGCCGTGCGCACGCGCACCGATCGTCGGCTGGTGTGATGTGGCGATGCGAGACCTGACGCCCGACCCGAGTGGGCTCATCCGACGCCGCGACGCCATCGCCGCCGGTGTGGTCGACGATTGGTCACTCGCCGCGGCCACGCGCGACGGTGACCTCGACCGGCTCTACCGCGGGGTGTACGCCCCGTCGATGAGCGACAGTGGGCATGCCGACCTCGACCACCGATACCGGTCACGGGTGCGCGCGGCGGTGTCGATGGGTGAACCCGGCAAGGTGGTCAGTCATCACTCGGCCGCGGCGCTGCACCGTATGCCCACCCTCGGCCGCACCGACGACCTCCATTTCACCGTGAACCGCCGATCGGGTGGACGTCGTCAACAGCGTGCGTTCGTGCTGCATGCGACGCCGTGGGAGTCCGACGAGGTCACGATCGTCGACGGGATCGCGGTCACGTCGATGGCGCGCACCGCCGTCGATGTCGCGCGATCGGGCACGTTCGTCCAGGCCGTCACCGTCCTCGACGGCGCGCTGCGACGGGGGGTTGCGCACCAGCAACTGCTCTCGGTGTCCGATCGCGGGCGGCGCCGTGTCGGCAGTCCGGTGGCCCGACGGGCACTGGCGATGGCCGACTGCAGATCCGAGAGTGTCGGCGAATCGTTGAGTCGAGCGCTGATGCGCGGGTTCACCGACGTGCCGGTGCCCGATCTGCAGGTGGACCACGTGATCGGTTCCGACGGACGGGTCGCTCGGGTCGACTTCGCCTGGGGCGGGATCCTGGTCGGCGAGTTCGACGGTCGAACCAAGTACGGCCGCGAGGGTGACTCCGCCGACGACGTGTGGCGGGAGAAGGTCCGCGAGGACGCCCTGCGCGATCTCGGCCTCGTCATGATCCGGTGGACCTGGGACGACCTGATGCACCCCGAACGGTTCCGGGCGTTGCTGCTCCGCGGCCTACGACGGGCCGGACTCGTCTGACATCACGCCAGGCGCTCCACCAGTCGAGTCACGCTCCGCCTACAAGTGGAGCGCCGCTCGGCAAGTGGAGCGCGAAGCCCGATCAGTGGGCGAAGTGGCGTGATCCGGTGAGGTAGAGGGTGATGCCGGCCTCGGTGGCGGCGTCGATGACCTCGTTGTCGCGGATGGATCCGCCCGGCTGCACGATCGCCCGGACGCCGGCGGCGGTCAGCACCTGTAGGCCGTCGGGGAACGGGAAGAACGCATCGGACGCACCGACGCTGCCCGCCGCCCGGTCGCCGGCGCGCTGGACGGCGAGGTGCGCCGAGTCGACGCGGTTGACCTGCCCCATGCCGACGCCGACCGACGCACCGTCAGAGGCGAGCAGGATGGCATTGCTCTTCACCGAACGGCATGCGCGCCAGGCGAACTGCAGATCGGCGAGGGTGGCGGCGTCGGCGGGTTCGCCGGTCGCGAGCTGCCAGTTCTGCGGGTCGTCGCCGTCGGCGTCGACGATGTCGCGCTGCTGCACGAGCAGTCCGCCGGAGATGGGACGCAGTTCGTTTCCCGCGCGCTCCGGCGGCGTCGCCAGCAGGATGCGGATGTTCTTCTTGCGGGTCAGCACGCCGAGGGCACCGTCGTCGAAACCGGGTGCCACGAGGACCTCGGTGAAGATCTCGGCGATCTGCTCGGCCATCGCGACGCTCACCGAGGTGTTGGTCGCGATGACGCCGCCGTAGGCGCTCACCGGATCACACTCGTGGGCCTTGCGATGCGCCTCAGCGATGTCGCCGTTCTCGCCGGCGACGGCGATGCCACAGGGGTTGGCGTGCTTGATGATCGCGACGGCGGGACGATCGAAGTCGTGTGCGGCACGCCAGGCGGCGTCGGCGTCGGTGTAGTTGTTGTAGCTCATCTCCTTGCCGTGCAGCTGCTCGGCGCGGGCGAGCCCACCCGTGCCGGTGCCGTCGACGTAGAGGGCCGCGGACTGATGCGGGTTCTCGCCGTAGCGCAGCGGCGCCGAGAGCGTCCAGGCGCGACCGGTCCACGCCGGCGCAGCATCCCCGGCGAGCTGCGCGGCCAGCCACCCGGCCACCGCGACGTCGTATTCCGCGGTGTGCGCGAACGCCTTCGCGGCCAGTGCGGTCCGTTCGGCGAGGGTGAAGCCACCGTCGCCGACCGCCGCGATCACCTGTGCGTAGTCGTCGGGGTCGACGACCACGGCCACCGACGGATGGTTCTTCGCCGCACCGCGCACCATGGACGGACCACCGATGTCGATCTGCTCGACACATTCGTCGAACCCGGCGCCGGAGGCGACGGTCGCCGAGAACGGGTACAGGTTGCCGACGACGAGGTCGAACGGCGCGATCTCGAGCTCGGCGAGCTGGTCGCGGTGCGACTGCTTGCGCGAGTCGGCGAGGATCCCCGCGTGCACCCGCGGGTGCAGGGTCTTCACGCGGCCGTCGAGGCATTCCGGGAACCCGGTGAGGTCGGACACCTCGAGCACCGGGACGCCCTCGGCGGCAATGGTCTTCGCCGTCGAACCGGTGGACACGATCTCCACCCCCGCGCCGTGCAGCGCGGCGGCGAGGTCGGCGAGACCGGCCTTGTCGTACACGCTGATCAGCGCGCGACGGATGGGGATGCGGGGGCCTTCACTCACGAGAAACGGACCTTTCGTCCTTCGGACACAACAGTTCTGGTCACAAATGCGGCAATGACCTGCACCAGCAGGACACGTTCGACGGTCTTGATGCGATCGTGGAGGGAGAACTCGTCGTCTCGGTCGTCGATCATCACCGGCGCCTGCGCGAGGATGGGGCCGGTGTCGACGCCGTCGTCGACGAGATGCACCGTCGCGCCGGTCACCTTCACGCCGTGCGCCAGCGCATCACGCACGGCATGGGCCCCGGGGAACGACGGCAGCAGCGCCGGATGGGAGTTGATGATCCGTCCGCCGAAACGGTCCAGGAACGCTGCACCGAGGATCTTCATGAAACCCGCGGTGACGACGACGTCGGCACCGAGCTCGGCGACGGTGTCGGTGAGCGCGGCGTCCCACGCTGTGCGGTCGGTGTGATCGGCGACGACACAGCGCCGCAGTTCGATTCCCGCGGCACCGGCGAGCTCGGCGGCGCGGCAGTCACGGTCGACGACGACACCGGTGATCCGCGCGGGAAAGCTCGGGGCGGCGGTGGCGTCGATGATCGCCGCCAGCAACGACCCCGTACCCGATGCCAGCACGACCACCGCGGGGCGGTCGTCGGGTGACGTGGCGTTCAGGGTCGACTCCTCGCGATGGCGTGTCGAGTCCGGCGCGGGTACTTACCGGAGCTCGTGACGCCTCCGAGACTAGTGGGCTGTCCTGTAGGCGAATCCACCGGATACCGCCGCGGGCGCACCCGGAACGACGTCAGCAGTCGGTCAGTGACGATCGTCGGGGTCGGTGTACTGCACGCCGAACACCATCGACGCCGGTGCGCGCACCGGCTCCACCTCGACGGTGGGTTCGTCGTCGCCGGGGAAGCCGTCGCGGCCCTCGGAGGAATCGTCGGCATCGTCTACTGCCGGGGCGTCGACGCCCTCCGGGTCGTGCGCCTCGAGGTCGTCGTCGAACTCGGCGTCCTCGGGATCGAGGTCGTCGAACGCCTCGTCACCGGCGTACCAGGCACGACGGGCCGCGCGCGTGGACGGCAGGAGGCCGTGGACCAGGGTCACGACCATGCCGACGACGGCGAACCAACCGAAGGTGAACACGCCGGTGGCGGGCACCGTGGCCCCGGCCGAGCCCAGTTCGCCGAGCTGCCCTCCACCGATCCAGGTGAGCACCACCATCGCGACCGCGGCCAGGCCCGCGGTCGCGGCCACCGTGCGTGTGGCGCGCATCGGGTCGACGTGCACGGCACGACGGGCGGCGACGAACGCGACGATCGCGGTGAGCAGCATCAGTCCGGGGGCGGCCACCGACACCGTCGAGGGCAGGACGGCGACGACGGGCAGCGGGGGCACCGAGCCGCCGTGCGCGGAGAACAGGTCGCCGCCCGCGGTGCCGATGTGGGCGTCGGCGCCGACCAGGACGGCCGACGCGCCGATCACCATGTTGGGCAGGTAGAGCACCGACAGCACGGTGAGACCGAGCGCGCCGGCGAATCCGTTGCCCTGCGTGAGGACGTCGCCGACGACCGAGAACTGCCAGACCAGGCGCACCACCAGCAGGAGTGCGCCCGCGCTGAGCAGACCGATCACCGCGACCGCGGCGGCGCGCATCGCGTTCGGCGCCCATTCGGCGACACCGAGACGGGCACCGATCCGTGCCCACTGCCCGTGGGACACACCCAGGCCGGCACCGACACCGTGCACCGCGACGGTGCACGCCAGTGCGAGGAGGACGTTCGGGCTCGCCACGGTGAGGACGGTGGAGCCGTCCATCACCAGCGCGAGACTGAGGACGGTGATGAGCAGCGGGCCCGCGACGGCGGCGAGGAGGACCGCGGCGATCTCGGATCGTCCGCGGCGTGATGCGGCACCCGCGGTGACGCGGGCCACGATCGCGACGATGAGGAGGGTCGGCAGCAGCGGCAGGATGCCGATGGTCACCTCGCTGATGGTCAGCGGGACCTGGTGGGCGGAGAGCCACATGGCGCCGGCGGCGGCGGTCAGTCCGGTCAGAGAGCTGCCCGCGGCGAGCAGCGACGCCAGGGCGAGGACGACGATGAGCAGCATCGTCGCGGCGCCGACACCGAAGGCGACGACGACGAGTTCGCGCGTGGAACCGGCGCTGTGCGCGTCGTGTCGACGTTGCGCACGGCGCAGTTCCCGCAGACGGGTGGACAGGGTGTCGCCGGTGGAGATGACCATCGCCGATCAGCGTGTCACCGAAGGGCCCTGACCTGGGTCAGGCGCGCCGAGTCACCTCGACGCGCCCGACCGGTGGATCAGCGTGCGTCCGACGACCCCGGGTGGTCCGGGCTCTGGAACGAGGTGGTGCGCTCGCCGTACGGCGAGGCACCGGGCTGCGTTCCGGCGGTGGGCAGTCCGCTCGCGGCGTCGCCGCCGGTCGCCGACGCGCCCGCGCCGGACTCGGTGGTGCCTGCCGACTGTCCGTACGTCGGCTGGGCGGCCTGCGACGGCTGCGCCTGGGCCGACTGCCCCTGCGCCGGGGTGGCCGCGGTCTGGCTCGCCGAGCCGCCGGTGTGGGCGTCGGCCGAACCGGTGGACTGACCCGTCGACTGTCCGTAGCCGTAGGCCGACGGGGTGACGGCGGTCTGCGCGGCCGAGTCGGCGGTGGTCGCCTGGCGGCCGGTGTCGGCGGTGTGGTCGTTGTCGGAACCGGCCGAGCCCGCGAGCGGGGCGGTCTTGAGGACCTTCGCGTCGACGAGCAGGAGCACGACGGCCACGACGGCCTGGATGAGACCGAACACCAGCAGCAGGATCGAGCCGATGCCGGCGCTGACGCCCTCGGGCAGGGTCACGATCTGGAACAGCGCCATGAGCGCCGCGACCACCGAGAGCGGCGCCACGATGTGGCTGACCTTGCCGGTGATGTTCGGCAGCAGCGTGGTGCCGGCGATGAGACCGGCTCCGGCGAGCACGAGGAGCGGGACACCGATGATCGACTGGAACAGCGTGCTGCTGCCCGCCGTGTCACCGAAGCTGATGCCGTTGGCGAAGCCCAGGAACAGGTTCACCAGACCGAGCGCGGTGAGGATGTAGACGAGGTAGGTGCCGATCGCGGCGGGCAGACCCTGGCTCGGCTTCTTCGCCGGGGCGGGCTGACCCCAGGGCTGCTGGCCACCCTGGGCACCCTGACCCCAGGCCTGCTGGCCCCACGGCTGCTGGCCGTAGCCCTGCTGACCGGGCTGCTGGCCGTATCCCTGCTGCACACCCTGCTGACCGGGCTGCTGGCCGTACCCCTGGTAGCCCTGCTGACCGGGCTGACCGTAGGCCGGCTGCTGTCCGTAACCCTGCTGCGCGCCGCCCTGACCGGGCTGCTGCGGCTGGCCGTACCCCGGCTGACCGCCCTGGCCGGGCTGCTGGCCGTAGCCCTGGTAGCCCTGCTGACCGGGCTGACCGGGCTGACCGTAGGTCGGCTGCTGCCCCGCCTGCTGGCCGTAGCCCTGGGGGTAGCCCTGCTGGCCCCACTGCTGGCCCTGCTGACCGTAGGAACCCGGGGTCCCGTACTCCGAGCCGCTCGCGGGTGTCGATCCCGAGCCTGGTCGGTCGTGGCCCCCGCCGGATTGATACGTCATGTGGTGTCTCCTCACCGGATTCGTTCGCGTGTGACCGCGTTGGTGCACTCGTGACCTCAGGCGATCGCGTTCCCGCGATCGACACCGCGGCCGATCATCGCTGCCCACGCTAACGTACCGATGTCCGCGAGCAACCCCTCCGACATCGGCGAAACCCGACACGACCGGCGGGTTCACGGGTCGTGTCGGGTTTCGTCGGACGGTGTCGGATGCCTCAGCTGTACCAGGTGGGTTCGGGCAGTTCGCCGATGAGCTGGTGGCGCCCCACCTCGCGACGCTTGTAGGCGACCGGGTCGTGCAGCGTGTGCGTACGGACGTTGCGGAAGAACAGATCGAGTCCGACCTTCGACGCCGTCGAACGGGCGCCGGTGACCTCGAAGATGCGGGTCGTGATCTCGAGCGCGACGTCGGTGGCGGCGGCCTTGGCCGCGGCCACCCGCACCTCGTGGGCACCGCGTTCGGCGGCGGTGACGTCCCACGCGTTGTCGTGGATCTGCTGCTGCTCGACGGCCACGGCGTCGGCGAGCGCCTCGGCGGCCCACAGCTTCGTGGTCAGGTCGCCGTAGGTGTCGATGACGTACGGCTCGTCGACGGCGCGGTCGAATCCGCCGTGCAACCACGGGCGGGTGGTGTCGCGGGTGTAGTCGGCGGCGGTCTGCAGCGCGCCCCGGGCGATGCCGAGATAGAAGTTCACGAACACGAGCTGGATGATCGGGACGTTGAGGGAGTTGTAGACGCGGGGCTGGAACTCCTTGTCCACGAAACCGGCCGCCGACGCCCACTCGGTGGTCACGTTGTCGATGGTGACGCTGCCGCTCTCGGTGAGCCGCTGACCGAGGTTGTCCCAGTCGTGGTGGAAGGTGAGGCCCTCGCTGTCGCTCGGCACGATCGCGAAGACGTGGGCGCCGGTGGTCTCGAGGACACCCTCGAGCACGGTGACGTCGGAGACGTGCGACCCCGTCGAGAACGACTTGCGCCCGTGGTAGCTGATGGTGTCGCCGTTGTCGGTGATCCTCACGTCGCTGTCACGCGGGTTGACCGCGCCGCCGAAGAACCACTTGTTCTGCGTCGCAGCGGTTTCCACCGCTTCGATCTGCTCGCGCGTGCCGACGAGTCGGGCCGCCCAGAACCACAGCAGGTGGTATCCGAGCAGCTGGCCGATGGACCCGTCGCCCGCGGCCACGGCGCGGATCACCTCGTAGGCAGTGATCCAGTCCTGGCCGCCACCGCCGTGCTCGACGGGGCCCAGGAGGGTGACCAAGCCCGACTCCTTGAGCAGGGCGACCTCGGCGTGCGGGGTCGCGCCGGCGCGGTCGCGCTCGACGGCGTCGGCGGCGAGGATCGCGGCGACCTCATGGGCGCGTCGGATCCACCCGGCGGAGTCGCTCGGGGTCTCGGTCCAGGCGCTGCGATCGGTCGGGACGGTGGTGTCACGGGAGAGTGTGGAAGTCATGGAGGACATGACAGCAACGCATCGGTGGTCTGTGACCCCTTGCGCCCGGCGTGAGTCGAAGTGCTTGCCGTGGCGAACCGTCCCCGTCCGCCGCGCCCCGCTCACCATCGGTGGGCGGCCCCCTGGGCGGTGTACCACTCCAGCAGCGACGGGTCGTCCATCGAGCGTGGGTCGATCGCGACGTCGGTCCGTCCGGCCAGGATCCCGGTGACCGGGACCTCGAGTTTCTTGCCGGTGCGCGTGTGCGGGATGCCGGGGGCCTCGATCACCTCGTCGGGGACGTGCCGCGGGGAGAGCCGTGTACGCACGTCGGACGCGATCCGCGCGATCAGGGCGTCGTCGAGTGCCGCGCCGTCGACGAGGGTGACGAACAGCGGCATCCAGTAGGCGCCGTCGGGACCGTCGACACCGAGGACGAAGGCCTCGGCGATCTCCGGGACGGCTTCGACGACCTCGTAGATGTCGGCCGACCCCATGCGGATGCCGTGGCGGTTCAGTGTCGCGTCGCTGCGGCCGTGGATCACCACCGAACCGCGGTCGGTGACCGTCACCCAGTCGCCGTGACGCCACACCCCCGGCATCGCACCTTGTTCCCAGATGTGCTCGAAATAGGCGGCGCGGTAGCGACTGCCGTCGTCGTCGGCCCAGAACGACACCGGCATCGACGGCATGGGGGTTGTGATGACCATCTCCCCGACCTCGTCGATCAGTTCGGTCCGGTCGGGTGCCCAGCTGTGCAGGGCCACGCCGAGATAGCGCACCGACAGCTCGCCCGGCACCACCGGTACGCCGACCGAACCGCCGGCGAAGGCGGTGACGACATCGGTGCCCCCGCTCACCGATGACACCGCGACTCCGGCGCCGACGTTCTCGGCGACCCAGTCGAACAGGTCGGCGGCCAGGGTCGATCCGGTGCTGCCGAGGGTCGCGAGCCGGTGCAGATCGTGGTCGGTGCCGGGGTGCAGGCCCGCCTTGCGGGAGGCCTGCAGTTGGCCGGGACTCGTCCCGAAGTAGGTGACGCCCTCACGCTCCAGCAGCGACCACAGCCGGTCGGCGTCGGGATACAGCGGGGAGCCGGAGTAGCAGATCACCGTTGCGCCGCAGAGCAACCCGGCGACACGGTAGTTCCACATCATCCAGCTGAGCGCGGTCTGCCAGAAGAAGACGTCACCCGGGCCGAGGTCGGAGTGCAGCGAGATGACCTTGAGGTGTTCGAGCACGACACCGCCGTGGCCGTGCACGATGCCCTTCGGGCGGCCGGTGGTGCCGGAACTGAAGAGCACCCACAGCGGGTGGTCGAAGGCGACGTCGGCGACCTGCGGTGCACGTGGCTCGGCGACGACGGTGTCGTGATCGATGACGGCGACGTCGCCCCACCCGTCGGTGGACAGCGCGGGGCCGCCGTCGATGTGCACGGTGACGATCGCGCGCAGCGTCCCCAGCGCGGCGGCGAGATCGTCGACGTGCGTGCGCTTGTCGATCCACTTGCCGTTGTAGCGGTACCCGTTGGCGACGACCAGTGCGCTCGGGGCGAGTTGGCCGAGACGGGCCGCGGCACCGTCGGGTGCGTAGTCGGCGCCGCATCCCGACCAGATCGCGCCGAGCGAGGCAGACGCGAGGAACACGGTCATCGCCTCGACGACGTCGGGCAGGTAGCCGACGACGACGTCGCCGCGTTTCACGCCCGCGTCGGACAGCGCGGCGGCAAGAGCGCCGATCCGCCCGGACAGGTCGGCGCGGTCGATGACGGTCCGCTCCCCCGCCTCGTCTATGCCGATCAGCGCCGGACCGCCTGAGCCGTCGGCGTGGCGCAGCACCTGGTCGACGTAGTTGAGTTCGACGCCGGGGAACCACTGCGCGCCGGGCATGGTCTCGTCGGACAACACCGCGTCGTCGTCGGGACCCAGTGGGGCGCCCCGGTTCTCGAGGTCGAAGAAATCCCAGAGAGCACGCCAGAACCGCGCGGGCTCGTCGATCGACCACTGCCACATCGAGGCGTAGTCGCCCCCGACGTCGTCGGGCAGTCGCTCGGCGAAGCGTTCGATCGCGGTGGTCTCGGGTTGCGGGGTCATGGCGCGGTCACGCCCAGCATCTGCGCGGCCTGTTCGCGCATCACGACCTTGCGCACCTTGCCGGTCACGGTCATCGGGAACTCCTCGACGACGTGGACGTACCGCGGGATCTTGTGCTTGGCGATCACCCCGGACGAGAACTCCCGCAACGATTCCGCCGTCATCACCGGCGCACCGTCACGCAGCCGTACCCACGCCATGATCTCCTCGCCGTACCGTTCGTCGGGGACGCCGATCACCTGGGCGTCGAGGATGTCGGGGTGGGTGTAGAGGAACTCCTCGATCTCCCGGGGATAGATGTTCTCGCCGCCGCGGATCACCATGTCCTTGATCCGCCCGGTGATCTGCACGTACCCGTCGTCGTCCATGACGGCGATGTCACCGGTGTGCATCCAGCCGTCGTCGCCGAGCACCTCGGCCGTCTTCGCCGGCTCGTTCCAGTAGCCACTCATCACGCTGTAGCCGCGGGTACAGAACTCGCCGGCGACCCCGCGGTCGACCGTCGCGTCGTCGCCGTCGACGATCTTGATCTCGAGATGCGGACCGACACGCCCGACCGTGCCGACGCGACGGTCGAGGGAGTCGTCGGTGCGGGTCTGCGTCGACACCGGCGACGTCTCGGTCATGCCGTAGCAGATCGACACCTCATCCATGTTCATCCGCGTGACGACCTGGCGCATCACGTGTTCCGGACACGGCGACCCCGCCATGATCCCGGTGCGCAGCGAGGACAGGTCGTAGGACCCGGCATCGGTCGAATCGAGCAGGGCGAGTTCGGCGATGAACATGGTCGGCACGCCGTACAGACTGGTACACCTGTGCTGCTCGACCGCACGCAGGGTCGCCTCCGGGTCGAACGCCGGGGCGGGGATCACCATCGCCGCACCGTGGCTCGTCGCAGCGAGATTTCCCATCACCATGCCGAAGCAGTGATAGAAGGGCACCGGGATGGCGATGCGGTCGTCGGCGGTGTAGCCGCAGAGTTCCCCGACCAGGTATCCGTTGTTGCCGATGTTGCGGTGCGACAGCGTCGCCCCCTTCGGGAATCCCGTTGTCCCCGAGGTGTACTGGATGTTGATCGGGTCGTCGGCCGACAGCCCTGCGGTCACCGCGGCGACCGCGGCCGACGCCTCCTCCGTCGGTGGGGCGAGCAGCTCGTCCCAGTCGGGGTCGCCCATCACGACGACCTCGCGCAGGTCGGGACACGAGGCGCGTGCGGTGGCGAGCATGGCGCGGTAGTCGGAGTCCTTGAACGACGGCGCCGCGATGACCGTCGAGGCCCCCGACTGCACGAGGGCGTACTCGATCTCGCGCTGCCGGTACGCCGGGTTGAGGTTGACCAGGATGACGCCGATCTCGGCGCACGCGTATTGGGTGACCACCCATTCCCACCGGTTCGGCGACCACAGGCCGAGGCGGTCGGCGGGACGCAGTCCGCGCGCGTGGAGGCCGGCCGCGAGGGCGTGCACGGTCGCGGCGAACTCACGGTAGGTCCACCTCCGGTCGGCCGCGCAGTCGATCAGCGCGTCGTTGTCGGGGACGCGAGCGACCGTGGCGGCGAGGTTCGCGGGGATGGTCGTCTCGAGCAGAGGCGGGCGGGCCTCACCGCGGGCGTACGAGGTCTGAGGGGAGGACTGCGTCATACCGCCATGATGCATCCCGACGTGACACACGTCACGATCGCCGCCTACGGTGGTGTCACCGACACACGGTGATGCACCGACAACAAAGGACGGCCGTCCCCACCACCCCCGGGGCCGCGGCCGGACACATACGCAAAGGCCCAGGTGACCCCTATGACCCTCGCAACCGAGCGCCCTACCGGCGGCCCGACCGACCCGCACCGAGACGGTGCGACCGCCTTCTCGCTCGACGACCGCTACACGCGCGAGTCGGGCACCATCTACCTCACCGGCATCCAGGCGCTGGTCCGCATGGTCGGAGACCGCGCCCGCATCGATCGCCGCAGCGGCCTGCACACCGCGTCGTTCATCTCCGGCTACGAGGGATCGCCGCTCGCCGGGTACGACCTCGAGATCGCCCGCCGACGTCGACACCTCGATCCGCTCGACATCACCCACCGCCCGGCACTCAACGAGGAGCTCGCCGCGACCTCGGTGATGGGTTCGCAGGTCGCGGCCCGGGTCGGCCACCTCGCCGCCGACGCCGGGGGCCACGTCCGCGACGGCGTCGTCGGGTACTGGTACGGGAAGGCACCCGGGCTCGACCGGGCGTCGGACGCACTTCGGCACGCAAACCTCATCGGCACCCACCACCACGGCGGCGCGGTGGCCCTCGTCGGCGACGACCCCGGCGCGAAGAGTTCCACCGTCCCCTGTGCGTCGGAGATGGCGCTCGCCGACCTGTACATGCCGATCCTCTACCCCGCCGACTCGCAGGACATCCTCGACTTCGGCGTCCACGCCGCGATGATGTCGCGGGTGTCGGGTCTATGGACATCGATGAAGATCTCCGCGCACGTCGCCGACGGCGCCTCGACGGCGTTCGTCGACCCCGACCGCATCGTGCCGGTGTACGGCGACCTCGGCACGAGCCCGCACATCCCGAGCGGCAAGTTGCTCGGCGCCAACCTCATGGAGCTCGAACAGAACCAGCTGACCATCCGCAAGCCACGCGCCGAGGAGTACGCCCGCCTCAACGGACTCAACCGCATCGTGTCGCGCACCGCCGACGACCGCATCGGTATCGTCGCTGCGGGCAAGACCTATCTCGACGTCCGGGAAGCGCTGCGACTCATCGGGATCGGTGACGACGAGTTGGGATCACTGGGCATCCGCATCCTCAAGCTGGGCATGGTCTACCCCTTCGAGCGTCAGGTGCTCGACGAGTTCGTGGCCGGACTCGACGAGGTGATCGTCGTGGAGGAGAAGCGCGACTTCATCGAGACGATGATGCGCGACATCCTGTTCCGCCGCTCCGACGCGCCCGCCATCGTCGGCAAGGCCAACGAGGACGGGTCGACGTTGTTCTCGCGCTTCGGCGAACTCGACATCGACGCGGTGGTGCGAGGACTGGGCTCGCGACTCGCACGCCGCCACCACGTGCCCGCCGCGGTCGACTGGGTCGACCGGCAGAGCCGCAGGCGCACCCGCATCGAGCTGCCGCTCGCGGTGCGCAGCCCGTATTTCTGTTCGGGGTGCCCGCACAACAGCTCGACGAAGGTCTCCGACGACACCCTCGTCGGTGCGGGGATCGGTTGCCACGCCATGGTTCTGCTGATGGACCCGGCGCAGGTGGGCGACGTCACCGGCGTCACGCAGATGGGTGGCGAGGGTGCGCAGTGGCTGGGCATGGCGCCCTTCCTGACCGAGCGCCACTTCGTGCAGAACGTCGGCGACGGCACCTTCATGCACTCCGGATCCCTGGCGCTGCGCTACGCCGTCGCCTCCGGCGAGAACATCACCTACAAGCTGCTCTACAACGGCACCGTCGCGATGACCGGTGGTCAGGATGCGGTCGGCGCGCAGGGACTGCCGCAGCTCACGGCGCTGCTCCTCGCCGAGGGGGTGGGTCGCGTCGTGGTGACCTCCGACGACCCGACCCGCACCCGGGCTCTGGGACTCCCCGCCGCGGTGACCGTCCGACACCGCGACGACATGCTCGAGGTGCAGAACGAACTGGCGGCGGTCCCGGGTGTCACCGTCCTGGTGCACGATCAGCACTGCGCCGCCGAGAAGCGCCGGAAGCGCAAGCGCGGCAACGCACCGGTCCCCGCGCAGCGCGTCATGATCAACGAACGCATCTGTGAGGGCTGCGGCGACTGCGGCGAGACGTCCAACTGCCTGTCGGTACATCCGGTGGAGACCGAGTTCGGTCGGAAGACACACATCGACCAGAGCTCATGCAATCTCGACTTCTCGTGCCTCAAGGGCGACTGCCCGTCGTTCGTGACCGTGACACCCGGTACCGCGCCGACGGCACGGGGTGCGGTGCCTGACCTCTCGGCCGCGCAGCTCGTCGAACCGGACCGCCGACGTCGCGCCCACGACGGCTTCCGATTGCGGGTGACCGGTATCGGCGGTACCGGCGTCGTGACGGTGTCGCAGGTGCTCGCGACCGCTGGTGTGCTCGACGGGCTCGATGCGCGCACCGTCGACATGACCGGTCTCGCCCAGAAGGGTGGGGCGGTGGTCAGCGACGTCAAGATCGGACCGCCCACACCCGACGGTCCGATCGAGCAGGCGGCGAAGATCGCCTCGGGTGACTGCGACCTCTACCTGTCGTGCGATCCGCTCGTCGGCGCCGACCCGGTGAACCTCAAGGTCGCGAGCCCGGACCGGACCACGGCCGTGGTGTCGACGAGTGCGATCCCGACCGGCGCGATGGTGGTCGACACCTCGGTCGGGTTCCCCACCGACCAGCAGATCCACGACGCGATCGACCGTGCGACCGGACGGGCGGTGTATCTCGACCCGATGTCGCTCGCGACCGAGCTGTTCGGTGACGAGCAGTACGCGAACATGCTGATGGTGGGTGCGGCGTATCAGACGGGGGCGCTGGCGATCTCGGCCGACTCACTGGAACGGGCGATCGAGCTCAACGGTGTCGCGGTGGCGGCGAATCTGCAGGCGTTCCGCCGCGGACGTCAGGTGGTCGCCGATCCGGACGCGGTGCGTGCGGCGATCTCGCAGCGCCATCCCGCTCCGGTCGAGGCCACGCCGTCGTCGGCGGCATCGGACATGGTGACGTCGCTCGGCGACCTCGACGACGAGCTTCGCGAGGTCCTGCTGCGACGGGTCGACGAGCTCATCGCCTACCAGGACCGGCGCTATGCGCAGCGGTACGTCGAGGACATGTCACGGGTGATCGAGGCCGAGAAGAGCCTGGGCACATCGCTCCTGAGCATCGCGGTGGCGCGCAACCTGTTCAAGCTGATGGCCTACAAGGACGAGTACGAGGTGGCTCGACTCACCGCCGATGCCGCGTTCGCGGCGGAGGTCGCGGGCCAGTTCGGCGACGACGCGAAGGTCGCGGTCCGGCTACATCCGCCGACGCTGCGGGCGATGGGCATGCGGAACAAGCTGTCGCTGGGCGGCTGGGCACGGCCGGCGCTCTCGGGTCTGGCACGGGCGAAGAGGTTGCGGGGCACCCGACTCGACCCGTTCGGTCGAGCCGAGGTACGCCGCACCGAACGGGAACTGATCGTCGAGTACCGAGCAGTGCTCGACGGGATGGTCGCGGCTGTCTCGTCCGGCGCGATCGGTCGTGACCGGCTCGAGGCCGCGATCGCGCTCGCCGAACTCCCCGACATGGTGCGGGGATACGAGTCGATCAAGATGGCCAACGTCGAACGCTATCGAGAGGAACTGGGGCGGCAGCGCGTGGTGGTGGGGATCTGAGCCTCAGCGCACCGGATGGGTGGTGAACGCGGCGCCGGTGTCGCGGTGGGTCCACGTGATGGAGCGGTCCGGGTGCATGTGGGCGTGCCAGAGCCCCGCCGTCTTCACGTGGTGGTGCAGCACGCACAACAGTGCCAGGTTGATCCGGATCGTCCACCCGCCGCCCGCGGGATCGGTGTGGTCCAAAGGGATCTGATGGTCGATCTCGCACGCATCGGGCGGCTGGTTGCAGAACGGGAACCGGCAGTGCTGATCATGGTCGGTGATCCAGTCCCGTAACGACTGTGACGGCGTGTAGGTGAGCGCACCGGGTGGCGGTCCGGGCGCCGGTGTGTGACCAGATGTCTGACGGTGCCCGTCGCGGATACAGCCGATCGTTCCGGCGGGGTGCCGGCGACCTCGTCGGGCACCCGAGGCCGACGTCTGGGAGTGCGCGGTGAGGGTGTCGCCGTACATCTCCTGCCAGGTGGCGTCGGCGGCAAGTCGGCGTACGAGTACGGGATCGATGGCACCGTGTCCGTCGATCCACGGCGTCATCGCGCCGACGTGGCCTGCCGGCGTGGGGGCGTCGGCGTGGACGACGACGAGTGTGCGCACCGGCACCAGCTCGGCGGAAGGTGCGTCCGACGCACTCGGGCAGTCATCAGCACCGCACCAGCACGACAGGGTGGTCTCGCCACGGATGAGAGCGAGGTGGGCTGCGGCACGCTTCTGGCCGATCCAACGCGGATCACCGTGGCACAGAGTCGCGACCAGATCGGCGACACGGGCCTCGATCTCTCTACCATCCTGCGCCGGAACGCATCCGGCGATGACCGCGTGACCGTGCCGATCGGGTTTCACACGAAAGTCCTGCTGTTCGGCGAAGTCCTCGCGATCACGCGCTGCCTGTTCGGGATCGAGCTCGATGCACATCGCCTCGAGGCGGTCGCGGAGTTGCCGATGCGACATCGCGGTCTCGGCGTCGAGGCGGATGGCCTCGGCCTCGAGCTGCTTGCGCACGATCGGTTCGTGGGTGTCGATGGTGGTCGCGATCATGGTGGTGCGGTAGATGTCCATGTCACCGTTCAGGAATGCCGCCCGCAGATCCGGTAGCGCGTCGAGCGCGATCGCCAGACCGATGAGGGTGGTGGCCTTCGACGTCGACACACCGAGTGTTGTCGCGACCTCGACGGTGGCGCCCTTGTCGGCGATGTTGCCGAACTGGGGACCGAGCCCGTCCTCACCGGCACTAATCGCGGCGAAACGGATCTCGTGCAGACGACCGGCCGCGATCACCTTGGCTGCGGCACAACGATTCTCCGACCGCTGTGCATCCTGCGCGATCTCGGTCGCGATGCGGGCAGACGGCGACGACAACAGGTCGTCGACCCCCGTCACATCCACCCCCGCGAACATGACACCAGCCTAGCGGCGCCCTCTGACATCCATGTCGAGCGCCGGGTGTGCCATGCGATATTTCTGACACTGATGACAAATAATCATCACCAGTGTTAGATTTGAAAAGTGGCGACAGCGACTGCGAGACCGTCGACCTTCATCCAGGAGAAGCGACGTCAGCAACTCATCGACGCGACCATCGCCGTGCTCGCCGAGGCCGGTGTCGCGGGAGCGACCTTCGTGGCCATCGCCGCACGCGCGGGGGTGAGTCGCGGCGTCATCAACTACCACTTCACCGATCGAGCGGCCCTACTCGACGCGGTGGTGGTGCACATCTATTCGCTCGGTCGCGACGAGGTCGAAACGTCGGTCCAGGATGCCGGCACCCCGTCCGCTGCGATCCGCGCGATGATCACCGGCAGCATCACCTTCTATACCCGGCACATCCGCGAGATGGTGGCACTGTCGGCGATCTATCGTTCCGACCACGTCGACACCGTCGGACGCGACGACCGCGACGAGCACGCCGTCGAGACGGCGAAGGTGACAGCGATTCTGCGACGTGGGCAGCGGACACGTGAGTTCCGACGATTCGATGTCGACGTGATGGCCGCATCACTGCGGGCCGTTCTCGACACCGCGATCGGCCAGATCGCCGCTGGCGCCGATCCCACCCGTCTCGGACGGGAGATCGGCAACCTCTTCGACGCAGCAACCCGATCGGAGACCGCATGAGGAAGATCGTCTGCGCCCTCACCTCCCTCGCACTGATCGCCACGGCGGCGTGCGGCGAGGACAGCACGCGCACGTCGGCACCCACCGACGCCCCACTCTCGGTGCAGACCAGCAGCGGTGTGCTGCAGGGGAAAGCGGGTACGACCACCCGCCAGTTCCTGGGGATCAGATACGCGCAACCGCCCACCGGTACACAGCGGTGGACTCTGCCGACAGCCGTCGACACGCCGGACGCGCGGGTGGACGCCACCCGCCCCGGTGCGCGATGCGAGCAGGCCCCGACACCGGGCGTCACGACGGATCCACCGAGCGAGGACTGCCTCTTCCTCAACGTCACCACCCCACGCAGGATCGACGCGGACAAACCCTTGCCGGTGATGGTCTGGTGGCACGGAGGCGGTTACACCACGGGCTCCGGTTCCGCCTACGACGCCCAGCGGCTCGCCGACACCGGCGATGTCATGGTGGTGACGGTGAACTACCGCCTCGGCATCTTCGGCTATCTCGCGCTTCCGGGACTCGCCGGCGGCGGCGACTTCGGATTCGCCGACCAACTCGAATCGCTGCGCTGGGTGAAGCGGAACGCAGAAGCCCTCGGCGGAGATTCCGACAACGTCACCGTCTTCGGCGAGTCCGCCGGCGGGATGTCGACGTGTGCTGCGCTGACCTCTCCTGCGGCACGCGGCCTCATCGACAAGGCCATCATCTCGTCGGGGTCGTGTGCGCTGGTGTTCCCCGCGGGAGCCTTCTATCCCGGGGTACCACAGGAGCGGCCGTACGTGCCCGCGGCGACCGCCATCGCGACGGGGACGACCGCTGCGCAGGCCTTGGGGTGTTCTGGCACCACGACACTCGACTGTCTGCGATCCCGGCCGACATCGGCCCTTCTCGAGCAGAACGAGAACTTCAGCAACGATCTCGCCTTCGGGACCGACCTGCTCCCCCGAGATCCTCGGGCCGCCGTCGCCTCGGGGGACACATTGCGTGTACCGCTGATCTCGGGCGGCAACCGCGACGAGAACGACGCCTTCACCGCAGGTGCTCTCGCTGCGATGCCGACCGCGTACACCGCAGCGTCGTTCCCAGATGATCTCCGAGCCGCCTACGGCGCACGCGCCGATGATGTCGCGGAACGCTATCCGCCGGCGCGGTTCACCACCGCGCCCGCCGCACTCGCCCGTACGTTCACCGACGCCGGTTGGGCCTGTCCGACAACACGGTCCGCACGGGAGTACGCAGCGCACGCACCGGTGTTCAGCTACGAGTTCTCCGACGAGACCGGGCCCAACGTGAGTGGTGGTTCGTCACCACAGATCCCCGATGCGGCATTCCACGCCGACGATCTGCCGTACATCTTCGACATCGGCGGCCGCGACCTCGTGCCTCGCGATCCACAGGCGGCGTTGTCGCGAACGATGATCGAGTACTGGTCGTCGTTCGCCCACACCGGGACGCCGAGCGCGTCCGGCGCACCCGCGTGGCCCGCGACGACGCCTAACTCGGCGCCCGTTCTGGGCTTCACCTCGTCCGGTGTCCGCATGGTCGACCACGCCGCCGACCACCAGTGCGACTTCTGGTCGGGCGTCGGCCTGCGCTGACAAATCTCTCAGGGTGTCACAGCCCGAGCCTCTCGAACACCATCGTGGCCTGGATGCGGTCACCGCCGCCGAATCCCTTGCTACCCGATGACGCTGTCGTGATGGTGTGCAATCGATACCCGAGGGCGGCCTGCGCATTGATGGCCTTCTCGAGTTCGGTGAGGTTGCCTGATCCTGTTCCCAGAAACTTCTCCTTCAAAATGACTTGAAGGACCACGTAGGCTTGGCCGCCAGGGGTTGTCATCACTCGAGCGTACTCAAAACTGCTGCGCTACGGAGTATTTCACGAATCGCCGGTTCATTGGCACGTGGCGACGGCGTCTCTGGCGCCGGTGGCATCAGTACTGCGACTGCGCTCCGTGCTGGGCCTGACTCTCGGTGAACCCTTCGAACACCAGCTGCTCGACCAGACCCTGTTGTGAGAAGGAGCTGAGATCCAAGTAGTTCTTCGCCGACTTCTCGGCCTGCTCCATCCAGTCGACGTCCAGCGAGTCGACCCCCGCTGTCGCATCCGCCGTGCTGAAGTCCTCGAACTCCAGCTGCTTGATGAGACCCGAGCGCGAAAACGCTGAGAAGGACAAGTAGTCCGACGCCGAGCTGGCCGCGTTGCGCACTCCTGACGACACCGGACTGCGGGTCTCGGGCGCGGGCGGCGGAGGGGCGACGGCTGTCGTCACCTGCTCCGCGATTTCCTCCGTCGTCGGCTGCTGCGCCGTACTGCTGGGAGTCGGCTCCACGGTGACGGTTCTGGTCTCGACGACGGGTTGCGACGACGCTGCGGTGCTCGGCTCGTCCGTGCCGCCGCCGGAAGCGAGTCCGATGGCGACGAACAGTGCCACCACTGCGCCGACGATCCACGGCCACTTCTTGCGCTTGGCGCCCTGATTCTGTGGCAGTGGACCGAGCTGCGTCGGCTCCTGACCCGGCCACTGGCCCTCATAGGGATGGGGTCCACCATTGCCGAACGGCGGTTGCGTCATCGTGTAATGCCTCGTTTTCCCAACGTTTGGTAAATCACCAGTAATTGAATGTTCTACGCGCGTGGTCGGACAGTCGCCCGATCGCACGACACCGCACCGCACTTCGCCGGCGGAGACCGACAGATGTGTGTGTCGAGCCAGTCAACTGCGCGCGACCCCAGGTCTCGATCGTGCGGTGACGCGGACCAAGCCCCTGCCCCGTGGTCGCGGACCGGACTAGCGTTTGCCTCATGACTGCGATCGCCACCGGCGTCACCGACTCCGCACTCGCCGGACTGCGACGGTGGAACATCGGTCTGACGGTGCTCCACGCCGCGCAGGCGGTCGCGATCCTGCTGTTGGGCAACGGCTTCGCCATCACCATCACCTCGTCGTTCCCCACCGGTCCGCCCGGCGCCGCCCAGCCGCCGCCGTCGTCGTTGGTCGACGTGTCGATCGGCGCCGCGATCGCGGTGTTCCTGTTCCTCGCCGCCGTCGACCATCTTCTGACCGCGACCGTCGCGCGCGGCCTCTACGAATCGGATCTCCGGCGCGGCATCAACCGGTTCCGGTGGGTCGAGTACTCGATCAGCGCGACCATCATGATCGTGCTGATCGGCTTCTACTTCGGTCTGACCGACATCGGCACGGTGATCGTCGTGTGCGGCGCGAACATCGCGATGATCCTGTTCGGGTGGCTGCAGGAGCGGATGAATCCGCCCGGCCGCGACGCGACCACGATGCTGCCGTTCTGGTTCGGATGTGTCGCGGGCGCCGCCCCCTGGATCGCGATCCTGGTCAATTTCGTCGGCGCGGGCGACCGGGTGCCCGGCTTCGTGATCGGCATCTTCGTGTCGCTGCTCGTCTTCTTCTCCACCTTCGCCGTCAACCAGTGGCTGCAGTACCGCGAGATCGGCCCGTGGCGCTGCTACGCGTTCGGCGAGAAGACGTACCTCGTTCTCAGCCTCGTCGCCAAGTCACTCCTGGCGTGGCAGATCTTCGGTGGTTCGCTCGCCGCCTGAGAATTCCTCCGCCGTATCGGAAATAGATGCGCCTTGCATATAGTTGGGCTATACATCTACCTATCCGACGACGAGGGGAAAGTCATGATCAAGGCCCTGACCACGCGGTGGCGAAAGTTCTACAGCTCGCTGCCGCCCGCCCTGCAGATGATCGGCCTGCAGCTGTGGCTCCCGGTGTTCTTCATGATCGCCTTCTGCTTCTGCTACCTCGGGGCCTTCCACTCCCCGCAGATCCACGACGCGCCCGTGGCCGTCGTCAACTCCCCCTCCGCCTCGACCTTCACCGACCAGTTCTCGAAGGCCCAGGCCGGCATGTTCGACTTCCGGCTCTACCAGACCGCCGACGAGGCGACCGAGGCCGTGCGCGACGGCAGTGCCGCCGCCTCGCTGAGCCTGCCTTCCCAGGTCGGCGGCAAGCCGGTGGTGACGATCGCCAGCGCGCACCAGTTCCAGGCCGCGTCGCTGATGAAGAGTGCGTTCACGCAGACCTTCGCCCAGAGCGGCTCATCGGTCCAGATCAACGACATCGCCCCACTGCCGGCAGGCGACTCCTACGGCATGGGCGCGATGTACCTGATGCTGTCGTGGTGCATCGGCGGCTACATGGTCGCGATGTTCATCGGCATGATGGGCGCGCCGTTGAGCCATAGGACACGCGTCGGCATCCTCGCCGGCGGCGCCGTCGTCGCATCGGTTCTCACCAACCTGCTCGCGGGCCCGGTGATCGGTGTCTACACCTCCGACCATCTGCTGCCGATGATCGGGATCTCGTTCCTGTGGGTTCTGGCGATCGGCTTGGCGGTCAACGGGCTCTCGTACTTCTTCGGTCGGTTCGTCACCGCCGTCGCGCTGCTCATGTTCGTGTTCTTGTCGATCCCGTCGTCGGGTGCGGCGTACCCGACATGGATGGTGCCGCGTATCTTCGGCGACCTGAATCCGCTCGTCGTCGGCCACGGCATCACCGAGATGATCAAACGAGAGCTCTACGGCGTCGGGGAACCGTTCTGGCAGCCGCTGCTGCTGGCGGCGGGCTACGCCGTGCTGGGCATCGTGACGATGCTGGTCGGCAAGAGGTGGCGCGAGAGCAAGGAGTTCGACCGGATCCTCGCGGGTAAGACGACCATGATGGCCGCCGCGCAGGGCGCGATGATGCGCAAGGGCATGGCCGACCGTGAGCGCATCCTGACCGCCCACGGCCTCGACTCCGACGCCAACCCGATCGAGAAGGACGACGACCCCGCGGACTCCGATCCCGACGACTCCGATCCCGACGGCGGTCGTTATTCGATCGACGACATGGAGACGCAGTTCCGCGGCGACCCGATGCTGAACGGCAACAATCTCGGTGGCGGGTTCGCCGACGAGGAACGCGAGTACGAGATGCGGGAGGCGATCCGCCACCCGAAGCACGAGGCGCCGCGGTAGCCGCTCGCCTCGGCCGAGATCGTCCGGCGCAGACGCCACCGTGGTCACATTGCCCACGGCGGTCCTGCGGCCGGACGATCTCCGTTGCGGACCCGACGCCGGTCGGCGATGCTGGGACGATGACGATCCCCACGTCCGGTGACTTCCGCGCACGCTTCGACGCGTTGCTCGACGAGCACCGAATGATGCTGCACGACAGCCTGAACGGGCTGACCGAGGACGAGGTGCGCCGGTCGCTGGTGCCGTCGGCGACGACCCTGCTCGGGATCGTCCGGCACGTCACCTTCGCCGAACGGGTGTGGTTCGACCAGGACATCAGTGGACGCTCCCGCGCCGAGATCGGACTGCCGGAGTCCGTCGAGGATTCGTGGGTACTCGCGCCCGAGGACACCATCGCCTCGATCCAGGCCGCCCACCGGCACGCCTGCGACGAATCACGCGAGGTCGCAGCGACACTCGATCTCGACACCGAGGTGCGTGGACGGACCCCGCACCCACTGTGGACGACCTACCTGCACCTGTTGCGGGAGTTGGCCCAGCACTGCGGGCACGCCGAGATCCTCCGCGAGCAGATCCTCGCCGCGCGCTGACCCGTACCGACGACAACGGCCCCGCCGTGAGGCGGGGCCGTCGCGACAAGCTCTGGGCTCAGAGGCCCTTGTAGATCTCGCGGGCGAGATCGGCTGTCTCCGAGGGGGTCTTGCCGACCTTGACCCCGGCGGCCTCGAGCGCGTCCTTCTTGGCCTGGGCGGTGCCCGAGCTGCCGGACACGATGGCGCCGGCGTGGCCCATCGTCTTGCCCTCGGGCGCAGTGAATCCCGCGACGTACCCGACGACCGGCTTGGTGACGTTGGCCTTGATGTAGTCGGCGGCACGCTCCTCGGCGTCGCCACCGATCTCACCGATCATCACGATCACCTTGGTGTCGGGATCGGCCTCGAACGCCGCGATGGCGTCGATGTGCGTGGTCCCGATGACCGGGTCGCCGCCGATGCCGATGGCGGTCGAGAATCCGATGTCACGGAGCTCGTACATCATCTGGTAGGTCAGCGTGCCCGACTTCGACACCAGGCCGATCTCACCCTTGCCCGCGATGTTCGCGGGCGTGATGCCCACGAGCGACTCACCGGGGGTGATGATGCCGGGGCAGTTGGGCCCGATGATCCGGGTCTTCTCGCCCTTGGACTTGTTGTAGGCCCACGCATACGCGCTGTCCTGCACCGGGATTCCCTCGGTGATGACGACCAGCAGCGGGATCTCGGCGTCGATCGCCTCGATGATGGCGTCCTTGGCGAACTTCGGCGGCACGAACGCGATGGAGACGTCCGCGCCGGTCTCGGTCATCGCCTCGGCGACCGAACCGAACACCGGCAGTTCCACGCCACCGTCATGGGAGACCGTGGTGCCGGCCTTGCGTGCGTTGACGCCGCCGACGACCTGGGTGCCGGCCTTGAGCATCAGGGCGGTGTGCTTGGTGCCCTCGCCGCCGGTGATGCCCTGGACGATGACCTTGGAGTCCTTGGTCAGAAAAATAGACATGAGTCAGCAGTCCTTTACTTGCTCGCCAGTTCGGCGGCCTTGTCGGCGCCGGAGTCCATGGTCTCGGCCAAGGTCACCAACGGGTGGTCGGCGTCGGCGAGGATCTGTCGACCCTCCTCCACCTTGTTGCCGTCGAGGCGCACGACGAGCGGCTTGTTCGCGTCGTCGCCCAACTTCTTCAACGCACCGACGATGCCGTTGGCGACCGCGTCGCACGCGGTGATGCCACCGAAGACGTTGACGAACACGCTCTTGACCTGATCGTCGCCGAGGATGACGTCGAGACCGGCGGCCATGACCTCGGCCGAGGCGCCGCCACCGATGTCGAGGAAGTTGGCGGGCTTCACGCCGCCGTGCTTCTCACCGGCGTACGCGACGACGTCGAGGGTCGACATGACCAGACCCGCGCCGTTGCCGATGATGCCGACCTGTCCGTCGAGCTTGACGTAGTTGAGGTCGTTCTCCTTGGCCTTCTGCTCGAGGGGATCGGTCGCGTCCTTGTCCTCGAACTCGGCATGACCTTCCTGGCGGAAGTCGGCGTTCGCGTCGAGGGTGACCTTGCCGTCGAGCGCCAGGATCTGATCGTCGGGGGTGCGAACCAGCGGGTTCACCTCGACGAGGAGGGCGTCTTCGTTGATGAACACCTCCCAGAGCTTCTGGATGGTGTTGGCCGCGGCGTCGAGGACCTCGGCGGGCAGCTTGCCCGCTTCGGCGATCTCCCGCGCGAACGCGAGGTCGACACCCTTCACGGCGTCGACGGGGATACGGGCGAGTGCGTCGGGGTTCTCCTCGGCGGTCACCTCGATCTCGACGCCACCCTCCACCGAGCACATGGCCAGGTAGGTGCGGTTGGTGCGGTCGAGCAGGAAGGAGATGTAGTACTCCTCCGCGATGTCACTGGCCTCGGCCACGAGGAGCTTCTTGACGACGTGGCCCTTGATGTCGAGTCCCAGGATCGCCTCGGCGTTGGCGGTGGCCTCCGCGACGTCCTTGGAGTACTTCACTCCGCCTGCCTTGCCGCGGCCGCCGACCTTGACCTGAGCCTTGACCATGACGGGCTTGCCGATCTCCTCGGCGATCTGCGTCGCCCCGGCCACCGTGTCGGTAACACGTCCGGCCGATGTGGGGACTTCGTGCTTGGCGAAGAGTTCCTTCGCCTGGTATTCGAACAGATCCATTCAGCTCACCATCTCTAGTGTTTGCCCGCTCCTGATAGTTGTTCTCCCGCGAGGATCGTCTGCGGTCGCGAGCCCCAACGGACTGTATCGCCGCGCTCGGAACCGCTCGGGGACAGTCCCGACGCATGTGCCCCAGATCACTGGGTCAGCGTAGGAGAGGTGCCGCACGAGCGATCGTTCGGGTCCGTTATCTCCCAATCGCCCCTGACCAGCACCTCTTGTGATGCAGCTCACATCGATGACGAACTGTTCGCGCGCGGTTGCACACGCTGCAATCATTTCGTTACCGTCTCCAAGGCACGTGGTCACGACCACATCTCCCCGCGGGGAACGCCAACGGAACTCAACCGGGGGTCGTCGCCGAAAGGCGCAGCTCACGCCCAGTACCGAGGAACCTCGGTGGTGGCGTGTGTCGAATCGGAAGGTGCAGTCTTGGCAGTACGGATGCGACCCGAGGAGATCACCTCGATCATCCCGATCGATTGGGATGATCTCGACGCCGAGTTCGCCGACCCGTCTCGAGCCGACGCCCATCCGTACACCGCGACCTCGAACAGCCGCACCGACGAGCGCTACGCCGACGTCCGTTCCTCCGACCTCACCGATCGTCCCGTGCGCGACACCCCGCGCCGGCGATCGCTGCCCGCGGAGGTCACCCAGGACATCCTGATCGCCGAGATCGAGTTCGACGAGACGGCCCACCACCACCCGTTCTCGGTCACCGGCGCCCGCCCCGATGACTTCGACCCCGCCGACGACGAGAAGGCGTTCCGTCGCCTGCCGCAGACCCGCGCCCCGCGCTCGGGTGGCAGGCACCGCGTCTCCGCACCGCCCACCGCGCTCAAGGGTCGCGCCGCGCTTCTCGCCGTCGCCGCCGGAGCGGCCGTGGTCGCCGTCAGCGGACAGATCGACACCGGTTCGACCCCCGAGGCACCGCAGCAAAAGGCCGAGCCCGCGTCGGGTTCGGTGAACCGTGCCGCCGCCGTCACCCCGCTCGACCCGTCGGTCACCGGCGACGCCGCGGTCGCACCCGGTGCCGCACCCACCGATCTCCACGACTTCACCGACCAGCTCGCGACCGGCGACAAGATGGCCCGCGACGCCGCGGCCGCCGACGCCGCATCCCGCACGCCGCTCTACGCCTCGCCGGTCGACATGGGGCTCTACCAGTTCACCTCGGGCTTCGCCTACCGCTGGGGCGCCTTCCACGGCGGCATCGACTTCGCCGCCCCCCTGGGCACCCCGATCCACTCCGCCACCGACGGTGTCGTGGTGGAGGCCGGGCCGGCGTCGGGCTTCGGCAACTGGATCCAGGTGAAGGCCGCCGACGGCAGCATCTTCATGTACGGCCACATGGCCTCCAGTGGCGTCCTCGTCACCAAGGGCGAGAAGGTGATGGCCGGTCAGGTCATCGCCCGCGTCGGCAACGAGGGGTTCTCCACCGGACCGCACGTTCACGTCGAGCGCTGGGTCAACGGCATGAAGGTCGACCCCATGCCGTGGTTCCCCGAGCACGGCGTGCCGCTCTCCAACTACACGGGATAGTCCGACCCCCTCGCCGTCCGACCCGCGCTAGAGCTTGTCGACGGGCAGTCCGCCCAGTGACATCAGTGTGATCCGGCCGCTGCTGCCGAAATCGAACGTGACCCGCTCGGTCGCCCCGGATCCCTCTTTCGCGACGACCTTGCCCATGCCGTACTTGGCGTGGTTCACCCGATCGCCGACGGCGACCGACACCTGATTGTTGCGGCCACGCGTGGGGCTCGCCGAATACGAGCTGCGCCCGCGGGCCGAGCTGCGCTCACCGCTGCCGTTGCCGCCGGAGCGGAACGAGTCGGAGCCGAAGAAGCCACCCGAACTGCCGAACGACCGTTCACGCCGACGCGGCTCGGTCCGACGCCAGTCGATGAGATGCTGCGGGATCTCCTGCAGGAAACGTGATTCCGGGTTCGACACCGGTTGTCCCCACGCTGAACGCACCATCGACCGCGTGACGTAGAGGCGTTTGCGGGCGCGCGTGATGCCCACATAGGCCAGCCGCCTCTCCTCACTGAGCTCGGCGGGGTCGCCCAGGGCCCGCATGTGCGGGAACTGACCGTCCTCCCAGCCGGTGACGAACACGACCGGGAACTCGAGTCCCTTCGCGGTGTGCAACGTCATCATCGTCACCATGCCCGCGGCGCTGTCGGGCACCTGATCGGCATCGGCGACCAACGACACCCGCTCGAGGAACGCCGCGAGCGAACCGGGCTCGGGTAGTCCCTCCTCCGGGTCGGGCCGGTCGGCGGGGTCGAGTGCGGCGGCGTCGGCGCTGAATTCGCGTGCCACCGAGATCAATTCGTTGACGTTGTCGAGCCGCGCTCCGTCCTGCGGATCGCTCGAGCCCTCCAGCTCGTCGCGGTACCCCGACCGGTGGGCGATCGCCTCCACCAGTTCGCCGATGTCGGCACTCTCGGATCCGGCGTCGATGGTGGTGGTGTCGGCCTCGGGGGTGTCGGACTCGCCGAACACCGCGAGGAAATCGTTGCGCAGACCTTCGATGAGGTCGACGAAACCCGAGATCTGTTTCACGGCACGACTGTTGAGCAGGGGGACGTTGCCCGCGGCCGCATCGATCAGCGCCTGATAGAAGCTCACGCCCGCGTTCTCGGAGTAGACCGCGACACAGGCCTGCGCGCGGTCCCCGATGGCCCGCTTGGGCGTGTTGACGATGCGCCGCAGGCTCACGGTGTCCTCGGGGTTGGCCACCACACGCAGGTACGCGACGATGTCGCGGACCTCCTTGCGTTCGTAGAACCGCACCCCGCCGACGACCTTGTAGGCGATACCGAGGCGGATGAAGATGTCCTCCAACGACCGCGACCCGGTGTTCGTCCGATAGAACACGGCGACATCGGAGTACGTGAACTCGCCGGTGTCGCAGAGGGAGTCGATCTCACGGGCGATGAACGACGCCTCGTCGTGCTCGTTGTCGGCGACGTACCCGGCGATCAGTTCGCCCTCGCCGGCATCGGTCCACAGTTTCTTCTCACGACGGTTGGGGTTGCGCGCGATCACCGCGTTCGCCGCCGACAGGATCGTCTGGGTGGAGCGGTAGTTCTGTTCGAGCAGCACGGTCTCGGTGTCGGGGAAGTCGCGCTCGAACTCCTCGATGTTGCGGATCGTCGCGCCGCGGAACGCGTAGATCGACTGGTCGGCGTCGCCGACGACACACAGTTCGGACGGGGTCACCGCACCCTCGCCGGTGCCCACCAGTTCACGCACCAGCACGTACTGGGCGTGGTTGGTGTCCTGGTACTCGTCGACCAGCACGTGTCGGAACCGGCGCCGGTAGTACTCGGCGACCTCGGGATGATTCTGCAGCAGCGCAACGGTTTCGCCGATGAGGTCGTCGAAGTCGAACGCGTTCGCCGCCCGCAGACGCGCCTGGTAGCGCGAGTAGATGTCGGCGAGGGTGGTGGCGGTGTCGTCGTCGGCCTCGGCGGCCGTCGCCGTCGCCGACTCGGGGCTGATGAGCTCGTTCTTCAGGTTCGAGATGTGGATGCCCGAGCCGCGGGGGCTGAACTTCTTCGGGTCGAGATCGAGGTCGCGCACGATCATCGCCAGCAGCCGCTTGGAGTCGTCGGCGTCGTAGATGGAGAAGTTCGAGTTGCGGCTCTCGATGAGCGCAGCCTGCGCGCGCAGGATCCGGACGCAGGTGGAGTGGAACGTCGACACCCACATGCGGTTCGCACGCGGGCCGACGAGCTCGATCACGCGTTCGCGCATCTCGGCGGCGGCCTTGTTGGTGAACGTGATGGCCAGCACCTCACCCGGCGAGACGTCGCGCTGGGCGAGCAGATACGCGATACGGCGGGTGAGCACCGAGGTCTTGCCCGATCCGGCGCCCGCGACGATCAGCAGGGGGCCGCCGGTGTGCATCACGGCGGCGCGCTGCTGGGGGTTGAGGCCCTCGAGCAGTTCGCGGGCACGATCGGTGAGGGCGTCGCCGGACATCCCGGAGACCACGGGATCGCCCCTGGTGAGGCCGGGAAGAGAGGGCTGTGGTGCGGGTGTCATCAGGGAGCGATCCTACCCGCGCGGTCGGACAGGATGTCCGCGCCATGCGCACAGGTGTTCTAGTGGATCGATCGGGGCTCAGCGGAGGAGCGCGGGGTCGTACACCTCGCCGACCACGCCGGCGGCGAGGTGCAGCGCCAACCCGGGCGTGCGGGGACGCACCGAGACGGTCGTCCCGGTACCGGAGGCCTGGACCCACAGGCCGTGCAGGCCCGCCTCGACCGGCGCGATCACCGGCGCGCTGTCCCCGATCCGCACCTCGACCTCGCCACCGGCGTTCGCGCAATAGGCGAACTGCACGGTCCACCGCCAGCGGATGAGCGGGCCGTCGAGCGGGAGCATGGTCGGTCCGGTGACCTCGGGGCGGTCACAGGCACCCGCGCCGGCGGCGAACGCCCGTGTCCGGGTCACCGCGCCCGGGGTGATCGCGCCCCTCGGGCTCAACACACGCAGATCGTCGGTCCAGTCGCCGAACTCAGGACGCGTCGACAGACCGGAGAACACGGTGTCGACGAGGTTGTCGGGGTAGGCGACCGGCGTCAGCACCTCCAGGGGGACGGGCTGGGAGAACATCGGGGTGTCGGCCGAGGCGGCCAGGGATGCGCGTGCAGTCCTGACGTAGTCGCCGGTGGGGTCGTGCGACCACGACGCGGCGAACGTCACCGTCGACACCACCGACCCGATGGCCGTGAACGCGACGACCGTCGATCCGAGCATCCGCAGCCGACGGCTCGGATGCCCGCCCGGTCGCGCCGGCGCCGCGATCACCAGGGCCGCCGCGGCCACGAGCACGACGGCGGTGTCGGGGAGATAGCGCAGGGTCTGCGACAACTCCAGCGCCGTCGTCGTGCTGCTGCGGTTCCAGCTCACCAGCGCCTGGGCCACCACGATGTAGCCGACCGTGCTGACGACGATCGCCACCGCACCGTGTCGCGCACGGACCGCCGCGACGACCGCGCCGATGACGATCAGCCAGCCGACGACCTGCAGACTGACGGTCGGTGTGCCGAACGGCGGGCTGGGAACCCAGCGGTCCCACGTCCAGGGCCCACCCGCGACGGCAGGGACGACACCGTCGGACACCGCGCGCCACACCAGTGCAGCGGTCTGGCGCAGGGAGTGTTCGCCCGCGGTCGGACGTCCGATCACCCAGAACGCCACCGCCCACACCGCGGCCACCGCCGCCAGCGAGATCCACAGGCCGCTGGCGCGACGCCAGACCGCCGGCAGTGCGCGGGTCGGCTCCCCCGGATCGCGAGCGAGCTGCGACAGCCGCACACCGAGGAGCGCGACCGCGAACGCGACCGGCAGGATCAGCGCCGACTTCTCGAAGAACGCCAGGGCGACGGCGAACACCACTGTCGAGCGGACCACGATCGTCCGACTCCCGACCGGCGGACTCTCGATCGCTGGGGACCGCGGCCCACCCGACGCGGCACCGGCGCGGTCGCGCGTCAGCAGCACGACATCGGTGACCACCCACGCCATCGCGGCCTGCATCGGGAGGTTGTTGAGCCCCGACGCCCACCATGCGAACGACGGCACGGCCATCGGCGTGAGCAGGTAGAAGGCGAGGGCCACCAGTGCGGCCGGTCGCCATCCGGCGACGACGACGACCATCCGCGCCACCGACGCCGTCGCCACGAGTTGCCCGAGGAGCAGCGTGGCCGCGGCCACCGGCCAGCTCAGCGGGGCCACGGCGGTGACCGTGTCGACCAGCGCCATCGCCGCGGGCATCAGGTGCCCGTCGTGGTCGTCGAACAGCAGCGACGGGGCGAGGAAACCGTGGGTGCCCGCCCGCGCGCTGAGGATCAGGTCGTCCCAGTAGAAGTTGCCCCGCGCGAGCACGTGGACGCGCAGTGCCAGGTGGACGAGCAGCAACACCCCGAGGGCGACCGGCATCACTCGGCCCGAATGCGCCGACCATGGGCGGGCGGGCACGTCGACCGACGCGCGCGGGGTCATACGGGTCGGGTGCGCCACCGCTCATTGGTACCAGTCGCCCGCCCCGGGATCGGTCGACACACGTGGCAAGATCGGTCGGATGAACGCCTCCGACGATGCGGCCGGCCCGCCGATCGACCTGAGCAGCTACGGGCTCTCGTCCGACGTCGACGACCTCCCCGACGAGATCGACGAACTCCGCCTCGAGATCGACCGCCTCGACGCGATCATCCTCGGCGCCATCAAACGTCGCACCGCCATCTCGAAGAAGGTCGGGCGCACCCGCATGGCGTCGGGCGGACCGCGCCTCGTGCACAGCCGCGAGATGAAGGTCCTGCAGCGTTTCTCCGAGCTCGGCCAGGAGGGTCACACCCTCGCGATGATGCTGCTGCGTCTCGGCCGGGGTCCGCTCGGCCGGTGAGCCCCACCCGCGACAGCGTCCTGTTCGTGCACTGGCACGACCTCGGCCGCCACCTCGCCTGCTACGGCGCCGCGGGCGTCGTGAGTCCCCACCTCGACGCGCTCGCCGCGGCCGGTGTCCTGCTCACCGACGCGCATGCCGCCGCGCCCCTGTGCTCCCCCGCTCGCGGAGCCCTGTTCACCGGGCGCTACCCGCACTCCACGGGCCTGATCGGCCTGGCCCACCACGGGTTCGAGTACCACGACGACGTCCGCACGCTCCCGGCGATCCTGTCCGCCGCGGGGTGGACGACGCAGCTGTTCGGCATGCAGCACGAGAGCTCGGACCCGGCGCGGATCGGATTCGACGACTGGGACGTCTCGGACTCCCGCTGCGACCACGTCGTCGCGCGCAGCCAGGAGTGGCTGACCGAGCACGGCACCGACGGTCCGTTCCTGCTGACCGCCGGCTTCTTCGAGACGCACCGCCCCTACCCCGCCGACGAGTACCCGCCCGAGGATCCGGCCGGGGTGACGGTGCCGCCGTTCCTCCCCGACGCCCGTCCGGTGCGGGAGGACATCGCGGGCCTGCAGGCGTCGGTGACCAAAGCCGATGCGGCGGTGGGACGTCTGTTGCAAACGGTCACCGACCTCGGTCTCGACGACAGCACGTGGATCGTGTTCATCACCGATCACGGTGTCGCGTTCCCCCGCGCCAAATCCACGCTCTACGAGGCGGGTACGGGCGTCGCATGCATCATCCGGCCGCCGAGCGCCCGCGGGGTGGCACCGCACCACTACTCCGACCTGTTCAGCGGCGTCGACCTGTCCCCCACGCTCCTCGACGCCCTCGGGCTCGACGTGCCCGACGACATGGAGGGCTTCTCCCACGCCGCGGAGATGTTCGGCGAGGATCCGGCCCCGGCCGATCCGGTGCGCTCGGAGCTGTTCACCGAGAAGACGTTCCACGACAGCTTCGACCCGATCCGGGCCGTCCGCACACCCACCCATCGCTACATCGAGAACTACGCCCGCCGACCGGCGCTCAGCCTCCCGCTCGACATCCTCGACAGCCCGTCGGCGTTGGCGCTGGACGGCTCCCAGGACCTCCCACGGCCGGAACGCGAGCTGTACGACCTGCGGACCGACCCGCTCGAACGGACCAACCTCGCCGAGGACCCCGCGCACGCCGACCTCCGCGACGATCTCGCCGCCCGCCTGCACACCTGGCGGACCGACACCGGCGACGAGCTCCTCGACGAGGCGACGGGTACCGCGATCGCCGCGGAGTTCATGCGCCGCCACCACGCCCAGCTCGATACCGAACCGGCCCGCGAGAAGACGCGCAGCCTGCCGTCGCGTCGCCCGCTGGGCGACCAGCGTCAGCTCCGGCGCACCGAACCCGACTGACTCACGGCCACGAGCTACATCGCCTCGATCTTCGGGAGGATGTCGTTCTTGAGGCGCTTCATGTCGTCCATCGTCTTCGCGGTGGGCACGTCGGCGAACGGCGGCCACACCAGCAGCTTCGTCAGTCCCGCCTCGCGATAGCGCTTGAGGATGTCGGTCACCTGCCGTTCGGACCCGACGAGGAGGTTCGACGCCTTGCCGGCCGGGGTGTCGTCCATGTCGACGTCGGTGATGACCGTCCAGATCATGCTGGCGATGTCGAGGTCGTCGATGGTCCGCGGGGTGTCGAGTTCGGCGAGTTCCGTGGCGATCCCGGCGCGCCAGGTCGCGATCTCCTCGGGCGAGTCCTGGATGCCGATCCACCCGTCGAGGCCGTACTTCGCGACGCGCTTCGCCGCGCGCTTCGCGTCCTTGAGGCCGCTGAAGTACATCGGCGGGCGCGGACTCTGCAACGGCTTGGCGCCGAAGCCGCTGGGACCGAAATCGGCGAACTCCCCGTGGTATTCGAACACGTCGTTCGCCCAGATGCCCTGCATGATCTCGATCGATTCGCGCAGGTGCTGGTGACGTCGCGGGAAGATGTGGCCCGCGCTCGCGGCGGCGAACTCCTCGGGCATCCACCCCGATCCGACGGCGACGTTGAGCCGACCGTTGCTCAGGTGGTCGATGGTGGCGAGTTCGGCGGCGAGGACACCCGGCGACCGGTAGGGGGTGTCGATGATGCTCATGCCGATACGGACCTTGGTGGTCTTCGCGGCGAGCCACGGGATCAGCGGGAACCCCTGCAGGAACTCCCCTCTCGACGACACGGGGAGCTGCTTGGGCAGCTCGTGCATCATGCCGAAGGCGAACTCCATCTCCGCGCGATCCGACGACTCGGGGACGATGATGCGGTCGAGGGTCCAGACCGACTCGTACTCGAGTTCCTCCGCGAGGGCGGTGAGGTCCTCGAGTTCGGTGACGGTGATCTTCTCGCGGAAGTTGGGCAGGTACAGGGCGAGTTCGAGCATGGAGTCCTCCTCGGTTGGAGCGGGGGTCAGTGGATGGTGAGGGTGGAGCGGATGTCGGTCTTGAGGATCTTGCCGACGGTGGAGCGGGGCAGGTCGGGCCAGATCTCGATCTGCTTGGGCGCCTTGACCGATCCGATGCGTGCCTTCACGAACGCGGTCAGTTCCTCAGCGCTGGGCGGGACGCCGTCGTGAAGGAGGACGACGGCGGTGACCCGTTCGCCCCACTTCTCGTCGGGGAGACCGACGACGGCGCAATCGCGGACGGCGTCGTGCGCCATGAGCGCCTGCTCCACCTCCGCGGAGTACACGTTGAAGCCGCCGGTGATGATCATGTCCTTGGCGCGGTCGACGATGTGGAGCAGTCCGTCGTCGTCGAGGAACCCGATGTCGCCGGTGTGGTGCCAGCCGTGCTCCGACGCCGCGGCCGTCGCGTCCGGGTTCCGGTAGTAGCCGGCCATCACCAACGGCCCACGGACACACACCTCGCCGCGTTCGCCCGCCGGCACGGCCACCCCGTCCTCGTCGAGGATCGCGACGGTCACCAGCGGCGACGGGAACCCCGCGGAGGCGAGCCGATCGTGATGGATGCTGCCGTCGGGCCGACGGTGCTGGGCCGGCGACAGGGTGGAGATCATCATCGGCGCCTCGGACTGACCGAAGAGCTGCGCCATCGGCCCGATCCGCGTCAGCGCCTCGGCCAGGCGGCTGGTCGAGATGGGCGCCGCCCCGTACCAGAAGCATTGCAGCGACGACAGATCCGTGGTGTCGAGCGACTCGTGGGCGAGCACCATGTAGATCAGCGTCGGCGGCAGGAAGGTATGGGTGATCCCGTGTCGCGCAACGTGTTCGAGGAACTCTCCGACGTCCGGGTGGTCCATCACGACGATCTCGCCGCCGAGCGCCATGATCGGGAAGCACAGGACGCCGGCCGCGTGGGTCAACGGGGCCAGCGCGAGGTACCGCGGCCGCCCCTCGAACGGATAGCGCATGAGCACGACCGACGTCATCGTCTGCAGGTTGCGGTCGGTGAGCATCACCCCTTTCGGGCGACCCGTGGTGCCGCCCGTGCCGACGAGCGCGACGACGTCGTCGACGGGGGCGTCGTCGACCGGGTCGTCGTCGGCCGCCGCGGCGAGCCAGTCGTCGAGACCGGTCGCGGTGGCGTCGGACTCGCCGAGCCGCACGAGTGTCACCAGCGACGGGAGCTGCGGCGCGATCTCGGCCACGAGGCCGTCGAACGCGGGCTGGAACAGCAGGGTCGTGCAGTCGATGAGATCGAGGAGGTCCGCGTTCTCCTGAGCTGCGTTGCGCGGGTTGATGGGACACCACACCGCGGCGGTCCGCGCGATCCCGAACACGCACGCGAACGAGGTGGGGTGGTTGGCCGAGAGGATCCCCACCTTGTCCCCGGGGCGCACACCGGATCGGCGCAGAGCGCGGGCGACGGCGTGCGAGAGTGCGACGACCTCGCCGTAGCTCATCGACTCCCCGTGCAGGGTGAGGCACGGCGCATCCGGACCGAGCGATGCCCCCTTGTCGAGGTAGAACGCCAGCGTCACAACAGGACCCGCGCCGACACGAGGATCGGCGTCAGGGTCACATCCCCATCCCGCCGTCGACCGGGAGCCCGGCGCCGGTGATGAACTTCGCCGCGTCGGACGACAGGAAGACCACCGCGTCGGCCATGTCGTCGACCTGGCCGAGTCGCCCGAGCGGGGTGAGCTCGGCGACGGCACCCGCGGCGGCCTCGGGCGAGTCGAACAGTCCGAGTCCCGCGGTCTCGACGGCGAGCTTGTTGCCCATGGCCGTCGGGGTGAGGCCGGGATAGATGCAGTTGATCCGCACGCCGTAGCCGAGCTTGCCCGATTCGGCGGCCGCGACGCGGGTGAGGCGGTCGATGGCCGACTTCGAGGCGGAGTAGAGCGCGATACCGGGGAACGCGATGGTGGCGGCGACCGACGCGATGTTGACCACGGCGCCGCCGGCACCCGCTGCCCCGCCGGGACGCATGGCGCGGAACGCGTGCTTGATGCCCAGCGCCGTCCCGAGGACGTTCACCGACAGCAGGGTCGACGCGGCCTCGGCGTCGAAGTCGATCAGCAGGTCGGTGACCTCGACCCCGGCGTTGTTGACGACGATGTCGATGCCGCCGAGTGCGGCGACAGCCGTCGACATGGCCGACTCCCACTCGGCGTCGTGCCGGACGTCGAGGTGCACGAACTCCGCCTTCGCGCCGGCCGCGCGCAGGCTGTCGACCGTCTCGTGACCGAGGTCGTCGTTGATGTCGGCGACCGCGACGGCAGCCCCGGCCTGTGCCAACGCCGACGCCATCCCGGCGCCGAGCCCCTGTGCTGCACCGGTGACCAGCGCCTTCCGGCCCGTGAGGTCGTAACTCGTCATGTGTGTGCCCTTCCCTGGACGGACGTGGCCCGGCGGGAGATGCCGGGCACAACCGAGGATGAATGCGATCGGCATCACACTAAGAACGTCCTTTGACAGCTGTCAAGGAATTGTTGGTCAGGTGTCAAGAAATCTTTGGCCGGGTGTCAGGGAAGCGCGCCCTGCGGCGCTCGTCGGCGCACGTTGCGCACCGATCGCGCCGTACACTCGGTCGATGACCACCGCCACGCGACCCGACGTGCGGTCGGGGCAGCGAGGCCCGGACAAGTTCGCCGCGCGCCGTAGCGAGCTCGCGACCGCGACGCTGAAGACACTCGCCGAACTGGGCTACGCGCGCACCAGCCTGCGCGAGATCGCGCAGAACTCCGCGTTCTCGCACGGGGTCCTGCACTACTACTTCCGCGACAAGCTCGACCTCATCGCCGAGGCGGTCCGCATCTACGAGGACATGTGCGTCACGCGCTACGACGAGGCCGTGGCCTCGGCGACGACGGCCGAGGAACTCCGACGGGACTTCTCGTCGATGTTCGTCGCGACACTCCGCGCCGACTCGGCACTGCATCGCCTCTGGTACGACCTGCGCAACCAGACCCGCTACGAGGAGTCGCTCCGCGACGAGGTCCGCGAGATCGAACTCCGCCGCGCCGAGATGATCTGGAACGTCGTCAGTCGGTACTGCGAACTCCGCGGCACCCCGGCGCGACTGACCCGGCAACTCGTCTACGTGACCTTCGACGGCATCTTCCAGCAGGGGCTCGACGATCTGCTCAACGGCGAGGACGCCGAGATGATCGGCGCGCGAACCCTTCTCGACGAGGCCTTCTCCGCACTCTGAGGTCAGCAGGGCGAGACGGTGCGGAACCCGATGTTGCCCGCCGACGATGCGGGGGTGGTGTGCGAACGCGCCGCGACTCGGTAGCGCCGACAGTACGAGTCGTCGCACAGGTGGGAGCCGCCGCGCAGCACCCGGGTCGCACCGCGGTCCGGACCCGTCGGGTCGGCGGTCGGACTGCGTCGATACCACCGCGGGTCGAAGCGGTCGGCACACCACTCCCACACGTTGCCCGACATCTGCCGTAGGCCGAACCCGTTGGGCGGCAGCGCATCGACGGTCAGTGTCGGCGGCGCACCCACCCGCGAACCCGGCCGCGCCGGGAACGGCGAGTCCCACACCGCGGCGTCGTAGACGTGGCACAGCTCGGTACCCGACGGTGTCGTACGGTCGTCGCCCCACCCGAAGCGGGTGCCCTCGAGTCCGCCGCGCGCCGCGTACTCCCACTGCGCCTCGGTGGGCAGCGCCCGCGACGCCCACCGGCAGTAGGCGAGCGCGTCGTGGTGCGACACGTGCACCACCGGGTGGTCGGCGAGGTCGCCGCCGGGGGTGATGCCCGGTCCGAACGGGTGTCGCCAATCGGCGCCGCGCACCTCCCACCACCACGGCGCGGTGGGTGCGACACCGAGGACATCGACCGAGGCGGCGTCGACCAGCGCGTGGAACACCGCCGACGACCCCGCCCTCTCCGCGGTGGTGCGGTATCCGGTGTCGTCGACGAACGCCGCGAAATCGGCGGTGCGGACGGCGGTCTCGTCCATGGCGAACGCGGCGACGGCGACGGTGTGGCACGGCGTCTCCCCGTCGGTCGCGACACCTTCGGCGAACGCGTCACCCATCGCGAAGCGACCCCCGGCCAGCGGACGTTGCGTCACCCGGTGGATGCCCGTCGTCGTGACGGGTCCGGCCTCCGGCAGAGTTCTCGCGGTGTCCGCGGCGGGTGAGCAGCACGGTGCCGGCGGCGTGCGGTCGGCGAACCCCGTCATGGCGTCCACCCTAGGGACCCGACACCTCCGGCGGGGTGCGCGTCCACCGTGAAGGGGTCAGGGCGACGCCACTAGGCTGATCGCGGAGAGGGTCACGAGCCCGCGCGACGCCAGAACCGAGAGGTCCACCATGACGAGCGACACCACCGATCACGATCACGACATCACCGGTACCCACGCCTGGCAGGAACTGTCGGCCCACCAGCCGCACGTCTACGCCATGCACCTGCGCGAGGTCTTCGCCGTCGACCCCAAGCGGGGCCGCGAACTCGTCATCGACGTCGGCGACCTGCACATCGACTACTCGAAGCACCGCGTGTTGCGCGAGACCATCGACCTGCTGGTGTCGCTGGCGCGCGAGGTCGACCTCGAGGGCCGGCGCGACGCCATGTTCTGGGGCGAACACATCAACACCTCCGAGGACCGCGCGGTGCTGCACACCGCGCTGCGGCTGCCGCAGGGTGCGACGTTGAAGGTCGACGGTCAGGACGTCGTCGCCGACGTGCACGAGGTGCTCGACAAGATGGGCACGTTCACCGACGCGCTGCGCAGCGGCGAGTGGACCGGTCACACCGGCAAGCGCATCGAGACCGTCGTCAACATCGGCATCGGCGGGTCCGACCTCGGCCCGGCGATGGTCTACCAGGCGTTGCGGCACTACGTCGACGCCGGGATCAGCTGCCGTTTCGTGTCGAACGTCGATCCCGCCGACCTCGTCGGCACCCTCGCCGACCTCGACGCCGAGACCACACTGTTCGTCATCGCCTCGAAGACGTTCTCGACGCTCGAGACCCTCACCAACGCCACCGCCGCGCGCACCTGGCTGCTCGAGAAGCTGGGTGCGGGGCCCGACGACGGCGCCGTCGCCAAGCACTTCGTCGCCGTGAGCACCAACGCCGAGAAGGTCGCCGACTTCGGTATCGACACCGACAACATGTTCGGGTTCTGGGACTGGGTCGGGGGCCGCTACTCGGTCGACTCCGCCATCGGGCTGTCGGTGATGGCCGCGGTCGGCAAGGAGGCGTTCGCCGACTTCCTGCACGGCTTCAACATCGTCGACAAGCACTTCCGCTCGGCGCCGCTGCACCAGAACGCGCCGGTCATCCTGGGCCTGATCGGCCTCTGGTACAACAACTTCTGGGACGCACAGTCGCGCGTGGTGCTCCCCTACTCCAACGACATGGCACGTTTCGCGGCCTATCTGCAACAGCTCACGATGGAGTCCAACGGCAAATCCGTCGACTCCCACGGTCACCACGTCACCGTCGACACCGGCGAGATCTTCTGGGGCGAGCCGGGCACCAACGGTCAGCACGCCTTCTACCAGCTGCTGCACCAGGGCACCCGCATGGTCCCCGCCGACTTCATCGGATTCGCCTCCCCGACAGACGATCTCCCCGTCGACGCGGACGGTTCGGGATCGATGCACGACCTGCTGATGAGCAACTTCTTCGCCCAGACCAAGGTCCTCGCGTTCGGCAAGACCGCAGACGAGATCGCCGCCGAAGGGGTCGACCCGCATGTGGTGGCGCACAAGGTGATGCCGGGCAATCGGCCGTCGACGTCGATCCTCGCGCCGAAGCTCACGCCGTCGGTGATCGGACAGCTCATCGCGCTCTACGAGCACCAGGTGTTCGTCGAGGGCGCGATCTGGGGCATCAACTCCTTCGACCAGTGGGGTGTCGAGCTCGGCAAGACCCAGGCCAAGGAACTGCTCGAGGTCCTCATCGACCCGGCGGCCCCGGCCGCGCAGGACGATTCGTCCACCGATGCCCTCATCCGGTGGTATCGAGGAGAGCGTGGACGCGACGTCTGACACTCCCGGCGCCGACCGGCCGCGGTTCGCCGACCGCGCCGCGGCGGCGCGGTTGTCGGTGCTCGACGACATCTTCTACCGCGGAAACCACGGCCGCGGTGCCGAGGTAGTCATGCAGGGTGTGTGGCGTTTCGCCGAGCCGATCGCACCCGATGATCTCGCCGACCTGCACCGACTGCTCGCCGCCAGTGATCTCACGCGGCGGGTGGCGACATCGCGTGTCCCGTTCGCGCGTCGCAGTTTCGTCGCCGACGCGGCGGTCGCACCGCTGCGGGTCGATCCCGAGCCCGTCGCGCCCCACGACGTGGTGGCGTGGGCCGACGACCGCGCCGCAGCGGGTTTCGACGTCGATCACGGGCCGGTGTGGGAGATCGCGATGCGCCCGGTCACCGACGGCGGCTCGGCGGTCACCGTCAGCTGCTCGCATGTCGTCACCGAGGGTCTCGGTCTGATCGGCGTGGCCCGTGCGGCGCTGGCCGGGTCCGATCCGAGCGCGGTCCGCACCCCGACCGCGCCGCCACGGCTGCGCGACGACGTGATCGACGCGCTGCTGCTGTGGGTACACGTCGTGGTCGGTGTGCTGCGCAGTCTCGCGCGGACCGTGGTCGATCCGCAGGTCCGGGCCGAACTCCTCGCCGCGGCCCGCCCGCCGTCGCGACCCGCGGCGGACCACTCCGGCCCGCCGGTGCGCGAGGTCCACGCCGTGCTCGATGTCGATGCGGCGCACTGGGATCGGTTCGTCGCCGAGAGCGGCGCAACCTCGACCGCGGTCGCGACCGCACTCGCCGCCGACCTCGTGCGCGAGGTCCGCGGCCCCGGACCGGTCGAGGTCGCGATCCCCATGGCGGGCGGTGACGAGACCGGCGAGCTGATGATGGCGGAAAGCGTGATCGACGACGCCGACGACCCCGCCGCGTGCGCGGGCAAGCTGCGCGCGGCCTACGCCGCGACCGGCGCCGGCGCGTCCGGTTCCGGGTTGGGTCCACCGGGTGGGATGCCCGCCGAACTGCTGCAGCTCCTCGGCGACCGTGTCGCCCACGCGATGGTTCCCGACCCCGGCGGCCGCGAGGCGCTGGTGTCCCCGTTGGGCGACCTGGGCGGGGTGTTCGACGAGCTCGGTGGGCATCGCGCCACCGGGATGGCGGTGCGGTCGGTGGAGCCACGACCCACCGACGCGCCGTCGCGGACCATCGTGCGCCTGTGGTCGGGCCGGTCGGCGGGACGCATCACGCTCACCCTGGTCACGCCGGGTCGGCCCGGCCGCGGGGTGACGATGGATCGCCATCGGCTCGGTGAACTCGGCGCCGCGGTCGCGGCGCGGCGGGGACTTGTCGCCATTCCATGGTGATCCCTGCATACGATCACTGACATGGTCACGTTGAGAACCGCTGTCACCTCCGCGCTCGCGCTCGTCGGCACGGCCGCGACCCTGACCGCATGCACGTCCGGTTCGGAGTCGGCGGGTGTCGACTCCCCGGCCCGGCCCAGCACGTCAGTGCCGGTGTCGGCGAACGTCGTGGCCCCCGCGGGCCTGGTCGATCGCACCCCCACCGGAACGCCGCTGGCGTTCGGGGCCAGTGCCTACCTGCCGGCGGACGCGTTCCGGCCCGCCGGGCAACTCGCCATGTTCACCGTCACCGGCATCGAACCCGGATCGGCGTCGGAACTGCCGGAGTCGGTGACCCACGGCGGCACGCCCTTCTACGTCCACGTCACCGTCACCCAGCTCGCGAACCGCCAGCTCGACGTGCCGTCGGTGGTGGGCCTGGCCGGCAGCAGCGACGGGCGCACCGCGACGCTGACCGAGAACCCGCCCGACAACTTCGACAGGTGCCGCGCGACCGAGGCCCCTCGCACGCTGGGACGCGGCAATTCCTACGCGACGTGTTTCGTCGCCGTGGCCGACAAGGGCGTCGACCTGAACCGGGTCATCTACTGGGCGCAGACCTCGACCGACCCCTCGGCGGACTACAAGGCCGCGCCGGTGGTGTGGTCCGACGGTTCGCCGGTCGCGCCTGCGTCGTCGCCAGCCCCGACGAGCTAGGTCGGCCGCGATCTCCGCGTGTCGGTCAGTACGGCCGCGGTGCGGGGCGGGGCGACGGCGCCGGTTCTGCGACCATCGCGGCGCCGTAGTCGTGTGACCGGGTGCGGACGGTGTTGCCGCCCGCACGCTTGGCCTCGTACATCGCCGCGTCAGCGAGATCGGTGAACAGCACCGTGGTCATCAGCGACCGATGCCCGGGGAGTCGTCCCGTGAGGTGCACGACGCCGACACTCGCCGTCACCGGCGGGTCGCTGGTCGTCGAGATGGTGTGCAGCACCTGGTTGGCCAGGCGCATTGGCTCGGTCCAGCGCAGGCTGTCCGCGACGACGAACTCGTCGCCACCGATCCGCGACACCACGCCGCTCACACCGAGCGCGGCGCGCAGTCGCGTCGCGATCTCGGCGAGCACGCGGTCGCCGTAGCGATGGCCGTAGCGGTCGTTGATCTCCTTGAAGTTGTCGAGATCGGCGACGATCACCGCGAGGCCGTGCACGTTGTCGGGGTCCATGCTGTTGAGCCGGTCGAGAGCCCGTTCGAGACCACGGCGGTTCAACACCCCGGTGAGGGTGTCGAGTTCGGCCGCCGCGGCGTCCGACGCCAACGCCTCCATCAGGAACTGGGTCGCCACCGGCGTGGAGATGCCGATGAGTACGGCCTGGATCAGGCCGACCGCGACGCTCGAGGTCGCCGCCCCGTCGTCGGCGATGATGAAGCCGGCGATGATGCCCGCCGACACCAGCGAGAACACGAGGTGGGCGGCGAGCATCCGCGTGCTGTGGAAGAACGCGATGTAGGCGCCCACGAGACCGAACACCGCGCAGCCGTAGAGGCCGCCCAGGGTCGTGTACTGCGCGAGCGACCCCACCAGGATCGTCACGTCGCAGACGCACACCCAGGCGCGGGATCGTGCCGGCGACGGCCAGGGCAGCACCACCCACATCAGCGACAGTCCCGCCCCCAGGACGATCGCCGTGATGAGCATGGCCAGCAACGATGGTGTGAGATCGGCGTCGATCAGGACGACGACGGGCACCAGGGTCACCAACGCGGCCGACAGGGCCAGGATGATGCGACTCGGTTCGATGAGCTGACGGTCGGCGAGGTAGCTGCTGAACCAGGCGAACTGGTCCTGTCGTTTCCACCAGTGCGACAGGGCCCACCCGAGTTGACCGAGCGCGACGGCGATGCGGATCACCGCGGATCCACCACCATCGTCAGCCCCCCGTGATGCCTCCGGTCCGTGCGGCGTCCGGCGACGACGCGTCACGGCCGGTGAACGACCGCAAATGTGTGCGGCATCTGTCGAGAATGCTAACGCACGGGTGTCACGCCGCCGTGGGCTACTTGAGCAGGCGTGACATCCGCCGGTCGGCGAGGATTTTCCCGCCGGTCTGGCACGTCGGGCAGTACTGGAACGCGCGGTCGGTGAACGACACCTCGCGCACCGTGTCGCCGCACACCGGGCAGGGCATGCCGGTGCGCGCGTGCACCCGCAGACCCGATCGTTTCTCGCCCTTCATGGTCGCGACCTCGGCGCCCTCGAGGCGCACGATCGCGTCGGACAGGACGGCGTTCACCGCGACGAAGAGCCGATCGAGCTGCTCGTTCGACAACGTCTTCGCCGTCGCGAACGGGGAGATCTGCGCGGTGTGCAGGATCTCGTCGCTGTAGGCGTTCCCGACGCCGCTGATGACCCGCTGATCGGTGAGGACGGTCTTGATGCGGGCCCCGGTGCCGGCGAGGATCGCGGCGAGCTCGTCCCGTGTCAGCGACAGGACGTCGGGACCCAGCGTCGCGATGCGTTCGATCTCGGCGGTGTCGCGCACGATCCACACCGCGAGGCGCTTCTGCGTGCCCGCCTCGGTGACGTCGAATCCCTCGCCGGGTAGGCCGCAGTGGACGCGCAGCGCGATGGGGCCCTTGCCGCCCGGGCGGGGTGGTGTCTGCGACAGGTTCGACGACCACCGCAGCCACCCGGCGCGGGACAGATGGATCACCAGGTGGATGACGTCGCGTTCGGCACCGGGCTCGACGGGTGTCGGCTCGGCCGGGTCGGTGCTGATCACCAGGTACTTGCCGATGCGGTGGACACCGGCGACGATCCGGCCCGCCAGCGCCGAGTACGGCGGGTCGGCGGTCTTCAGGACGGCGAGCGACGCGACGTCGACGCGACGTATCGGTAGTCCGGCCGCACGTCCGTCGACGTAGTCGGCGATGGCCTGCACCTCGGGCAACTCCGGCATGATCACTAGTCTGCTCGAAGGTGGAGGGGAACGAACGCCGAACGCCCGTTGCGGCCGGGTCGAGGGCGGCCGGGACGAGGGCACAGGGGCCGAAGGTGGAGAGGACGTCGATGCGATCACCGCACAGCGCCACGCCGCCGCGCGGGTCGCGACTGTCCGACGTGGAACTGGCCGCGCGTCTCGCCCAGGGAGCCGGCGAGGTGCTCGTCGCCGCACGACACCGCTCGATACTGACGGGCAGCGTGCTCGGCGACGTGGGTGACGCCGTCGCCCAGGCGTGGATCGCGGCGGCGTTGGCCATCCACCGTCCGCACGACGCGGTCCTGTCGGAGGAGGCCCGCGACTCGGGCGCACGACTGCGCAGCGAGCGGGTGTGGATCATCGATCCCCTCGACGGCACACGGGAATACGCGTCCGGACGCGACGACTGGGCGGTCCACATCGCCCTCACCGTCGACGGGGAACCGACCGACTGCGCGGTGTCCCTGCCCGCGACGGGCGAGCTGTTCCGTACCGACGAGGTGTCGCAGGCCGCCGAACCGTCGGGCAGGCTGGTCGTGTCGCGGTACGGCCTGAACTACGACACCGCCTGGGTGGCCGACCGGCTGTCGCTCACGCCGTACTCGGTCGGTTCGGCCGGCGCGAAGGCGATGGCCGTGGTGCGCGGCGACGCCGACGCGTACGTGCACGGGACCGGTCAATACGAGTGGGACAACTGCGCCCCCGTCGGGGTCGCGCTCGCCGCGGGCCTGCACTGCAGTCGTTTCGACGGGTCGCCGGTCGTCTACAACCGGTCGCGGCCCTACGTCCGGGACTTCGTGATCTGTCGATCCGACATCGCCGACGCGATGCTGTCGGCTCTCGCCGACCTCTTCTGATCCTGCGGCCCCTCGAGGCCGTCGGGTCAGGGTTTGCGGAGCAGGTAGATGTCCATGATCCAGCCGTGTTCGGCACGGGCACGGGCGCGTTCGTCGGCGATGCGGTCGCCGACCTCGCCGACGGTGCCGCTGATGAGGATCTCGTGCGGTGTGCCGAGGTAGGCACCCCACCAGATGTGGTCGTCCGGGTCGGCGGTGTGGCGGAAGGTGCAGTCGGCGTCGAGCATGACGATCTGGTTGGTGTCGATGCCCGGTGGCGTGTCGGCGAGTCGTCGACCGGTCGTGACGAGGATCGGTTCGCCGATGCGGTTGGCCAGGATCCGGTGTGCCGCGGTCAGGGCCGACGCGCTGCTGACGCCGGCGACCACCTCGATGCGCAGGGGTACCCGCCCGCGGTCGACGATGGCGTCGGCGATGCGCAGGGTGCTGTCGTAGAGCCCGGGATCACCCCACACGAGGATCGCCCCGACACCGTCGTCGGCGAGTTCGTGGCGCAGCGCGTCCTCGATGCGGGTGGCGCGCTCGTCGTGCCAGCGTCGGACCTCGGCGTCGTAGTCCTCGGGATCGGTTCGACGGGGCGGGTCGGTGACCTCGACGAAACGGTAGTTCCCGGCACCGAGGTGTCGTTCGCAGATCTGCTCGCGCACACCGATCAACACCTCGGTGGTGGAACCCTTGCCGCGCGAGGACTTCTCGAGCACGAAGAACGCGTCGACCCCGTGCAGTGCGTCGACGGCCTCGAGGGTGATCTGGCGTGGGTCACCGGGGCCGATGCCGATCACGCGGAGCGTGCGTACCCCCGCGGGCCCCGTCGCGCGCGACGTCATCGGCTCCGTCACGGACGGGCGCGCTTCAACCCGTGGAACCGGGCCATGACGTCGAGCATCGACTGCGATGGCAGGATCCGCTTGAGCGCGAACACGATCGGCGCCATGTTGCCGCGGGCGTAGAGCGTGCGCGGGTTCTCCGCGAGGGCCGCGGCCACCACCAGTTCGGCGACCGGACCGACCGCGAGCCCCTTGGCCTCGTTGCGGCGGGTCGCGGCGGCGACGACCTCGTAATCGGCGGCGTAGGCCGATGCCTCGTCGACGGTGTAGATGCGGCGGTCGGCGATTCCGGTGGCGATGGTCCCGGGCTCGACGGTGCTGATCGCGATGCCGAACGGCGCGAACTCGCGGCGGGTGGCGTCGGAGAACGCGTGCATCGCGCTCTTGGTGGCGCCATAGACCGACCGGAACGGCAGCGGGAAGCTGCCCAGCATCGATCCGACCATGACGATGCGTCCGAAGCGGCGTTCGCGCATTCCGGGGAGCAGCGCCTTCGTCAGCGCGATCGGGCCGAACAGGTTGGTCGCGAACACCTCGTAGATCGTCGACATCGGGGTGTCCTCGAGCGGACCCATGTGGCTCACGCCGGCGTTGTTGACGAGGATGTCGACGGCGCCTGCCTCACGGGCACAGCGCTCGACGCTCTCGGGATCGGTCTGGTCGAGGGCGATGTAGCGAACACCCGGCACGCGATCGGCCTCGGCGATGCACTCGGGGTGCCGACTGGTCCCGATCACGGTGTGGCCGGCCTCGACGAGAAGGCGTGCCGCCGCTTCTCCGATCCCACTCGACACACCCGTCACGAGAACGGTCCGGGACACGGCGCTGGCCGATCGCGATGAGGTCACGCGGATCACTCTAAGGGGTGGCCGTCGGCACCTCCATGACACCATCCGGCCGCAGATGCGCTACGAATATGAGTCATGACCACCGCGTATGACTTCACCGCCACCACCATCGACGGTGAGGAGGTCAGCCTCGAGCAGTACCGGGGCCGGCCCCTGCTCATCGTCAACACCGCCTCGCAGTGTGGGTTCACCCCGCAGTACACCGGTCTCGAGGAGCTGAACAAGGCCTACGCCGACAAGGGCCTCGTGGTCCTCGGCTTCCCGTGCAACCAGTTCGGTCACCAGGAGCCCGGCGACGCCGAGGAGATCAAGAACTTCTGCAACCTGAACTACGACGTCAGCTTCCCCATGTTCGAGAAGGTCGACGTCAACGGCAGCGACGCGCACCCGTTGTTCGCGTGGCTCCGTTCGGAGAAGTCGACCATCCTCGGCAACCGGATCAAGTGGAACTTCACCAAGTTCCTGGTCAACAAGGAGGGCCAGGTCGTCGACCGGTTCCCGCCGACCACCAAGCCGCAGGCACTGACCGGGAAGATCGAGAAGGTCCTGTAGGCGTCACCGCGACGTCTCATTCACGCCTGGAGTCGGCACTTGTAGCCTGGTCTCGCCCCGGACACCGGCGGGGCGTGTCAGGAACCGAGGAGGTCGTGGTGAGCGAGTCGATCGCCGTGTCGGACGAGTCGTCGAGATCGACCGATTCCGTAGTTCCCGACGACAGTTCGTCCGAGCCTGTGTGGGCACCGAGGCGCGCGACCGCGATCGTGCTGCTCATCTGCGGCGCCATCGGGCTCCTCGCCGCGGTCACGCTCACCATCGAACGGTTCAAGCTCCTCGAGGACCCGTCGTACCGGCCGAGTTGCAGCCTGAACCCGGTGCTGTCGTGCGGGTCGGTGATGGTGACGAAGCAGGCTCAGTTCTTCGGGTTCCCCAACCCGCTGATCGGCATCGGCGCGTTCAGCGTGGTGCTGGTGATCGGTGCGCTGGTGGCGGCGCGCGTCGATCTGCCGATCTGGTTCTGGGGTGGCCTCACCGCGGGACTGGGCGCGGGCATGGTGTTCGTGGTGTACCTGATCGTGCAGAGCCTGTATCGCATCAACGCGCTGTGCCCGTACTGCATGGCGGTGTGGACCGTGACGCCGATCCTGTTCGTCATCGCGGCGCAGACCACCGCCCGCCTCGGGTCGGTGCCGGCGCTGTGGCGTGTGGTCGACAAGGCGTGGTTCGCCCTCATCGCCTACTACATCGTCGTCGTCGCGCTCATCGGCGAGCGGTTCTGGTACTACTGGTCGACCCTGCTGTGAACAACGCGCTGCTGTGAAGAACCCTGGCGGCATGCTCGTCATCGACCCGATGCTGTCGGCCGCCGCGGTTACGGTGCGCCCATGAGCGAACGCTTTCCCGACGACTGCCCCACCCTCACGCGCGATGGTGTCACCGTCGGCTTCTCCCCCGCCCCCGACGGCATGACCCTGTGGGCGTGGTGGCGCGACACCGATGATCGGCACACCGACAGCGAGGTCATCGGCGCGTTCGGCACCTACGAGGCCGGCGTGATCGGCGCGCTCAAGGCCATCGCCGATCGCGACATCTCCACGGCGGGAACCGAACCCGACCCCGATGTCGTGGCGGTGGAGGCGCAGTTCCTCGAGAAGACCTTCACCGAGACCGACTGGATGGGCCTGGGTTTCTAGGCCGTCTCGCCACCCGCACCTACGACAACGGGCGGTCACCGGTCCGTCAGGACCGATGACCGCCCGCGGTCAGTGCTGAGTCGAGATCAGCCGACGGCGCCCGCGGTCGCGGTCTCCGTCTTCTCCGGTGCGGTCGCGCTCGGCGTCGAGATGATCGACGGCGTCACCGAATCCGTCGCCGGGGTCGTCGAGCTCTCGGTGGTCGACGGGGTGACGGCCGAACCCGCGCCGCTCGACACCGGGTCCTTCGACTTCGGCGTGCTCGGCGTGACCGGGGTGCTCGGCGTGACCGGGGCACTCGACTCCGTGGTCGACGGCGTCGTCGACTGCGGCGCAGGAGCCTCCGACGTCGACTCATCGTTCGCAGCGATCAAGGCCTTCGGCGCGGACTTCTCGGTCGACTCGGGGGCCGACTCGGTGGTCGGCGCAGCCGCCGCCACGCGAAGGGCCGCGACCCGGTTGCTTGATGCGCCACCCGATCCCGGACCCGAGGTCTCGGTGGTCGCCGGCGGACCTGCGACCGGCGGCGCGAAGATCCGCTGGATCGCCTGGAAGAACGAGTTGATCGCGTTGGTGAAGATCGACGTGAAGTTGGTGAACGCCTGCGTGATCGACGTGACGAAGTTCTGCAGGAACAGCGCCAGCACGTTCGGCGGCGCGGCCACCGGGACCTGTGAGGCCAGGTAGTCCTGGATCACCTTCACCGATTCCTTCGGGTTCAACTGGTAGTCGTAGATGCCGAAGTACTTCTCGTTGTAGACGTTTTGCGCCTGGCGGTAGACCGCAAACGCTTGCGCGTATGCGAGTTTGTCAGCCTCAGTGGCGTTGGCACCCAGCGGCTTCGGGGCAACCGGCGCCTCGGTCGGGATGTATTCCGCCTGGTCGCGCGTGGTGTAGATGAACATCGGACCGGCGAACGACTGCTTGCTCCAGGTCGTGATGAAGTCCTTGATATACGCGGCCTGCTGCCCCGTGCCACCGGATTCCGAGGTCGGGAAGCCGTACTCCGAGGCCCAGATCAGCTTCTGGCCGTCCTTGTTGGTCACCATCAGCGCGTGCATTCGGTTGACCTCGCCGAGGGGGTACTCGGGATCGGAGTTGCCGGAGTACGGCGTCGTGTACTGGTACGGGTGGTAGGAGATCGCATCGAACTTTCCCTGCGCTCCGGCCTTGTACATCTGGTCGAGGAATGTCGGCGCGTCGAGGTCGCCTGCGTCGGCGTTCGTGGGGATGGCCCCGAAGACACCGGCGATGACGGTGACCGTCGGGTCGGCCATCTTGATCTTGGCGTAGGCGTCGGCGAGCATCTCCGTGTACTTGACCGGGTCAGCCTTGCCGCCGAAGACGGACCCACCGTTGGTGTCGTTCCAGATCTCGTAGCCCGAGACGATGCCCTTGTACCTGGATGTGACGGCGCCCGCGAAGTCGCCGTAGTCCGATGACTTGGCGGGCGGGCTGACGCGTGCGGGATACGAATCATCGGTCACGGCCCAGTTCGGCGAGTGCGTGATGGTCGCGATGACGCCCATGTCGCGCGCCTTCGCGGCATTCATGATCTTGTCGATCTTCGTCCAGTCGTACTTGCCCTTGCTGGTCTCGACGTCGGCCCACGGAATGAACAGTCGAACGTCTTTCACGCCGATCGAGTTCAACTTGTCGAGCGTCGCATTGACGTCGGCGTCGGTCATGTTGGTGAGGTCGCTGTCGGCGACACCGAGGGTGGTCGGTTTCTCGATCACCTTGGCCACGTTGAGGATCGAGTAGGCCGGCTCACCATTGGGCAGCAATGCCTGCCCGCCGAATGCGCCAAACATGGTGAGCGCAGATAACGAGACGACAGTCTTGGCGAAAGGAAAAGGGCGGGGGCGAAGCATGGACACGTGATTACCGCTTTCGATGTACTGCGGATTGGTAATTACTTCTTTTGCCGCAGATTAAGCATAGTTATAACAGGTGCTGCAGGACTTCTGTACAGCGAATCGTGGGGATCCGAGGATTCGTCTGAACGGTGGACACCGCAGGTGATCAGGGTGTCCATCGATCGCTAGGTGTGAGATGCTGATCACGTACGGGGGGCGCCGGGGTTCCGGTAGTCGGTCCACACGGGCCGGCACTTTCTGGGGGAAGATCATGAAGCTCATCAACAAGTCCGCCATGTCTGCTGTTCTGGCGATGTCCGCAACCGCGATCCTGTTCGGCCAGACGGTGACGACGACGCCGTCGACCGGGGCAGTCGCCCTGACCGCCAACACCCTTCTGGTGATGGGTGGCAACGGCAATCCCGACGGCGTCAACATGGAGAAGGAACTGAACAATCGGTTCACGGGTCTTCCCGGAACCCCTTACAACGGTTACACATTCACGCCTGTGAAGTGGTCGGCGCAGACGCCGATCAGCGCCGGCGCCGACGGCACGCTGTTCAACGTGTCGCAGGACGAGGGCCTCGAGAAGATCAATGCGGCTCTCGCGCAGACCTACACGCCGGGCCAGAAGGTGGTCATCGTCGGCTACTCGTCGAGCGCCTCGGTGGTCAGCCGCCAGATCAACGCACTGCAGGCGACGCGCAACAGTGGCGGAGCCGCGAGCACCCCGTCCACCGACGACCTCAGCTTCGTCGTCTTCGGTAACCCGATGCGACCCAACGGCGGATTCTTCACCCGGTACCCGGGCTACAAGATCGGTCCCCCGCTGGGAGTCGACTTCCAGCCGCCGCTCGGTGCATCGGACTACCAGATCACCGATGTGTGCCGGCAGTACGACGGTTTCTGCGACTACCCGAGCAACCCGACCAACATGCTCGTCATGATCAACACCGCGCTGGGCATGTACTTCGATCACGGCGACTACTTCAACGTCGATATCGACAACAAGGACAACATCCTTCGCGATCAGACGGTCGGCAACACACGCTTCATCACGGTGAAGAACACCCTGCCGATCCTGCGCTTCATGCCGTCGTTCCTCGCCGCCCCGCTCGACGCGATCCTGCGTCCGCAGATCGAGGCCGCCTACGACCGCACCGGGAACCTGGGAACCCCGACACCGTCGACGGTCTCGGCCGCCAACGATCCGCTGCTGAACCTGGTGAACACCTACCTGCGCCTCTTCGGTGGTTCGGGATCGGGCACCCAGACGCCGGTCGAGTCGACACCGAACACGGTCACCAAGCAGGTCACCGCGCGCAAGGTCGCCACGGCGCCGACCGAGGAGACACCGGCCATGACGGCGCCGACGTCGACCACCACACCGACGACCGCGACCACCCCGACCACCAGCTCCCCGGCGCCGACCTCGACCACCACGTCGAACACGGCCCCGACGGACACCGATCCGATCTCGACGTCGACCACGCCGACCACGCCGACCAGCACGTCGACGACTCCGAGCAAGACCTCGGCACCGTCGACAAGCACGGACACCGTGTCGCCGGCCGCCTGACACACCACGCACACGACACGACCCCCACGCCGTCGGCGTGGGGGTCGTGTCGTTTCTGTGCCCTCGGCAGGATTCGAACCTGCGACCTACCCTTTAGGAGAGGGTTGCTCTATCCCCTGAGCTACGAAGGCGCGCACCGAAGCGTGGCACATCAGCCCGGAACGGCACGAGTCTATCGGAGACCGCAGCGCGTCCTCCTGCGAACGGAAGCGGACCGGTGTCTACGCTCGCGCACTCACCCTCGCGTGATTGTCGTACCCCTGTTCTAGGCTTCTTTTATGGTCGACGGGGGTTGGGCTAAGGTGGATGCGGGGTCGGTGGGTTTGCTCACCGATCACGCTGACGCGCCGGTGAACTCGTTGTTGGACAACATGGTTCACGCCGCGGCCGGGCAGGCATTCCTGGAATGGACCCGCTACCGCGACGCCGGAGAGCTCCACCGCCGACTGGTGGTGCCGGAGGAGGCCTCAGACCGCCGCACGTTCGACGCCCTGATGCAGTGCGCAGCCCGGATCGCGGTCACCCACGCGATGTCGCAAGGCGCAGCGGAGCGTCTCGTGGACACCGCCGTCGCGCTCCGCGACCGTCTACCTCAGGTCGCTACGTGTCTCCGGGACGGGCGGCTCGCACCCCGCTATGTGCGCACGATCGTGGAACGGACCGACCTGCTCATCGACCGCGAGGCCCAACAGATCGTCGACGGCGAGATCGCGGCCGCTCTTCGGCGGCGGGGATCGTGGTCGCCGTCGCGGATCCGGGACATGGTCGACCGCAGCGTCTACCGCGTCGACCCCGACGCCGTACGTGCCCGCCGCAAGTCCGCGGTCGATGCCCGTGGGTTCTGGCTCGAACGCCTCGAGGACGGCATGGCCCGCGTCGAAACCACCAGCACTGCGGAGAAAGCCATCGCAGTCTCCCGACGAGTGGAGGCGCTGGCGCGCGCGGTCTGCAGCAACGACGACCGCACGCTCGCGGCACGGAAGTCCGATGCCCATTTCTGTCTCGTCATGGGTGTGGCGTGGGAATGCCAGTGCGGCAGCGATGACTGCGATGCACCCACTGCCGACGACAATCCCACCGCCCGCAATGTGCCGGGCGCCGGCAGCAACATCACGTTGCACGTCATCTGCGACCTGGAGACCGTCGCCGGAGATGGCGAGACACCGTGTTTCCTCGACGGCTACGGCGTCATCTCCCCCGCCCACCTCGACGACCTCCTGCAGGAACCTGGTCTGACGGTGGCGCCGATCGGACACCGCGACCAGCCTCTCGCCCCGCACAGCCCGAGCAATCCCTACCGGCCCTCGACCGCACTCGACACCGTCGTCCGTGCGCGGTCGTTGTACTGCGACATCGCCGGGTGTGACCGCGCCGCGTGGGTGTGCGACATCGACCACACCCGCGAATACGACCACGAAAATCCCTGCAACGGTGGACAGACGTGTCCGGGGAACACCGGATCGAAGTGCCGGTTCCACCACAACCTGAAAACCCACACGGCATTTCTCGACGACCAGACCACCGGCCGTGACGGCCGCACCGAACGGGTCATCGTCACCCCCGAAGGCCGCACCGTGCCCGGGCCGGCGTTCGACGGCACCGACCTGTTCCCCGCGTTGAAAGACATCCGATTCACCGCCCCCGAACACGCCCCACCCACCGACACGACGACCCCGGGCGACACCGAGCCTGCACCGACCAGACGCCGACCACGCCTGGCCGAAAAACACGCCCGCCGACACGCAGAACGCGAACACAACCGCCGCACCCGCAACGCCGAACAGCAGGCCGCGCGCGACGCCGACACCGAAGACCCACCGCCGTTCTGAGACGGCGAGACGTCCTTGCGGTTGCCGCCATGGTCAGAAGTCGATAGCGTTCCGAATCACTTCGGTCCACAGACCCCATTTTCGCCGCCCACAGGGCCGGAAACCGGGGTCTGCCTCGCGTGTTTCCTGGGCGTCACACGATGGAAACGCCCCCGCGACAGGTCACCCATAGCGTCGCGTGAGCGTTCTTTTCACGTTGTATCCAGCCCATCGGGGGTGGATCGGACATCCAGGAGTGACCCATGAGTGGCAGCATTTCCCGCCGTGAGGCGATCAAGGCCGTAACCGCCCACAGCACCCCCGAGTGCGCCACGGCGGAGGCGCCCCTCGCCGAGTTGTTCGGGGTCAACGTCTTCAGCAAGGCGGTCATGAAGGACCGTCTGCCCAAAAGCGTGTTCAAGAAGGTCGCGGCCACCATCGACGAGGGCACCATCCTCGACCCCACCATCGCCGACGTCGTGGCCAACGCCATGAAGGACTGGGCGATCGAGAAGGGCGCCTCGCACTACGCCCATGTCTTCTACCCGCTGACCGGGTTCACCGCGGAGAAGCACGACTCGTTCCTCGAGCCCGACTCGTCGGGCGCATCGCTCGCCGAGTTCCAGGGCAAGACCCTGCTGCAGGGCGAGCCCGATGCGTCGAGCTTCCCCAACGGCGGCCTGCGCGGCACCTTCGAGGCCCGCGGCTACACCGGCTGGGACGTCACCAGCCCGGCCTACATCCTGGAGAACCCGAACGGCAACACCCTCTGCATCCCCACGGTCTTCATCTCGTGGACCGGTGAGGCACTCGACAAGAAAACCCCGCTGCTGCGCAGCCAGCAGGCCATGAGCAAGCAGGCCATGCGTCTGCTGAAGCTGTTCGGCCACGGCGACGTCGACACCGTGGTGTCGTACGCGGGCGCCGAGCAGGAGTACTTCCTCATCGACGAGCACTTCTACTACGCACGACCCGACATCATGACGACGGCGCGAACCCTGTTCGGCGCCAAGCCGTCCAAGGGCCAGGAGTTCGACGACCACTACTTCGGCGCCATCCCCGACCGCGTGCTGGCGTACATGATCGACCTCGACCGGGAGCTGTTCAAACACGGCATCCCGTCGAAGACCCGCCACAACGAGGTCGCGCCCGGCCAGTTCGAGCTGGCCCCGGTCTTCGAGCGTTCGGTGCTCGCCCACGATCACCAGCAGCTGATGATGACCATCATGAAGAAGGTCGCCGAGAACCACGGCATGACCTGTCTGCTGCACGAGAAGCCCTTCGCCGGTGTCAACGGCTCGGGTAAGCACGTCAACTTCTCGCTCGGCAACAGCAACCAGGGCAACCTGCTCAACCCCGGCGACACCCCGCACGAGAACGTGCAGTTCCTGGTGTTCTGCGCGGCCATCATCCGCGGCGTCCACAAGTACGGTGGCCTCCTGCGCGCCTCGGTCGCCTCGGCCAGCAACGACCACCGTCTCGGTGCCAACGAGGCTCCGCCGGCGATCATCTCGATCTTCCTGGGCGATCAGCTGATGGACGTCTTCGACCAGATCGCCAAGGGCGGTGCCACGGAGTCGAAGGAGTCGGGCGTCCTCGAACTCGGTGTCGACAGCCTGCCGCCGATGAAGGCCGATCCGGGTGACCGCAACCGCACGAGCCCGTTCGCGTTCACCGGCAACCGATTCGAGTTCCGTGCGCCGGGGTCCAACCAGTCGATCTCCGACCCGATGGTCGCGATCAACACGATCCTCGCCGACTCGATCGACTACCTCGCCACCGAGCTGGAAAAGCTGACCTCCGACGGCACCGAGTTCAACGCGGCTGTGCAGACCGTGCTGCAGCAGGTCATCACCGACCACGGCGCCGTCATCTTCAACGGTGACGGATACGCCGACGCATGGCAGGAGGAGGCCGCGTCGCGTGGGCTGAAGAATCTCCGCACCACCGTCGACGCGGTCCCGTTCATGGCGGAGAAGGAGAACGAGGAACTGTTCGAGCGCTACGGCGTGCTGTCGGCGCGGGAGCTCGAGGCCCGCAAGGACGTCATCCTCGAGCAGTACGCGCTGACGATCCTGGTGGAGGCCAAGGAGACCGCCGAGATCGCCAAGACGATGATCCTGCCGACCGCTCTGCGCTACCAGGGTGAGCTGGCCGGGATCGCGGTGAACGTGAAGGCGGCCGGGCTCGACGCCGCCAACCCGCTGCTCACCGACATCACGACGGCGATCGGTGCGCTGAGCTCGTCGTTGGCGACCCTGGAGGACGGCATCGCGTCGTTCCACGGCGAGTCCGAACTCGAGGAGTCGACGTACGCGCTGGAGACGCTGATCCCGGCGATGGCCGAGGTGCGGGTCGCCGCGGACACGCTCGAAGGTCTCGTCGCCGACGATCTGTGGCCGCTGCCGACCTACAACGAGATGCTGACCATCCTGTAACCCGTTCGGCGGGTACCGACCTCGACGGCGGTGAACCGGCGCAGCAGCGTCGCGTTCACCGCCGTTGTCGTGTGATCGACGCGCGCGAGGTCAGGAGAGCCGACCCGCGGGACCCATCCGGTCGAATCGACGCAATGACTCCGGCGCCATCACCGTCGGGTGCACCACGGCACCCGATTCGACCTCGGCGAGCGAACCGTCGGCGTCGCGTCGGACCCGGATGTCGGTGGCCAGCATGCGTTCACCGGGCCGGAAGGGGTTGGCGACGAAACGTGACGACGTCGACGCCGACCGACCGGCGTGCCCGCGCGGCAGGTGGGCGCCGGCGATGTACAGCTCACCGACCGCACCCGGCGGCAGGGGCTGCAACCGGTCGTCGAGGACGTACATCTCGGTGTTCCAGGCGGGCATCGCGCCGCACCCCTCGGCCAGACGGGTGAGGGTGTGGGTCGGCGAGACTCGCCGCCGCGCCGATCGATCCGGCGCAGTGCCGCGGCGTGCGGACTGCCCGTCGGCGCGCAGTGTCGCACTCGTCGTGAGCGGCAGGAGGACCGTGGTGATCCAATCGGCGTCGAGGTGGCGCGTGTCGGGCAGATCGGTCACCACCTCGCCGTCCTGCGAGACCGTCCACTGCAGACGGGCGGCGAGCGACGAGTGCGAGATGACCACGGGGGCAGCGTTTCCCGAGGCGACCCACGCGACCAGCGCGGTTGAACCGAGGCGGGCGGGCCCGTGCAGTTCGCTCGGACAGATCGGGTCGTCGGAGTGGTCGGCGATCTCGAGCGGATCGAGGGCGATCACGGTCACCCACGGCGGGATGACGTCGAAGCCGGTGCGCGCCAACGACGTCACGTCGTGGTCCTGCTCGAACAGGGTGGACGCGGCGGGGTCGTGCGCGTCGGCGACGGGGCGCGGGCCCGCGGCACCGAGGATGTCGGAGACGTCGGCGTCCCGGACGAATTCACCCATCACCGCGTCGGGATCGATGTCGTCGTCGGTGAGCAGGCGGTCAGTCACCACGCAGGCCGGATCGGCCGCATCGATCAGTCCCGATAGCAGTGTCGGGGCGCCGGAGACGGGCAATGGCAGCACTCCCCCGCCGGCGCGGTACACGGCGAGCGTCGCGACGGTCGCCCACACCGGATCGGCGCACATCACCCCGACGACGACGTCGGTGCCGACCCCGTGCGCCACCAGTCCGCGTGTGACCTGGTTGACGCGACTGTCCAACTCGCCGTACGAGATCGATTTGCCGCCGCGGGTGAACTCGATCGCGACGGCGTCGGGGTCGCGGGCCAACGCCAGGTCCACGAGGTCGACGACGGTCGCCGGGACCGTCAGTTCGTCTATGTCGTCCCATGACGTCGGCACCGATGCCGCGGCGGGCGAGGTGAGAACCGCGAGAAGACGGTCGACGCCGCGGTGCGGATCGGCGGTCGCGTCGACGAGGTCGAGGCGCAGGCGGTCATCGCGTGTGCGATAGACCCGCACCACCGGCGCGTCTTCACCCGGGGTGTCGCGGCGCAGGACGGCGACCTCTCCGCACAGGTCGCCGAACGAGACCGGCCCGACGCCGTCGAGCACCTCGACCCGGGCGGCACGTCCGGACTCGATGCATGCCGCGGCGATCACGTCGGCGAGATCGACGTCGTCGCGGCCGGCCTTCAGGCGCAGCGCACGCGACGTCGACGCCGACAGGGCCGCTGACGCCGTGTCGATCGGGAGGTACGAGGTGAGAGGGGACGCGGTGTCGATGTGGTCGGTGGCGGTCGTGCGAACGTCGGGCCCCGCGCTCCGGGTGGCGGCGTAGGCGGCGGCGATCGCGGGCAGCGGGCCGAGCGGATCGGCGTGGCGATGGGTCAGGACGATGACGGCGTGGTCGCGGCTCACCACGTCCACGAGGACCGAGTCGACACCGGACGACGCGCAGACCGGGGCATGGGCGGCGATGGCCTCGGCGAGGGCGGCGTGGTCGACGCGAGCACGCAGATCGACGGCGATCGAGGTCGATCCTGTGGCGTGGGGGGACGTGTCGACAGAGTCCGCCATGCCCGCCCTCCTCGTCGCACACCATTCGGTCACCCGTACGTCGCCGCGGACGGGAAACCTGTTACGCGGTGTGGTTCGGAGTGCGCCCGGCGCCGGATTGGTCGCCGGTCAGCGGCCGGCCGCGGTCACCCGGGCCGCGACCGCGTCGACCAACACCGACGGGATCTCGGTGGGGTCCTTCGCCTGATAGCTGGTGCCCGCGGGGGCGAGATCGGCGATCTGCTGCAGCGCGGAGGTGTCGGCGTCCGCGGAGATGCCGATGGTGACGATGTCGATGGGACGAGCCGGGTCCTGGAGTGCTCTGATCTTCGACAACAGCTCCGACAGACCCATGCTGCCGGGATCCTCGTTACGACCGTCGGTGAGCACGATGATGCTGTTGGAGTAGTTCGGGTCGTAGGTGTCGAGCACCTTCTTGTACGCCGCCAGGGTCGTGTCGTAGAGGCCGGTGCCGCCGCCGACGTAGCGCTGGTAGTCCTGCGCCTGGCTGTTGAGGAACTCGCGCTGGGTGCGGCCGTCGGGCCGCACGTGGTCCTCGCGTTCGATGGGGGCGATCTCCACCCAGTCCTGTCCCGGGCCGCCCTTGTCGACCGAGAAGTACCACATGCCGATCGCGGTGTTGTTGGGGAACAGCTTGTTCCCGGTGAGCGCCGCCTGCACGAGGAGTTCGGCGCGTGTCGACGAACCGACCTGCTCCTCCATGCTCCCCGAGACGTCCATCGCGACCAGTGTGCGGATGGGTTCGGCGACCACCGCCCACTGCCGCAGGGTCTTCGTCTGCTGCGACGGGTCGCGCAGCGCGATCGGCGCGACGTCGCCGACACCGGTACCGGCCAGGGGTGCGCGCGTGGGCGGTCGGTAGTGCTGCGCCGCGAGCGCCGTCTGGCCGGCGGCGCTCGACACCTCGCGCGCGAACCGTTGTCCGGCCTCGCGTGCGGTGTCCCGCCGGTCGGCGGCCGCGGTGACGAGCATCGGGTGGTCGAGGAATGCGGTGCCGACCGCGGGGACCGCCTCGGTGAGCTTCGTGGTCGGCGTCGCCGCGGTGTGGGAGAGGAACTGCTGTTCGGTGGTGACGACGGGGACACCGGAGGATTCCGCGAGCGCCAGACGCGACTCCTCGGAGTCGTCGGCGGTACGGACGTTGCCCTGCTGGATCGCGAGCAGCGTCATCGCGTCGGTGAGGTCCTTGCTGCTCAAGGTGCCCTTCTCGACCGAGGCCAGCGCTCCGACGATGGGGGCGTTGCCGGTGCTGGAATCCAACGGACTGCCGATGCGCAGGTCGGGCAGCTTCATCACCGACACCCAGTCGGGCAGTTGCGGCAGCGACGATCCGACGACCACGGCGGGCGTGGTCGCCACCGACGGCACGACGATGTCGGTGGGGACGCGGACCTGCCGGGTGACGGTCGTCGCGCGACCGGTCGAGTCGGCGACCCACAGATCGGGCGCGCCCTCGCCGCGGGTCAGTTCACCGGCGATACCCGTCCCGGCGACGGCCGACACGGTGTAGTCGAAGCATGAGTTCTCCGACGCCTGCGGCGCCACGGATTTGAGGACCGTGGTCATCGACGGGTCGGCGGCGATGGTGATGCCGGTACGGGAGTCGCAGTCCGGGCCCGCCGAGTCGGCGAGCGTCGCCCACACGACGCCGCCCGCCGCGAGGGCGATGACGACGACCGCGGCCGACATCAGCAGTCCGCGACGCCGTCGTTGTGGCGGTGCGGTGTCGGAACCACGCCGGGAGGCGGACGTCGACTCGTCGGCAGCGTGATGACGCCCCATGGGATCCCCGTCCGTCGCGCTGCACTCAGCTGCGGTGACCTGCACCGATGGCAGCGATGTCGTCGAGGATGATAGCCCAGGCGACGAATCGGGATCTGCCGAACCCCGACGAAACGGACGTCCCGCGACGGTGCGGGCGTCGGCGTTATTCGGCGAAGACCTTCTGGAACTTCGCGAGCGACTCGCGGAGGTCGGAGGTGACCAGCTTCGCCGCGGCCTTGCCTGCGGGGCCCATCATCGGAAGGCCGCCGAGGTCGAGGTCGATGGTGACCTTGGAGCCGTCGCCGGACTTCACCGACGTCAGGCTCAGCTTGACCTTCACACCACCCTTGCCGTTGCCCTTGAGAGCGACGATGTTCGGCGGATCGAACTTGTCGACCGTCCACTCGAAGCGGACGCGGGTGCCCTTGACCGCGACCACCGAGGCGATCTTCAGGCCCTTCGCCAGCTGATCACGGGTCGGTACGTCGCTGCGCCACCCGTCGTGGATGGTCAGCCACTCGTCGTAGCGGGAGAGATCGGAGACATTGGTCCAGGCGTCGTCGGGACTCAGGGGAACCTCGACGCTCTCGCTCACAGAAGCCATGCCGACAGACTATGGGGTCGATGCCATCCTCCGATGACGGGATGGGCGAACTACCCGTCGACCGCCGCGAGTGCAGCCAACACCGCACGCGTACGGCGATCGCGCCGTCTCGCGAGCGTCTCGTAGACCTCCTCGCCGGAACCGTAGGTCTCCTCGACGGCGTCGACGAGACGGCGCATCGACGCGGGATCGGTGGCGGGCACGCCGGGCTCGATGCCGCCGGTCTGCGCACCCACGCCGGCGAGCAGCTGGGCGATGCCGCCCGGGCCGCCGCCGAGGACGTTGCCCTCGAACAGTCCGATGGTCGCCCACCGCAGTCCGAGCGAGTTCTGCAGGATGGTGTCGAGGTCGGCGGGCGACACCACACCCTCCTGCACGAGGTAGCGCGCCTCGCGGGAGATGGCGGCCTGCAGGCGGTTCGCGACGAAACCGGGGAGTTCGCGGCGGATCACCACGGGTTCGCGGTCCAGCGCGCGATAGAGCTCGACGGCCCGGTCGGTGGTGGCCGGCGCCGTCCGCTCACCGGGGAGGACCTCCACGAGCGGCATGAGCTCCGGCGGGTTGAACGGGTGACCGACCAACAACCGCGCCGCGACGTCGGCGTCGAGGTCGACGCCGATCTCCGAGGAGGTGATCGACGAACTCGACGTCGCCAGAACGGCGTTCGCAGGAGCAGCGGCACCGATCTCGGCGAACAGTTGCTGCTTGATCGGCAGCCGTTCGGGGCCGTTCTCCTGCACGATGTCGGCGTCGCGGACGGCGTCGGCGAGATCGTCGGTCGCCCGAACCTTCTCGTCGTCACCGAACTCGGCGGTGACGATGTCGGCGAGATCGGGACGGGGGTCGGTGATGGTGACGGTCCATCCGTGCTCGCGGGCGAGACGCGCCCACGAGATCCCGATGACGCCGGCACCGACGATGGCGAGGGTGGGTGTGGGGGTCATGACTGCTCCGTTCGTGCCGGGATTCCGACGATGCCGGTGAACGCACTGCCGGGAATCGTGGCGAGCACGCGTTCCCCGGGCGCTCCCGCGCGGGTGGGGACGGCGCGCACGGTGCCGTCGAGGGCGGTGACGTAGGCGACGCCTGCCTCGGCGTCGACGGCGAGACCGATGGCCTCGGCGAAGTCCTTCGCGAGGATCGTCGGCTCCACGCCGTGCTCACCGACGGCGGGTACGGGTGCGCTGTTGAGCGTGTTGCCGTACGGGGCCGCGCCGCGGTCGGTCCAGTACAGCGTCGACGACGCGGCATCGAGCCAGAGGTCGATCGGTTCGGGCAGATCCGACCACACCGTCTCGATGTCGCTGCGGTTCTCCGCGGTCTCCCCGGCCGGGATGTCGAGGCCGGCCCGGAAGATCCGTCCCGCATCGCCTTTCGCCGGACCCTTCTGCGTCCAGTAGAGGTGGCGTGCGGCGACGTCGACCGCGACACCGACGCACTGGTCGCCGATGTCGACGAGGCCGGTCTCCGGATCGCGGGGACGGGTCACGAGGTCGGTGACATCGTGGCCGTCGACGGTCGAGCGTGTGACGCGCCCGCCTTCGCGGTCGGACCAGTAGAGGTGGCCGTCGGCGAGGTCGAGCTGCTTGCCGGTGGTGATCGCACCGTCCGGCAGGACGGTGGTCACGTCGGAGCCGTCGGTGCGCGCCGAACGGAGACTGCCGTTGCGGTCGGTGAAGTCGGCGCCGTCGTCTCCGCGCCGCGGGCGGCCCATGAGCGTCCACCAGATGCGGTCGCCTGCCGGGTCGTGTGCGATCCCGTCGGGTGCCGAACCGGTCTCGGCGACGACGGTGGTCACCGTGCCGTCGAGATCGACCCGACGGATGGCTCCGCCGGCGATGTCGAGGACGAGCAGATGGTCGAACACTGCGATCCCTCCTCTCAGGCGGCGTCGGCGTTGTTGAGCAGCGCGCTCGGTGCGCGCAGGACGGTGTCGGAGGCGACCGCGCGACGCCGTGCCGCCTCCACACCACCCAGTGTCGCGGTGATGCCGACGAGGCGCGCCGCGTGGTGGCCGATCTCCGACTCGTAGGTCATGCCGATACCGCCGTGCAGCTGCACGATCTCCTCGGCGACCCCGATCGCGGCGTCGCACACGAAGACGAACGCGTCGTCGGCGGTGGAGGTGAGGACATCGGAGTCGGCGGTGCCGTTCGCGACGGCCTCGGCGGTCGCGGTGGCGTACAGGGCCATCGAGCGCGCCAGTTCGACCTGCGCGTAGAGGTCGGCGGCGCGGTGGACCAGCGCCTGGAACGTCGACAGCGGAACGCCGAACTGCTTGCGGGACTTCAGGTACTCGACGGTGAGCGTCAGGCCGGATTCCATCAGGCCCACGGCCTCGCCGGTGAGGGCGATACGAGCCCGCGCGAACGCGGACCGCAGTGCTGCGGTGACGTCGGCGGTCCCGTCCCCGAGCAGGACACCCTGCACGTCGGTGAACGTCACCTGCGACGCGTGGGTCCAGTCGGCGGTGCGTCCGTCGGCCCGGGCGACGCCGGAGGTGCTGGACTCGACGACGGCGACCTGGGTGCGACCGTCGCTGTCGACCGCGGTGACGAGCAGGTGCGAGGCCTGATCGGCATGCGCCACCGGCGCTTTGACGCCGGTGATGGTGACAGAGCCGTCGTCCTGCGAGGTCACCGTGGTCGCCGGTGCGGCGTCCCAGGCGCGACCGGGTTCGGCGTGCGCGACCGCGATGGTCGCCTCACCGGCGGCCAGGGCGCCGAGCAGTTCCTTCTGCTGGGTCGGGTCACCGAGGTCGGTGATCAACCAACCGGGCAGGGCGACACCGTCGAGGAGCGGCTCGGTCGCGGCGTGACGGCCGATGGCCTGCAGGCTCGCGTAGAGCTCCACCGGTCCGGCGCCGACGCCGCCGTGGTCCTCGTCAATGGTCAGGCCGGTGAGGCCGAGTTCGGTGAGGGTGGACCAGGTGCGGGCGTTCCAGCCCAGGTCCGACGACGTCGCGCTCGCGCGGCCGCCCATCGTGTAGTCGCGGCCGACGGCGGAGTCGACGGTCTCGAAGAGGAGTTGCTGGTCGTCGTTCAGGTCGAGGTTCATGGTGTTCTCCTAAAGTCCCTGAGACTCAGAGTCCGAGGATGGTCTTGGCGATGACGCCGCGCTGGATCTCGTTGGAGCCGCCGAAGATCGACAGCTTGCGGAGGTTGAGGTACTGCTCGGCCGATGCGGTCGCGGCGGGGTCGGCGACGAGGTCGCCCTCGGCGGAGACGATCGCGCCGTCGGAGCCGGCGGCCGACATCCGCAGGCGGGTCAGCTCCTGCAGGGTCTGGGTGCCCTCCATCTTGAGCAGCGACGAGACAGGGCTCGCCTGGCCGTGCTCCGAGGCGCCGGTGACCCGCAGCTGCGTCGCCTCGAGGGCGAGCAGGCGCGTCTTCAGCGAGTGCATCGACCCACGGAAGGCTGGGTCGTCGGCGAGAGTGCCCACGCCGGTGTCGGTCTCGGACGCGGCGGCAGCGAGATCGGCGTAGATCCGCTGCGCGGTACCGACCTGCGCGATGCTGTTGCGCTCGTTGCCGAGCAGGAACTTGGCGTAGGTCCAGCCCTTGTTCTCCTCACCGACGAGGTTCTCGGCGGGGATCACGACGTCGTCGAAGAAGAACTCGTTGACCTCCGCGCTGCCGTCGAACAGACGGATCGGGCGGCGTTCGATGCCGGGGCTGGTGAGGTCGAGCAGGAGGAACGAGATGCCCTGCTGCTTGCGGGGCGCGTCGGGGTTCGTGCGGGCGAGGACGAACATCCAGTCGCCGTACTGGCCGAGTGTGGTCCAGGTCTTCTGCCCGTTGAGGACGTAGTGGTCCCCGTCGCGGCGGGCGGTGGTCTTCAGCGAGGCGAGGTCGGAACCGGCCTCCGGCTCCGAGAAGCCCTGCGACCACCAGATGTCGAGATTGGCCGTCGCGGGGAGGAAGCGCTCCTTCTGCTCCTGCGAACCGAACTCGGCGATGATCGGGCCCACCATGGAGACGTTGAACGCCAACGGCTGTGGGACACCCGCGCGCTGCATCTCGGAGCCGTAGATGTGCGACTGCGTCGCGGTCCAGTCCTTGCCGCCCCACTCCGCCGGCCAGTGCGGCACGGCGAGCCCGTGGCGGTGGAGGATCCGCTGGCTGGTGACGATGTCGTCGTGGGTGGTCTGGTTCAACGCGGTGCGGCGGCGGATGTCGGCGGGGATCTCGCCTCCGAACACCTCGCGCAGGCTGTCGCGGAACTCGATGTCGGCACTCGAGAGTTCGAGGTCCATGATTGTCTCCCTTGGTTGTTCGGGCAGGGTGGTTCAGGCGTCTGCGCGGACGCTGCCGAGCACCTCGTCGGTGCTGGCGCCCGCGCGTTCGGCGTGACGGCGGTACGTCGTCGGGGTGGCCGAGAAGTGCAGCGGGTTGGCGATCACGCGGATGGTGCCCTCGGTGGGGTGCTCGACCTCGGTGATGAGGTCCACCTCCCGCACGTAGGGGTCGTTCGGGAGATCAGCGATGTCGACGACGACGCCGTAGGGCATGTCCTCGGCGGTGAGGTACTCCTCCCATTCCGCGGTGGTCTTGTTCGTCGAGTGCGCGAGGACCTTCTCGATGCCCGCGGTGAAGACGGGGCGATCGATGGTGGGCGATGCCCAGGCCGGGTCGGCGGCGTCCTCCTCGAGTCCGGCGCCGATGAGCAGCTTGCGGACGGCCTCGTTGGTGTACGGCACGGCAGCGATCGCGCCACCGTCCTTGGTGCGCATGGCGGCGTGGGCGCCGGTGAGGCTCAACGGGTTGCCCACATCGCCGGCGGCGGGGACGAACACGTCACCGGCCATGTGCTCGACGAGGTTCACCGCGATCATGGCGTCGGCCATCGCGAGCGCGACGTGCTGGCCCTCGCCGGTGCGCTGCTGGTGGTAGAGCGCGGCCAGGATGCCGTTGAGCAGGTAGAGGGCGGCGGTCTTGTCGGCGATGAACGTCGGCATGAACTGCAACGAGTCGCCGGCGCGGTCCTGGAGGCTGACCAGTCCGGACACGGCCTGGATGACCTCGTCGTAGGCGGGACGGTTGCCCTGCGACGACTGCGGGGCGAAACCCTGTGCATGGGCGTAGATCAGATGGGGAAAGCGCTCGTGGACGGCGTCGTAGTCGAGACCGAGGCGAGCGAGCGCACCGGCGCGCATGTTGGTGACGAGCACGTCGGCGTCGGCGAGGATCGCGAACAGGTCGGCGAGACCCTCGGGGTCCTTGAGGTTCAGGGCGACGCTGCGCTTGTTGCGGTTGACCTGCATGTAGAGCGGCGCCATCCCGGGGTTGCGGCCGGTGTTGGCCGGCGAGGTGCGCGCGGTGTCGAACGGCGGCTCGATGCGGATGACGTCGGCACCGAAGTCACCGAGGATCTGCGTCGCGTACGGGCCCATCACCACGGTCGAGATGTCGACCACGGTGACGCCTGCGAGAGGGCCGGATGTCGGATCTGCGTTCATGTCTGTGGTGGTCATGTGTTCCACGCTAGGTCGTTGCCCAAGGTAAGAGAATTACCGTCTGGCTCAGATCGGTATGTCCACGGCGATAACACCGGTCTAGGCTCGTGCACTGTGGAGATGCATCATCTGCGGTACTTCCTCGCCGTCGCGCGCGAACTCAACTTCACCCGCGCCGCACGGTCGCTGAACATGTCGGTGCCGCCGCTGAGCCAGCGGATCCGCACCCTCGAACGCGAACTGGGCACGCCCCTGTTCGAGCGATCCACCCACCACACCAGGCTCACCGCGGCGGGCGAGGCCCTCGTGCCGCTGGCGTCGTCGGTGGTCGCCGACTTCGACGCCATCCCCGGACTCGTCGGCCCCGACACCGGTCGGGTCGAGGTGCGTCTCGCGATCCCCGACGTGCTCAATCCCGCACATCGTCGGTCGCTGACCTCGTCGATCCGGGACCTCGAGGCGACGTTCTCGTTCGCCATCCGACAGATGCCCTCGTTGCAGATGGAGTCGGCGCTGCTGAGCAACTCCATCGATCTCGCCATCGCCCACGTCGGAACCACCGACGACCGCCTCACCACCCTGGTCCTCTACTGCGAGCCGCTGGGCGCGGTCGTCGATGCATCACGATTCCCTGGGCGGACGTCCCTACAGCTGAGCGACCTGCGCGGCATGCGCTACATCCGGGGTCCGCGGCACTGGGATCTCGGGCAGGGACGGGCCGATCGACTCGCCGCGGCCGGTGCCGTCGTCGACGCGGACGCGGTGTTCAGCGACATCAGTGGTCTGATGATGTTTCTGCGCAGCACATCCGGGTTCACCATCGTGCCGGTCGAATCCGAGGCCGTGGCGTCGCTCGACCCCGACGACTATGTGGTGCTGCCGATCGACGACATCGACGACTCGCTCACAACCTACCTCCTGCGTCGCACCGCCGATGCACGCCTGCAACCGGTCGTGCGCGCCCTCGGCCGCGCCGACGCCCGACCCGCTCCACCCCGCTGATCCCCACTGCGCCAGTTGGGCCGTTGTCTGCGCCGGTTGGGCCGTTGTTCGCCTCAGTTGGGCCGTCGTTCCCGCCAGGTGGGCCGTTGTTCGCGTCCAAGGGGCCCTCGTCCCACGACGATTCACACGAGGGCCCAACGGATGGAAACGACGGCCCAACTGGCGACGTGGGGGGCAGCTCAGTGAGATCAGCGCAGTGGGGTCAGCGGGGGCAGGTGTTCGGGGCGGGGTCACCGGCGAAGCGGTCGCCGATCCAGTCGATCGCGCTCGGCGTGAGGCCGGTGTTGGTGTGCCCCTTGCCCACCGCGACCGTCCGCTCGATGGTGTCGCCCATCGCGCACGCCCTCGTCACCGCACCGGCTGTCCAGCTCGGCGTGATGATCTGATCGGAGTCGCCGTAACCGACGAACAGCGGGGCGTCCGAGCGGCGTTGCGGGAGCGCATCGGCGGCGAGCATCGAGTGCAGTTGCCGCAGAGCCGATGCCGATCGGATCGCGGCATCACCGGGTCGGACACCGGTCAACGCGGAGTACTTGGAGAACGCACTCCCCGACCCACACGACGTCAGCGCCTGCGCGCCGGCCGCGAGGCCGCCGCGCATGTACTGATCGACGGGGAGATCGGGATACACCGCGCGCAGACCGTCGACGATCAACGGGATGAACGCGATCTGGATCTGGGTGAACGTCGGTGCCGCATAGGGCTGCGCGTCGTAGCCGTCCGCGATCGGCGACACATCGGCCGCGGGCGCCAGGGCGGCGGCTCCCACGAAGCGCAATCCCGATCCGTAGTCGGTCGCGGCGGCCTCTCCCGCGGCCCAGGCGGCCTGTCCCCCTTGCGATGCCCCCATCGATGCCCATCGTGTCCCGGCCTGCGGCACGATCGTGCGCGCGGCGCGGACCATGTCGATCATGTTGCGCGCGACGGTGTCGGTGTCGAGGTACGGGTGCGGCACGGTCGTGACACGGGCGTCGGCGGAGGCACCCGGACCGCTGAGGCCCTGATAGTCCGACGCGGCGACCACGTAACCGCGGTTCACCAGTGAGGCGATCGTGGACGCGCCGCCGAGGAGATCGGGATAGCCCGACGGGCCGCAGTTCGACGCGGTCCCGGTGGTCCCGTGGCCGTAGGCGACGATCGGCCATCCACCGGGCGGAGGCGTGCCCGAGGGTGCGGCGACGATGCCCGACACCTGCGTGCCGAAGGTGCCGTCGGGATCGCCCGGCGCGTAACCGGCGCTGGAGCGGTAGACGACACGGGTCACCGAGACGTCGGCGAGCGGCCCGCCCGGGTCGACCGTCATCGGCGACCGCGACACGATCGCCCCGCGCTCGGCGGGCGACGGTGCACCCGGCAGGTCGGCGGACTCTGCCGCAGGACTGCCGGGCGTCGATGACGGGCGCGCATCCGGGGCCTGCTCGGCGGTGCACCCGGCCGCCGCGAGGGCGACCGCGAGCACCGTGCAGACGACGACGGGCAGCCGACGAGTGATCGCCGACTGCCCGCGCCGCAGAGTGAGGATGACCGCTGCTCTCGATCGAACGCCCTACTTGGGCTGATCGCCCAGCTTCTTCGCGGCATCCTTCGCCGCATCGCGACCCTTGGCGACCTGGCTCGTGTACTTGCCCTTGGTCGCCTTGTCGATCGCGTCGGCGCCCTTGTCGATGTACTGGGAGTTCTTGCTCACCAGCGACTTGGCCTTGGTGGTCAGCTGCTTGAAGTCCATGTGTGTGTCCTCTCGTCGGTGCGCCGCGTCCGCGGTGCGGCGCTGATGCCGACCCAACGATCGGCGTTCATGTCCGGTTCCCGGACCATGAGCAGAGTCGGTTCCCGGGGTGCTCAGTTCTGGGCGATGCCGTGCCACCAGTCGGGATCGTCGAGACCCGCGCCGGTGCGGGTGACGACGTCGATGCGGGTTCCCGGGGCCGGTGTCGCGGTGACCGCCGACGCTTTGTCGGCCGCGGCGAGCATGCGGCGCACCGGGTCGTCCCAGGTGTGCAGGCCGAGGTTGAAGGTCGCCCAATGGATCGGCACCATCAGCGAGTCGGCGAGCGAGTCGCCGGCAAGCATCGTGTGCAGCGCGACGCCCTCCTCGGGGTCGACGTGGATGTCGGGCCACATGCGGTCGTAGGCGCCGATGGGGACCAGCGTCAGTTCGTACGGGCCGCCGGCGTCGCGGTAGGCCTCGGTGAAGCCGGTGTCGCCGGTGAAGAACGCCGAGTGCTGCGGGCCGCGCACGCCCCAGCTGGCCCACTGGGTGAGGTTGCGGACGACGCCGCGGCCCGAGAAGTGCCGTGCCGGAACGCAATCGAAGGTGAGGTCGCCGTGGGTGACGCGTTGTCCCCAGTCGGCCTCGGAGATGCGGTCGGGCGCGATGCCCCAGTACTCGAGGTGCGCACCGACACCGATCGGGGCGACGAAGTGCGCGCGGGGTTGTTCGCGGGCGATGGTGACCACGGTGGTCATGTCGAGGTGGTCGTAGTGGTCGTGACTGATCAACACCACATCGAGGTCGGGCAGTTGCGACGCGGTGCACGGCGCGCGGTGCATGCGCGCGGGGCCGATGGCCTGCGACGGGGAGCAGCGCTTCGACAGGACCGGGTCGGTGAGCACGCGGCGTCCGTCGATCTCGACGAGCGCGGTGGCGTGGCCGAGCCACGTGACGGCCAGCGCGGCGGCGGTGTCGGCGAAGCCGGGGGCGACGAACAGAGGGTCGCGGACCGGCACGGTCGACCCCGGGTCGCCTCGACGGCGCGCTTTGATCATGTCGACGGCCCCGGTGCGGTCGACGTCGACGGCGATCGACGGCTCGCGGTTGGCGAAGAACCCGTCGCGCTGGTTCGGCGAGGCGCTGATGTGCGGGGCGATGGCCTCGGGCGACGCCCCGAAGGCGCGACCGGTCGCCGAGCCGGTGGCGGCTAGGCCGGTGGTGAAGGCGCCGACGGCCCCGACGCTCGCGGAGGCGGCAAGTTTGCGGATCACGCCGACAACCGTACCGGCGCGGCGACCACCGCAGGCGCCCCCTGACTTACCGGGAAGCAAGTCAGCTGGTAGACAGTTGACTAGTGATAGAGCTAGTCAGACCTCCTGACCGGCGACCCATCGAGTGGAGGAACGCACCATGGCCACAACCGCACGCACCGACGCCGTCATCGTCGGCGCCGTTCGCACCCCGATCGGCAAGGGAAAGGCGTCGGGCGCGCTGCACGGCGTCCATCCGGTCGACCTCCTCGCCCACAGCCTGCGTGCGCTCGTCGAACGCACCGGCATCGACCCGGCGCTGGTCGACGACGTCATCACCGGCACCGTCACCCAGGCCGACGAGCAGGGACAGAACATCGCCCGCAACGCCGTGCTCGCCGCCGGCTTCCCCGAATCGGTGCCGGCGACCACCATCAACCGGCAGTGCGGCTCGAGCCAGCAGGCGGTGTCGTTCGCCGCGCAGGGCGTGATGTCGGGCGCGTACGACGTCGTGATCGCCGCGGGCGTCGAGTCGATGGGCCGGGTGCCGATGATGTCCGACATCCGACCCGGGGCGGATCCGTTCGGCGAGGCGCTCGCGCAGCGTTATCCCGGGGGCTTCATCCCGCAGGGCTACAGCGCCGAACTCATCGCAGCACGCTGGGATCTCAGCCGGACCCAGCTCGACGAGTTCGCGCTCTCGTCGCACGAGAAGGCGGCCGCGGCGACCAAGGCCGGCTACTTCGACGCCGAACTCGCACCGATCGCCGGGCTCGAGCACGACGAGATGATCCGCCCCGGTGGGTCGATCGACGCTCTGGCGCAACTGCGCCCGGCCTTCTACGACGAGGCGATGGGGCGCCGCTTCCCCGACATCGACTGGCGCATCACCGCCGCCAACTCGAGCCCGCTCTCCGACGGCAGTGCGGCACTGCTGATCATGTCCGCGGAGAAGGCACAGCAGCTGGGTCTGACCCCGTTGGCGCGCGTCCACACGACGACGGTCGTCGGCTCGGATCCGATCCTCATGTTGACCGGCATCATCCCGGCGACACACAAGGTGCTCGAGAAGGCCGGTCTCACGATCGGCGACATCGACCTGTTCGAGGTCAACGAGGCGTTCAGTCCGGTCGTCCTCGCCTGGGCCCATGACACCGGCGCCGACCTGGCGAAGACGAACGTCCACGGCGGCGCCATCGCTCTCGGACATCCGTTGGGCGCCAGCGGCGCACGGCTGATGACCACGATGGTCAACGCCCTGCACCGGACCGGCGGCCGGTACGGCCTGCAGACCATGTGCGAGGCGGGTGGTCAGGCCAACGCCACCATCATCGAGAGATTGTGAGGAGCTAGGCGCCCAGCGCCTTCTCGATGGGGGTGTCGCCGCCGGTGAACTCGATCATCCGGCCGACGGTCGACGGCGTGCGCAGCACGGCGGCGATCACCTCCGCGACGTCGGCGCGGGCGACCTCGGTGCCCTGTTCGGCACCCTCCTCCTTCGTGCGGATGGTGCCGGTCGCATCGCCGTCGGCCAGCGAACTCGGCGCGACAATCGTCCAGTCGAGGTCGCTGGCCCGCAGGTACTGATCGGCGTCACCCTTCGCCTCGGCGTAGGCGTAGAACGAATCATCCGGCGACACACCGTGATCGACGGAGGCGCCGAAGTACGACACGAGCGCGAACCGCTTGATGGAGGTGGCCGAAGCGGCGTCGACGCAGCGGATCGCGGCGTCGCGGTCGACGGCGTAGGTCCGGTCGGGGTTGCCGCCACCGGCGCCGGCGGCGAACACGATCGCGTCGTGTCCCTCGAACGCCTCGATGATCTGCTCGGTGGAGGCGTTCTCGATGTCGACGATGACCGGCGCGGCACCGGCACCGGTGATGTCGTCGGACTGCTCGGGCTTGCGGATGAGCGAGCTCACCTGGTGACCGTCGTCCACGAGCAGCCGCGCCAGCATGAGTGCGATCTTGCCGTGGCCTCCGACGATGGCGATCCGTGACATGTCTGCTCCCGTTCTGCGCCCGTAGGCGGTGTGTCGTTCCGGTGTGGCGCCGCGGTCCCCGGTTCTCGCCGGGCGCGTCGATCCGATCCCCGGCGGCCTGCATCACCGGACAGCCCACGCTAGCAATCCCCGACATGACGGCCCGCGGCGACGAACCTCCCTGGCGTGGGCCTGGCATCTGCGCTACTTTGTTTTGTGTTGCTAAACACATACGTGTAGACCGAAACCGGGGAGACCACCGTGACACTGTCGCTGGATCGAAGCGCCGACGCCGTCGACTATCCGTTCAACCGACCCGACGATCTCGAGCTCGCACCCGAGTACGGCGAGATCCGGGCGAACAGCGGCCTGGCTCGCGTACGACTCCCGTTCGGTGAGATCGGCTGGCTCGCGACCCGTTACGACGACGTCCGCACCGTCCTGGCCGATCCCCGGTTCAGCCGGGCGGTCGCCGCCGACCACGACGAACCGCGCATGCGCGAGGGGCGCCAGAACTCCGGCATCCTCTCGATGGATCCGCCCGACCACACCCGCCTGCGCACCCTGGTGGCGCGCGCCTTCACCCCGCGTCGCATCGAGAACCTGCGTCCCGCGGCCGCCGCCATCTGCGCCGACCTCGTCGCCGACATGCGATCGGGTGCGGGTCCGGTCGATCTCGTCGACCGCTTCGCGCTGCCGCTGCCCGTGCGGGTCATCTGTGCACTGCTCGGCGTGCCGCAGCGGGATCAGCCGTTGTTCCGCAGGTGGAGCGACGCCGCCCTGTCGACGACGTCGCTGTCGGCCGCGGAATTCGACGCCAGTCGGGAGGAGTTCCGCGACTACATGCGCGGGCTGCTCGCGGTGAAACGCGCCGACCCCGCCGACGACCTCATCTGCGCGCTGATCGACGCGCGCGACGGCGACGGCGGTACCGACCGGCTCAGCGAGATCGAGCTCATCGACCTGTGCAACGGCATCCTCGTCGCCGGGCACGAGACCACCGCCTCGCAGATCCCGAACTTCATCCTGTTCCTCCTCGCCCACGACGGCCGGTGGCGCGAACTCCACGATCACCCCGAGCTCGTCGCGGGCGCGGTCGAGGAACTCATGCGCCTGGTGCCGCTGGGGATCGGCGCCGGCCAGGCCCGCTACGCCCTCGACGACGTGGAGCTCTCCGGGGTCCGGATCCGCGCCGGCGAACCGGTCCTGGTGTCCATCGCGTCGGCGAACCGCGACCCCGAGGCCTTCGACGACCCCGAGCGCTACGACCCGACGCGTCCCCGCGCGGGCCGCGGCAACGCCGGACACATCGGCTTCGGTCACGGCGCCCACCACTGCCTCGGCGCCGCGTTGGCCCGTGTCGAACTGCAGGAGGCGCTCCGCGCGCTGACCGGCACGTTCCCCGATCTCACCGTCGAGGCCGTCGACTGGAAATCCGAGATGGTGGTCCGCGGCCCGCGCGGGATGACCGTCTCCCTCTGACCCCGGCCCCCACCCCGCGGCGGCGGCACCGATCGTGCGTGCAGATGCACCGATCGGCGCCGTCGACCGGGCACACGGCCCGCGCGTGATCATTCGCCGTCGATGAGTCATCATTGCTCCGATGCGAGTGGCGACGTCGCCCTCGACGACAGGGCGGGGAGCCTCATGCGCACGGACTCAGCAGTCGGTTCGATCCGGTCGGGTTCGCCGGTCCGGGCCGCCGTCACCGTCGTCGTCGCGATCGCGGCGCTGCTCGGTCTCGGTGTCGTCGCACCCGCCTCGGCGGCCACGCCGGTCCGCTACGTGGCCCTCGGCGACTCCCGGGCGATCGGCGCGGGCATCGTCGAGTCGTTCGACCCCCAGGGCTGCGGTCGCGGAGGCGGCGGCTACCCCGAGCGCGTCGCCCGCGCACTGCGTCCGGCGTCGTTCACCACCGTCGCGTGCCGCGGCGCGGTGACCGCCGAGATCACCGACCGTCGCCAGACCACCCCCCTGCCGATCGTGCGCAGCGTGCCGATCCAGGCGGCCGCCCTGCGCCCCGACACCACCCTCGTCACCCTCTCCATCGGCGGCAACGACATCAACTGGGGCTCGCTGATCGGGCCGTGCTTCTCGTTCGTGCCGGGCACGGACTCGCGATGCCGCACCAATGCGACCGTCGCGGCGAACATCACCGAGAAGCTCGCCGCGCTGAGCGTGTCGATGGATCGCGTGTTGAACGTCGTCGACGCGAATTCGCCGCGGGCCCGCGTCCTCGTCGTCGGTCACGGCGGCTACTACGGCCTGCGCGGCTGCTACCCCGACGCACCGTTCAGCTCCGCCGACGCGGTGTTCGTGCGCGACTTCTTCACCCGCTTCAACGGTGTGCTCTCGGCCGCCGCCCGTCGCCACGGCGACACCTTCGTCGACGTCGCCGGACCCGCGGTCGGCCACGACGCCTGCACCCCGGACGGTGTGCGCTGGTTCAACGGCAAGATCCCGCGCGGTGACGGCCTGTCCGATCACCCCACGCAGGAGGGCAACGCCGCCATCGCGCGACTGGTGCTGGCGGCCATCCGCCGGTCCTGACCCGCCGCGTCACACCGGGACGCGCGTGAGCGCGGCCGAGTGGTCGAGCCGGTCGAGCGCGCGCACGGCCACGATGGTGGCGGTCGAGAGTTCCTGCGCGTCACGGGACAACACCTGCGCGACAGGACTCGCGTCGGCGAGGGTGTCGTCGTACTCTCCGAGCTCACCCCGAACCACCGAGCGCAGCGACATCACCGACGCCCGCACCCCGTCGGCCCCGTCGACCACCGCGCGCGCGAGGTCGCCGGTGGGTCCGCTGGCCGGGTCGGCCGTCGCCGCGAGCATCCCGGCCCGCACCAGCGCGTGCGCGGCGCGGTCGCAGGCCTCCAGCACCCGCACCAGGCGCGCGGTCCCGCGACGGGCACGACTGGCCGGCCCCATCCCGAGAGGCCGTGCGGCGGTCTGCAATTCCTGGAGCGCGGTGTCGAGCCGACGCGCCACCGGCACGAGGTCGACACCGCTGCCGGGCTCCACGACCGAGGTGATGGAGTCGTCGATGACGTCGCCGAGCGCGTCGAGGTATGCATCGACCTTGTCGCGCACCGTCTCCCGGGTACGGGTGGGCAGGATGAAGTACGCGGCGGTGATACCGACCGTGGCGCCGACGCACGTCTCGGCGATACGTAGCTCGAGTACGGCGATGGAGAACGTGCCGAGCAGCCCGTAGAGCATCGCCAACAGCACGGTGATGAAGAAGACCAGCAGACCGTTGGCCACGGTCACCAGGTAGAACGCGCAGAACACGCAGACGACGATGAGCGCGAGCTGTACCGGCGCCCGGTTGCCGACGACGGCGGCGAGCAGCACGCCGGCGAACACCCCACCGACGGTGCCGACGATGCGATGGCCTGCGCGGGTGAGGATCTCGCCCCGCGTGGTGGTACCGGTGAACACCACGAACGCCGAGAGCACCGCCCAGTACCACCGGTTCGGTGACACCAGTTCGCCGAGCACCGTGGCGACCGAGGTCGCGATCGCCACCTGGATCGCGGTGCGGGTGCTCGGCTGCAGTCGGTCGAACTGGGCGCGCAGGCCGCGGTGCCGAGGCGTCTCGGGGCTCGCGGCGTCGTCGGCGGCGGACGCGGTCCCGGTGCGGGCGGGGAGCACCGCGGCGGGTTCGTGGGCCTCCGCGGTCGCGAGGGCGTGCGCGGTCACCCGGTGAACGGCGATGTGCGCGCGCACCGTTCGGGCCGCGGCCCGGATCACGATGGAGTGCTGATCGCTGTCGGTGGCCGCCGCCTCGGCGCGGGTGACGATGCGTCGTGCGACCGTGAGGTCCTCCGACGAGGGGTGATTGCGCAGCACCGACCGCACCGCGAGCAGCACCTGCGCGACCGCGGGCCGCTCGGCGAGCACCGACCGCGGCGTCCCCGGCCGCGGACGCATCGCGAACGCCAGTTGTTCGGTGGCCTGCTGCGCGTCGAAGATGCGCCGCGAGAGGTCTTTCCCGGTCACCGACACGTGCGCCGCGGCGACGTTGCGGTCGAGCCAGTCCTCGATCATCAGCGCGGTGTTGGCGAGGCGTTCGAGCGCATGTCGGACGGCGTCGCTCGACGCGGGTTCCTCGTGCCGCCCGACCGGGGCGGCACCGGGGACGTTCGCGGGTGCGATGAGATCGACCACCGCGAGCGACGACGCCCGCAGCGCGCGGGTCAGTCGGGTGAGTTCGGCACCGGCCCACTCGTGTTGGAACGCGAAGCGGACGGTGAGCGCGCACGCGACACCCACGAGCACCGACCCGATGAGCTCGGGGATCTGGCCCGGGGTGGCGCGCAGGAACAGCGCGAAGAAGTACGCGATGAACGACCCCATGCCGAGGGCGAACCCGCGCGGCCCGAAGCGACGGACCCACACCGCACCGAAGAGCACCGCCACGAAACCGACGTCGGCGAGCACGCCGTACTGGGCCAGGAACGTCGAGACGGTCACGGCGGTGGCCGCGGGCAGCGCGATGAGCGCCGTGGTGAGCAGGCGACCGCGGGCGGTGCGGTCCTTCACCACGAACGAGGAGAACATCGCGACCACCGAACCGAGCATGGCGACGGTGATGGCCTCACCGAACAGGCGCGTCAACGCGACGAGCACGCTGAGCGCGAGCACCAGCGTCAGCGTGGTCTGACTGGCACTGCGCAACCGCAATTGCCCCGGATCGGACACCACCAGGAACCGCAGTGCGCGGTCGATCGCCGGACGCACCGAGTTACCCATGATGGCTACAGACTAGGCGTAAGACACTGACGGCTCCCCGAAGACAACCGGCGCCGACTGCGACGGGGCGGTCAGGAGCCGAACGGGACCCCGCCGATCGAGATGGCGCGGGTGAAGGTGAGTCGGTCGAACTCACGGCCGTACTCGTCGATGGCCGAGATGTCCATGCGGCTCTTGGTGATCCCCGGGATGCCGGGGACCACGTCGATGCTGATGAACGAGTAGTTGCGGAAACGCACCCGCGACCACTCGACGCTCTCGGCCTGCTTCTTGCCGTCGGCGGTCCACACGTAGCTGTTGGGGACCGTGTTGTCCTTCACCACGTTGCCGCGGTAGCTCTCCGACTCGCCGGGCTGGAACCCGTAGCGGGGCCGTCCGCCGCCACCGACGGTGTAGTAGACGGTGCCGTCGGTCTTCGCCGACACCGTCGACCCGTCGGGAGCGGGCTTGCGCGCCTGGTTGTTCCGGATCGGATCGGTGCGCTCGAAGATGTGGTTGTGGGCCTGGAACACGGCGTCGACCTGGTACTGGTCGAACAGCTTGCTCCACGCCGCCCGCACGCCGCCGTCGCTGGCGTGCGAATCGGTGGTCGAGTACGCGCAGTGGTGGAAGAACGCGACGATGAAGTCGATGTTCGGGTCGGCGCGGAACTTCGCCAGCGTGCTCGCGACCCAGCCGGTCTGCCGTCCGCCGCTGTAGCCGGTGTTGGCGGTGATCTCGTAGGAGACGTCGTTGGCGTCGAGGGAGAGCACCGCGACGTTGCCGTAGACCACCGAGTACACCGACGGGCACCCCGCCGGGCCGTTCGTCGGCTGGTCGAGGCGTGCGGCGTGGCCGCCGTATCCCTGCGGGCCGTAGAGGGCCTCCATGTCGTGGTTGCCGGTGGCGAACATCCACGGGGTACGCGAGGCGGTCTTCTCGATCGCCGCGAAGTAGCCGTCCCACACGTACGGGTTGAACTTGTCGAAGCCGGTGGGCGCGCTGCCGCTCGGCACGAAGTTCGGCGGCTTGCCCGCACCCGACGGGTCGGCGTAGGCGATGTCGCCGGCGAGGATGTGGAACGCGCCGTTGCGGGCGGCGATCTGGTTGACGATGTTCGCCGCGTGCTTCACGTTCGGCTGGTTGTCGGCCTTGTAGTACAGGTCGTCGTAGTCACCGGCCTTGAGACCCGGGGGCTGCGTGGGGGTCTCGTCGACGCCCTGGTCGCCCATCATGGTGAACCGGAACGGGGCGCTGCGTCCGCGACCGAGGGCCGGCGCGGCGCTGCGGACGTCGGTGGTGCGGCCGTCGGCGGTGCGCCAGCGGTAGAAGTGCGGGATGCGCGAGGGCAGGCCGTCGACCGGGGCGTGCACGTAGAACTGCTCGGCGCCGAGGATGCCGCCGCTGCTGATCGGGACCTGGCTCACCAGGTTGCGGACCTCGGCGACCGTTGTCGCACCCAGCGCCGGGGTGGGGCCGTGATCGAGGAACACCTTGGTGGCGCCCGGGTTCCGCGAGAGCTGCGCGGAGAACCGGAGCTGGCTCGCGGCGTCGGAACCGAACGAGACGTGGCGTCCACCGACGGCCAGCGGCGCGTCGGCGGCGTAGGCGATGCCCGAGAACGCGAGGTTCCCGACACCGGCGGCGGCCGCGGCGGCGGCACTGCCGGCGAGGAAGTTGCGGCGTGAGACCGAGTGCCGCCTGAGGTTGTTCTGGTGCCACTCGAACTGTTCGGCGGTGGTCATGGTGGCCGCCGCCGACAGCGGCACCCCCGTGTCGACGGTCTCCCCCGTCGGATTGACCCTCGACGTGCCACTGCTGAACGGATTCACGGCCATGCATGTAGATCACGGCACCAGCCCGGCAGCGTGGTGATCGACGGGTGTCGCGCCGGTGAACGACGCCTGAACGCTGCTGCCGATACGGGCAACCCGCCCATCGGCTCGTCGATCAGGCGCGCACTCAGGCCTTCGTCGGCGGCAGTGGCGGTCAGGCCTTCTTCGGCGGCAGGGGGATGAAGTAGCTGGTGCGCTGTTGGTACTCGCGGTAGCCGGGGCGCTGCTCCATGTGACGTTCGAGCAGGCGGGCGCCGGTGGCGAACACGAGGAAGTACGTCATCGCGATCGGCGACAGGAACGTGACGACGGTGGGCCAGAAGGTCATGCATACGAGGAACGTGCCCCACCAGACGCAGGCGTCGCCGAAGTAGTTGGGATGTCGCGTGTAGCGCCACAGCCCCTTGTCCATCACGGTGCCCTTGTTCGACGGATCGGCCTTGAACCGGTCCATCTGCAGGTCGCCCACGGTCTCGAACGTGACGCCGAGAACCCAGATCAGCACCCCGATCACCGCGAGGTACCAGAGCGTGCCGTGCGCGACCGACGACACCTGCAGCGGCAACGAGACGAACCACAGCGCCGGTCCCTGCGTGGCGTAGATCTTCGTGATCGCGGTCAGTGCACGGTTGCCGCCGGCGTCGTCGAGGAGCTTCTCGTAGCGGGGGTCCTCACCCTTGCCACGCGACCGACGGAACATCGACGTCGCCAGGCGCAGGCCCCAGGCACCGATGAGCACCAGCACCAGCAGACGTCGCCACAGGTCGCCGTTGCCGAGGACCGCGGTGATCGCGGCGATCACGACGAAGCCGAGTCCCCACGTCACGTCGACGACGTTGTGGCGGCCGATCGAGAACCCGATCGCGGCGGTGATCGCCAGCAGGATGATCACACCGGCCAGGCTCGCGCCGGTGACGATGCCGAACTGGCTCCAGTCGAAGGTCATCGCACCAGCCTGTCAGAAGTTGCGGACCGGGGGCATCGACGAGCGGCCGCGGGCGTCGGGGCGCACCGACAGGATCTGGTCGACTCCCATCCGGCCGTCGCGGAACGCCATCCCGCCACCGACGAGGTACAGACGCCACACGCGTGCGGTCTCCTCGCCGACCATGGCGACGACGTCGTCCCACCGCTTCTCGAAGGTGTCGTACCAGACGTCGACGGTGCGGACGTAGTGCTCGCGCATCGCGTGCACGTCGCGGACCTCGAGTCCCGACTGCTCGATCATCGCCACGGTCTCGCCGACCGGGCGCATGAACATGTCCGGCGCGATGAACTGCTCGATGAACGGCCCGCCGCCGGGGTTGTCGCCCTTCTTGCGGGACATCTGCTGGATGAGCACCCGCCCGCCTTCGACGACGTTGTCGTGCAACGCCTTCGTGTACGTCGGGTAGTTCTGCTGGCCGACGTGTTCGCCCATCTCGATCGACGCGACGGCGTCGAACGGGCCGTCGGGGATCTCGCGGTAGTCCTGGATGCGGATCTCCACGCGGTCACCCAGACCGCGTTCGGCGATGCGGGCGTCGATGAACGCCTTCTGCTCCTTCGAGATGGTGACGCCGGTGACCTGCGCGCCGTACTCGGCCGCGGCGAACAGGCTCAGCGAGCCCCAGCCGCACCCGACGTCGAGGAAACGCATACCCGGGCGCGCGTCGAGCCCGATCTTGCGGCAGACCATGTCGAGCTTGTCGCGCTGCGCCTGCTCGAGGGTGTAATCGGGTGCGTCGGAGGTGAAGTAGGCGCTCGAGTACGCCATGTTCGGGTCGAGCACCATCGAGTAGAAGTCGTTCGACAGGTCGTAGTGGTGGCTGATGGCGGCGCGGTCGCGGGCGAGGGTGTGGAGCTTGCCCTTCACCACGGCCTGGCTCGCGGGCGCCGGGAGCGGTCGTCCGAGGACCCCGAGCTTCGACACCGCGCGCACCAGCTGCGCGACACGGGCCGGGGTGATCGCGATGCGCGACAGCTTCCGTTCACCGACCACGCGCCACACGTGGGTCAGCGCCTCGTTCAGGTCGCCGTCGACGTCGATCTCGCCGGTGACGTAGGCCTGTGCGGCGCCGAGTTCGCCCGGGCTCCACAGCAGTCGGCGCAGTGCCTGGGGGCTGCGCAAGATCACTTTCGGCGCATCGGCGGGACCGGCTGTGCTGCCGTCCCACGCGGTGAGGTGCACCGGCAGCTCGCCGCCCACGTAGGGCGCGAGGAGCTCGGCGACGGTGCCTGCGGCGCCGGAGGTGGTGCGGCCGGCCACGGTGGGGGTGGTCGTCATCGTCGGTTCTCCTGTCGAGCGTCGTCGTCTGTCTGGGCGGAGGCGATGCGGGCGAACGCCGCGCCGACGGCGGCCACCGTACGGCGGGTCCACACCCACGATCGCATCAGCATGAAGTGTCCCGCAGCTCCCATCGACACCCACCGGGCGTCGACGCCGCGGTCGGCCGCGCGGACCGTCGCCTTCAGCGACAACCGCGGACTGGTCCACCGGTCCATCCGACCGTGCAGGACCATCAGGTGCTGCCGGGTCGAGAGGGTGTCGGTCTCGGTGCCGTCGGGCCACCACGGGGCGAGCGCGACGATGGAGTCGACGGACGGGTCGTCGGCCACCGCGGCCGCGGTCCGACCGCCCATCGAGTGCCCGAGCAGGATCACGCGGGTGTCGCCGAAGCGGGCACGGATCTCGTCGAGCGCCCAGCGCGCGTCGGCCACGGGCGACCGGTCGGCACCGTTCCAGCCCCGCATCCGGTACTGGAGCATCACCACCGCGGCGTCGGGCATCGTCTTCGCGACGGCGCGGGCGAACGGTCGCAGGCGCGCGGCCGACAGCTGGCTGGTCTCGGCGGGAGCGGTGCTGGCGACCTTGCCGCCGTGCAGCACCAGGACGACCGCGGTCGGTGCGGGTGGGGTCTGTGTCCAATGCAGCGCAGGCCGCATCGCCCCCGGGGTGTCAAAACTCATGTCGGTGATTCGACACCGACGCCCATGTGGATCTGTCGGCGGGCAGTGGCAACCGCCACCACCCCGCCCCGTCGGTCAGGTCTGGGGTCGGACGAAGGGGAAGGTGAGGGTCGGGCGGATGGGCACGCCGCAGAGCATCATCACCAGCCGGTCGACGCCGAGCCCGAGGCCGCCGGTCGGGGGCATGGCGTAGCCGAGCGCGTGCAGGAAGTCCTCGTCGAGGGCCATGGCCTCCGGGTCACCGCCGGCCGCGGCCAGCGACTGGCGGGTGAGCCGCTCACGCTGGTCGACCGGATCGGTCAGCTCCGAGTACGCGGTGCCCAGTTCGGCACCGAACCCGACGAGGTCCCACTGCTCGGTGAGTCGCGGATCCGACCGGTGCTTGCGTGCCAGGGGCGACACCTCGACCGGGAAATCGCAGTAGAACGTCGGGAACCGGGTCTGCTTCTCCACGAGCGCCTCGTAGAGCTCCATCACCATCTTCCCGGCGGGCATGTCGCCGGTGGTCTCGACACCGTGCTGTGCGCACACCGCGGCGACCTCGGCGGGAGAGCTCGCCGACGACAACGATGTGCCGCACGCCCGCGACACCGCCTCGTGCACCGTCATGATCGGCCACGCGCCGTCCAGACGTACCTTCTCGACCTCCCCGGACTCGCTGCGCTGCACCGCGATCGGTTCACCGTTGACCGCGACGGCCATCGCCAGGATCAGTTCGCGGGTCAGTTCGCGCATCGAGTTGTAGTCGCCGTAGGCCTGATACGCCTCGAGCGAGGTGAACTCGGGGTTGTGGGTGGCGTCGGCACCCTCGTTGCGGAAGTTGCGGTTGAGCTCGAAGATGGCGCCCATCCCGCTCACACACAGTCGCTTGAGGTAGAGCTCGGGCGCGATGCGCAGGAACAGCTTCTGGTCGTAGGCGTTGATGTGGGTCTTGAACGGTCGCGCCGAGGCGCCGCCGTGCACCGTCTGCAGCATCGGCGTCTCGACCTCGAGGAACGCATGCGCGTGCAACGTGTCGCGCAGTGCGCGCACACCCCGGGATCGCTTCTGCAGCAACTCGACCGCCGACGGGTTGGTCAGCAGATCCAGCGGCCGATCGCGCACGCGGACGTCGTCGGAGAGTTCGGCCGTCAGCTGCGGCATGGGGTTGAGGCACTTGCCGGCCATGGTCCACCGCGACATCGCCACCGACAGTTCGCCGGTGCGCGACGCGATCACCTCGCCGGTCACCGCGATCAGGTCGCCGGTGTCGACGCTGCGCCGGAACCGTTCGTGTTCACCGGTCGTCGCGACATCGGCGTCGGAGACGATCTGGATGCGGGCACGGTCGTCCTCGAGGACGGCGAACTCGACGCCGCCGAGGTCGCGGATCGCCCGGACGCGTCCCGCGATCGACACGGTCTGACCGGTTCGCGCTCCCGCCCCGAGACCCGCGTGCGCAGAACAGATCTCGACGACCCGATGGGTGCGCTCCACCGACACCGGGTACGCCTCGTGCCCCGACTCCCGGATGGTCTCGAGCTTGTCGAGGCGGGTGCGCTGCTGGTCGTTGAGCTTCGGCGCGGGAGCCCGCGCGACCAGCAGGTCGCGTTCGAGATCGGCGACGGCACGTACGAACGCGGGGTCGTCGCGGACGGGCTGCTGGTCGGGGGTCTTGGTGCCCACCAGGAACTTCGGGCCCATGTGCGGCAGGAAGCCCTCGGCGACACCGACGGCGACCGCGGCACGCATCACCGTCAACGACGGGTGATAGCAGAGCATCCGGGGCACCCACTGCGGGTGGTATTTCTGGTTCGAGCGGTAGAGCGATTCCAGTTGGTAGAACTTCGAGGCGAAGCTGAGCACGGCGTCGCTGACACGGGTGACCGGGCCCGCACCCTCGCGTTCGGCACCGGAGAACACCGACCGGAACACCGCGAAGTTCAACGACACCCGCCGGATCCCGAGATCGCCGGCCGCCTCGATGAGCCGGGCCACGAGGAACTCGTTGATGCCGTTCTCCGCGGCGCGGTCGCGGCGCATGAGATCCAGCGACACCCCGCGCAGGCCCCACGGAACGAAGGACAGGAATCCGCGGATCGTGCCGTCGGCGTCGTGCGCGGCGACCAGCAGGCAGCGACCGTCGACCGGGTCGCCGACACGGTTGAGCGCCATGGAAAAGCCGCGTTCGGTCTCCTCACCGCGCCACGCCTCGGCGAGGCGCTGCACCTCGGCGAGTTCGTCGGGCGACAACTCGCTGTGGCGACGCATCGAGATGGTGTAGCCGGCCGCGGTGACGCGGTTGACGGCCTGTCGTACCGGTTTCATCGAGGTGCCGCGCAGGGTGAAGTCGTCGACATCGATGATCGCCTCGTCGCCGATCGACAACGACTTGAGTCCGGCCGCGCGGTACACTTTCGACCCGGCCTCGCCGGCCGCGAGCACCGCGGCGTGCAGGCTGTGGGTGCGGCAGTTCTCCAGCCACGCCTGGACCGCGCCGGGCCACGATTCCGCGGCGCCGATCGGATCGGCACTGGCCACGCTGACGCTGCCGACCGCACGAAAGGTGACGGCGGCCTTGCCGTCGGCGGAGAACACGACCGACTTGTCGCGACGCGTCGCGAAGTACCCCAGCGAGTCGTCCTCGCCGTTGCACAGCAGCAGCTGGCGTACGCGCAGTTCCTCGTCGGCGTCGACGAACTCGTTGTCGCGGTTGGCCCGGTACAGCGTCACCATCGCGAGCACCAGCGCGATGGCCGACATCGACCCGGCGAGGACGTAGATGAGGTGGTGCCCCTCGTGGCCCTCGAGCAGCGGGGTGTCGAGCCGCGCCCGGTCGCCGAAGGTCGAGCGGAAGCTCCACAGCGCGACCTCGTCGATCCCGCGCAGCGACCGCGGGAAGGCGAAGGTGAGCAGAAAGGTGACGACGAACGAGGTGAGCAGTCCGCCGAAGAGGACACCGAGGGCGACGCGCACCGACCGGCGGGCGAGTTCGGCGGTGTACGCGCGACGCGACCACGCGACGGCGATGAGGGTCGCCGCACCGACGGCCAGCACCGACCACGCGATGACGCGGGCGACGTGGATGCTGTGGTCGGCGCGGAACGTCACCTGATCGGAGTAGAAGGTGAGCAGCACCGCGACGTTCGCGTCGTCGATGACCGCAAGGATCATGACCGCGACGAGCGCGGTGTGGGCGGCCTTGAACCGGCGCCGCACGGCACCCGCGAGGGCGAGCACCAGCAGCACGACGAACAGGCTGGGATCGGCGGGCACGTTGAACGCACTGACGATGTCGGTCGCCCAGTCGAACACCCGGACGTGGCGGAACGGGATGGCCAGCAGCGACACGATCGCCGCGAGGGTCAGCAGTCGCCCCGACCACTGCGCGATGCGCTCGGCGGCCACCGTCCGCGCCGACGCGCCCCGCTCGGATCCACCTCGACCGGGCCGGCGGCGACGCGGTGTCGGCGTCGTCGACGGGTGCGAACCGTCTGTCTCCGGGCGCTCGACGGAAGGGGCTGCAGACATAAAAGCCGAGAGTAGCAGCGCGGCGAGATGGCCGAGGGCGCATGACGATCCGCCTGCGAGGGGCCGCGCCGACGGTGTCGGGGGACACACCCCGAGCCCTTCGGGCACGCACTTCGCATTGTCCGTTTTGTCGTTGTCGCAGTGTCGATCTCGGCCGTTGCCGCACCGCCGCGAAGCGTCGGTGGCCTAAGCTGACGCTGGTCCGCTCCGATCGCGATCGGGCGCCGTGTCGCAGGAGGAAGTCACCGTGTCCGACCGCACCGAGCCCCACGTCGTCGGCAGCCCGGCCGAGGGCGCAGGCGTCGAACTGTCGCGCAACGTCCCCGAGTCGGTCGGGTACGCCGCGAAACGCCTGCTGCTCGGCAAGCCGATGATCACCGACGAGCTCAAGAACGAGCGGCTGACCAACCCGGTCGCGCTGGGCGTGCTCGCCCCCGACGCCATCTCCTCGACGGCCTACGGCAGCGAGCTGATCCTGGTCGAACTGCTCCCCTACGCCGGCCTCGCCGCGTTCTCGCTGCTGCTGCCGATCACCGGCGTGATCCTGTGCATCCTGATCCTGGTCGCGGCCTCCTATCGCCAGGTGGTGATGGCCTACACCCGCGCGGGCGGGTCGTACGTGGTCGCGCGCGAGAACTTCGGCCCGCGTGTCGCGCAGATCGCGGCCGCCGCCCTGCTCATCGACTACGTCGTCACCGTCGCGGTGCAGGCGTCGGCGGGCACCGTGGCGGTGGTGTCGGCGGTGAAGCCCCTCGGGCCCTACAGCCTCGAGATCACCATCGCCGTGGTGGTGCTGATGTGCTGGGCGAACCTGCGCGGCCTGCGCGAGGCCGGCCGGCCGTTCGCGATGCCCACCTACTTCTTCACCGGCATGGTGCTGCTGATGATCGTGGTCGGCGTGATCCGCGAGGCCACCACCGGCCTGGCGAAGTACGTGCCGTCGGAGCTGCCCGGCACCGTCGAGGTCCACCAGGGCAACGGGCTGATCGCCGGCGCGACCCTGCTCATCCTGCTGCGCGCGTTCGCCAACGGCGGCTCGTCGCTGACCGGAGTCGAAGCCATCTCGAACACCGTCGGATCGTTCCGCAAGCCCGAGGGCCCCAACGCCCGTCAGGTCCTCACGGTGATGGCCTGCGTCCTCGGCATCCTGCTCACCGGTGTCGCGTGGCTCGCCTACGAGACCCACGCGACGCCCTACGTCGACGGCTATCCCTCGGTGCTGTCGGAGATCGCGCGGCGGGTGTTCGGCGGCGGCGCACTCGGCTCCACGCTCTACGTGCTGCTGCAGATCGCGACCGCGGCCATCCTGTTCACCGGCGCGAACACGAGCTTCAACGGGTTCCCGGCACTGGCCAATTTCGTTGCCGCCGACCGGTTCCTGCCGCGGCAGCTCGGCAAACGCGGACACCGCCTGGTGTTCTCCAACGGCATCATCGTGCTCGCCCTGCTGGCCATCGTCCTGCTCGTCGCGACCGGCGGCTCGGTCAACGCGCTCATCCCGTTCTACGCGATCGGTGTGTTCACCGGGTTCGCCATGGCGGGTTACGGGATGACCAAACACCATCTCACGCACAAGGAACGCGGCTGGCGACGTCGCCTCGCCATCAACCTCGGTGCCGGCGTCGTCTCGACGGTGGTGGTGGCGATCTTCGCGATCGCCAAGTTCACCGAGGGCGCGTGGCTCGTGGTCGTCGTGTTCCCGCTGCTGGTGTTCGGGCTCATCCGCCTCAACCGGGAGTACCGCGCCGAGGCCGCCATCCTCGAGGAGTTCCGCTCGAACCGCCCCGAGCAGGTGAACTACGCCCGCCACACCGCGTTCGTGCTGGTCAGCGCCGTCGATCTCGCCGTCCTCGAGGCCCTGCGCTACGGGCACGGTCTGCGCGCCGACGAGCTCACCGCGGTCCACCTCATGGTCGACGCCGACCAGGCCCGCAAGCTCCGGAAGCGGTGGGAGCACTACGGGCTGCGAACGCCGCTGACCATCATCGACTGTCCCGACCGTCGTCTCACGCGCGGCGTACAGCGTCTCGTCGTCGAGTCACTCGGGGCCGCACCGCGGTCGCACGTCACCGTGCTGCTGCCGCGGCGCACCTATGCGCCGCTGCTGGGGCGACTGCTGCACGACCGCAGTGCCGACAAGATCTCCCGCGCGGTCAGCGAGATCCCGCACGCCGCGGCGACGATCATCCCGTTCGACGTGCAGGCCGAGATCCGCAAGGCGTTCCCCGATGTCGTCGAGGAACGCCTCACGCGGCGGGTCGAGCAGTTGCAGGCCCGCATCGCCCGCGACGACGAGTCGGCGCGCCGCGAGCACGACGAGCCCGCGGCAGCGTCGACCCTGGCCATCGGTGGGTTGCTGCCCGGTCACCGCGGCACGGTGGAGGGCCGCGTCCGCGACACCTTCGACCGCAGCATCGACGACGAGGAGGTCCACATCGTCGAGATCACCGACGACAGCGGACTGCTGCGACTGCGGTTCGCGCCCGACGACGACCGCGCCGCCGGCGGGACCGACATCGTCCCGGGTCAGGTGGTGCGCGCGAGTGGCAAGGCCCGACAGGGCCGCAAGGGCGTCATCATGATCAACCCGACCTACGAGATCGTCGATCACCCCGACGGGAGCGGGGAGCCCGACGCCTCCGATCAGGGGTAGGGACGCCGCGCGGTCTCGGGATCGCCGTAGGTGATGGCGCGTTCGCCGCGACTGCCGCCGATGATGGTCGACGCCCAACTCGCCAGCGTCCACACGCGGTTGCGACTGCCGGCGAGGAAGAAGATGTGGATGCCGCCCCATCCGAGCCATCCGAGGAAACCGGACAGCCGCAGCGGACCCGACTCCAGCAGCGCGTGGTAGCGCGAGATGTAGGCGGCGGTTCCGAGATCGCGGTAGCGGAACGGGCTGTCGGTCTTCGCCTTCCCGCCCACCACGCGTGAGATCAGCACCGCGGCATGATGTCCCGACTGCATCGCCACCTCGGCGACACCGGGCAGCTCGTCGAGGCTCATCACGTCACCGACGACGAAGATGTTCTCGTGCCCGGCGACGCGCAGGTCGGGTCCGACGGGGATCGTGCCGCCGCGAGCGGGCGTGACACCCGTCGCCTCGGCCAACGCGCCCGCGAAGGGGACCGCCTCCACCCCGGCGGTCCACAGCACGGTGCGGGTGTCGATCTGCTCGGTCGCCTTGGTCTTCTTGTCGGTGGTGATCACGTGATCGCGGGCCACGTCGGTGACGTGACGCCCGAGGACGGTGGTGACGCCGAGCTTGTCGAGGGTCTTCTGCGCCTTGCCCGACAGTCGCGGGTGGAACGACTCGAGCACCCGCTCGCCGCCGTGCACGAGGATCACCTGTGCCTCGGCGGGGTCCATGGAGTCGAACTCCTTCGACAGCGCGCGGATCGCGAGTTCGCGTATCTGCCCGGCGATCTCGACCCCGGTGGGGCCGCCGCCGCTGATGACGAAGGTGAGCCACGGTTTGCGCAGCGCCGCCGTCGGCAGGGTCTCGGCGATCTCGAACGACGAGATGATCTTGCGTCGGATCGCAAGAGCGTCGTCGACGGTCTTCATGCCCGGCGCGAACTGTTCGAACTGTTCGTTGCCGTGGTACGACTGCCGCGCCCCGGCGGCGAGGATCAGGTAGTCGTAATCGATGTCGAAGGTCGACCCGTCGAATCGGCGCGCGGTCACCGTCTTCGCGGCGACGTCGATGCTCGAGGCCTCACCGAGGAACACGCGCAGGTTGCGGCATCGCCGCAGCAGGTGTCGGAGCGGGCTGGCGATGTCGCCCTCGGACAGCAGCCCGGTGGCGCACTGGTAGAGCAGCGGCTGGAACACGTGCGAGGTGCCCCGGTCGAGCAGGGTCACCGAGACGTCCGCCCTCTTCAGGCGCCGAGCGGCGAACACGCCGGCGAAACCTCCGCCGATGATCAGGACATGCGGTCTATCACCAGCCATGGTTCGATTCTGCCCTACCGCCCGGAGCGGTCGACGGCGGTGCGGGTCAGGCGTTCGATCTGTGTCGAGTAGGCGACGAGGCTCACCAGGTCGACCGACACCTCGGCCTCGCGGACCGCGCGAACCTGCTGTGCCACAGCGTCACCGACCGGCCACCCGTACGAGCCGCCGGAGATCAGCGGGAACGCGATCGAGGTCGCCCCCATCGAGTGCGCGAGCAGCAGGCAGCGCGCGTAGGCCAGGCGCAGCACGTGCGACCGGTCGTGGGTGGACGAGTGGCGCGGACCGACGGTGTGGATCACCCACCGTGCGGGCAGTGCCCCGGCGGTGGTCGCGACAGCGGCGCCGGTGGCGAGGCCGTCGGGCAGAGTGGTCGCCCGGATCAGTCGACACTCGTCGGTGATCGCCGCGCCGCCCGCGCGGTGGATCGCGCCGTCGACACCGCCCCCACCGAGCAGCGACGAGTTGGCCGCGTTGACGATGACGTCGCTGCGCAGGGTGGTGATGTCGCCTCGGACGACGTCGATGACGGTCATGGGGTCTCCTTCAAGGGTGCGGTGTCGGCGCCGGTGATGCGGTCGGCGGTGACGACGAGGTCGGTGGTCGTGAGGCCGGGGTACCCGTGGAGCAGGCGTTTCCACTCCTCGGGGATCGCCGCGGTGCCCGCGCAGGCCCCGGCCAACCCGCCCGCGATGGCGGCGGTGGTGTCGGTGTCGTTGCCGGCGCGCACGCAGCGTTCCAGCGTCTCGACGACGTCGCCGTCGGCACCGCAGATCGCCCACCAGGCCGTCTGCAGCGCGTGGACCACCCAGCCGTTGTTCGGGAATTCTGCGGGCGTTCCGTACTGGGCGGCGTCGAGGAGCGGTCCCCAGTGGTCGCGCACGTCGGTGGGCGCGGCGTCGAGCCAGATCCGCACGCCGTCGCGTGCTCCGGTGCGCACCCCGTGGGCGATCCCGGCCGACCACATCTGACACGCCTCACGGGCGCGGACGTCGGCGTGGGTGAGGTCGCTGATCGCCCCGGCCGCCCGCGCGCAACCGGGCGCGTCGTCGAGGAAGGCCAGTGCGACCGGCGCGGTGCGCATCAACGACCCGTTCCCGCCGGTGCGGCCGGGCACCGCCGCGGCGGCCGCGGTCATCGCCGCGGCCGACGGGCTGCGCCGGCTCAGCACCGACCGTGTCTGGTTCCCGATGTCGGGTGGCGAGGTGTCGTACCAGCGGACGAAGGCCGCTGCGATGGCGTCGAGGTCGGCGACACCGGGCGCCAGACCCTCGGCCACGCACATCGCCATCGAGGTGTCGTCGGTCCACTCCCCCGGCGCCCAGTCGAACGGTCCGCCGCCGATCATGTCGATCACGACATCGTCGGCGGGATAGGTGAACTCGTAGCCGGCGCCCAGTGCGTCACCGGCGCCGCTGCCGATCAGGGTCGCGACCGCGCGGTCACGCTGGTCAGTGGTCAGATGCATGGCGACCTCCTCGTTCTTTAGATCAACTCTGCGCTAAAGGTTAGCGCAGAAACGCGCTATAGTCCAGCAATGGTGTGGCGAGACGACCTCGGCAGGGCGTTGACCGATCACCCGCGTCCGTCGGTGGCCGTCGACGTCGCGGTCCTGACGGTCCCTCAGGACGATCGCCACGACCACCGCCTGCACGTCGTGGTCGTCGAGGGGCCGCACGGCGTCGCGCTGCCGGGGACATTCCTGCACCCCGGCGAACGCCTCGCCGACGCCGCCGTACGCGCGCTGCGCACGAAGGTCGGGGTCAGCGACCTCGCCTTCCACCAACTCGCGATGCACGACGACCCCGCGCGCGACGACCGTGGTTGGGTGCTGTCGATGGCCCACGGCGCGGTCATCCCCGCCGGAGCACTGCCCGCCGACACCCGGCTCGTCGCCGTCGTGGACGGCCGCCCGGCGCAGCGTCTCGCCTTCGACCACGACGAGATGGTCACCCACGCCGTCGACGATCTGCGGACGCGGTACGCCGACCGACCCGACCCCGATCACGTTCTCGGCGAACGATTCACCCTGCTCGACCTGCGGCGCCTACACGAGGCCGTCGCCGACCGCGAGCTGCCCAAGGACACCTTCCGACGAAGGATGCTGCCGTTCCTGCGCGGCACCGGGGAGTTCTCCACCGCCGACGTCGGCCGACCCGCCGAGCTGTTCGTTCCCCGCCCTGCGCCCTGAAAACAGACGAACCGGACACGCCCGGAAGTGGACGGGCGGTTCGGTGTCGAGGCGAATCCGCGTCGGGCTAGCGTCAGATCATGAGCATGAGAGACCTGAGCGTGTTGCGAACCAAGACGGTCGAGGCCATACAGCGCGACGCCGCCGCCGGTGCGGGTGACGGAGAGGGCAGCGGCCTCCGCAAGTCCCTGCGCACCCGCGACCTCGTCGGCTTCGGCGTCGGAATCGTGATCGGCACCGGCATTTTCACGCTGACCGGCATCCAGGCGAAGGAGAACGCCGGTCCGGCGGTGGTCATCTCGTTCCTCATCGCAGGCATCGTCAGCATGCTCGCCGCTCTCTGCTACGCCGAGCTCGCCTCGGCCGTCCCCACCGCGGGCAGCGCCTACACCTACGCCTACGCGACCCTCGGCGAGGTGTTCGCCTGGATCATCGGGTGGGACCTCGTGCTCGAGTTCGCCCTCGGCGCCGCGGTCGTCGCACGTAGCTGGTCGGGTTACCTCGCCGATCTCTTCGACCTGCCGCCGTCGCTGTTCACCGAGGAGTCGACCGTCAACGTCGGTGCCGTCGCCCTGGTGCTGGTGCTCGGCGTGATCGCCGCGGTCGGGGTGAAGGAATCCGCGCGCGTGACCAACACCCTGGTGTTGGTGAAGGTCGCCATCTCGGTGTTCATCATCGTCGTGGGCGCGTTCTTCATCAAGAAGGCCAACCTCATCCCGTTCGTGCCGCATTCGGAGCCGACCACCACGAAGGTCGCCACGTTCGATCAGCCCCTGCTGCAGTGGATCGGCGGGTTCGAGCCGGCCACGTTCGGCATCTCCGGGGTGTTCACCGCCGCGGCCGTGGTCTTCTTCGCCTACACCGGTTTCGAGGCGGTCGCGAACCTCAGCGAGGAGACGAAGAACCCCGCGCGCTCCATCCCGCGCGCCATCCTCATCGTGCTCGGCCTGTGCACCACGCTCTACGTTCTCGTCGCGTTCGTCGTCACCGGCATGGTGAAGTACACCGACCTCGACTCCAGCGCACCCATCGCGAAGGCCTTCGACGCCAACGACGCCAGCTGGGCGGGCACCCTCATCGCGATCGCCGCGGTCGCCGGACTCACCTCGGTCACGCTGGTCGACATCATCGCCATGAGCCGCATCGGTTTCGCGCTGGGCCGCGACGGTCTGCTCCCGCAGTCGGTCGCGAAATCGTCACCTCGATTCGGCACACCGTTCCGCTTCACCATCGGCACCACGATCTTCGTGGCGATCCTCGCCGGACTGGTACCGCTCACCGACCTGTCGGAGATGGTCAGCATCGGCACGCTCTTCGCGTTCCTCATCGTCTCGATCGCGGTGCCGATCCTGCGCCACACCAAGCCGAACCTGAAGCGCCCGTTCCGCGTCCCGCTGAGTCCGGTGGTCCCGATCATCTCCGCGCTGGCGTGCATCTACCTGATGCTCAACCTCGTCGTCGCGACCTGGGCACGGTTCCTGGTGTGGCTCGCGCTCGGGCTCGCCATCTACCTGTTCTACGGCCGCCGCAACGCGCGACTGGCCAAGGCACAGGCCGACGACACGGCTGCCGGCGAGAAGACGCTGGGCTGAACGGTTCTGGGCTGAACCCTTCTGGGCTGAACCGTCCTCAGTTGGTGCGGACGTGCATCAGGTCCACGTTGTACGAGGTGTACGTCGTGGCCGTGAAGTACAGATCCTTGTCGGTCGAGAACGGGTGCATGAACCCGCCGTAGAGCTGCGGGTACTTCGCGCTCGACATGAGGTTCGTCGGCTCCGACCACAGGCCCTGCGGAGACCTCGACTGCCGCAACACGATCGCGCCACGCAGCACGTCGAGGTACGTCGCCTGCCACAGCTTCGAGCGCTCCTCGTACCGCACCGACAGCTCACCGGTGGGGCCACCGAAGATCGGTGACGCGTTCTCACCGTTGTTGGTGGGGACCCAGTTCCCGTTGATCCAGTACTGGTAGGCCGACTTGTTGAGCACGTCGGCGGTGGGGACGCGGGCGAGGCCCGTGCTGCCGAGTCGGCCGTTGGGGGTGCCGAACATGTAGACGTAGTCACCCTGCGGGACCATCGACGAGACCTGGAAGTTCGCGAGCCCGAACATGTTGTCCCAGCGGGCGTACTGCGAGTTGGTCCACGTGGAGCCGCCATCGTCCGACCACGCGAGACCGCCGTAGTTGGTGAACCACTGACCGGGCAGCGTGAAGTTGTTGATCGACATGTAGCTCATGTACTGCCGGTTGCCGATGGCGAAGCCCGACGTCGGGATCGTCGTCTGCTCGGCGTAGTTCACCTTGCGGCTGGCGATGAGCTCCGCTGCGTGGCACCGGCTGTCCTGCACCATCGTGTCGATGGACATGCCGTCGGCGAGCTTGGAGTCCTCGCTGAACCCGAGGGTGTTCGAGCGCCAGTCGCCGCCGTTGGCGCCCGGCGGACGGAACCCGCGACCGAAGGTGTCGCCGAACGCGACGGCGACCTTGTTCGGGGTGGCCTTCCACATGATGCCGAGGTCGGTGCCGTTGACCTGGAAACGCTTGTCGGTGCGACTCGTCGAGCCCTTACCGGTGAGCTGCGCGACGTAGTTGAGTCCACCGGCGCGCGGATTGGGGAGTTTCGGCGTCACCGATCCCGGCGTGGTGCCGGGGATGAGGCGCGGCGGACGGGCCTGCCCGGGCGGCGGGGTGCCACCGGGGACGGGCACCGGCAGCGTGAGGAACGGCCGCGGGGTGATGGTGATCTTGGGGATCGGGATGTTGCCCGAACCGGTGGGGACCTGCGCCGCGGGCTTCGGCGGATCGGTGATGTCGGGGCAGGGGTCCTTGCAGGGATCCTTCGGCGTCGGCTGCGACGGGATGCGCTGCCGCGAGTTCTGCGGCCCGAACTGCGGGACGGGCTGCAACTTCAGGTAGGGGACGTTGAAGTCGACACGCGGCGGCACCTGCGGGAGCGGGCTCCCGGGGCTCGGCGGCTGGGGGAGGTCGTTGGCACATCCCGAACTCGGCAGCACCACACGCGGCGCCGGTGCCGCGAGTGCAGGGGCCCCGATCGCGATGGGTGCCAGCGCACAACCGGTGACGACGACCGCGAGAACTCTGCGCAGCACGGACATGTACCCCTCTACAGCTCTGGTGACAGACGAGTGAATTTAACATGTGTACAGCAGCCATTGCGGTTGTCTCGCGATCGATCCGCGCTCGACGCGCGTTCGAGACAGTCCGGTGACACCCCGAGCGACACCGCCGACCACCTGCGACTTCGCGGGTGCGGCCGCATTCGGGACCCCGGAGCGGACATACTCACAGCCATGGGTGTGCTGGTGACGGTGATCGTCGTCGTGGTCGTGGTGGTCGCCGTCGGGGTGGTGTTCGCCCTCGTGCGGGCATCACGGGAGAAGCCGCCGCCCATCCCCGAGGGCTGGTATCCGGATCTGCACGATCCGTCGATCGAGCGGTTCCACGACGGTTCGGCGTGGACCGAGCAGACGCGGCCGAATCCCGAGGAACTCGACCGCTGACAGCGACCCAGACCTAGCAGCGACCGAGGTCCGACGACGGTGGGCGAACCGGGCTCGGGCCCGCGGGGGCGCCGGCGGTGAGTTGCTTCTGCATCGGCATGGTCGGCGAGGTGTCGAGGCGGGCGAACAGCCAGTCGTAGACCTCGTCGTGGTTGAGCAGCGTGAAGTGGTTGGCCGCGGTGATCGCGAATCCGTCCTCGTCACGGAACCCGATGTGCCGCTTCTTGTCGCGACCGTTGGCGCTGGGCACCAGCACCAGTCCGTCGCCGATGATGCGCCCCAGCGGATGGCGCGGGTTGCGGGTCACCGACGCCGAGACGAAGCAGTGGGTGGCGCCCTCGAGCAGCGGGACCTCCTGCACGGCGGCCACGCGGAGCGCGTCGAGGTCACGGCCCGACCAGTCCTCGTCGACGAGCGATCCGTGGAACAGGTCGCGCACGCCGGCACTGCGCCGACGGAGCAACCGCGCGAACGGGCGCGACTCGGGCAGCTTGTCCAGCGCCGCGGACAGGTAGTGCACCGACCGGGCCAGCGGCGCCCCGAGGTGCGGGGTACCGAGCGACACCACGTGGCGCACCCGCGACACCCACTCGTGGTCGGCCAGCGCCGCACTGTGGCAGCCGCTGCGAACGACGAGCCCGCCCATGGAGTGCCCGACCAGCGCGATCTCGTCGACCTGCGTCGGCCAGTTGTCGACGAGACGCGACAGCAGATCGTCGAGTTCGCGGCCGTTCTCGGAGATGTGGCGGCCGGTGTTGAACCGGATCTGGACCTCGGTGGCGCCGAGGTCGTCGCCCAGGCGCTCGCCGTAGGTGGGTCGCCCGCCAATGCGCCAGGCCAGTTCGGTCTCCATCAATCCGTGCAGGAACACCACGATGCGGCCGGTGGCCCGCGGGAACGCCTCCGCCAGTGCTGATCGTGTCGGGGCGACGGGGACACCGTCGACGCGGATCGTCATGCCCTCGGCTAGGGGGCTGCCCTGCGCGTTGAGGTGGTCACCGATGAGGCCGTTGACCGCGGCGATCGCGAACGCGCCCTTCGAGGTCTGTGACGGTGGGCGTCCCCAGCCGTCGGCGGTCTGGCCGGCGATCTCCGACGCGGTGTCGCACACCGCGGTGATCACCGAGTACGTGCCGGCCGCGATCGAGTCGTGCAGGATCTTCGAGGGCGTGACGAAGTCGCCCAGGCCGAGGCGCAGGCCGGCGAAGATGTGTTCGGAGAAGGCCGAGTGGACCTTGGCGATGCCGGCGGTGGCGTCACCCAGTTCGGCCAGCGCGAGACGGGACAGCTCGCGGACCTCGGTGCGCCGCTGCTGGGCCAGATCGTTCATGGCCTCAGTGTACGACTGTTCACTGAAGCTGTCCGGCACATGTGACGCGTTCGTCGCACACCGATCGTGGCCCCGGTCGGGCACGATCGTTCTGTGACCCCGACCCGTGACGCCCCGAACCGTACGTGGCCGCGCAACGCCGCACGCGGCCTGCTCGGCGGATTCCTGATCTTCGCCGGGACCGCGCACCTGTTCTTCGCCCGCGACACCTTCCAGGCTCAGGTGCCCGACTGGGTGCCACTCGGCAAGGACTTCGTGGTGCTCGCCTCGGGTGTCGTCGAGCTGGTGCTGGGAGTGGCCCTGCTCGCGCTCCACCGCCACCGGGTGATCGTGGGCTGGATCGTCGCCGCGTTCTTCGTGGCGGTCTTCCCCGGCAACATCTCGCAGTACGTCACCGGGACCGACGCCTTCGGCCTCGACACCGACACCGGACGCCTCATCCGACTGTTCTTCCAGCCACTGCTCATCGCGTGGGCGCTGTGGTGCACCGGGGCGTTCGCCGCTCTGCGCGCACGGTCGTCTCAGCCGAGGTAGCGGCCGAACCAGCCGAGGACCTGGCCGTAGACCTTCTCCGCCTCGGGCTGCTTGTACCGGGTGCCGGTGTCGTTGAAGAACGCGTGGTCGACGTCGGGCACCGTCTCGACCTGGTAGTTGATCCCGGCCGCCTTCAGTGCCGCCTCCGCCTGCGGCCGAGACGCGTTGACGCGTTGGTCGAGGCCGGCGTAGATCGCGAGCACCGCGGCCTGCCTCGACCCGGCGAAGTTCGCGCCCTCGGGCAGCGGACCGTAAAACGGGACGGCGGCAGCAATGTCGGTGTCGCCCGAGGCCAGCAGCGACCACACCTGCCCGCCACCGAAGCAGAACCCGATGACGCCGATCTTCTTCCCGGGGACCCGCTTGCGGAGTTCGGCGATGCCGGCCTTCATGTCGGCCACGAACCGGGCCTGCGGCACGTTGCCGAGCGCCGCGGTCGCCCGCGCGGGGTCGTCGAACGTTCCGGTGCCGCCCTCCTCGGAGAGCAGGTCGATGGCGAGCGACGAGTAGCCGGCGCCGGCGAGCCGACCGGCGATCGTGCGGATGTGGTCGGTGAGGCCCTTGTTCTCGTGGATGACGAGCACGGCGCCCTTGGCGTCGGCGGCCGCGGCGTAGGCGCCCCGCAGCGTGCCACTCGGTCCGGCGAAGGTGATCGCCTCGGTGCCGACGGCGGTCGACATCCCCGGCGCCCCCGCGGTGTTCGATGAGGAGGTGCCCGCGGCGTTGGGCGTCGCGGCCGAGGCGTTGCCCGACGATGTCGCCGAGGCCGTGCCCGAGTCGCTGCTGTCGGTGCTGCAGGCGGCGAGGACGGCGGTCGCGGCGGTGGCCGACAGGCCCAACAGCCCGAGGCGACGCATCGCCTCCCGGCGCCCGAACATGCCGTCGGCGTGATCGATGGCGATCTCTTCGGCGATGTACTGCTTGAACTCTGTCATCTAGGTCCTCACAACTCCCGGCGTGATGGTGGCTCCCCCACTATGCCCGCGGCCGATGAACGATGTCCGAATTCGCCGTCGGCGACCGACCGTAGAGCGCAATACGTTCGTGACCTTTCGCGAGAAAGCAACACGGTTGTGCGTCACCCGACCGGATGACGCGCCGACACCGACTCCACGGTGCTACACCGAGGTGCACACGAAATACGAAGACCCTCGGGGCGTTCAGAAGTGAGATCCCCTTCCTCGCCGCGGTCGGCACCGCCGACCGTCGCGAACCCCGAAGGAGCTCACCATGTGGACTGTCATCTCCGCCGTCATCGGCGGCCTCATCATCGGCGCGCTCGCCCGTCTCGTGTTGCCCGGTAAGCAGAACATCGGCGTCATCATGACGATCGTGCTCGGCATCCTCGGAGCCCTCATCGGATCGTGGCTCACCTACCAGTTCGGCTACAGCAACGACAACGGCGGCTGGAAGGTCGTGCCGTTCATCGTCGGCATCATCGTCGCCGCGGTCCTGATCTTCGCCTACGTCTCGATCACCGGACGTCGCAAGGTCTCGCACTGATCTGACCCAGACCCGACGGCGCCCTGTCGCCGTCCACCGAGGGGCCGGCGGCTTCTGCACATCGCGGAGACGCCGGCCCGTGGCGTCTGTCGGGCACGACGTTCCCTGGGAGTCCGCTGTGTGTCCGCGGGCGAAAACCCCTGTCGATTCGGGCATCTCGCGCATCTCGACGATGACGTTGGTCACCATCGACGGTTCTCCGCCGCCATCTGTGGCCCCACTCGCGAACCGGTCGTAGTCTCGGTCTTTAGCACTGCTCAACATCGGGTGTATCCGACACCCGATCACCGCAACCGCGAGGCCGCACACGATGACTTCCAGGCACCCGATCGCCTCCCCCGAGATGGAGGTGACCCTCGACCGGACGCCACCGCACCCCACCCTCGACGTCGTGATCCCCGTCTTCAACGAGGAATCCGACCTCGAGGACTGCGTGCGTCGCCTCGACGCGCACCTCGCGACGACACCGTTCTCGGCGCGGATCACCGTCGCCGACAACGCCAGCACCGACCGCACCCTCGCCGTCGCACGCGGTCTCGCCGAGACCCTGCCGCGGGTGCGTGTGGTGCACCTCGAGCAGAAAGGTCGCGGGCGGGCGCTCAACGCGGTCTGGCGGGAGAGCGACGCCGAGGTGGTCTGCTACATGGACGTCGACCTGTCCACCGACCTCAACGCACTGATGCCGCTGGTGGCGCCTCTGTTGTCGGGACATTCCGACATCGCCATCGGGTCGCGCCTGTCGCGCTCGGCCCGGGTGATCCGGGGAACCAAACGCGAGTTCATCTCCCGCGGCTACAACCTCATCCTCCGCACCGCGATGCACGCCCGGTTCACCGACGCCCAGTGCGGCTTCAAGGCGATCCGCACCGACGTCGCGCGGCGACTGCTACCGCATGTGGAGGACACCGGCTGGTTCTTCGACACCGAGATGCTCGTGCTCGCCGAACGCGTGGGGCTGCGCATCGCCGAGGTGCCCGTCGACTGGATCGACGACCCCGATTCGAAGGTCGACATCGTCAAGACCGCCACCGAGGACCTCAAGGGGTGCTGGCGCGTCGCCCGCGCCCTGGGCAGCGGCGACCTCCCCATCGCCGAGCTGCGAGCGACTATGGGGCGCAATCGACTCGACGAACCCGAGGTGTCCGGGGTGCCGCGCGGCATGATCGGTCACCTCGTCCGATTCGGCATCATCGGTGTCGCATCGACCATCGCGTTCGCGCTGCTCTACCTCGCGCTGCACCCCCTCGTGGGCGCGCAACCCGCCAACTTCCTGGCCCTCCTCATCACCGCGGTGGTGAACACGTGGGCCAACCGGGCCTTCACCTTTGGGGTGCGGGGCCGCGACGGCGCCGTCGGTCACCAGATCCAGGGCATCGCGATCTTCGGGGTCGGATGGGCCATCTCGGCCCTCGCGCTCTACGTGTTGCACGCCGATTTCCCGCACGCCGACAAGCACGTCGACCTCGCCGTGCTCATCGGCGCCAACCTGCTCGCCACCGTCGTCCGCTTCGTCTCGTTGCGCTGGGTGTTCGGTCGCCACCTGCAGAAGGAGTCCCTCGCATGACCGCCACCGTCTCGGTTCCCGCGGACACCGCGCCGACCGTCGGACGCGCCGCGCGCGACACCGGATCGGACCGGGCTCACCGCATCGCGTTCGTCGCGCTGATCATCGGCACCGCGGTGCTCTACCTGTGGGACCTGTCGATCAACCGCTACGCCAACGATTTCTACGCCGCGGCCGAACAGGCGGGGTCGCAGTCGTGGAAGGCGTGGTTCTTCGGCGCCTCGGATGCCGCGAACTCCATCACCGTCGACAAACCTCCGGTGTCGCTGTGGATCTCCGGTCTCGCCGTGCGGGTCTTCGGTCTGAACTCGTGGTCGATCCTGGTGCCGCAGGCCCTGATGGGTGTCGCCGCGGTGGCGCTGATCTACGTCATCGCCCGCCGCGTCGCCGGCCCGTGGGCCGGTCTCGTCGCGGGTGTCGTGCTGGCCCTGCAACCCGTTGCCGCGGTGATGTTCCGGTTCAACAACCCCGACGCCCTGCTCGTGTTGCTGCTGATCGGCGCAGCCTGGGCGACCCTGCGCATCCTCGACGACGGTTGCCTGCGGTGGGCGGTCCTCGCCGGCGGCCTCATCGGACTGGCGTTTCTCACCAAGCAGCTGCAGGCACTGTTGATCGTGCCGCCGATCGCCGTGGTCTACCTCGTCTGCGGTCCGACCGCCGTGCGCACGCGCATCGTGCATCTGCTCGCCGCGCTGGGTGCGGCGATCGTGGGCGCGGGATGGTGGGTGCTGACCGTCGAGTTGTGGCCGGCCGGTTCGCGCCCGTACATCGGCGGCACCGAACACAATTCGATCATCGAGCTCACCCTCGGGTACAACGGTCTCGGACGCCTCACCGGTGACGAGGGTTCCGGCCTCGGCGGTGCGAGAGGTGCCGGCGGGTCGGGCGGTTCGGCCGAGGGCATGAACCGGATGCTCGCGGCGTTCGGTGGTCAGACCGGCATCCTGCGGATGTTCTCCCCTGCGGTCGGTGGACAGGTCGGGTGGCTCATCCCGGCTGCGCTCGTCCTCGGTGCCGCGGCGATCGCGGTGCGGGGCCGGGTGGCGCGCACCGATCTCGAGCGCGCCGTTCTCGTGTTCGCGTGGTTGTGGTTGTTCTCCAACGCAGTACTGATGAGCTATATGGCCGGGATCTTCCACCCGTACTACACCCTGGCCCTGGTGCCGCCGATCGCGCTGCTCGTCGGCATCGGGTCGGTGCGCGGTTGGCAGCACCGCGAGACACTGTGGGTGCGTGGCGTTCTCGTCGTCTCGGTGATCGTGACCGCCGTCCTGGCGGTGATCGTGCTCGGCCGCACACCCGACTTCCAGGCGTGGTTGCGCCCGTTCGTGATCGCCGTCGCGGTGATCGCGGTCGTGGGCCTCGTCGTCGAACGGTTCCGCCCGGGGCGATGGGCCACCCGCGCGGTGGTCGTGGCCGCCGTCGTCGTGGGGCTCGCCGGACCACTGGCCTACACCCTCGACACCGTCGGGACCCCCCGCGTCGGCGGACTGGCCACAGCGGGTCCGAAGACGGGGACGTTCCCCGGATTCGGCAATGCGCCGCGGGCGATGGCGCCCGGTGCGCAACAGGCCGCGAAACGCATGTTCACCGGGGAGGCGCCGCCGCGCGCGGTGACCGACCTGCTGGCCCGCGACGCCGACGACTACCGATGGGCCGCAGCGACGGTGAGTGCGTTGTCGGCGTCGGGATACCAGCTCGCGATCGAGAAGCCGGTGATGCCGGTCGGCGGGTTCTCCGGCGGCGACCCGTCACCGACCCTCGCGCAGTTCCAGCGCTACGTCGCCGATCACCAGATCCACTGGTTCATCGCCTTCGCCAGCCCGATCCCCATGCGCGAGAGCACATCCGCCTCGGCGCAGATCACGAGCTGGGTCATGGCCCATCACCGTCCGCAGATCGTCGACGGGGTCACCCTCTACGACCTCAACCCCTGACCCCACCCGCCAGTTGGGCCGTCGTTCCCGCCAGTTGGGCCGTCATTGGCCGCAGTTGGGCCGTCGTTCGCCGCAGTTGGGCCGTCAGGCGAGCCGCTCATCGGACTTGAGTTCGCGGAGGCGCGTCATCGCCGGCACCGCGGCGGCCAGCGCGTCACGCTCGTCGTCGGTGAGACGGTCGAGCACCGACACCACCGTGTCGGCACCGGCCCGTCGTCGTTGTTCCACGTAGTCGCGGCCTCGGTCGGTCACGCTCACCAGCGACGCCCGCTTGTCGCTCGGATCGCTGCGGCGAGTCACGTGGCCCAAGCGTTCGAGAGCGGTGACCAATGCTGTCATCGACGGCTGCGTCACGCCCTCCGACGCGGCGAGGTCGGTCACCCGCCGCGGGCCGAGTCGGTTCAGTGTCGAGAGCGTGGCGACCGAGGTCAGGCTCATGTCGCGGGGCATCCCCCGGACGAGTTCGGTCATCAGCGCGTACACGGTCTCGCCGATCTCACGGGTGATCGCCGGGTCGTCGACGGTCGAGGTTGGCTTGCTCATGCCGCCAGCATAGATCGATCCGAGGGATTGCATAGGGGTTTTATATAGAGTATCTATGGATAAGTGGGCGCTCAACGGCGCCACCGACGATCGACGCTCCACCAGGAGGAACCGTGGCACACACGCACAGCTCCGGGTCGTTTCTCGACTCGTTCCGCCAGCCCAAGGCCGTGTGGGCGGTTGCCTTCGCCTGCGTCATCTCGTTCATGGGCATCGGCCTCGTCGACCCGATCCTCCCGTCGCTGTCGTCGCAGCTCGACGCGACACCGTCGCAGGTGACGTTGCTGTTCACGAGCTACCTCGTGGTCACCGCGGTCGCCATGCTCATCACCGGGTGGTTCTCCAGCCGCTTCGGCGCGAAGCAGACGCTCGTGGTCGGCCTCGTCATCATCGTCATCTTCGCGGCGCTGGCCGGTTTCAGCGGCAGCATCGCTGAGATCGTCGGTTTCCGCGCCGGATGGGGCCTGGGCAACGCCCTGTTCATCGCGACGTCACTCGCGGTGATCGTCGGTTCGGCGACAGGCGGTTTCGGCGGCGCGATCATCCTCTACGAGGCCGCACTGGGCGTGGGTATCGCGTCGGGACCGCTGCTCGGTGGCGTGCTGGGCAACATCAGTTGGCGCGGACCGTTCTTCGGCGTCGCCGTGCTCATGTTGATCGCACTGGTCGCCACCATCGCCTTCGTCCCCTCGACCCCCAAACCCGCCGAGAAGTCGTCGATCCTCGAGCCCATCCAGGCCCTGCGGCACCGCAGTCTCGCGACCACGAGTGTGACCGGCCTGCTCTACAACTGGGGCTTCTTCACCATCCTCGGGTACGCGCCGTTCCTCATGAACCTCTCGGCACTGAAGTTGGGTGCGGTGTTCTTCTGCTGGGGCATCCTCGTCGCGATCTTCGCGGTGTTCGGCGCCCCGATGCTCAAGTCGCGCTTCGGGACACCGAAGACGCTCTACGGAGCGCTCGTCGGCATGGCGCTGGCCTGCCTCGTCATCGGGATCTTCTCCGGCAGCCAGTCGGTCGTCATCGGCGCCACCATCGCCTCGGGGATCTTCGTGGGGCTCAACAACACCCTCGTCACCACCGCGGTCATGAGCATCGCACCGGTGCAGCGATCGGTCGCCTCGGCCACCTACGGATTCGTGCGCTTCATCGGCGGCGGCCTCGCGCCGTTCGCGGCGGGCAAGCTCGTCGAACACTACAACGACCACGTGCCGTTCATCCTCGGCGCCGTCGCCGTCGTGATCGCCGCGGTGGTGCTGTCGACGGTGCACGGCGCGCTCACCGACGCCGACATCGAGGAGCAGCAGACCGAGTCGCACGAACGCGCAGACGCCGAGAGCGCGGTGACCGAGATCCCCGCACTCGAGGGCGAGGCCGTGATGGCCGAGACCGCGTTGCGCGAGGACCGCGCCGTCGCCCAGCGTCGCTGACCGAAGGCACCCCACGATGCCCGCACCGAACCCCACCCCGATCGACCGCCGCACCCTGCTCGTCGGGGTCGACGGATCCGACACCTCCTGGCGCGCACTGTTCTACGCGCTCGGACAGGCCACGCGCGATGCGTCGGCGGTGATCGCGGTGAACGTCGTCCCCATCACGGTGGCCACCACCAGCGCCACCGTCGCCGGGTGTGCGGCCCTGGTGGACGCCGGGCAGCGGATCGAGGCGGAGATCGCCGAACTCGGGGCGCAGTCCGACGTCGACATCCGCTTCGAGACCACCGTCGGTGACCCCGCGGGCTCACTGGTGCGCCTGGCCGGTGAGCACCACGCCGACGGCATCGTGATCGGCGCGAGCACCACGCTGGTGCACCGCATCTTCGGATCGATCGCCGGCCGTGCGGTGCGCAACAGCCCCTGCCCGGTGACCGTCGTCCCCTGAGAACCGTTACGTCGGCGGCGGATCCGGCCGCTCGATGTGGGCGACCATCGTGCGGTGCAGGTCGGCGAGGAACGCCTCGAACTGTTCGAGGACCTCGGTCGGATAGTCGGCCATCATCGCGTCGATGCTCTCCCCCAGGGGCCCGAAGAACGCGTCGGCGTGGTCGTGCACCGACGGACCGCTGCGCAGGGTGACCACCCGGCGGTCGGAGTGCTCGCGGGTGCGCACGATGTGGCCCGCCGCCTCCAACCGGTTGAGCAACGAGGTCGTCGCGCCCGAGGTCAGATGGATGCGCTCGGCGAGACGTGCCGGGGACAGCGGCATGCCCTGGTCCTCGAAGTAGACGATGTCGATGAGCGCCTCGGCGTCGGTCGTGTGCAGGCCGAGAGAATCGGCGAAACGTCGGCCGAACTGGTTGAAATCGGCTCCGTACCTCTGCAATCCGTCGAGCAGGCGCTCGCGGTGACCGCTCGCATCGTTCGACACCGCGCACCTTTCGTCGACGTTGACAACCACGCCAACGGTGGATACCTTGATCATCAAGTTACTTCATCAAGAAGCCTACTACGTGACGACAGGACGATGGCGATGACCACTGTATTGATCTCCGGCGCGTCGATCGCCGGACCCACCGCGGCCTACTGGCTGGCGCGCGCCGGGTTCGACGTCACCATGGTCGAGCGGTTCGACGGGCTGCGGCCCGGCGGCCAATCGGTCGACGTGCGCGGTGCCGGTCGGACGGTCGCGCGGCGGATGGGGGTCGAGGACCTCATCCGCGCGGCCGGCACCGGCGAGAAGGGCCTGCAGTTCGTCGACACGAACGGAAAGGTGAAGGCGGCTTTCGCGGCATCGGATTTCGCCGACGGCAACGGACCGACCGCCGAACTGGAGATCCTGCGCGGCGATCTCGCGCGCATCGTGTTCGATGCCGCCACCGCCGCCGGCGCGCAGACCGTCTTCGGCGACACCATCACCGATCTCGACGACGACGGCGCGGGCGTCCACGTCACGTTCGCCCACGGCGCGGCCCGCACGTTCGATCACGTCATCATCGCCGAGGGCATGCGTTCACGCACACGACGACTCATTGTCGACGATGCCGACGCCATCCGCCCGCTCGGCATGTACACCTCGTACTTCACGATCCCGCGCGCCGCATCCGACACCCAGTGGGCGTCGTGGTGTTCGTTCCCGGGCAGTCGTTCCGCACTGGTCCGCCCCGACACCCACGGCACCACCCGAGCGGCATTGTCGTTCATCACCGATGAGCAGGGACTCGACGCACTCGACACCGCCGGGCAGAAGGCGCAACTGCGTGCGCGGTACGGCGACGACGGGTGGGAGATGCCCCGCGTGCTCGACGGCATGGACGCCTCGACCGATTTCTACTTCGAGGGCATCGGCCAGGTGAAGCTTCCCACCTGGGGCTACGGACGCGTAGTGCTGCTAGGGGATTCGGCGTACTGCGCCTCTCCGGTCAGCGGCATGGGGACGAGCCTGTCGCTGGTCGGCGCGTACGTGCTGGCCCACGAGATGATCGCCGGCGGTGACGCGTTCGCCCGCTACGAGTCGATCCTGCGGCCCTACGTCGCGCAGGCGCAGAAGCTGCCGCCCGGTACACCGCGGGTGGCCAACCCGAAGTCGCGGCTGGGCGTCCGTCTGCTCAACGCCGCGGCCTGTGTCGCCGCGTCGCGGCCGGTGCAGTCGATCGCCGCTCGGTTCTCCTCCCCGCCCGCCGACGCGATCGATCTGCCCGACTACCCGTCGCCGGTGCGTCCCGGCTGACCTGTCGGACCACGGTCGTACCCTTCCCCGACACCCGCCACCACCGGCAGGGCGACGCGACGGGAGGGGCAGGCGTGGACGACACCGACTTCGACTCCGCCGTCGAGTCCGCGTGGCGCACGTTCCGCATCGATCTGGCCGACCGGCTGGCCCGACTGCAGCGCGGCGACGACCTCGAGATCGTGCAGTCGACACGGGACCTGCCCGACGGCCCCCGCGGTCGGCTCACGTTCACCGTCACCTCCCGACATCGGCTGCAGTGCACCATCGACGCCGCTGACCTGCACACCACCCCCGACTGCCACCTCGACCAGGTGCAGCGACTCGATGCGGCCGGATGGCAGTGGCTGCGCGGTGCGCAGGGACGCCACGTCTTCGAGTGCGGGCGCCGCGAGGTCGACGCCCTCGCCCTGCAGGCCCAGACCGCGCTGCGCGAGATCTGGGACGTGCTGCACCCCGGCTTTCTCGTCGGGGACCCCACACCGGTGCCCGCGGAGTCCGAACTCGCGATCGGTGTGGTGGTGCGCACGGTCGACCAGCTGCGCGCCCTGGCCGTCGAAGCACTCACCGAGGCGACCGACCATGCGGTGGTCGTCGATTCCGACGGCGACATCCAGGTGCCGGTGGGGACCCTCGGATCGTGGCTGCGGGTGTGTGACGACGAACCGCATCTCGAGTTCTTCGCCTGCATCGTCGACGAGGTGCCTGATGTCGCCGGCGCTGCGCTCTACCTCGCCACCCACGCCGCTCGGTGGCCGAGTGTGGGGCTGAGGCTCATCGACACCCACATGTACGCGACGCTGCGCCTGGGGTGCGCGACGTTCCATCGCGCGAATCTGATCGCTGCGCTGCGCACCTGGACCGAGTTCCTCATCGACGACGTGCCGACGATCGATGCCGCCTTGGCGACACCTCCGCCGGCCGTCGACGACGGCGCGGTCCCTGCCGCGCTGATGCGCGTGCACCACCTGTCCCGCTACGGCCCGAAGCCGGGCCCGCTGACCGTGATGGGGTTGTGCGGGGACAACCGACGGACCGCGATGGACTACATCAGAGCCGCGCTCGGCCAGGTGAAGTCCCTGAACGCGGCCGCGGAGTGGGCCACCGACGAGGGCGACATCGACGAGGCGAGAGCCTGCCGCGACGAGGCCACCGAGTGGCGCGCGACGATGCTGCTGATCACCCAGTCGCTGCGCGTGGCCCTGCGCCGCGAGCGGCTGCGGCGCGACACCCCACCCGATCAGCGGCGCCCGCCCACGGGCTGATCGTCACGATCACGCGTCCGATACGTTTGTCCGGGACCACCCATCGAGACACGGCCTCAGGAGTTCGACCGGTGAACACACGCGTCGTCGTCCCACGACACGAGCTCGCACTCGACCTCGACGACGACTCGGCGCGCGAGGAGATGTCCCGAGACGCCGCGTGGTGGCGCGAGAACTCCTCCGGGCCCGACGAGCTCGCGGCGTGCATCGCCGCGGAGGAACGGTTGTTCGGTCTGCTGTGTGCCGCCGATCCCCGCGGCGACGACCTCATCGGTGTCGCGCGCCTCCTCACCGATCACCACACGGCGCTGTTCGACCCGCGCGAGTCGCGTGCATCGGTGCACACGGTGGATCGGTGGTCGGCCCTGTACTGGTGGGGCCGGCTCTCCATCGGCAGCAGCGCGTTCACGGCTGCGCAGAACGTCTCCCCTGCACCGATCGTCGGTGCGGCGTCCCCGCATCAGGCCCACCTGCATCGCGGGCTGGTCGCACTGGGCGCCGCGTCCCCCGACTGGCACGCCGAGATCTCTCTGGCGGCGCGAACACTGGGCCACGCGAGCGGTACCGCGGCGGAATCGGCGTGGTTCCTCGACCGGCCCGTCATCACCATCCTGGGAGCGCTCTGGGACGGCGACCGGGACGGTCTGACCGCCTCCGTCGACCAGGCCCTGCACGCCCACCGCGCGTACTGGACGGCCACGGCACCCCGGCGGGCCGATCCGCGCGGGATGTTCTCGCTGCCGATCACCGCGGTGTGTCAGCTCGCGCAGGCGTCCGGCATGGCCGTGGACGTCGAATCGCCGTACGTGCCCGACGTCGTTCTGCAGTCCGACTGGTACGTCGACCCGGTAGCGGACACCTGGGCCGACGGCCAGACCCTCGACGATCTGCAGGCGAGGCTCGCCGAGGCCATGGTCGCCCTCGAGACCCCCGCGCTGCGCGTCGAGTTCGTCGGCGACACGACACCGACCGACCGCCATCGCGGCGTGAGCCTGCGCGCGGCGAGCCAGTCGATCATGTTGCTCGCCCGCGAGTCCGAGGCCGAGGTCACCGAGGTGCCGATGCCCGCGGGCATGCGGACGGAGTCGGCCGGCGACCTGTTCTACCGACTGGTGCTCGACGCCGACGAGACCGAACTGTTCGTCGCCGTCGCGGCCCTGGGCCCCGACGGCATCCGAGCGCAGCGCACCGTGGGAGGCGTTGTCCACGAACAGGGATCGCGCACCTATCTGCTCGATCTGCTCGACGAAGTGCAGGCGCTCGACCCCGACCTCGCGCGGGCACTGACCCGCGCGATGGTCAGCGGACGGATGCGCTCCATCGTCACCACGCCGCAGCTCGACGCCGCGGGCGCCTATCAGCGATATGTGTTCACCGAGAGCGACATCCAGCGCTGACGAGTCCAGGTCAGAGGACGCCGGCGAGATCCACGAGCGACGCGACCTCGATGTCGGGCGTGCCGAAATGCGCGGGATAGGTTGGCCCCGGTGCGGTTGATCCACGCCGTGCGCATGCCGACACGGCGCGCACCCTCGAGGTCCCAGGGGTGCACGGCGACCATCAGCGCCTCGACCCCCGCCACGCCGGCCGACCGCAATCCGTGTCGGTAGGCGGCCGGTGACGGCTTCCAGGATCCGGCGTCGTTCGCCGAGAGGTACGAGTCCATCGACGCTCCGGCCGATGTGTCGCCCAACAGCTTTCGTGCGACGTCGGTCGATCCGTTGCTCAGCGTGATCACCCGGACACCGGCCTGCGCCAGCGCGACGATCCCCGGCACGACATCGGCGTGCGGTTGCGCGGCGACCATGGCCGTCATGATCGCCTGCGCCGCGGCGTCGAGGTCGGCGTCGGACCGGTCCGGGTGTGCGGCACGGACCATCGACCGGGCGACGTCGGTACCGATCGCGGCGTAGGAGGCGTTGTCGCCCACCACGGTGGCCGCGAACCCGTCGCGCAGCACCGCGAGGTACCAGGCCCGCTCGTCACCGGCCTGCAGACCGGCGTCGGTGAACGCCGGTGCCACCGAGGCGAGATCGGAGAGGGTGTCGTTGACGTCGAGGAAGGCTGCGACGGGTCGGCGGTTCACGAGAACGCCCGGGTGTTGTTGAGCGCGGTGACCATTCCCGACCCGATGGGACCGTGGAGGTCGTACAAGGTGGTGGTGCCGACGGCGATCCCTGCGGTGTCGATGTGGGAGTCCTCCCGGACGCCGACCCACTCCCCCTCGGGCAGTCGCGAGAGCGCGACGGTGAGGTCACCGTTGATGTAGCCGACCCACTCTGTGCCCATGTTGGTGACGAGGCTGGTCCACTCGGCGGTCGTCACCGCCCGCACGTAGGGGCTCGGCGGGCGGTCGGCGGTCATCGGGAGCACGTTCCACCAGGCGGTGCTGCGGTCGGCGTCGAGGTGTTTCTCGAGTTCGCTGGTCCAACCGACACTGTCGGAGTGATACCAGGTGACTGCGTCGGGCTCGTCGTCGACGGGCGGCGCGGGCACGGTGTCGTCGGCACGCCAACGGTCGCCGGGGGCGTTCTCCGACATCCGGTACTGCACGTACATCGCCGTCGCGACGAGGGTGTCGTTCTGGAACGCCTGCGCGCGGGAGACCTTGATGCGCGAGCCGGTGCGGATCTCCTCGGTCCGCACGACGGTGGGCGCGGTCTTGAACGCACGGAGCAGTTCGAAGGTGGTGCGCGCGGGCAGGAAGCCCTCGAGGTGCTGCTCGTCCTCGAGAACCTGCGCGAGCAGGCCGACCACTGCCGGGCCGGCGACGTGGTCGTCACCCCAGGCGCTCTGGGCGTGGTCGTTGGCGCGGTAGGCGACCTCACCATCGTGGGAGATGACCTCGAAGAACGGCTTCATCGATTCACACTCTCACAGGGCTTCCCCCGTGCCGACCACCACTGTCGGACCCCGGCCGTATCGTCGGCGACCCCCAGACCACCAGCTCACCCGAGGAGCCCGCCATCAGCACCCGCCCCACCCTCGACCCGCATCGTCCGGTGCATGTCGTGTTCGCCGCGCCGTGGGAGTCGATCGACCGTCACGGGTCCGGCCGTACCACCGACGAGACGTGGTGGACCTTCCCCGACGATGTCGCCGACGGTGACACCGTGGTCACCGTCGTGCAGGGACGCGAGGCGGCGGTCCTCGGGGTGTCGGTGCTGCGCATGGGCACCGATGAGGACGACTGGGATCTCGACCCCGCCGACCCGTGGGTGTCGGACCCGCTGTCGGCGGCCGCGATCACCCGGCGGGCGGGGACCGCCGTCACCGTCGATCCGCGCACGCTGCACCGCACGGAGGGCGCCGCGGTGATCGACGCGATCGTCGCCGAGTGTGCCTCACCGACACCGTGGTTCGCGCTCGGCTCGTCCTGCGCGAACGTCGACACGATGGGCGTCGCATGGCCCGACAGTTCCTGGGGATGCACCGGATGCGGCCGACGATGGGCCGGGAAGACCAGTCCGCGGCTGCAGCGCCACCGGATGGACGACGAGCCGTACAACGACGTCGGCTGGGTCGCGCTGTGTCCCAGCTGCCACGACATCGTGCACCAGCCGCTCGGCCCCAGCGTCGACGAGCTGATGTTCGGCAACCGACCGGCCTGCCCGGTCTGCAACGAGCACCGCACGTTCCGGGTGCTGTGGGGCATGCCGGTGGGGCCGCCGCCCTACGGCACCCTCGGCGCGGGGTGTGTGGTCATCGGCGACGCCCCGACCCGCCGCTGCGGGTCCTGTGGCCACGAGTGGTGACCGCGGGGTCGACGAAGACTGTCGGACCCCTGCGCTAGCGTCGAAGACGAAGAGCAGCACAACGATTCGACGCCCCGTCGATTCCGGAAGGAGGCGCCATGCGCACCCACTTCGATCTCGACGATGCCGTCGCCGCGGCCTGGCGGTCGTTCCGCATCGACCTCGCCGATCGACTCGCACTCCTCGAGCGGGACGACACGATCCTCGTCGCCCAGTCGACGGTCGAGTTCCCCGAGGGACCGCACGGCGCCATCCGGTTCTCGGTCACCGGATCGCGTCGGGTCCGGGCGACGGTGGTCGCCTCCGACCTGCACCCCACCGAGGCATGCCGCCTCGACCAGGTCGCCGTTCTCGGCGAGCTGGGCTGGCGACAGCTCCGGAGCGGGAGCTTCGTTCTCGAATCGGGCCGTCGCGGGGTCGACGGGCTCGCCGTGGCGGTCGAGAGCACCCTGCGCCGCGTGTGGGAGGTGCTGGACCCGTCGTTCCTCGCTGCCCCCGGTGCCGTGGCCGCCGCGCCACCGCTCGAGCCCGACATCCCGATCGGTGTCGTCCCGACCGATCAGACGCATCTGCGGCACCTGGTGGTGGAGGCGATCGAACGCATCACCGGCACCGAGATCAACGTCGACTCCGACGGCGACATCCGCATCCCGGGCGCGATCAGTTCGTGGATCCGCATCGCCGCCGACACACCCGCGATCGAGATGGTGGCGTGCATCGTCGAACGGGTCGCCGATCGCGACGCGGCGGGCCCCTACCTCGCCGCCCACGTGACCTCCGCCGGCACGGTCGGGATGCTTCTCGCCGACGACAGGGTCTTCGCGACGATGACGCTCGAGGCGTCGGTGTTCCATGAGCGCAATCTGTCCTCGACGCTCGCCGCGTGGCTCGACTTCCTCACCGACGACGCACCGGAGATCCGCAGTGCCCTCACCGACCGCCGACCTCCTGCCGACACCGACGACGTCGACGCCGAGGCGCTGCCCGAGGCGCTCATGACCCTGATCCAGCTCGATCAGGACGGTCCGCTCACCCCGGCCGAGGTCGCGCAGATCTGCGGGCACCACCGCGGCGACATCCTCGAGTTCATGCGCCTGTGCACGCTCGAGGAGATCAGTTGGGGGCAGCACGCAGACGCGGCCGACGAATCGGGTGACGGCGAGGAGGCCGCGGCGTGTCGACACGAGCAACACGCGTGGGCCGAGACGGTCACCGTGCTCCGGCAGGCCCTCCGATGGGTGGTGTTGCCACCGACTCGGCCGTCGGGTGAACGCCGACCGACAGCCCACTGATCACCGATGCGCGGGTGGACGATCCATCGACCACAGCGGTGTCCCGTCGACGAGGGCGAACTCCTCGCTGACGTCGAACTCGAACCGTCGGTACAGCGCCACGTTCTCCGCGCGGGTGCACACCAGATGGGCAGGGTGCTCGTCGGCATCGACGGAGGCGAGTCGGTGGTCGAGCAGGATCCGCGCGAGCCCGCTTTTCTGTGCGGCCGGCGTGACGCCGAGGTTCACCAGCGTCCAGTGGCGGCCTGTCGGCGCGTGGGCGTCGAGGCGGCGGCGCACGTCGAGACCCGCCACGAGCCGACCACCGAGCGCGCTCACGGTGCGGGGCGCGCCGCGCAGGGTCCGGCCCAGGCCGGCGAGGGTGCCGCCGCGGTCGGGACCGTCCCACGCCGCGACGGCGATCGGGCGTCCGGTGGGGTCGGTGAGGTGGTCGACGACGCCGATGCGGCTGTGCTCGTACCGGAGGCTCGCGGTGAAGTAGCGCGGCAGCGCGGCGTGCCTGCGGTCGGTGTCGGGCCAGATGACCGACATCAACGGATCGTCGGCGAAGGCCGAGGCCAGGGTGCGCGCGCACGCGTCGAGTTCCCGGGTCGTGGCGGCGGTTCGTACCTCGGACTGGGCCTGGGACGTCACGAGTCCCGATTCTGCCGTACCGATGACCGACCGCGTCTCAACTCGTTGCCGACGCTCACGTAACTTCAACTCATGGCGAGTGTCGAGTGGGTGCTCGCGGATCTCCGCGAACCCGGACGACCGGCCGTGCTCAGCCGCGAGGGTGTGCCGCGGGCACGGACGTCGCTGAGTCGCGCGCTCACCGATGCGTTCGGCGCGCGACGTGCCCGGTCGGTGGCGGTCGACCTCGATCGGTGGGCGCGTGCCCCGCGGTCGGAGAAGCCCGTTGATGTGGTGTTCGACGGCATCCGCTGTGTGCCGATCCCCGGTACATCGGCCGAGGTCGCGGCAGCGTGGGTGGCCTCGGAGTCGGAGGTCTCGCGCCCGCCCGGAGCTGCCGCCTTCTCCTGGGACTCGAGCGATCGCCGGTTCCGTGTCCCCGCCGAATCCGCCGCCCTGGTCGGCCGCCGCGTCGCCGGATCCGAACCGTCGACCGTGCTCAGCGCCGACGCACTGCGGTTCGTCGAGGTGGACGACACCATCGGGTTGGTGCAGGCGATGCTGGTCCCCGACCGGGGTCCCTGGACCGGGACGGCGACGTTGCGCCCGGGATCGAGCGATGCGACTCGTGCGTCGGTGAGCATGCTGCCGACCGGACCGTCGGCGTTGTCGGGGGTGATCTTCGAGGCGCCGAACCTGCCGGCGACGACGCGGGTCGAGTCGCTGGCGATGAACTCGATCGCGCGGGTGTCGAACATCCACGTGGTGGTGATGGACGTCGAGAAGATGCGGGTGCTGCGGTGGCTCACCGACCCGCCGAGCGGTATCGCGTGGAAGGGGCGCCGCGACAATCGCGACACCCCGCACCCCGACGACGTCCGTCGCATCTTCGAGGTCGCGAGCGGCGTGTTCGCCGGGACGCAGCACCGAGCCGCTCTCGACGGGATCCGGTTGCGGCGCCTCGAGGGCGGGTGGTTGATCGTCGACGCGGCAGGCGAACTCGTGGACGGGTCGGATCCGCCGTTGGTGATCATCCAGATGGTCGCGCGGGGCGTGTCCGACGAGCCCGACCCGGTGCCGCCCGACGACGACGGCCATCCGGGTCTGTGACGGGGCCTGTGGAATTCCGCTTTGCGGGCTGACCTGGACTTCGTTACCGTCAAGGACATTCCCGGTGCTTGCCCACTACGGCGTCGGACGCACACGATCTGCCCACTCACGCCGCCGGGCTCGATGCCGGCGGTGTTCGACGAGCGATTCGAGGTCCGCCATGACCACGGCGAGTATCAACACCAGCGGCGTCGACCGTCCGGCCGCCACCGCGCCCGACGAGGCCACCACCGAATACGTCGTCCGCCTGCGTGACGCGTTGGCTGCCCTCTATGACGACCCGCTGTCGCTGGAGGCCGGACGCCAGGTGTCGGCGCTGCTCTGACGAGCAGTCGCGCTCAGCTGCGGTTGTGGGCGACCGCCGCCTGGACCAGCGCGGTGAACGCGGTCTGATCGAACTCGTCGTCGGCCTTGATGTCGATGGCGCGCCGGGTCCCGGCGTCGAGGCTCGCGTTGAACACGTTGTTCGGATCAGGGAGCGACGCGCCCTTCGCGAACGTCAGCTTCACCTTGTCCTTGTAGGTCTCGAGCGTGCAGACGAGTCCGTCGCACGAAAAGGTCGGCACACCATCGGGATTCGAGGGCTTACGCCACTTGATCTCCTCGGAGATGTCGCCGTCGGCCCCGAGGATCAGACCCCGCAGGGTCGCGACCATCTCTTCACGCCAGTCTGTCGTCACGCGGTGAAGATTACCGCCGATGTCGGGGCTTGGACGGAGATCAAACGTCACGGAGACCGGCAGCAGCGGTCAGTCGAACGCCGTCCAGTTCTTGTCTGTGAGAGGCCAGCGCCGTCACGTTGAGCTGCGCCAGAATGAACTCTCCGGTCTGGATCGACCGCACGACGCAGTGCGAGTTCGAAATCAACTCACCGAAGGGAGATTCGAGGGCGCCGAATAACATGGAGCCGCATTCCTGCCCCGGAGTTGGCTTGCGCAGGTATCGCGTCCAACCCGGTGTTGCCGCGGTCATCGCCTCGGCGAACTGCAGCAGGTGGTCGGGCGGAACCGGAAGATCGGTGATTCGCCACGCTGTCGCCATCGCATTGGACACGAAGCGCTCCCCCGGTGACAGCTCGGACTGTCGACTGACCTCCTTGCCGTCGACCCACAGGTCCGACACCGTCACGAGCTCCGCATCTCGACGCACCTTCCGCCACCCCTCCGGCAGTCCAGTGATCGACAAACCTGTGCTCGTGAACTCCCGTACGAGATCAACCCGAGCCATCGGATGCCCGAAAGCGACTCTCGCCACCGGGGCCGTCACGCCGCCTGTGTCCGTGGCCGGGCTACGACGCGGACTTCGATGCTCTCACCGACCGCGACCTCTCGGTCGGGGGTGAAGAGCAGCATCTCGCGAATCAGCTCAGGGCTGTAAGCGTCGCGCGTCGCGGGATCTGCTTCTGCCAAATGCCGCAGGGTCGAGTAGAGCGAATTGGCTTCCAAGCCGAAACACATCGTGGGAAACAGGACACGCTTGGGCGCTTGCGCCAACGTCATCTCCAGCTGAGGAAACGCCAGCTTTCTGATCTGCACGAGCGCGAAGTCGGCGTCGACCAGTGGGGTGGCGAAACGACCAGCCACCCCGACGCTGTCGCGAGAAAGGCGAAGGGTCCCGCGATTCCTCAGGGCGTGGATCAACGTCGCGAACACCAGGAACCACGCCAAGGCCGCGATGTAAGGGAGCCGTGCTGCGCCGCCGGTTATGGAGCCAGCGAAGACCGGCACGGTGAGCGATACGGCTGCAATGAGCATCATCACAGGGAAAACCCAGTGCGAGTGTGTCCACGGCTTCCTCTGACGCGCCTCGATTGAATCGGTCAGAGTAATCAGCCGGGGTGCCGGCGCCATGAGTGCCGGATAACCGGCTACGAGGAATGCGACGGCGAAGCCCGTGATCCAGTAGTCGCCGAAGAGCGCCGACACCGCCCCGATGAATACCATCAGCACAGCCAGAATCAGGAACGACAGAAGACTGCGTGTTCGCCTGTCCGCTGCCTTGTGCCACGTGAATTCGGCGGTGTCGATCATCAGTCGAACAACGCTCCAATCCCTTTCGACGTGGCGACGGCCACCACGCCGCCCACAACCACGCCGGCGACAGCCCCCACAGCTGTACCGCCGACGGGAACGACGCTTCCGACGAGAGCGCCGGTTCCGGCGGCAGCGCCGATACCCGCCAGCGCCCCGCCCGCCTCTTTCGCGACCGCAACGCCGACGTCGTCACCTCCGCCTACGTCGGAGACGATCGCGGGAATCATCATCGCAACGTTGCCGACCACACCGACTCGACTCAACTTGAGGACGTTGATCTCTGTGAGCCAGGGGCGCAAGCTACTGTCCGCGCTGGTCAGCGCCTGCGCTCCGTACTTCGCCAGCAGATCGGTCTTCGCGCCCGCAAGCGCGCCGACCACAAACGAATCGACATCCGCGCCGGAAACTTTCCACACGGACTTCATGCCGTCGTCGGTGACCTTCGACAACGCCTCCGCGAGCTCGTCGTCCACACGATTGGCCTCCGCCACGAGCTTGTCGACTCTGGCTTGTAACTGTTCGATGTTGCGATTGACCTCTGAGATCTCCTCATCGGAGAACCCCGCCGTGGAAGCCGCGACGGTGACAGTGCTTGTTTCGGCGATCACTCGCAGACCTTGACTCGACGCCGTCATGGTGATGTCGATCAGCGCTCGCACCAGGCCCTCGACCGGCGCCTGGGCAATGGTGGTCGCCCCGCCGAGGATCTTGGTGGCGGCTATGTACCGATCTGCGTCCTTGCGGCAGTCTCTCATTGCCCACTTTGCGCTACTCGCTGCGGTTCCCGTCCAACTCTCCAAACCCGGGAGCCCAGCAAGCGGATGAACGGCATCATCGACTGCGACGGCCAGTCTCTGACTGGCAGTCGCGACCTCGCCGACGGCGACCGGGTCCCATCGCGCTATGTCAGCAACCTGTAGACCACCCACGAGCCGACGCCCTTTCCGTCTCTGCGTACCTCTGGCAGCGACTCAAGTTACCGTAAATTCGTACGCAGACGATCGAGGAGGCGCATCGCGATGCCTGACGACGAATTGACCGTTGACGCGGCCGATCTAGGTCACGCTGCGAGCCAGATAGACAGCGCTCGCGCTGGAGTTCACGATGCGGCGGCGACCGCCTACGCAGCTTTTGACGCGGAAGCTTCCGGCTGGGTAGGCGATTCGAAGAAGGCGCTGGAAAATGCCGTGCGTCAACTCACCGAACATTCCGACCACCTCGCTGAGCGGCTCGATACGCAGTCACACAGGATCAACTATGCGGCCGATCGCTACGCGGAGACCGAGCGTCGGAATGCTGAGCGACTAGGGAAGGTTGATGCAGCCTCAAAGCCCCGGCTGAATCTCGACCACTAACACTCTGCCGCCCTGCGGCAAGTCCCATTTGTCCGAATCGTCGCAGGTCAGGGTCGCTCCTTCGTCTTGCGTACCGTATTGTCGGCGAACGATTCGCACGTATGCCCGGCAGACGCGAGAAGAGGCCCGATGTCTGAACTGAAGGTGTCCACCGACGAGGTCAGTCGCGCATCCCAGAGCGTTCGCGCCGCTGCCGACAACCTCGACGACCGGGTTCGCTCGCTCACCGAGCGCGTGGACGGTCTGCTGAACGGCGGGTGGAAAGGCCAGGCCGCCGACGCGTTCCGCAAGGACTGGGAGCAGTGGCTGCACGGCGCGAAAGAGGTCGTGGGTGGTCTCGACTCGACGTCGTCGTTGCTCGCCTCCAACGCGAGCACCTATTCCGGTCAGGAGTCGTCGAACGCCTCGACCGTTGGCACCAGTGGCTCCGGCCTGCTGAACCTGGACCTCTGATGGCGCAACAGTTCACGATCAACACCGACGAACTCGCCGACATCGTCGCCGCGATGGCTCGGTTCGATTCTGACGCCGAGACTGTCTGCTCCGACGTCGACAAGACCGTCGCCTCACTGCACACCACCTGGACCGGCGAGGCCGCCGACGCCCAGCGCGCGGCCCACGACCGCTGGACAAAGGGTGCAGCCGAGATGCGTTCAGCTGTCGCCGAACTGCGCACAGCAGGCGACACCGCGCACACCAATTACACCGCCGCGGTCACCGCGAACACGGAGATGTGGGGCTGATGCCGACTCTCGTCGTCGATCCCGTCCAGTTCACCCACGCCGCGAGCGGAATGACCGACGTCGCGCGATCAACCCAGTCGGCCGCAAGCACCTTGGCTGCGGCTCTGAGCGGCTCCGGCGGGATGGGTGGTTCCGACAACGCGGGCGCCGAATGGTCGAACAGCTACGACGAGGGCGCCCGCGCAGCATTGAGCGCGGTCGCGTCTGCGGTCGGCGCGGCAGGCAACGTTGCGACCCGGCTGCACGCCACCGGCGCCAACCACGCCCAAGCCGACGCCGCTGCGACCATCGGCGGCAGAGGAGATGCTGCGCTGCCCGCCGCGCCCACTCCCCCGACGATGTCCGCCCCGTCACCGCCCTCGGCCGCGGGCGGCAGTGGTGGAGGACCGCCCGGATGGTCGTTGGTCGAGGGACTCGTCGGATACGTGTGGCCCAACGGTCACCAGGACCGGTTGCATGCCGCGGACGCCGCGTGGCAGGCCACCGCCGCGCAACTGCAGGCTGCGGCCCGTCCCGTGGCGGGTGCTGCCTCTGCGGTGTCCGCGCAGAAGAGTCCCGAGTGTGGTGCCGCAGCCACGGCCTGCACCGACACCGGCCAGCACCTCAGCGATCTCGCGTCGGTGTGCACCGAACTGGGCGCCTCCTGCTCGGAGTACGCGGCCCATCTCGACCAGGCCCACCACGAGATCATCTCCACTCTCAAGGAACTCATCATCGAGACCGCCGCCATCGAAGCCGGCGGAGCCGTGTTGGCGTTCTTCACCGCCGGCCTCGACGAGATTGCCGCCCAGGCCGCCGTCGCTGCCCGCATCGCCACCGCTGCCGCGAAGATCCGTCGGGTCATCGAGGCCCTCATCGAGGCAGCCCGCGCCGTCGCGGCCGCGGTGAAGGGTTTCGCCGGACGCGCAGCGGAGGTGCTGTCGAAGCTCGAACCAATGGCCACCGGCGCGGTCAAGACTGCTGCGTCGGCCGCGGCAAAAGCCGGACGAGCGGGCGCCTCGGCGGCCGCGGATGCCGGTCGCACCGCGGCGTCAGCAGTCGGGACGACCGTGCCCAAGGCGGTGAACGCGGTCGCCAAAGGCGCGGCACAGAATGCCTCCATCGGAGCGGGCGTGGAATTCGGCAAGGAGGGAGTCGAGTCGCTGGCTACCGGCGAGAACAAGCTCGACCCCACCAAGATCGCATCGCAGGGCGCCTTCAGCATGCTCACCGGCCCGGCTGGCAAGGCGGTGAGCGAAAGAATCCTTCCCAGAGCCGTAACTCCACTCGGAGAAAAAGCGGAGGAATCAGTTCTCAGATCGGGTACGCGGCAGGTCCTTTCGACCGCGACATCGGCTTCTGCAAACGCCACGCAGCAGGAGCTGCACTCCTTCATCAGTCCCGACACTGCGGAGAAGGTGGAGGGCACGTCGCTCGTCCAGACTGCGAAGGATGTTCCCGAAGCACTCAAAAATACGCCGGCCGCTGTCGAACAGTTGCAGACCCAGCTCGACGGACTGGCGGACAAGGCGAAGGATGAGGGCCGATGACGGCGCAATCGACCGGACTCAGCCCAACGGAAGGGAAGCGCGGGCCCTCGCAGCTCAAGAAGGAAAAGAATCCCGCTCATCTTCTCGTCGTCAGGCCCGAGAAGGCCAAGTTCCGGATGTCGGCAACCGGTCCGGATGCAACCGGCCGAAAAGTTGCCCTGCTGTGGATCAATCACCCGGATAGGCCACGCCGTGAGCCGGTTACCGTGTCAGCAACCCAGACCACTACAGAGCCGCTCTACACGCTGACTCGCCCGCGGTTCGGGAGCCGCATCACAGAGGCGAAAGATCCACACGGGCAGGTCATTGCGATCGTCAAAGCGCATCGATTCCGTGCGGTGTTCCAAACTCACTGGACGATTCACTCCGCGTCGGGGACGAGGCTTTTCTCAGTGACCGAGCGCCTTCGCGATGCAGTGTGGCGCCGAACTCTGGGTGTGCCGAGCAGGCTCACCGGTGATGCCTTCTTTCTTGCGGTTCCTGGGATGCTGATCAGTCTTGTCAAGGGGCCGACACAGATGCGGATAAAGACAGCAAATGGCGAGAGCCTCGGTGTCATCACCTTCAGCCCCGGAGTCATCAAGCCTCGCGAGAACTTTCGGATCTACCTGGACAATTCCCCGTACCCACTCGACAACCCCCAGTTGACTGCGGGGGTACTCGCTGCAATGCAGCGGACCATCTAGCGCGCACAGGCGGTCGGAGACGTCCATCGGTCGGCACAGTCCGTAGGGCTGGCATTTATGCGGGAGGATAGGCAACTTCAGCCACTAATCGGGTACGGCCAGTAGCGGTATTGCGCTTGCTCACCCCTCTTTTTCGGCGGTATTCGGTGACCGTTTGGACCAATAACCTCTTCCCACAGAGGTCCCTCGGTCACGGCGGTCACACTAAAGCCCTTTCGTTTCGAAGCCCTGCCGGCAGATGTCTTTGATTCGGTGACTTTGAGAGAGTCCGGTTCGATCTTGAATAGCCCGCGAGTCACTTGCCGATAGCAGGCGACCATATGACGGATGCCTTCTTTTTCTACTCGCAGCTCGTTCAACTTCCACCAACAGCACACTGACTCGCCCAACACACCCAACTCTGGTGCAAGCACAGAGGGATCAACCCACTCCTTCTTGAAACCAGACCCAGTCCGGTAGCCGCCGCCTGGTAAACGCTCCGACGATTCTGTCCACTGCCCCAGCGTGACCAGCAGTAAGGGCTCTTCGGCTGTCAGCTTCGGCGCCGAGAACTCCCGAACAAGGTCACTGAGGCGAATTACTCCGTTTGCCGCGCCAGAACCGCGGACTTTGTTTGTTAGATCGACGCCACCTGTCAGCGCGCGTCGGCGATCTGGCGGGTTGAGGGAAGCGATGGGGAATGTTCTCAGAAGGTCAATAACAGTCGCCTCGACTGCAGAGTACTCGTTGGGCGTCATCCCGTATCGCAAGATCCATACTTCGGGTTCCAAGTGCTCGGATCGAATGCTGTTAATACGAGCGAGTTTCGCGTGCTCTTCGTCTGCCGAGTCGTCGCCTAATTCGGACCAATGGGTGGCGTCAAGTCCATGTTGCAGGACCCGCGAATTCGTCCCCTTTCCAATATAAAACGGCACACCATCTCGAGGGTCGACCAGTGCGTACACGTAGCGCTGAAGGAGCGACGCGATATCAGCCTCGATTTTGGTCGGCCTCATGAAAGATTCCTTCTTCAAGATTTCGATTTTGGTAGCACTCGCGCAGTAGCCTATGTCCGGCTGAGGAGGGGCATGCGTGTTTCGACACGCGAACCTTGCGGCTGGAGCGTCTGTCAGTCGCTCGCGTGTGTTGGCTACCGTCGCAGCATCGGACCACTCCTACCGGGAGCGACAGTGACGTGCGTCGCATCGGGGACTGTCTGCGAACCCCCACCGTGTTGACCCGTGCATGACCTACACGCTCAACGCTGATTCACCGCTGCTCCAGCCGTTCGATTCCGGTGTCATCCACACGCCGCACCGCGTGTTCATGGCGCCCCTGACCCGCCTGCGTGCGGAGCCCGACGGCACGCCCACCGATCTGCAGACCGAGTACTACCGCCAGCGCGCGGGTGCCGGACTCATCATCACCGAGGCGACGCAGTCGAGTGCATCGGCCGGTGGCGCGTACATGAACACCCCTGGCATCCACAACGATGCGCAGCAGGCGAAGTGGGCCGAGATCGCCGAGGCCGTGCACAACGAGGGCGGCCAGATCTTCGTCCAGACCTGGCACGTCGGTCGCGTCGCGCACCCCGACCTCCCCGGCGGCGACCCGGTCGGCCCGTCGGCCATCGCCGCCGAGGGCACCGCCCACGGACCCAACGGCACCGTCGACCTCATCGCGCCACGCGCCCTGGAGACCAGTGAGATCGCCGGCATCGTCGACGCCTTCCGCAGCTCTGCTCGCCGCGCCATCGACGCCGGCCTCGACGGCGTGGAGATCCACGGCGCCAACGGGTACCTGCTGCACCAGTTCCTGGGTGACGACAGCAACCAGCGCACCGACGAATACGGCGGCTCGCCCGCCAATCGCGCGCGCATCGTGATCGAGGTCGTCAAGGCCGTCGTCGACGAGATCGGTGCCGACAAGGTCGGTATCCGCCTCAGCCCCGGCCACAAGGCCAACGGGATGAACGAGTCCGACACCGTGCCCGTGCACCAGGAGCTGCTGCGCGCCATCGCCGACATCCCGCTCGCGTACGTGCACTTCCTCATCGAGCCGACCGACCCGGTTCTCGCGACCCTGCGTCCCGAGATCAAGGTCCCGTTCCTGCTCAACACCGGCTTCGCGATCGAGTCCGATTTCGCGCAGCTCGAGAAGCTCGTCGCCGATGGCACCGCCGACGCGGTCATCGTCGGCCGCTGGTACATCTCCAACCCCGACCTCGTGGAGCGACTCAAGCAGGGCGCCGAGCTCACCGAGCCCAACCAGGCCACGTTCTACGCGCCCGGCGCCGAGGGCTACACCGACTACCCGTCGCTGGAGACCCAGAACGCCTGACGCTGTACCGCACGACTGCAACGCCCACCGGCCTTCAGGGTCGGTGGGCGTTCTGCGTTGCCTGGGCGCGCACCGGTGCCGCGGTCACCGACACTCCCGCCGAGCCAGCATCGGCGACGACGTGCCCGAGCACTCCCCCGTCTGCGGTGGCGAGCAGCGTAGCGATCGGCGCATGCAACTCCGTGCGGATCACCCGGTGCAGCGCACGGGCACCGTAGCGCGCGTCGAAACCGGCGTCGACGAGTTGGGTACGAGCACGATCGGTGACGGTCGCGTGGACGCCACGGGCGGCGAGCGCCGCGATGAGATGGTCGACCTCCGCGTCGACGACGCGGCGTGCGTCGGTGTCGTCGAGCGACGTGAACGTGATGACTTCATCGAAGCGGTTGAGCAGTTCGGGATCGAAGAAGGCACGCACCGCGTTCAGCACCACGTCACGTTCCGATCGCGACCCACCACGGAACCGACGAGCCACCGACGTCAACAGGCCCACCGGCGAGCGAGCGACCGGGCGCTGCAGATCGTGCACGTCCCGTGACCCCAGATTCGATGTCAGCAGGATGATCGCGTTGCGGAAATCGATCGTCGAGTTGCCCGACGCCAGGCGCAGCGTGCCGGTGTCGACAATCTGCAGCAACGCACGCAGCACGGTCGGATGTGCCTTCTCCACCTCGTCGAACAGCACGACCCCCGGCCGCGACACCGTGCCCTCGACCATCTCACGGTCGAACAGGGAGAACTGCTCCTTCGAGCCGGCGTACCCCGGTGGTGCCCCCGACAGCGACGCCGCATAGTGCTCCTGGGCGAGGGAGTTCATGTCGATACGGCACAGATTGTCGGCGTCTCCACGTACGTGGTGGGCCACCTGGCGCGCGAGTTCGGTCTTGCCGACACCGGTGGGGCCCACCAGCAGCAGCGACGCGATCGGACGCCGCGGGTCGCGCAGGCCCACCGCGGCGATGGTCATTGCCCGCACCACCGCGTCGACGGCGTGGTCCTGACCGATGATCGACCCACGCAGACCCTCGGCCAACGCTGCGGGTGATCGCAGGTCGCCGAGCCGGAACCCGGCGGTCGGGTCCAGAGCGCGGAAACGCTCGTTCATGTATCCCGACATCACACCCTCCGTCTGTTCCCCTGCGAACCTAGAGCACCCGCCACGCATGCGCAGTGGGTGAAAGTCGTTCACGCACCGCGAACCTCGCGGTAACAGCACGGTCATGGCGATCGCTCTAGCGTGAGGGTGCACGCCCACCCACGGCCCCGTCAGGAGCGCACATGCGACACGGAGACATCTCCTCCAGCCCGGACACCGTCGGGGTGGCGGTGGTCAACTACAAGATGCCGCGGTTGCACACCCGCGCCCAGGTGCTCGCGAACGCGCAGTCGATCGCGCAGATGGTCGTCGGCATGAAGAGCGGTCTGCCGGGTATGGATCTCGTTGTGTTCCCTGAGTATTCGACGCAGGGCATCATGTACGACCCCGACGAGATGTATGAGACCGCGTCGGTGATCCCGGGCGACGAGACCGACATCTTCTCCGCCGCCTGTCGGGAGGCGAAGACGTGGGGCGTCTTCTCCATCACCGGAGAGCGCCACGAGGATCATCCGAACAAGCCGCCCTACAACACCCTGGTGCTCATCAACGATCAGGGCGAGATCGTGCAGAAGTATCGAAAGATTCTGCCGTGGACACCGATCGAGGGGTGGTACCCGGGCGGTCAGACGTACGTGAGCGATGGGCCGAAGGGCTTGAAGATCTCGCTGATCATCTGCGACGACGGGAACTATCCGGAGATCTGGCGGGACTGCGCCATGAAGGGCGCCGAGCTGATCGTGCGGCCGCAGGGATACATGTACCCGGCCAAGGAGCAGCAGGTGTTGATGGCCAAAGCGATGGCGTGGGCCAACAACTGCTATGTGGCCGTGGCCAACGCCACCGGCTTCGACGGCGTGTACTCCTACTTCGGCCACAGCTCGATCATCGGGTTCGACGGCCGCACTCTCGGCGAATGCGGCGAAGAGGAGTACGGCATCCAGTATGCCCAGCTGTCACTGTCGACCATTCGCGATGCGCGTCGGTACGACCAGTCGCAGAACCACCTCTTCAAGCTCCTGCACCGCGGATACACCGGCGTCTTCGCCGGCGGCGACGGCGACAAGGGGGTCGCGGAGTGTCCGTTCGACTTCTATCGCAACTGGGTCACCGACGCCGAGGCCACCCAACGTGCCGTGGAGGCCATCACCCGCGACACCATCGGCGTTGCGGAATGCCCGGTCGGAGAGCTCCCCACCGAGAAGGTGATGGAGGCCTGATGCACCCGGCACTGTGCCCGGCCGACTGAGGTCGACCGGGCACAGCGGTGGCGTGTCACCGCTTCGGGTGGCACTCCCTGTGGTGGTCACGAATCGGTGTGCGAGCCTGACGGAGTTCCTTGAACTCTTCTCGATGGGTCTTGCGGAACGCACGGATCTCGTTGCGCCGCTGATCCTTCGGCAGGGTGCGCACGTGGGCGAGTTCAGCGGCGAGATCCGGGTGACGGGCGAGGACGCCGGCGATCGCGGGCGCGGCCTGCGCCACGGCGGCCGCGCGGGCCTGCGGTGTGCACTGCGCGGGCGCGGCCGATGCGGTCGCGGCGGGAATTCCCGCGGCCAGTCCGACCCCGAGTGCGACGGCTGCAGCCGCGCCCACCCGTCGAGTCCAGATGGCTGTGTGTCCGGTGGCTGTCATGGTTCTCCTCACGTGTCATCGCTGTGATGCACGGCCGAATCTCGCGCGAAAACCTGTGTTCAGCCTGAGAACGTCGGAATTGTCGCGGAGACCTTCAGAGGACCTTCAGGTGACGAGCGTCGGAGTGTCAGACAGCGCTCCACGGTGCATACGCCCAACCGACGAGGGTCCACCTGCCGAGGTTGGCCGACGGCAGGATCTGGTTGTTGGTGCCGTCGCCATACCCCGCGCGAAGCCCTGCACACCCCCGCTCTCGTACTGGCCGTTGCCGATGGCGATGTCGACGTGGTCGCCGTCCTCGCCGCGGGAGAACACCAGGGCACCGGGCGGCGCCGGCAGCGTGGCGTGGCCCTGCCCACGGGCGGCGAGGGCTTGATAGAAGGCCAGAGCGCCATCGTGGGGAATCCCGGTGGCCGTGGTCTTCCCGTACGCGGCGTCGACGAAGTCCTCGCAGCCGTAGTTACCGAACCTGTTGATGTGCAGCAGAGTCGCGCCGCGCACCAGGGCCGCTCCCCCGTTCGCGATCGCCGGGATGTTCGGGATGTCGGCCTGGGCCGCCGGTGCGGTGGCGCAGGTGATGGCGACGGCCGATCCGAGTGCGGCGAGAACCGCTGCGGACTTCTTCGTCAACGAGATACGGGGCATGGTTCCAGAGTCTCACTGATCACCCGCAAGCACCGTCCGCCGATGGAATCAACAGGCACTTGCCACGAAACACCCAGAGGCATGGGCGTTTTGCCCGATAGATCGCATTCACACGGACTTGAAACCCGGACACGAGAGCGCCCACCGCTCCGGGGAGGAACGGTGGGCGTACGCCGTGGTGCGAAAAGACTCAGCTGGCGGTGGCCTCGTCACGCTTGGGGAGCACCCAACCGGGACGCACGTAGTGGCAGGTGTAGCCACCGGGGTTGCGGATCAGGTAGTCCTGGTGCTCGGGCTCGGCCTGCCAGAACGGGCCGGCGGGCTCGATGGTGGTGACGGCCTTGCCGGGCCACAGACCCGAGGCGTCGACGTCGGCGATGGTCTCGCGCGCCACCCTCTCTTGCTCGGGCGACTGCGGGAAGATCGCCGAGCGGTAGCTCGAGCCGCGGTCGTTGCCCTGGCGGTCCTTGGTGGTCGGGTCGTGTGCCTGGAAGAAGAACGCCAGGATGTCGCGGTAGGTGGTCTGCGACGGGTCGAACACGATCTCGACGGCCTCGGCGTGGCCAGGGTGCTTGCGGTAGGTGGCGTGGTCGTTGGTGCCGCCGGTGTAGCCGACGCGGGTGGAGATCACGCCGGGACGGCGACGGATGAGGTCTTCCATGCCCCAGAAGCAGCCGCCCGCCAGGACGGCGGTCTCGGTGCCGGTTGCGGTGGTGACCTGGCCGGTGTCGGTGCTCATCGTGTGTGCTCCTCAGTGGTGGTGGGGGTGGTGAACAGGGTGCGGTACTCGCCGTAGCCCTGGGCCTCGAGCTCGTCGACTCCGACGAACCGCAGGGCCGCGGAGTTCATGCAGAACCGCTGGCCGCCTTCCGATCGGGGGCCGTCGCCGAAGACGTGGCCGAGGTGGCTGTCGGCGGTGGCCGAGCGGACCTCGGTGCGCTTCATCAGCAGCTTGCGGTCGGTCTTGGTGGTCACGGCGTCGGACTCGATCGGCTTGGTGAAGCTCGGCCAACCGGTGCCGCTGTCGTACTTGTCGGTCGAGGAGAACAACGGCTCACCCGACACGACGTCGACGTAAATCCCGGGCTCGTGGTTGTCCCAGTACTCGTTGGCGAACGCCGGCTCGGTGCCGTCCTTCTGAGTCACCCGGTACTGATCGGGCGTCAGTCGGCTCACGGCCTCGCTCGTCTTCGCGTACTTCGTGGTCATCGATACCTCCTTGGAACACCGCTGGCTGCGGCATCTCCTCTTCCAACGTACGAGCCGCCTGATTTGGTCCCGTGGCGGCGACGACGCCTTGAGGCGTGTCCAAGGCCCGTGCAACACGCAGATCAGAGGCCTTGTCGTTCACCGAAGTCGCCTTCATGAGACACGCTAAGGTACCGCGACAGAACCGTTGTACGACGAGGGGGCGATCGGACCGTGACATGGCAGCCGGGCGACCTGACAGCCGCACAGATGCAAGACGAGTGGGCCGAGGAGAACGGTTGGGCCGCGCAGCCACCCGCCGCGCTCCTCGACATGTGGCGCGCGACCTCCCGGGCCGAGGAGACCTACCGGCGTTCGCACGCGGGACAGGTCGACAACGCCGCCGCATCAATCGGGTCGCAATTGCCTGATCTCGCGATCATCCCCGCTCACCCCCGTGTCGACGGGACCAAAGGCTTTGACATCGAGCTCGCGACGTCGAAGGGGCACACCGTGCTCCTCTGTTTCTCCACAGTCGAAGCTCTGGTTGCCATGCTGGGCGACTTCCAACCGTGGGTGGGACTGCCGCCCGCTGATCTGGCCGCGGTTCACATGGGGGTCCCGATAGTGCTCGATCCGACGCCGGGCGTCGTGGATGCCGAATGGACCGCCGGCCGACTGGCCGCTCTACAGGAAGTGCTGACAGATGACTGATGTGAAAGTGGTTCTCGAGGATCTCGCTGCTCTGTCAGGACGATTCGCGAACGCTGCGCGCGAGTACGACGCGGCCGCAGAGGCGTCGAACCCGACGCTTGCCGACTCAGGTGACGGCAGCTGCAACGCTGCAATGCAGGCGGTCGTCGAGATGCTCGGAGTATTGAACCGATCCATGTCGGCCTCGATCGAAGACCATTCGGCAAAGCTTCACGACGCTCGCGACAAGTACGACCGGACAGAAGAGGTCAACAAGAACCGCTTTCTCTGGGACAACCTCAATAAGGATTTCCGATGAGTTGGGTCGGCGGGGACATCGCGGGACTCCAGTCCGCAGGATCGACGTTACAAAAAGCGCCGGGACTCGTAGAGCCCATCGTCTCCGATCTCACGAATGGGGTGGACAAGCTCGGTAGCGACGCCAGTTGGTCCGGTGAGGCGGCCGAGATGTTCCGCAAGCTGTGGACGTCGGACGCGGTTCGAGCCGGCGCTATCGGCGAACTCGCCGGAAAAGCGGGAGATGTGATCGCTGATCTCGCCGACAGTCTGTCGGCCCTGGAGTCCGCGCTCTATGACGGCGCGCACGAAGCGCAAGCACGCGGTGCCCAGATAGGCGCCGACGGCGTTCCGCTTCCTCTCGTCATCACCGGCGATCCGACGGCACCGAACGCCGTTTCCGCGATGCAAGCTCAGATGGACTATCAGGCCGCGTACGCCGAGGCGAAGCAACTGGCTCAGGGATTTCGACTGGACGCCGCTTCCGATCTCGCCGAACTGGCCGAGCCCGTGGTTTCGGACGACAAGAAGGGGCTGACTCTATCACCATGGGCGACTACCTGAAGTCCTTCTACGTCGTACCCAACGACCGCAACGACAAGGTGAAGGGCAACCTTCCCGAAGACATCGCGAAGTCGCGCGAGGATTTTCGTGAACTTCGCTGGAAGTTGAAGGCTGAACAGGCCCGATATAGGCAACAGGGCCTCGCAGTACCCGAGGGCACAGAAGCACGGTTGAACCATCTTGCGGCCTCACGAGAGCTAAACGCGATGAAATCCCACCTGGCGGACGCGCAGGCCGGCAAAGGCGAACTGCCGATGTCTCAGATACTCAACAGCAAGATCTCGGACCTGAAAGGAGTTGGCAGCCTTTCAGAGAAACTGCCAGGCAAACTGAAATTTCTCAAGGACATTCCGGTGATCGATGTTGCGGCGACAGGTGCAGTGGCAGAACTGCAGGCGATCGACGACCACCAAAAGGGTTGGAGCAACACCACCGCGCATGTGAACGACTACGCCGCGGGAGCGGTCGGTTTGGCCGGCGGGGCGTTGGTGGTTGCCGCAGCACCCGTGGAGGCGCCAGTGCTTGCCGTCGGCGCAACCGCCGGTCTCGTGGGAGTCGCAGTGGGAGGAGTGGGGTACAACGCTTTCCACGAGCACTGGTCCGAGGATATTCACGATCACGGAGTTGTGGCCGGGGTCCTGCATGGCACGAGCAATACCTTCTCGAACACCGGGGACGACATAGCAGACATGGGTAAAGGCGCCTGGAACTCGACCAAATCCGTATGGAAGTCGGTCTTCGGGTGACGCAAACAGCCGTGGATCCTATCCCCTCGATCAGGCTGCTCGGAAAGACGTGGCAGCGGCGCGGATTTTACTACTGGTGGCTGCGGACCTGGTTGTTTCTCCTGTGGTTCGCTCTCTTCGGCTTGTCTACATGGTTCGTCGGACTGCTCTTCACAATTGTGATCACCGACCCCGGGACACCGGCATCACTTCGCGCAGTCGCCCTGACTGTCATGTCTGTAGCGGTGCTCTCGAGCTTCGCATGGGGCTTCTCGCTGATGCGGCGTTCGGAAGCCGAGAAGAAGCTCGGACTTCCGATGATCGTCCGGTCCGGAACCACGGCCGAGCAACAACAGAAGGCCGGGTGGCGAGGGTACGGACTGGGGTTGGTCGCGGGCCCACTCGTCCTGCTGGGCCAATTGTTCGTCGTGGGTGTCCTTGCTGCAATGGTGGTTTCGCTGCTGCAGAAGTACATCTCAGTCGAAGAGTTCGAGGCCGCTACCGGGCAGAGCGCCCCACCGCGATTCAAGCGATCACGCCGTTGGCAACGCAGACGGCACCCGGTGCGCAGTGCTTCCGAGAAGGCAGGAACGACCCGCCACTCGACATGACTGACCTAGGCTGCGTTGTCTCAGGACGCACCAGACGGGTTGGACACAGGCAGTGGGCTCGGCCCGTCGCTGAACCTGTTAGGGCATCACGACATCGGCGCCGGCGAAGACTCATTGAAGGGCGGGAAATCGGCGAATCCGGACCCGATCGTGCCGCAGCTCACCAACATGTTTCCCTCGCCCAGGAACGGGACGCGATGATGAAGAAACTCACGACCAATTTCCTGGGCAGCGCCCTGCACTGGTGCACTTGCGACAGCAATCGCCGCCTCGGCGACTTTGCCCGGGGCGCTGGGGCATGACAGACCGCGAGCCCCGCGTTTACGGCGTCGCGTTCTGGTTGGTGTCAGCCGTGCGAGGTACCGGCGCGCTCTTCGTCGGCACCGTGATCGCGCTGTGGTGCACCTTCAGCATCACGGTGATTCGCTCCGACGGGTTCTCAGTCCACGCGATCGTCGGCACCTTCCCGCCAGCACTGTTCTGGTCACTGGCCGGAATTGCCCTGACCTGCTTGGTCTCGATCCCCGCTGCGACTCTCGTGACCGGCGTCATTCGAATTGCCTATCGCAGAAGGACAAGACGTGCAGTTGTCGTCGAGGACGGTGAGGCAGCTAATTGAGTCAGTCACCGGACCAGCTCGGCCTCTGTCTACCGACCACATCGGCTGTGATTCTGGTCGGGCTCGTGTTGCATGATGCGGAAATGGCGGCAGCAGCAAGCACTTCTACCGAGCGGCGGCTCAGTCGCGACGGGCTGCAGACCAGTAGACCGGATCGATCCCATGCCGGATGATGCCGTGAACGACGCTCAAACCAATTCGCCAACACCACCACGAGGCGCAAAGGAAAAACGCACAGGTGACCGAACGACGTTCTGGCTGAGCTCGATTGCCTGGGGAACTGTGCTGCTGATCGTCGGCGTCTTCGGCACCCTGATCGGGACATTTCTCTACGGCGAGATCCAGGCCGGCGATCACTCGTTCGACACATCTTTCACGGCTATCGCCTCGGCGATCTTCTGGACCATTCTCGGTGTCATCGGGACCTGCTACTTCTCGATCCCGCTGGCAACCCTCGCGGTTGCGCTCATACGGTTCATTGCCCGCCTTATTCGACGAGGCGTCAGGCGCAAGCGGTCACAGCTTCAGTCGTGATGCAAGATCCGACCCGCCGACCTCGCGTACGAACCCGGGATCACCGCAGATGACGAGCTGATCGCGGGCACGCGAGAGTCCGACGTAGAGACGCTCTTTCGAGCGTTCGCGCGGATGCGATTCGTTGAGCGCGAGGATGATGACGCTGCGCTCGAGGCCCTTGAAGCCCAGGACGTGGCCGTAGAAGATGTCGTCGTTCTCCCAGAACGTCTTCCAGTACGCAGCACTCCCCTCCTCCTGCCGTTCGACCTGGATCGGGTGGCGACTCCCTGTCGACAGCAGCGCGATGTCCTCGTATCGCCAGCCCTGGGCGAGTAGGCCGTCGACCTGATCGTCAGCGACACCCAACGCATCGTCGGCAGAGCAGGAGACGAAGATGACCTCGGGGCCTTCGCCGCCGCGGAGCTGCATCCGCTGACCGACCAGTGGATGAAACGCCTTCGCGATCTGCCGGGTGTTGCGCAGGTTGTGATCGAGCACGAGCGGCACCAACGCCACCGGCGGCGACCCCTCGCGATCGAACACGCGCTGCGCCTCATCGCTGAACACGTAGATCCCGCTGGTGTCGGGGTCGACGAGGCAGGCGAGCATAGGCCTCCACCACTCGTCGGCGAAGTCCTGCGCCTCGTCGATGACGATCGCGTCGAACCTCTTGCCCGGCGGCAGCGCCTCGGCGAGCTCGGTCATCTGGAGCGGGAGATCGTGTTCCCAGAATTGCGCGGTCTCGGTGGTGCGGATGTTCTCGTCGGGCCCGGTTGCCGCTCCCCACTGCTTGCCGAGGTCGTGGAACTCGCCGACGTAGGCGGGCTTCTCCTTGTGGTTCCAGCTACCGGTGAGTCGTTCGAGGTAGGAAGCGAGCCCGTGCGAATAGCAGATCAGCGCAACGCGTTTGCCCGCCTTGGTCAGGCGCCGTGCCTGCTCGACGGCGAGGTAGGTCTTCCCGCTGCCGGCGCCGCCACGAATCTCGACGCGGTCGAGCACGTCGATCGCGCGCAGGATCACTGCCTGTTCCTGGCTCAACAGATCGGCGGTCATCTCGTTCTCCGACGCCCGGGCCACCACATCGCGTTGCGGTAGCCCGCGTCCGGCGAGGCACGTCTGCAATTCCGCGATGCCGGCCGAATCGATAAACGTCCGGTCGAGTTCCTGCTTGAGCAGCACGATGCGCATCAGCGGCAGCAGTTGATCGAGCTGGGTGCGGTCGATCACCTTCCACCGCGGGCAGTCCGGTACCGCGAAGTCGGCAGGCAGCTCGGTGTTGGGTAGTACCACCATGTGGTCCCAGCGCACGCGGCGTTGCGTCCACCGGGGATCGGCCTCGACGAAATCGCGGAGCGCGTAGCAGGCGTCGCGCGCCTGACGGACCGGCTCGATCGTATGATGCGTGCCGTTACGCCGCTGGCGCCACGAGTCGCCGTCGTGCCAGACTTCGCCGCCCTTCACCTCGAGGCACATGATGCCTGCGCCCTCGATGGCGACGAGGAAGTCGATCTCGTGGTCTTTGAGGTGATCGGTGACCCGCTGCCCGTGGATCACGAGGTCGGAGTCCATCAGCTGATCGACGAGCTTGTTCCACACCGACGCCTCGCTGCTGTGAGCGAAGCGCGGCGACTCTGGTTGCTGTATCGGCACTATCGGGCCCTCCGACCACATCGACTCCCCCGGTTCCGTATCGGTCGAGACCGCCGGGCCGTCGCTCTCCGTTCTATCGGATCGCGTTGGTGATGCGGGTAGTTTCAGGAGCCATGTCCCCTCCCGCGGCTGACCCGCTCGCGCTGGGGCAGAAACTCGTCAGCGTCCTCGACGACGGCCTGCGCACGGCCACCTACAAGCTCGCCACCCTCATCGCGTTGCTCGATCACGCCGTCGAGCACGTTCCCGCCGATCCCGACGCCGAGTTGCACGTCGATCTCGACGACCTCGCCGCACGGGTGATCGCGCTCTACTGGCGTCCCGTGCGCGACCTCGACGGCCACTACCTGCGTCAGTCGAGCAACCCCGTCGCACGCATCCCCGACACCGTGCGCACGTTGCGGTCGGTCGCGACGTCGGCCGGTGGTGCCGAACCGACCATCGACGTGGCCGCTCGATCGCATCCCACCGACCACCTCGCGGCCATCGCAACGGTGAAGCAGGTGTTGGTGACTCAACCGCTCTTCCGGCTCCAGCGCGTCCGCGGTGCGCAACACCACGAGTTCTTCCTCTACGACGACACGTGGCTCAGCGACCGAGTGTCAGCGCGGACCCTCGCTCTGCATGACAACCAAATCACGCTGCTCCCCGGCGTGTGCACCACCCTGGCGCGCCTGTCATCGCTGATGAGGCCGGCGCTGCAGATCGCGTGGCTCGACGATGTGCGCCGGCTCAACCCCTTCCTGCACCGCGACGTCCCGGATCTCGCCGCTCATCACTTCGGCGCCGACCGCGTCTCCCTCGAACGGGCACGTGGAGCGCTCCTCGAGAACTTCGGGCCCCGGTGCTTCTACTGCGATGCGCCGACGACACACCATGTGGACCACGTGCTCCCCTGGTCGAGAGTGGGGCTCGACGGACTGAGCAACCTCGTACTCGCCTGCGCACGATGCAATCTCAACAAGTCCCACCTGCTGCCCGATCCCGATTTCGTGATTCGCGCGCTCGGCCGAGGGCGTGACCGTCTGTCGGACATCGCCGAGACGATCAGGTGGCCCAGTCAGTACGACCGTGTCGCCTCCGCCGCGCACGGCCTGTACGCCACCCAGCCCGCAGGGACTCCACTCTGGCTCGGCCACCGGCGCGTGGACACCATTCGCTCGGACATCATCTGGCCGGAGTTTAGATGAGTTCCGAATACTTTGATCCTGCAGGTACGTTCACCCTGGTCGACTGTGAGACTTCACGGACGTCGTTGCGACTCTCCAAACAATTTGCCGGTGTCGATCAGACTCCGCGTTCGTCACCAACTACTTCGTTCGGAGCCGTCACGATCGCCGGCGCCACTTGGTCGATCTGTCGTTGTCGACGCCGAGCGAACTCGGTCAGCTGCGAAACAGTGATGCCCTTTGCGTCGACATACCGGTAGATGAAATCCGGATCGAAACGGTTGAAAGGTTTCTTGAGCGGGAAAGCTTCGAGCGGGCCACGGTCGAAGACCTCTTCGTAGGGGCCGAAGTCGAAGGCTGACTGGTTCGTGCTTCCCCACAGTTCCCGTCGTTCGCGCGTGAGCGCGGTTCGGCCCGCAAGCGTGGGAAGCACTGCACACAGCCGAAGCTGATCGCCTTGCAGTTGCCAACCGAGACGGGTTGCCCGCTTTGTCTTCCCGAGTGCGTAGGACATCTCGATCAGCGGCGATCCATTCGAGAACCCGGTACCTGAAGCTCGTCCGAACTGCGCCTCGTCCAGCATTCGCTCGATGTGAGTCACCACATTTCGCGCGCGAAGTTTTGACAACGCACTCACAAGCTGCGGATCGTTGGTGGCCGCGGACAGTATCGAGTTTGTGTGGACCGGCTCGTTACCGCCGGGCCCGACCTCGAGCAGGCCAGCCAATCTGTCCAGATTCTGAATCAGGCTCGCGTAGTGACGAACGGTCTCGGTCGCGTAATCGGCGCCCGAGCTCCCGACGGATTCGTCGATGGCCGCGCCGAGAGTCCCATACGAAATGTGCCTCCACACAATCGGGGCTTCACGCTTTCCGCCCGACGACTGATACAGCCCCTCAGGCAGTTTCGGGTCGGAAAGGCTCAGAAGAACGGCGTCGCAACCCGTCATTGCCGGGTCGTTGCGCAGATCCGCCGCATAGCGGTCGAGCTGGCCGAAATCCGGCAGACTGAAGACCTTGTTCTCGATGACCACTGGACGGCGCTCGCCGGCAGGCCATTCCATCACCAGGTCCTTATGGCCTTTCTCGCGGTGCACGACGACCTTCGCGCTGCGCCCGATGTCAGGGTGCCCATCCCGCCGCAGCAGCGAATCGAACACAGCGGTTGCCTGCGCCGGCATGGTTTCGCAGAACCAACCGATGAGGTTCGAGTGGAACAGTTCACGACTGCCGAACATGATGCGGGCCAGCGGTTCGGCGCTGATCGCACCGGTGGTTGCTCTTAGCTCCGACTCCAACGCGTCAGTCAATGCAATCCGCTCTCTGGCGTCGCCGCACCTCGTTGATCGATTCGATCCAATCCGAGGTCGAGGTCACGATGCGGATCCGCCGAGCCGTCGCCGAACTACCGCATCGCGGATTCGCGTCAGTCTGGAGTGCTTCGCGGGTTGGCTGATCTTCAGACCGTTCGCCCGCGTCAATGCCGCAGCGGCCAGCTGCGGACTGTGGGAGTCGCGGTAACGCCCGACCCTCCCTGTCCGCATCCGATCGAGAGCGAAGCGCGCTGCACCGTGACGCAGCGGCGACGACTTCTGCAGAGCGTCGACGAACGCGTCTACCGATTCGAATTCGATCACCTCTTCGAACGGACCGCCCGATCGATGGAGCTTTCCCAACGGGGTCATACCCAGTTTCACTGTTCCCCACAGGGACGGCAGGAACTGAAAGTCGGTTCCGACTCGGACAGACACATCGCCTGTCTGCCGGTTCTCAGCGAACCAGAGCACTTCCAGATAGGAGATGCTGACCGTGCAGACTCGTTCCCACTCCGGGTTTTTCCAACCGGGACAGGTGACCACCCACCACGTGCCCTCCGTCCTCGACGCAAACGGAACGCACAGCCGCGCATACAGCGCCACAGCGTCGATGATGAGTTGCGAATCGTCACGGCGCTCGAATCGGACCCACGCAGGCTCAGCCGCTTTGGTCTTCTTCACTGCGTGCGACTCAGAGAAGGGCGTCCAGCTACTGGGCGGGTCGTCGAGCCACGCAAGCTGTTCATCAGGGGTCGCAAAGACATCGAGGGGCGACTCGCCCACTACCATCGCAGCGTGTTCCCGGTTCATGACGATGAAGTTGGAGGCGCTCTCGGCGGCGGAGTGCACGAGTTGGCGTTCACGATGGCGGAGTTCGCTCGAGGTTCCGGCGTTGGGGAGGTATCTGAATGACTGAATATTCGAGACTTCGCGAAAGTTCCGTGCATGCGCGCGTAGCCGCGTCGCGACGTGGCGCTCGGATATCCCGATGTAGATGTGGTGCTCGGAATCTTCCCAGAGGTACAGGCCAGGCGCGTTGCCACCGTTCTCTCGTGTGAATTCCCGAAGCTCTTGATCAGACATCGGGCGATGTTTGCTGAAGCCGTGCTCGAGGGCCCATGCGTCAACGGCCCGCGACGGCTTCCAACCCTCGACGAGCGAGTTCGGTAGTTGCGCCATTCTCCGACCATAGTGCGGGTGGTCCCGTGGCTGATGGGCATTCGTGTATCGATCCATCGTTGACCGAGGGAAAACTTGCGTGACAGGGCGCGGGGTCGTGGCGCTACAACGATGCACTTGCGTGGGCGAAGGGCCTGCGCCCGTCACTCGTTGACGGGCGCTCGAGAAGCACGCCGCACCGTCGGCTCGAGCCTTCCCGGTCGGACCCTTGCAAACTGAGCAGTCACGCTCGGCCGGCCTGCAGGCAAGGAGTGGCCCATTCGACGAAGTTGACCGGAGATTGTCCCGGAGGATCTCAGTGTCGACGTCAATCGCTACCAGCTACGGATTGGTTATTGGTATTGGCGGGCTCGGCCGTCGAAAGACACCGCCACCCTGGGCTACTCGATCAAGCGGCGCTCGCACGCCCGGTCTCTGCGAAGCGATGTCTCTTGTCGGATGTTTGCGATACAACGATACTGACGAAAGCGACGACGGGGCTGGACTTGTCGCGCTCTCCGCCGAGAGCCGGGTGCCCCGACCACACTGCCGACGCGGAAGAAGCCGCATCTCGCGGCAGCACTTCAGCAGCGTTTTGTCCACGACACGAAGGGCATGTACTTGAAGCTTGTCTATCTCCACGGAGTCGGGAACGGCGATCTCGACCGCGGGTGGCTCGCGGGGCTGAACGAGGGACTGAAGGCCCAGAAGATCCCGCCCATCAGCGAAGATGACGTCATCACGCCCTCGTACGCCGACATCTTGTCTTCTCCCGACGCAGAAGCCGCTGTACCGAAGCCGACCTCGCACGGCGAGAAGATGGATGTCTTGACCGAGCGCGCGCAGTTCCTGAACAGACAGATCGAAGCCTCTCGAGCTGTCGGCGCAGATCCCTCCGTGCAAAGTCTGGGGTTCCCGCTGATGGACGCTGATCCCCCGGAATGGGCGCTCGGCAAACTCGCGGGGGCTCTGCCCGAGAAACTCTTCGCCGGCCAGGTTGCCCAGATCAAGGCCTACGCCTATCAGAAGGGCATCCGCGGCGCGGTCCTCCAGCGAGTCCTCTCTCAGATCCCCGACGTGGGAGAAATCGTCATCGTCGGCCACAGCTTGGGGAGCGTCGTCACCGTCGACCTGCTCAGTCGATTACCGCAGGACGTCGACGTCCGGCGGGTGGTGACGATCGGGAGCCCAGCCAATACGAAGCTGTTCACTACATCGCGGCGGGAGCTGATCGGGAATTTCCCCTATTCGTCGATCGACTCCTGGCTCAACTTCTTCAGTCCCCGTGACCCGATCACACGCGCACGCGGCCTCGCCGGCGTCTTCGCCGATGTGCAGGATTTCCGCGTCGACATCGGCCAGGCGGGACATGGATCGAATTTTTACCTGCAGAACAGAGCCGTCGCGCGTGCCGTCGGTACCGCGTTTCATCAATCAAAGCTGACGCCTGCCCGTACGAGCCGAGTGACAACGGCATTGACCGATGATCTGGCTGCACTGATCCTCGAACTGCATTTTTGCTACGCGGTCCGTGCGTCGATCGTCGACAGGAAGGTCAAAGCCCGCTATTCCGAAGCGGTGCGGAGCAAACGTGCTGACCTGGTCGCGCAGATCTGGGATGCCGACTCCAAAGGAATTCCCCTTCCCCGGGAATTCCACAAGCTGGCCGAGGGCGAGACACCTGATGTCCCCAAGCACTGGACGCAAACGCGACTGATCGAGCAGCTCACGATCCTCGCGCTCAGCGACCTCATCGCTCCATTCGAGATCGACATCGAGGACGCGGGACTCAAAGCGATTCCCCACATCGCAAAAAAGGTGGGTCTGCCAAAGGACTTCGCCCTCGAGTTGCAAGAGATCATTCGCGGGTTCAACGAGACGATCACCAAGATGACGAAATCCGGGGCCAACTGGGGCCGGATAGCATTCGCAGCAGCCGGCGTCGCGGTCATCGCGATCGCGCCGTACAGCCTGGTTGCCCTCGCTCCCGCTGGTGCGGCGGGCGCTGCCGCCTTGACAGGCGGCTTGGCCGCGCTCGGCCCCGGCGGCATGGTCGGCGGTATCGCGGCCATCGGCGGGATCGCAGGAACCGGCGCGGCGATCACGACCGCGGCCGCCGTCGGCGGACGTGTGGACGGTGCCCGTCTCAACTCCGGTCAGCTGTTGCTCGCGTGTGCTGTCGCGCACGCGCAGAAGAGCCTCGGACACGACCACGACGACGACATCTGGCTGAAGGCTTCTGCGGTCGCAGCCGAACTCTCGGCACAGGTGAACACCGTGGAGGCGATCAGCGACCCCAAATCCCGATCGCTGTCTGCACTTATCGCTGAACGAGATCTCGCACAGAATCTGGTCGCTTTCCTGGAAGCCAAAGACCTCATGCCAGTCGCCACCCCCAAGGACACCTGGGAATGACGACAGGGCTTGCTGCGCTGTGTCCGCGGAGAAAATGCGCCGCCCGGTTCCCGAGGTCCTGCGGGCCGCGGAACTAACGCCCAGATACTCTCTGAAATAATGGAACCTTGAGCCTCTACAATCACGCTGCGCTTGTGGGACGCCTTCCTGGCAAAGTCAGTGATCGCGCCGCCGCGAGCGATTTACTGAAGCGATTCGATCCTGAGCGAGATTCCTACCTCGTCTGGCGTCTTGGCGTGGAGTTCGGATACCAATTCGTCGATGCCGCCATTCAGGCGGAGGAGCAGCTGCGGGTGATCGCGCACGTGGTGACCGAGGAATTAGCACAACTACATACGCTGCGGGATTCGCTCGGGTGGGAGGGGCCGATCTCCGACCCAACAGAAATCTTGGGCACACTGCTCGAAGAGGCGCGGAGCATGGACTACGGGGGTATCGACAAAGCCCACCGAATTCTACTGTCGATGACCTCGATGGCGATTACGTCCGATGACCATTCGTTGCGCGCCGCTACGCAACAGGTCGAGGCCGTTGCCGACCTCATTTCTGACATGCGGACCGACACCGCCAAGCCGCCCTCGTCCGTGGCGCGCGCCGTATACCGATACCTAACGCCTGAGCTTGGCGACTTCGAACGTAGACGGTGGCAAGCGATCGTCGACGTTGACGACCTTCTGGCTGGAAAGTTCTCCGCTCTCACGAGCCTTCACGACCATCTGGGTCCGCCACAAACAACGTTTCGATTCCTGGATAGGCAGATCTTGCCGCCTGGCACGCAGTCCGAAGCGCGTCCCGCTCTTCAACCAATCACAAACTACCGATCTTCGCCAACGGTTTTCGATGAGGAGCGTCTTCGAATTCTTGATCGCATCACGGAGCGATACCCGAGACTTCGCGATGTTCTCGAGCCTCGTTTCTGCCTCATCTCGCCCTCTTCGAGAGTCCGTGAGCGCCTTTCTGTTGGGGACGCACTCGCCAATTATCATGTTCTTGAAATCGAGGTCGGTCCAAAGATTTTTGCTGTCGCAGCAAGCCCGATGACCGGCCAAGACGCAATATATATCGTGCGGAGTGACGTATCATCCGCGCCCTGGCAGGAGGTTCTCACGCAGACGAAACAAAGGGCACGAGACCTCGGCGCTAAAACAGTGAGAGTGACCGGCGACTCCGGCGTCAGGTATTCCCAAGCTGCTGACCGGGTCATCGCTTACTTAACGTGCCCCGCCCATAGCTTTCGAAGCTCGACCCCTGTCTTCTACGAAGGACGCTGGTCCGTCGGTGAGTACTGGTGACGTTGCTCGCCTTCACAGATCCGACTTTGCTGCGCCGGGCGCGATCAGAGCACCAGCCGGCGCATAACTTGTGCGCGATCACGACGGCAGAAGATCAACTCCACCCTTGACACCCGCTCCCCCGTCGCCTTCGAGAGCAGCGAGGCGTAGATGACGAGTTGCGTGAAGTAGGCGTCGACGGTCGCGGCGGTGACACCGAGGTCGGTCTTGTAGTCGACGATCACGAGGTCGGCGCCGTCGCGGTAGACGAGGTCGGCGATGCCCTCGATCGCGGTCTCACCGTCGGGCGCCATCCCGTACAGCGGCATCTCGGTCCAGTGCTCTGAAGCTGCCGCGCGACGAACCACGTCGCACGCCAGCGTCGACCGCACCATCGCCGTGAACGAGTCGATGTCAGTGACGCCGGCGCGTTGCCCGATCGCCCGTGCGACCTCCCCTACCGACTTGTCGTCGGGATCCACCAGACCGACTGTGTCGAGAACAGCGTGCAGTGCCGTCCCGACCTCCTTGCCATGGTCGATCGCCCCGCTCGACGACGGGAGCACCTCGTCGTCGGGCCGCGAAGGCACCGCGTACCCGCCCCGCACCGCGGACTCGGCCGCAGACTCCCCGTGCACGATCGACGTCACCGACAGCAGCGACACCTTCGACGAGTTCTCCTGCACGCGTTCGGTTGTCACGAGCCACTCATCCCACGTCTCCCCGATCGTCGACCGCTCAACGACCGGTTCCTCGAGCCTCTCGACCTCGCGAAGCTCGGGCGCCACAGGGTCGGCAACAGCATCGAGTCCGGGCCGCAACACGGCACTCCACGCATCGCGCGCACCTCCATAGCCCGACACAGCGAGCTGCGACTCGGCTCGTGTACACGCCACGTACAGCAGCCGGATCCGCTCGGCCATCGCATGCTGCTTCTCGCGGGCGCTCGGGGTCTCGTAGTCGACGCTCTTCGCACCCTTCGAGATGTAGGAGTGCATGACGCCGTCGTCGTCGACGATCAGCGCCTCGGCCGCACGCCGCATTCCCCCACTCATCCCCGCGAGCACCACCATCGGGAACTGCAGGCCCTTGGCTGCATGAATCGTCATGATGCGCACGGCGTTCACACCGATCTCCGGCAAGACAGCCTCGGCGACCCGAGCGGTCTCCTCCTGCTGGGTTGCGGCCCAGTCGAGGTACTCGCGCAGCGATCCGCGGTCCTCCTCGTACCAGGCGTGCGCCTGGTCGACAACGAACCGCAAGCGCCGCCACACGTCCCGGTGCCTCGGCGAGTCCATCGACACCTCGAAGACACGGCGGTCGACGGCGAGCTTGCTCAGCAATCGGCCCGGCGTCAGCGAGCCGAGCTCGAACCACACCTCGCGCAAGTACCTCAGCCCATCGGCCACGGGTGACGCCTCGAGTCCGGCCGGCGGATCCCCGTACCAGTTCCAGCGACCGCCGGCTGCCTTCCATCGCAGGAGGTCGTCGTCGCCGCATCCGAACAGCGGCGTGCGCAGAGCGCCGACGAGGGCAGCCTCGTCCGCGGTGTTCGCCAGTGCCCGCGCGGTCAGCAGCAGGTCGTGCACCTCCTGCGTCGAGTACACGAGCGACGAAGCCTCGGAACGGAACTCGATCCCGGCGTCGTCGAGAGACCGCTCGAGGTACGGCAGCACCGTCCGCGACGGGATGAGGATGCAGATGTCCCGCAGCGCGATCGGCTCGTGTGCATACCCTTCGCCCGCGCGCACCTCCTTGCGCCAGCCGTCGGTGATCGCGGTGTAGATGATCTGCGCGACGTCGCGCGCCTCTCGTGTCCGTGCGAGTTCGCTTGAACTGAGGTCTGCCTCGCCCTCGGCGACATCAGACGTGTCCGCGAAGACGAATGCGCCCGGCCCGTCAGTGGGATCCCACTCCGGCCGACCCGGGGCTGCGTCGAGCGGCTGGTACTCCGGCTGAATCCGCGGCTCAGCGGCGATCAGCGCACCGAACACCCGGTTCACCCAGGAGATGACCGGCACCGTCGACCGGAAGTTCGTCGTGAGGCTGACGATGTCGCGGGCGGGCGTCGCCTCGCGCGCGGTCATGTACGCCGCGATGTCGGCGCGACGGAAGCGGTAGATCGACTGCTTCGGATCCCCGACAGTGAACAGCCGTCCCTCTCGTTCCGCCCCGGCGACGATGTTGTTCACCAGCTCGAGCTGCAGCGGATCGGTGTCCTGGAACTCGTCGAGCATGATCCGCTCGTACCGAGCGTGCACCGCCTCCTGCACCGCCGGGTCACGAGTCACGTTGCGAGCCAGCACAAGCAGGTCGTGGAACTCCAACGCGCCGGTTCGTCGGCGCTCGTCGGCCTCGTCGAGGACGATGCGCGACAGGTGGTGCGTCAGCACGTCGACGGCGCTGCCGATGTAGCGGCCCGCAACCTCCGGCCCGAGCGCCTTCAGCTCGCGCAGCTGCTCCTTGATCTCCTTGACGCGCGCGGCACCACCGGTCCAGCAGGCACCCTTCCCCTTGTTGGGCGCACCCGGCGCGGCGAGCGCAATCGACACCCACCGATCGCTGTCGATACCGGCGCGCAGGTCGTCGCGCCAGGCGAGCACCTCGGAGATGCGCACGGCGAGTCCGTCGTCGAGGTCGGAGCAGTCACCCAGACAATCGGCGAGATCGTCGACGAGCGCCTCGATGTCGCTGATGTCGGCCTCAGCGAGAACCGGGGCTGACTCATCGACGACGAGCCGATCCCAACTCTGGTCCAGCGCATCGGCGTAGTTGCGCACCTGGTCGATGGACGCGCCGGCGGCGAGGATGATGCTGGTCGCGGCGACCAGGTCGGGCGGGCACACGTCGCGGTCGCCGAAGAGCTGCGCGCGGATGCGTTGCCAGCGATGCTCGAAACCGAGCTGCGAACCGAGCGCGTCGACGACGGAGATCCGCGGCGGCACATGCGCTTCTAACGGGTGCTCGCTGATGATCCGGGCAGCGAAGGCGTGCAGGGTGCCGAGTGCGGCAGTGTCCACGGCGAGCAGAGCTCGCTCGGCGCGATCCCCGGTGTGCTTAGCCAGTTCGACACGGACGCGTTCGCGGAGTTCGGCGGCGGCCTTCTCGGTGAAGGTGATGGCGGCGATGCGGTCGAGGTCGACGCCGTCCTCGATCACCAGCTGGCAGATCCGCGAAACCATCGCGTGGGTCTTGCCGCTGCCGGCGCCGGCTTCGACGAAGAGGGTGCTGCGGGTGTCAGTGGTGATGCGTCGGCGGGCGGCGTCGTCGACGAGTGTCTGCTCAGTCATCGTCACTTCCCGTACTTCGCCGTGTACTCGGCGATCTCGTCGACGTCGTCGAGGTTGGTCCAGCTGCGGCGTAGCCCCGCGATCCCGATCAGCTCGAGCAGGTCGTCACCCCAATGACTCTCGACGGGTTTCGGTGGGAAGTAGCCGGCGCGGATCGCGTCGCACACCAGGCGGAGATCGTCGACGAGGATGCGCTGGACCGCGTCGTCGACTCGGTACCCGATCTCCGTGTAGCCACCCTTGCGAGTGACGAACCAGTAGCGCGTGTCGACGGGGGCGCCGAGGTCGCGCGCGGCGTGCGCGTAGATCGGGAGCTGAAACTTCGTCCCCTCGTCGGTGGGTGTGGCGTCGGTGATCTTGTCGAAGGGCTTGGGCGATCCGCTCTTGTAGTCGGTGACACGGACTGCGCCCTCACGCTGGTCGATGCGGTCGACGGACCCCCGCAGGGTGATCGGTGCGCCGGGCAGGACGAGGGCGAGAGCATCGAACTTGTGCTCAACGGCGTGGGGTCGCCAGCCCGACTCGTGGTCGGCGAGGTCGTGGGCGTAGAAGTCCTCGATGTCAGCGCGGATCCGCACTCGGTCGCGGTCCCACAACTGGGCCAGCCAGCCAGGCGAGTTGGCTCGCTCGCGGGCGAGTTCTGCGTCGGCCAACGCCAGCAGTCGATCCAGCGACGGCCCGTCGCCGTCGATGCGTTCCTTGATGTATCTCTCCAGCGTCCGGTGGATGACGTTGCCACTGGTGAGCGGGTCGATCTGCGGGTCGGCGTCGGGGTCGTCGAGGACGCGCACCTTGAGGATGTCGGTGAGGAAGTAGCGGTAGGGGCTCGCGACCCAGCGCTCGAGTGTGGTTGCGGCGATGGCCTCGTCGAAGACGCGGATGAGCTCGGCGACGTCGGATACGTTGCCGTTGAAGCGGGTGAACCGGCCGTGGAGGCGGTCGCTGCGCATGGCCATGCCGAGGGTGACGATCGGGTCGTCGAGGACGCCGCGACGCTCGCGGGCCGGGACGACGTCGAGCGCGCGCTGCCGCCACTCGGTGGCCGACGCTGCGCTGGTCCCGAGACGTGGGTCGACGGATTGGATTGCGGAGTCGAATGATTCGACGCTGACGATGGCGTCAATGCCGCGAGTGTCGTCGCCCCAGCTGGTGATGCCGACCGAGTGACCGGCGAGGTGTTCCAGCGTGGGGAGCAGCCAGCGGGACGGGACCTTCTCGGCGCCGCCGCGGAGGCTGCCGCGGGGGAAGGTGATGACGCGGTGGTGTTCGCCGGCGGCGAGGGTGCCGTCGAAGACGGCGCGTTGGTAGGCGATGTCGTCGGCGGGCGTGATGCCGGTGACCTCGGGCGGCAGCAGCGGGTTCGGGGTGTGGCGTGCGGGGATGATTCCCTCGGCGGCGCCGACGATGATGCTGACGTCGAGGTCGCGTCCGACGCCGTCGCTGAGCGGTCCGACGCTGACGCCGACGCCGCGTGTTCCGACGCGCCCGACGTACGAGCGGATCCGTCGGTCGACCGCATCCGCAATCCGCGCGGCTGTCGGCGCAGGGGCGATGCCCTCGATCTGTCTGAGGTCGGAAATGACGAAGCGGATTGCCTCGAGGTCTCGCGCGGCGAGCTCGTCCGACGGCGGCCGGAACATTGAGTCGACCAGACCGATCAGCGCATCGGACGCCTCGACCCAGCTCGCGGCCCGATGGATCCCGCGGAGGTAATGACGGAGATCAGTGACCCACCGGTACACCGCGGCGGCGGCTGCTGAATGTCGCTCCGCGACTCGCCCGGGAGCGAGGCGCTCCCAGTCGTCGCCCCGGACGATCGGAACCGTCTTGCGCGTGAGCCGCTCGATCAGCGGCTGGCCAACCACGCCGTCGGCGAGTGGTGGCTGAATCAGAGCCCGCTCGGACAGCACCGCGAGCAGTTCCCGTCGCGGGATGTCGTCGGAATCGAAGCTCAGCAGCGTGCGGAGGGCTCGCGCAACCGGGCGGTCCGCGAGCCCCTCCGCGGCCGGCCCGTTGACCACGACGCCGGCGACCGCGAGGTGCTCGTGGAGCAACCGAAGATACGGTTCCGTGGAGCCGTAATGGATCGCGATGCGATGAGCCGGCGTCCCGTCGGCCAGGTGCTGGCGCACGAGTCGCACCACGGCCCGGACCTCGTCATCGGCGTCGGAAGCGTGAACGACCTGCGTTCCAAACGCTGGTTCCGGCGGCTCGATAACCGTGCCCCGCTCGGCGAGCGCGTCGAGCAGTTCTTTGTCCCGCGGTGTTCGCGGCGTCGGGCAGTAGACGATCACCTCACCGAGCGAGTCGAGGTTCTCCATCGCGACGCGATGCGCCTCGAACGGCAGGTAGTAGTGATCTCCAAGCGAGGAGATCGCCGCGTCGTGAATCCGCAGCAGCTCAGCCGTCAGCGGCGTCGGTGCCGAGATCGACAATCGATCCAGATGAGCGATCTCCCACGACGCCGCCGACAGCGCTTCGGCTGTGATCGGCTCGTCGGCGTTCGTGTCGAATAGCCCAGGAGCGGCCGTCAACGCCGCATCGATCGCTGCCGCGAGGATGTGACGCGGGAGCGCAGACTGTGGCGCCAACATTCTGTCGGCGGTGCGAGAAACTAACGCTGACGGCCAGTCCACAACTGCATTGGCCACACTTATGCTCGCGAACATTCGGATCACGTCAGCTCGGCTGGCGAGATTTGGGGGAACGACGACGCGTCGCGCGAGAACAACTCGCGCCGCCGTCTGTATCAAGTCGCGAGCGCCAGACATACGCATCCCTCGTTCCCAAATCATGTGTAGGCCTCTTCTCGCCCTTACCTTCGCCCGCGCGGGGCATACAGGTCACCGAGGCGAGGCGTTACTTTAATTGTTCGCGCCGAACGGCAAGGTCAGCAATAGCTACTATTTGTGCGATAAGGTCGCTAGGCTTGAGTGACAGATCGAGGGCGTGACAATGGACAACCACTTTCGAGTTGCGGACCGCGTAGGTGACGGGGTACTCGTTCCCTTTCGCATAAACTAGATGACCGTCTGGCAGGCCGGTTACCGTGCAGTACGCCAGCATCTGGTAAACGTCTGCATTGGGAAATCCCTCTGGTCTTTCAGCTTTGTATTTCGCGTCGAAAACAGCTTTCACTTCCCCCCGACTCCCCAGAACGGTGAGGTCCGGTTTCATTCGCACCTGATTTTCACCGTCAAGGTAGATAGGGAGTTGGGTCGCAACTCGTCCCGCTCCAACCTTGATCGCATCGCTCAAAGCGACGCATACGAAATCCTCAAAGACTTTCCACATGTCGAACATGAACCCGGTAACGTACAGCTCGCCAGCGCGATGTTCGAAGGATTGCGCAGCGAGAACAATTTCGGCGAGGCGCAGAGCGTTGTGATATCGAGAATTGAGGCGGCTCGGCGCCCAGGCGGGTTGGGCGGCTCCACGCGCGAGTGTGGTGACGTCGGCGAGCGAGATTCGAAGCCTCTGTAACCGACGCCGAGCCGCCGGCGACACCCCGGGGACCGACAGAAGCCTGTGCGCGGCCGCCAAGAGCAGGCGGTTTTCGGCGATGTCGACGGTGTAATCGTCGTACTCCACGGCAAGCGGGACCGGGAGTCCGTATCGCCTGGACATCTGCTCGCCAGCCAGTATCCGTCCGCGCACTACAGGCATGAGATCGCGGATCGTGCGGTAGCCCTGGAGCAGGCCCTGCTCGGTGGCGGACGTACCGAGGCGCGAGAACGCCTCGGCCAGTGCGGGCAACAAGTCGTCCGCTTGAGTGAGACGAACTTGGTCGTCACGCCAGATGTCGCGGTGCAAGCTGTAGCCAAGCAGGAAGACTAGTCGGTTGAGGTCGGCGATCTTGGGCCGAACGATTACCTCCATGTCACCGAATGACACTGCACCGATCTTGCGACCCGCCGACACCGAGTACAAGCCAGGTTCCAGGGTCGGCGCGACATCGACGATGGTGAGGCTACGGAGTGCCTCGTATTCGGTGAGTGAAAGGTGGGCCGACCGTGCCGGCCCGCCCTCAATCAATATCAGCGGCGTTTTCGCCATTGTCCACATCGGAAATCTCGTCGAGGCTGACCTTCTCGCGTAGCGCGTCAAGTCCGTATCGGGACCGCACGTTCGTGCCGCGGTCACCATAATGGAACTCCTCGAGGAGCGGAAGAATGGCTGTGCGCCACACCCGGTCAAGGCCCCTCTCTTCGTATACAGCGTCCCGCATGAAGTACGAGGGACCGATCTTGAAATCCTCATCGTCAATAAGCGCGTTCAGGGTGTCGAGCAGGTCGGCTACTGCGAGAGGACGGTTCGTGGCCTGAAGCCAACTTCGAAGAATGCCCGAGGTGGGCGCCTCCGATGGATGCAGCGGGAGAAACGCGAACCGTCGGCGCATTGCCGCATCGACAAGGGCGATGGACCGGTCGGCGGTGTTCATCGTTCCAATGAGAATCACGTTGCGTGGCAACATAAACTGCTCGTCGGCGACCGATCCATAGAGCAGGTCGATGCCCTCGTTCCGATACTCGAGCAGGAAGTAGAGCTCACCGAAGATCTTCGCAAGGTTGCCGCGGTTCATCTCATCGATGATGAGCACATAGACGGCGTCCGGGTTCTCGTTCGCATAATCCACAATCGTGCGCAGCGGGCCAGGCCGTAACTCGAAGCCAATCTGTCCTGCGCCCTGCTGAGCTGGGCGGTACCCCTCGAAAAAGTCCTCATACGAGTATGCAGGGTGAAACTGGACGATCTTGACGTTCGAATCCCCGGCGAGGTGCCGGGCGAGTTCCTTTGCGATGTAGGTCTTTCCCGTGCCTGGTGGGCCATAGAAGATTAGCTGCGGTCGATCCCGCAGCAGGTCGACACATTCCTGAAGCCACTCCCGCGGCACATGCAGGCGACGTGCGAGGTCATCGCTCGCATCAGGAAGGTTAAGTCCGGTGGCCGGTACCAAGGCAGAGCGTTGCCCCGTGAGCTTTCGCAGGGTGTCGACCTGCGGCGTCATGTCCACCACGTCGCCCTGTGCGTTGAGACGCGAAGCGATCTCGAGTGGCAAGTCATTGCTCGGGTGGGTGACCGATTCCCATTTGACCGGCCGGCGGAGGTTCGAGCGACCGTCGCTGCTCTGGACGTATTCGGCATCGCCTGTGACGGTGCCGAAATACGCCCTTCCCTGGCTGACGGTGACAACTAGATCGCCGGGGTGCATGCGGGCCAGAAACGAATAGAACTCGTCGAGCTTCTGTTGACGTGCCGCGTAGCCGGAAGCGCGGTAGTCCTCCTCGACGTATCCCTTCAGCTCGTCGCGGGCGACGTCCTGATGCACCGGACGCAGAAGCTTGGCCGGTAAAGAGACGGTGCCCTTTCTGCGCCACACGGACACCATGTCCTTCCCGGCGACGTTTGCTCCGTTCACCTTCCACGCATGGAGCACTTGATCGCTCGGTTGAGCCAGCGGTGTCGAGATGCTCGCATTCGCGGATGCGCGTTCCACCACATCCGCTAGGAATGCCGAGGCGGCGGGACTCAGAGAATTGCTCCTAAGAATCGATGTGCACCTGCGAACAGTATCCTGAGCCATGCTTGGGGCGGTCGGAACCTCCCCCTCCAGCACCGCGCGGATCTGAGTGCGAATATTTGAGACGAACCCGGGTGTTGATACACCCAGCTCGCTTGCGATCTCGTCTGACCGTTTCCCGGGTTCGTCGGTTCGAAAGACGTCACCCAGGCGAGAGGTGTCGGAGCGGAGTACCTCTTCGAGCTCCCTCCGGACATTAAAACCGGGCGATTCGTTCGACGCTATCTCATCTGTCATCTTCATCAGGTTTCCGTGGACTGAGCTGCCGTGTACGCTTCAAATCAATCTTCTGAGCTTGCAAAGTCTGCCGCTACCTCCACGTACGGTTCACCGGAATCGATTGCCTTCTGCATGGCGTCGTAATGCACTAGTATCGTTTGCTTAGTGCGGTACTCGCCGTACTTTGCCTCGTCCTTGCGTTTGACTATCGGGAACGAATCTAGGATATAACTGGCGTCGTCCCGGCCGATGCCGTAGAGATGGAAAATCGCGGCGTCGAGCTCTGCTCGTGCCCTGTCCCTATCCACAGTGTTCCACTCATGGGGCGGTCCTTCATCGCCGCAGGCGCGTCCGAAATACCGCATGCTGTGGTCGTTGTAATTGAGGCGAGCAACTCGTTCGTAAACCCAATCTACAAGAGTTTCCGATGCGCTCCATGGAGCTCGCTCATCGAATCTCGAAGGTGACAGGACTGGAAGCTGCTTAATCAGGAAGAATGACGTATCGGTTCCAGCGATCTTCTGGCGAGCTGCAAAATCTAGTACGAACGAATTGAAAATTGCAAGTAGCAGCGGCTTGCGGATATCGCTTGCACCTAAAATCGGCAGCTTTCTCGTCGCGGGCGTTCGATTAAGGGCACAGGCGATTATTGTCCGATAGTCCGTTGATCTCGCAATTCCTCGATAGGCAAGGAACCAGTCGTTAGCTCCATATCTAGATACAATTTCTTCGAATATCTCAGACTTAATCCAGTACTTCGGAGCTGGCTGGAAATTGGGGTTGCTCAACTGATCTACGGGCGACTCCGCGTAATCCAAGCCGTTATAGGACGCATATCGCGGATTGTATTGGTGAATCGACTTCGCCTCACGAAGGGGCAGGCAGTCAACTCCTTCTATCGGTTCATCCAGCAAGTGCTCCGAATGATCGCCGCTGTCGATAAGACGAAGGTAATAAGCGCCCCATGGATTCCCGTTCCGTCGGTCGTTTTCGTTGATGAGAACCGGGGAGTTTCGGTATATCCCGAGCGTGATTTGCGCATCCCGGCGCGACCGGAATACCGGACAAGTGCCCGTGTTCGGGTTGAGGAGCGTGATTTCCTCTGGGCTCAACGTGAACCGAGTGTTCGGCCGCTTCAGATCAGTTGGATCGTGGGCGAAAAACGCGAAGTCGGCTCGTGCCTCACGGGTGTCGCGGCCGGCCAAGGTAAGCAAGCAGAACTTGAAGCTCCGGTGCACGCCCTCGAACAGCGGTCGCGCGTTCTCGAAGTCATACAGGCTCGCGATCGAGCCGTGCTCCACCAGATTCTTAAAGAAGTACTGGGTGGTGGCGTCGGTGGCGATGCCAGTCGGCAGGATCACGCCGAGCCGACCACTGCCCGCGAGCAGGCTCCGATCGGCCTCGGCAAATACTGCGTAGGTGTTGATGTCACCGCGCCCAGTCAACGGGTAACGACCGCAGTTTCGCAGAATATGGGAAACGCCCTCGGAGCGACGTCGCTCCGCGATGAATGACCGGTTAAGCGCTGGATTCGTTTCAGGCAACTTTGCGATCAGACGTTTGCGTGCTGCCGCGTTCGGCGCGGTGGCGATGGCGGGGTCTCGTGCCGCAAAGTACTCCTGCTCCTGCAACTTGACGCGTTCCCACGGCGGGTTTCCGATCACCACAGAGAAGCCGCCGGCCCAACCCACGGTCTCGTTGATGGTGTCGCCGGTGGCGGCAACTGCCGGGAAGAGATGGGGGAACTCCAGGTGCCAATGGAAGAATCGGTATTCCGCCGTCAGACGAGCCACCTCCCTGGCCTGTGCCTCTGTGAGTGCTTGGCCATTGCCGAGTGCCACGATCGTCGCGTGCGTGATCGGACTTGGCGCGTCCGGCTGCAGAGGCCACACGAACGCGGCGCACCACGCATCAGCCGTGAGGCGCGTCTGCTGGTATTCGTCCGATTCCGCGTACGCCTTGAGTCGCTGCTGCTGCACGTGGACATCCGCTAGCGACACAGGATCCGCACCGACCACTTGTTTGACCGTTGCGGCCAGGCCCGTGTTCGCGGCGATCGCATCGTCCAGAGCTAGGAGGGTGCCCTGGCTTGTCCGTTCAGCCTTGTTCGCTCGCGTCACCTCCGTCGCGATTGCTTTGACGTCTCCCTCGATTGCCTTGAACGCTGAATCCGGCAGTCCCGCTTCGAGCAGAGCTGGCGTCGCACCGATAAGCGCATTCCCGACCTTGATCTGTGCATCAAGGAATGCCAGGGGTCGTCCAGGCTCCAAGGCCTCCATCCACAGGGAAACCTTTGCGAGTTCCGCGGCAAGCGGATTCACGTCAACGCCATACACACAGCTTGTGATCACCGACCGCATCGCAGACCGCACCTGCCCTGGCGCCGGTTCCGGGTCGCCGGTGCGGATGGCGGCGACTCGCTTCGCGATACGCCTTGCTGCGCCGACGAGGAAATGCCCGCTGCCGCAGGCCGGGTCGCACACCGTAATTGCAAGCAGAGCTGCTACCTGGCGGTCAGATGTGTCGGCAGACTTCACTGCGTCGTCCAGAACAGGGTCGAGTGCGGTGGCCAGCAGCGACTCCACGAGGGAGGTCGGCGTGTAGTAAGAGCCGGTGTCCTTGCGCTGGTTTCCGGACGCGATGTCGAGGGTGTACTGCTTGGTCGCCGGATCCCACTGCGGCACGAACTCGAGTAACGCCTCGTAGATGCTGCCCAGCTCCTCGGCACCGAGGTTGCGGTAATCGACCACCCGCAGCACTCCGGACTTCGGTTCGCGCACAAGCGACAGTGAGCGAACCGCCGCCGTTAGCGACTCGTTCGACAGTTCGCAATCAGTCAGGAAGTCCAGCGATCCGTCATCAAACAGTCCGCCTACACCCGGCAACCCCAGCTCCGGTCGGCCGTCCTCACTGCCGAGGCCACGCCACACCAGCGTCAGCGCCTGCCAGCGGTCGCCGTACCGGCCGCCGCGACGCCGGCGCGCTGTGCTGCGCAATCGGGCCGTCGAGAAGTAGTCCAGATACCGCTGCCGAGCCTGCGGATCGGCCGCGGGGTCCAGCAGGGCGCCTCGGTCCTCGGCAACGAACGTGAAGAGGAGCCGATACACCACCCGCAGCAGAGCATGGTTGACATCTGAGATCGAGAGCTTGCCAGCGGCGAGGTCCTGCCGGAGAGAGGCATTGGCGGGATGTGCCATGAAACCTACACCGAGGGTTCGTAGCGCGTCCACCACGCCATCGCGGAGCAAATTTAGCGCACGAGAACCGGATTCGACCGCGTCAGTGCGCCACCGCTCCAACCGACAAGACGCCGGCCCCACCTCGGTGTCGCGGACCTCCAACCGCGACACTTGGCACAAAATATAGAGCAGGAGAAAGTCGGCAAACAGGTCACCGTCGAAGATTGCCTCCAGGTCGAACTCCACGTACGCAGACCCGACGAGCGATGTCGAGTCTCGCAGCAGCCGAAGAATCTGACCGTTCGACAGAATTGCCCACAGATGTTCGTCGCTGCGGTTCAGCAGCTCCTGCACCATCGACTGCGGGGACGACCCGGCCGCGCCGGCAAGACCCTTAGTACGGGTGTCCAGGGCAGTGCCGGAACCGAGCAGATGGATGGGCGTGGTGCCCCACAGATGAGAGACAGGGAATAGATGCCCGTCTACCGCGATGCCGCCCTTACCCGTAACGGGTACCCGGCCATACCCGAGTTGGTCCAACAGCACCAGCAAGAAGCGTTCTCTGGTTAGCGCTGTGGTTGGAGCGTCCGCGGGAAGCTGAGCAAGGGCGTCGCGATACCCCATCCACGCCCCCCGGAGGTATGCCCACACACGGTTGGCTGCGTCCCGGACTGTCTCGCCGGATGCGAGGTGATAGTCCTTCGGGGCGAGCGGGGTGCCGACCGGATCGAGCCCGCTCGCGAGCTGTGACGGCAGGTCGGCCGGCAGCAGCCCACCCTGGATCCGGACTCCAACGAACGAATCGCCGTTCACTTGGCACCCTCGCCGATCGACGGTACGAACACGAACACACCCAACACATCGGCTCCCGCTTCAGCGGTCACCTTCAACCCACGCACGATTTCCGACGACGCCTGCCGCACTCGGCGGTGCGCCGCTAACAATCGGTCGGCCAGTTCGGCCCCGTGCGCGTCGAGATGGGGCCGGAGCCCGTCCAAGCCGTCGACAACCCGGGTGACGAACTGTCGAGCGTGCGGGGCGGGGACGTTGCCGCTCGGGGTAGCAGCTAGCAACGCACCGGCGGCGTCGGTGTCCAGCCACTTGGCCTGCGCGGGGGCCCCCTGGAACGCCAGCGCCGCGACATCCTCGGCCACCAGCTGCCGGGTTCCGGTGCGGGACGGCAACTCAAGATGGAAACGGAACCGCGCAACCAACAGGGTGGTCCGAATCTCCACCGCACTAGTGCGCACCACCGCGCAGCGCTTCGCCGGGCGCACTGCCTCGTCCATCCCGGCGTCCAACGACGACTCGAGCACGTACTGTGCGATTGCGTCAACTGTCGCATCGGTGCGGGACAACACTGCGTCACCCCGGCGGACCGGAAGGTCGTCTGCGAACAGCAGCGGGTTGTTGCGGTCCGGGGGCAGCGCATCTTTCAACCCCAGGGGAAGCGGCAGCAATGTCGCGGTGAACCCGGCACTCGTGTGGCTAATCGTCGACCGCAGCGCCTTCAGCGCATGCTCAACGCAAATGGCAACGTCCTCGCGTGTGCCCAGCGAGGCGCGGGCCGCGGTCACCTCCGCCGACACCTCCTCCGGTCTGATCGCATGCTGCGCGTATTTCGTCTGTGCAAGCTTCTCCCGCTCCGCAGTCGACTCCCATTCCCGGTAGAGACTCAGCTGCTTCTCTTGGACATCGAGGTCCAGGGACAGTTGCTCTGCGTCGCTGCCGCGTAGCAATAGCCCCTCCATCAAGGCCTCCACCACAGCGGAGTTATTGTCCGGCACGGGAACCGACACACCCGTCGCCTTGCGGATCGCCTCGTGTTTACGCAGCAGCACCTCCAGCACGATGCCGTCGATCTGATTGTCACGCCCGTACAGGGTGACGGCACGCACGTTCTTGGCCCGCTGACCAAACCGGTCGACACGACCCTCTCTCTGCTCGTGTCGCGTCGGGTTCCACGCGAGGTCGTAGTGCACCACCGCCTGGAAACTGTCCTGCAGATTTACGCCCTCGGACAAGCAGTCGGTCGCGACGAGGACGTGCCGGCCAGTAGTGGCGGTCAGTTGGTCGATCCGTCCCAACCGCTCGGACGGAGGCAACGTGCCGGTGACTGCGCGAACAGTGACGCCGCGACCCAGCGCTTTCTCCAAGTACCCTGCGACGTAGTCGGCGGTGTCAATGAAGCGGCAGAAGACGATCGGATCGCAGCCCTCGTCTAGGAGCTGCTTGACCTCCTTAACCAGGGTCGTGATCTTGCGGTCCGGTTTGCCCTCCAACTTCGCGGCGTCGGCGAGGAACCCGCGGAGGCGGCGAGCGGCCGCGTTTCCCGAGTCGCCGCTGCCAGCGCCCGGAGTGGTGTCCGCGGCCTCGATAGCCTCGTCGTCGGCCTGATCGAGCACGATCGCTCGGCCGATCGCGTCCGCCTCGTCTGGGGAATCCGCGGCCGCTGAGGCGGCCCGCGTCCGGAGCGTCTGCGCTGCAGCGCGCGGCGACGAGGCAAGCGCGCGAAGCAGAGCTAGCGCGGACCACCAGTTCACCCGCTTCGTCAGCTCGCCGTCGCCGGCTCGCACAGTCTCGCGGGCGTAGTCCAGAACCTTCGTGAACAGCGCGTGGTACTCCGGGGATAGTGCGTAGGGCACTTCTCGAGTGAGGCGGTCCTTCGGAAACGGCGTGTCTTCATCGATGTAGCGGCGAATGTCGCCGCGGCGGCGCTGCACGAAATGCCGGGCGAGCAGCTCTCGCCCCTTCCTGTCGTCCAAATTGACGGTCTCGAGCACGGGGTCGAGCAGCCCGAGCAAGTTTCTAAACGCCTCTTCCTTTCCAGAGTGCGGCGTCGCGCTGGCAAAAATCATGTGCCGGGAGCGGTCACGGGAGAGTTCGCGCACGAGCTCGTATCTCTGGGTGCGGCCCGACCCGCCCTGACCGGACGCCGCGACACAGGTGTGCACCTCGTCGACGATCACTAGATCGGGGCAGGTGCGCAGGAACTCGTGCCGCCGCCTTGAGTTCTTGATGAAGTCAGTGGACACCACTGTGATCGGGTAGCGCTCAAAGATCGATTCTGTCCCGATCCGGCCCCGCTCGAGCCGTCGAACCGTCGATGGGAGCACAAGCTCGGCCTCCATTCCGAACTTCTCCCGCAGTTCCGACTGCCACTGCTCGGCCAGCGCCGGGCTGCACAGCACGGCCAATCCGCGAGCCTCCCCGACCTCGAGCAGCTCCGCAGCGACTAGGCCAGCCTCGATCGTTTTGCCGATGCCGACATCGTCGGCGATCAACAGCCGGACTACGTCCTGCCTCAGCGCCATCATCAGTGGAACCAGCTGATACGCCCTCGGTTCCACCGCGATGGATGCGAGCGAGCGGAACGGGCCTGCCGTGGAACGAAACCCGATCCGCATGGCATTTATGAGCAGTTGTGCGCTGAAGTGATCGCCGAGATCGTCTGCGTGAGGCGAAGGGAAGGTCGCAGCCGTAACGCCTTCGCTAACCAGGACGCCCGCGATGTCGTCGTCAAGCCCTCCTAGCGGTCGCAGGACAAGGAAGTCCTGGGTGCTGTCGGGGAGGACGACCCATTCGCGACCACGCGCGGTCACCAAGTTGCCGGGCGCAAAACCCATCGTTACCTCTTTCCTGTGCCGAACACGTACGTGTTCGCGCGCAACTCTGACAGCCAGTCGTCGCCAACCCGCAGACGCAGTACCGACCATCCTCGATCCATCAGCTCGTCCTCGGCCGCATCATCGCGGCCCGAGCCCGCCGCGTCACCGGACTCGTCCACGAACACAACAGTCACCCCCTCGTCACCGCGAAAGACAAAATCGGCATCGACGTTGCCCACCGACTCGTGCACGGAGTCGGGTAGTGCGAACTCGTGCGTCACAAGCAGGTCAACCAATGCCCGCTCGCCATCAGAGCGACACTGTCTGCGCAAATCGTCGGGTTCCGCACTAGGGTTCGCGTCGTCGTGCCGGGGCAACGTCTCCGCCAACGCGAGCGCGAGCAGCAAATCCTTGATCGCGTGCCGGTCGATCTTTTGGTGATCAGATTGATTGCCGTACGCGAGAAGGCAGTCATAGCAGGCTTTCTCGCAACGCTCCCGCCCTCCTTCGGCCCTCCCGAAGTCCTCTCCGGCGGGACCGAAATGGGCGATGTTCAAGGCGCGGCGCGCCACCCGTGCGAGCGCGTCCGGTTCCCCGTGCAGACGGCGAAGCACGCCGGCGCCACCTTCCGCCGACTCGGTGAACAGCATCCGTGCACGCTCCGAGTTGTCAGGCATCGCCTCGCTTGACAATTCTGAGTCCTCTAGTTGGAACTCGGCCTCGATACCGCGTTCTAGTGCGTACCGCAGCGTCGTCGCCACGGATTCGTCCACCGGCGCGGACAGGCGTAACAACGCGATGTTTCGGGTGTCCTCGACGTAAGGGATCACCTTGGACTTCGACGGGGCATCGGCGGCATCCTCAAGACCGCCATCCTGCGGGGTCGCATCCGATGCGTCTTTCTCGCTGAGCCAGTTGCCCTTCACGGTATCGAGCCAGTAACCGAGCTCATTCGGATTCTTGCGTCGCCGTCGGCCAAGATTCGTCACTCGAACCACAGCCGTATCGCCGTAGACGAACTCGGCGAGCGTCCCGTTCGGGCCGGCAATGTCGGCGTCGAGGCGGCCGGAGCGGAGGCCGTGCTGGCTGAACCGAAACGATGTCTCCAACTCGAAGCCCGCCCGACGGCGCTCTTCCTCGTCCGACGAGATACGTTCGCGCCTCCGGGTGAACACGGTCTGCATCTTCATCAAGTTGTATCGCGGGGGGGACAGCGGGACACCGCAGTTCTCGCACACGTCCAGGCCGGCCTGCCGCACGTGGTGGTAGCCACACTCCTCGCAACGACGGGCGTCCTGAAGGTCGACTGTGCCGACGCCGGCTCTGGACATGGGCACCTGCACACGGCGCACCTCGTAGCGGGCACCCTCGTGATAAATCAGCGCGCCGGGCCCGAATTCACTGATCGCAAGGAAGCGCGGGCGCTGCAGATAGTCACCCCCGTCCGCAGCGCCCGCCGCCGTGCGCACGCCTGGGATGTACGCGGCGAGCGGCAGCCGCGGGAAGCTGTAGCCCGGCAGAAATCCCTCGGACGCGAAGTACCGGTAGGTGTAGAAGTCAGAGTGACCGCGACCGGAATCCTCGTTACGCAGTAGCCGCAGCTGACTCTCGGCCTCGCGTCGACGTGACTCCGCGGCATTCCGTGCCCCGTGCGACGCAGAGGTATCCAGGACGACCCTGTTCTGCTCCTGCTGGTCAGCCAAAGCTGCCTGGTAGAGCTCCCGCCAACGGCCGCATGCATCATCGAATCCCTGAGGTGCGTTGGCGATAATCGACGCCGCCCAGCCGTCGTGCCACCATGCCGTCTGCTCCAGATCCGAGCGCAACGGCGCGATGACCTCCTCGGCGCGATCGGTGGCGCGTCGGATGGCGTCGGGCTCGCCGAGAACCCGCGCCAGGTCGACAAGAAGAGGCATTCCCTCGTCCTCGACGGACAGCAGTTGGGGCATCCGAGAATGCAAGTCTGCTCCGGTCTCAGCCAGCCAGAGCGCATGCACATGCGATGCCAGCAACGCCTCGTTCGTCAGGTCCAGACGGGGTGCGGCCACAGATCCAGCGACCATTTCCCGGGACCGTCGGAAGTAGTACTGGTCGTGCGAGTTGCCGGTCGCGCAGTAGGTCACCACGAGCGCCGGCTGGCCCGAACGTCCCGCGCGGCCCGAACGCTGCGCGTAGTTTGCGGGTGTCGGAGGTACGTTGCGTAGGCCCACGGCATTCAGGCTCGAGATGTCGACCCCTAGCTCCATCGTCGGAGAGCAGAACATCAACGGCAATGCCCCGGAACGGAACTCGCGTTCTCGACTCTCGCGATCTACCGAAGAGACTTGCGCGGTGTGCTCGCGGGCATGCAGCCCGGAGAGAGTCGGCGCCGTATTGCGATAAAGATCTTGGAAAAACGGATTGATTCGTAGGCCCTGATCGGAAGTCGCGGTGCGTCGCAGCGGGTCTGGTGCACCGGTCCGGTTGTCGCCCGCGCACCAGATGATCGCCGAGGCCTTGAGTCGATAATTGAGCCCGTCGTCTTTTGGGAGGACGATCTTCGTCAGCAGCCCGGCGCGTTCGAGTACAGCGAGAAGGTTTTCGATCGCCTGCTGAGCATCTGCGGTATCGAGCGTTGAGCCGTCGAGATTGCGCAGCCCACTGCGGTCCCGAATATAGCGCCCGAGGGCGGCCCTTCCGGTCAACCGCACCTCCGCGCGCGGGCGCCCCGGTGTACCCGACCGGGTCGACACCACTCCCAGCATCGGTGGAGTGTCGCGCCGGGAGATCGACCACAACCCCGTCAGTACCTGTTCTGACTGACGCCGGATGCGGTCGTAGCCGTCCTCGGACAGGCAGTCAACATCCACAGCGAGCTCGCGCCGGAACTCGTCGAGCACGATGCGGCATAGCTCTTCCCGTTCACCGGTCCGCGCATACTGGAGGGACGCCGGCGATTGGTCCCACAGCGCCGCATCTGCGGCGATATCACCTAGGGACTCGTAATCGACGCGAAGCAGGCCCGTTTGCTCGAGGTTGGGCATCGTCACCCGCCACCCGCGCTGAAGGTCGGCATACAGTCGAAACTCGATGAACTCCTTAAACGCGCGCTGCGCGGCGGACCGCGCGCCATAGACGGCGTCGGGGTTGGCGGCATACGACTCGAACGGCAAGCCGAGTGACGCGACGACCCGCTGCGCCACCTCGTCGTGCCGCAGCGGACCGCCCGCGAGTGCGCGGTACACGGCGCCGCGCAATTGGGTCACCTGAACGAAATCATTGAAGTGGCCGGACTGCAGGCTGGCGTCCTGGCGGTTGTCAACGAACGTGAGCAGCTTCCGCGCATTGTCCGGCAGCTCCGACGGCGGTAGTTGCTTGAGGGATCGCACCACCGATGCACTTACCACCGAAACCGCCGAGCTGCGGCCCTCGGCATCGAGCGTTGCCAACTTCGCAAAATCGCTTCCGCGTGCCTGTTCATACGAAACCTTGCAACGCAGGCAGAAACGGAACGGGGATGGAACGTAGGCGACCCGTAGCCCGTTCGACGCTTCGGTCCCGTCAACGCTTACCCTCACCAACCGGGGCTGGTGCTTGCGCAGACGCTCAACCACTTGGCCATCGGAGACCCAAGAGTCGGGAAACCGCCCTTCAGCAAGCGGGTCTGTCGGCCATGGCTGATCGGAAGAAACATAGAGATATCCGTTCGCCTCGTCGCCGCCACTGGCGTCGCGGTCCCGGCGCGGCCGGTAACGAGTAGTACCGCGGTCGCCAATGCGGGCGACAACCAAATACTCCTGCCCGCATTCGCGGCAGAACGCCAATGGGATCAGCGCCTTCTCCGGCTCACCTGGCACTGACACCTGATAGGTGGACGTGACGTGCCGGTGCTCTTCGGCCTCGATCGATACATAGACCGTGTCGCCCTTGGACAGGAACTGATGCAGCCGAAACGCGAACAAGGGACGACCCGTGACGGGATGCCGCTCGTTGGACCCTGCGAGCAGCGTCGCCCGGATGGCCTGTTCAGACTCGTCGACAGTGCAATCTGTGGCGCCTGCCAAGCGCGCTGCTGACTCACGCACCCGCGCCGGCTGCTGCCGAACAATCCGACCGGTGCCGGGCTCCTTGTCGAGGCCGAACGTCGTCTCGATCCAGGTGGCGAGTGATGATGCCGCGAGCGCGTCATAACTGCCGCTGGCGCCGCCAGCGCGTACCTCGGCACTAAGGCGTCCAATGTCGTTGTGGTTACCGCTCGTAGCGCGGTCGAGCGTCTCGCCAATCACACGCTCGGGCGTTACCTCAGCCCCGAAGACGTGGCTAGCCACCTTCGCCACCACCGCGCGCTGGTCGTCGATCGTGCCACCGCTCGCCATCGTCGCCGAGGTTCCGACGCACTGCAGTTTCGGAGACTGGCAGGCATCGCGCACGCGGCGAACCAGCATCGCGACATCGGCGCCCTGGCGCCCGCGGTACGTATGTAGCTCATCGAGCACTAGGAACTGCAGACCCAGCGCGGCCTGCACCAGCCGGCGGCGCTCTTCCGGCCTGGTGAGGACTAGTTCGAGCATCACGTAGTTCGTGAGAAGTATGTCCGGCGGGTTGCGAAGGATCTTCTCGCGATCCTCACCCTGCTCCTGGCCGGTATAGCGGGCAAACGTGACAGGCTCGTTTCCCGCCGGCCCATAGCCGTGCCGCAAAAACTTCTCGAGCTCGCCGACCTGGCTGTTCGCCAGCGCGTTCATTGGATAGACGATGATCGCCTTCACCCCGGGTTTGCGCTCTGCCATCCGCAGAACGTGGTCGACGATTGGCACGATGTACGCCAGGGACTTTCCAGACCCTGTGCCTGTCGTCAATACGTAGGACTTTCCTGTCTGCGCCGCCTCGATCGCCTGTCGTTGGTGACGGTGCAGCGTGATTGCACGGTCTCCGACGTCTTCGGGGTGCGATTTCGGACGGAAGATGCGCTCGCATTCTGCGCCGAGCAGGCCCTCAGCCACCAGCTCCTCGATGGATCCACCGGATTCAAATAGTGGATTGAGCGATAGCCACGGCTCGGGCCACTGGTCACCACGCTCTATCAGCTCGTCAATATGCTGCTTGAGACGAGGATTTCGCACCTCTACCGACGACGTCGTGAACGACTTGTAGTCGTCGACCAGCTGCTTGTGTACCTCAAAAACGTCCATCAAGTTTCCTACAATCCGAGTTGGAGCCTGCCACCACCTCGGCTTGGGCTGCGTTCGTTTCTCTCAGTGAATCGAACCGTGAACAAGTCGGGCTCGCTGGGATTCCGCCGCGGCAGACGCCAGAAGCGTTCAGTCCGAGTGGCTGCATCAGGTCGCGCCCGAGGGGCGCAAGTCGACCCGCCATTGACTGGCGTCTGATTCACTCACACCAGCTGCAGCCATCAGCTCCATCAAGTCTTCCTGCCGCGGCTGCCCAAAAGCTAGTCTGTACAATGCGACTCGCTCATGGGTGCGCCTTAGCCGCGCAGCGTCGATGCTCAACTGATACGGCATGACATCGCGTGCCACAGACGCCGGCCCCGGGTAGACCCACTCAGGTGCAAGACCCGGCACATCCGAGTGCGGGGCGTTTTCGCCGGCGAGTCGGTACGCCTCCTGCCAGGGATTATTGGCACCCAGAATCTTTCGACTGAATTGGTGCGCGATGTTTTTGCGCACCGCGTGGCCCCGGAACCGGTTGACACGGCCGTCGCGCTGTTCGAAGTCGACTGGGTTGGTCGGCACATTCCAGTGCACCAGGTTGTGGCACCACGGATGAAAGTCGATCCCCTCTTGGCCGACGCTCGTCGAGACGAGTACGAACGGCCAGAAGGGCGAGTTAAACGCGTCTCGGATCTCCGACGGCCTCGCAGACTCCTCGCTCTCCCTTGCCCCGCCGTAGCGCATCGCGAAGCGATTCGAGAAGTCGATGTCCTGCTCCTCCAGCGGGTCCTTCGCCTTGTAGGCGGCCGGGGTTACCTTCAACGCGCTCGCGGCGTGCCAGGCAAACTTGATCAGGGCAGCATCGTCGAACGCCGCGTCACCCTCCACCTGCACCAGGTGGAAGAGGTACTCGTCGAGCACAGCCTGAAGATTGCCGTCAGCGCAGTACTGCAAAACGCGCTGCCAGTAGGGGGTGGCTGAGCCGTACAGCTGGTCCAGCAGGAGTGCGGAATCCCAGCGGTTGAACAACGCTCGCAGGCCGGAGGCCAAGATGGCTGCAGCGCGCCATCGGCCTCCGTTTGTCACTGCCGAATCGTCGACGGAGAGCCGGCCGAAGGAACGCCATGCGCAGTTGGCGGGCGAATGCATCGCGAGACGCGCCGTCTGCGCCGCCAACCCGGGTGGCACCGCCCGCACGTCGAGCGTCGCCCTACCGCGATGAACAGCCCACGCCTCGGTGACGTATTCGTCGATGGCCGTACCCTGGTCGCGCCGATCGTCCTCCTGTTCAACACCTTTTGACGCCGCCCGGCCGGCGATGGCGTCGGCAACGGTGATCGCCTGATGACTCGCATCGACGATCACTGCGGACAACGCCTCGTCGAGGATGCCGTCGCTGAGCGCGAGTGGCCACTGCCAGGTCAACGCAGACAGCTCACTCGCTCCCGACTCGTGGACGTCGCGTCCGAGCCGGCTTTGCAGATCGCCGGCAATCCTCGACTCCGCGAGTTCGCGATTGAACGGTTGCCCAGCAACGCCTGCTCGCTGCAGCGGGTCTGCCATGTCCGCCAACCCCGGTAGCGGAAAGAAGGGAAGAAATCCGGCCATCGCGCTGAGCCGATCGCCGGACCTTCGGAACTGAATACGCTGCGACACACTATCTCGGTTTTCGACCGTGACTTTGGGGGTCCGCGACTGGTCGGGGCGGGCGATACGTCGGCTCGCGTCGTGGCTGACCAAAGAAGCCACCGCGGTGGGTGTCGCAGTCCACGACGAGAAGACAAGCTTCTTCGTTATGCTCGCCACGTCGGGAGACGCGAATGGTCCGCCGGGCTTCAGATACGGCAGCGAAGGCGGCATCCACAGCAGCGACTGCCATCCCTTCCCGGTCGTCTCGTCGAGAAGCGTTTGGAGACGCGGATTGTCGACCGGAAGCTCGTCGAAACGGTCGACCGCCGCAGGGTCCAGTCGTCGGAGGGATGCGACCATCTCCTTCAGTTCCTCGTCGCCGGCGTCGAGCTGTTTCCGTACTCTGTCGCCGATCTTGTAGGCCTCCCAGAAGTGCACGAGCTCGGGCACGGACTTCCAGATGTCCATCGGCAAATTGCTGTCGACGTGCTTGGCGATCTTCGACATGGCCAAGAACTGGGCTGCTGCGTCGGCGCTGATCGCGGGGGCCTTAAATTCGCGCTCCTGGACCATGGATTCGCGAGACTTCGTCGGCCGTTCGGTTCGGCACATGAGCTGGAGAAGCTCACCGCGGATGCGATCGCGCAGCTCGGCGGGGTCGGTCCGAGTTTTCACCGACTGCCGGTACTCAGCCAGCAGCTTCTCGATCCCGGCTGCGGGCTCCCCTGCCTTCTCGTGCGCGAGGAACTCCAGGACGCCGAGGAACTCTGACTGGTGTGTCGAGCCATCCTGGCTGAGATTGTCTATCGGCTTGTACGGCGTGGCCGAGAGCAGCAGGACCTTGGCGTGCTCGAAGGTGAACAGGTCGTGTGCCAGCTCGGCGATGGGATTCTCCGCGTCGAGTAGCTCGGTGAATCGCTGGAACTCGTCGAGGATGATTAAATCCGGCTCAAGCGCATCCACCGACGCGCGTGCCAGGGTGCGGCGTAGCTCGCTGTGAAGCTGAGACACCTCACTGGACGCGGCCGGCACCTTGGACTTCCCCGCGGTCTGCTCGACGAACGCGGTGAACCGGTCGACCAGCGAACCGTTGTCCGCGGCCGGCTGCGATGCCATCTTCCAGAACCTGTCGACGATCTCCGCGTCGAGCTTGCCGGCACCATGCCCGGGCGCTGCGCCCAGTTGGTATTCAAAGTTGGTGACCGCCTGCTTGAAGCGCTCCATGGTCCCGACCCCGCCCTGCAGCAATCGCAACGACGCCGTTTCGTACTTGCCCTTCAATACCAATCGGTCTCGAAAGATGATGTGCAGCAACGCTCGTTCGCGACTGGTGCCGCCGCGCCACCCCTTGTCGGGAAAGGCGGTCTTCGGAGTGAGAGAGACCAGGTTGACAGGCTTGCCTGCGGACCGGTCGCCGTTCTTGAGCTTGTCAGTCTCGGCAGCGAGCAGGCTGAGACGGGTGGAGAGCGACGCCTCGTTGCCGAGGATGTCTAGCTTTTTCACGTTCTGCCGGGCGACGTCGGCGTTCGAGCAGATGTAGACAACGTCGATGCGGTCCACGCCAGGTTCGTCCTGCAATGCCTCGATGGCGCTCGCAATCACGCCGCGGGCGACCATCGTCTTGCCCAGTCCGGTCTCGTCGGCCACGAGAAAGCGCTTCCCCGACTTGCTGCGGTACAGGATGTCGACGACGTGGTCGACCGTTGCACGCTGGAACGGACGCAGCTTCGCCAGATACGGCTCGGCGCGAAACGTGGTGTTGTCAGGCATGGGCGGGCACCTCGATGTCGGCGGCGGCAGAGATGGCAGCCCACAGATCCGGGAAGCCGTCGGGGAGGACGTTGTGGGGGTCGCCGCGCTGGATGATGCTAGTGACCACTCCGGCGAGACGCTCGAGACTCTCCGGGCTCAGGGTCGCTGCCTTGAGGAGCTGTTCGAAGAGTCCGTTCTCCAAGACGTGCCACTTCCCTGCTCCACCGGCTGACTCCCCCTCTCCGCCCTCGGTCTCCTCGGTCGGCGCGCCGAAGGCGAGGAGCAGGGATAGGAACCGACGGAAGTCGTTGGGGTTGTTGATCTCGTTGGTGACGATGGAATCCATTCGGCCCGGAACATCTTTGATCAGGTGGCATTTCACGATGGTCGCGCTTTGACGGCCCCCGGCGTCGCTGGCGACGATCACGACGAATGCCGTCACGTCGGACAGGGCGAGCCCGCCGAACGCGACGTCAATCGGAACTCCGGGGTTCAGCTCAGTGGCCGTTGACTTGTCGGTGTAGAGCGACATCGCGACGGTGACATCGGGCTTCGATGGCACTGGCTCGCGGCTGACGACTCGCAGGTCGTAGGCCTCGTTGTCGCCGGTGAGCACCGCTTGCAGTTCCATCGATGCGATCGCCCTGATGTGCGCGTCCAGCGCGACTTGCGCCTCGTTGTCGACGGTCTCGCCAGCTCCGGCAGTCGTCTCCTCCAGGATCGGGAGCAAGCCGTCCTTGCTGAGGAAGCGGTCGACGCCGAGAGCAGTTGCGCCACCGGTCAACTCGACGAGGATTTCGACGTTGCCGTTCAACGCCTTGTACGTCGCGTTCGCTGATCCGATGAAGAGGTGAGCGTTTCTCGCCCGCTCGACGCAGTAGAGCTTTGCGTGCAGTCCCGACAGTGCCGCTGACCCGGTGGACTCTTCGTCCTCGGCCGGGATACCCGCTGTCGGGGACAGCACGTACGGGGTGGTGATCCACTCGGCGTTGTCCTTCGACAACCCGTCGAGAGCTTCCTGCCTGGACACGACGGTCACGTTCTTCGAATCGTTGGGCACCAGCTCGGCGAAGCCATCGTCGGTGAGAAATGGCGAGATGATCAGGTGCTTGTAGCCGGTGAAGTCGATCTTTGGCCGCGGCCGACCGGGAAGGCCGAAGGCGTGGAACTCCAGAGAGTTCGCCCCCTTCGGTAGCTCCCACTCGACGTAGCGGATCTCGTCGGCAAGTGCTGTCAGCCGTGTTCGTCTACTCGCCGGCAGAGGCACCGTCACCTGCTCGGGCAGGAAGCGAACGAAGTCGGCGATCGGCCTGTTCGAGGCCTTGGGCGTGGTCATCACCCACCCCTCGAGCGCGACCGCGACGTCCCAGGACTTGCTACGGCTCAGGTTGCGACTCAAGACCAGCATCCGCATGCGGGTGAGGTTGTTGGGGTCCTCGTAGCGAGCGATCCACACCTTCGGGTGAAAGAGGAAGCCATTTGCCGGACGCACGCCGTGGACAGCGGGCTCGAGCAGAGTGTGGAGCCGCGAACGCGTGCCTGAGACGTTGATCTGACCGAGCTGATGGAAGATGTCGATCTTGCCGATGCTCGCCTGCACCGCGGCGATTGTCTCGAGTCGGTCAGCGGAGTCGGCTGCAGCACTGCGGGAGAGCGCGAGCGACGGGAGCAGAGCGCTGTCGAGATCGAGGGTGAATGTTGTTCCGACGACGTGTGTCACCGAGTAGCCGGGCGGCGGCTCGAGCTTCTTCAGTAGCGTCGTTCGACTGTCAGGCGGGAGCATGCCCGAGGCCCTCCCGGATGTCGGTCACCAGCGTCTGCACGGTCGGCCATCGGTACGCGAGGCGGTTGGCGCCTGACGCACCCGACCACTGCTTGATGAGGTTGTCTGTGCGGAGGCGTGACTGCTCGCCCTTGTTCTGATGTTCACGCTTGGCGATCAACGTGCGTAGAGGCTCCGACTCGGAGGCCTGCGCAGCGCGTCCGGCACGAACCTCGTCGATCCATGTCTGGACGAAGAGTCGGGTCCCGCCCGGGATCGGCGTGTTCCGATCCGCCTCGGCGGCGCGCCAGAACTCGGCCAGGTCCCAGGTGCTCAGTGCATTTACATCGTCAGCGATTTCAGCCGCCCAGTCCTCGAGTCGCTCCGCGTAGTACGGGGCCCACGGCTCGTCGGGCTCGACCAGGCCGTCGTACTTCTGCGCCAGCAGTAGGTTGTAGAGCAGCGAGGCGCCCTCCATGGCGAGGGAGAAGAGCCGGGCGTGTTCCACCAGCGCCTGCAGTTCCGGACTCGCGGTTGCGAGCGCGGGATGCTCCCAGGGCCAGACGATGGAGTCGATGTCCGCGTCGAGGCCGGACCGCAGGATGTGCGCGAGGTAGGACGTCGGCTTGGTGGTCAGCACTCGCTCCTGGAGCCACCGGGCTTCCTCGGTGGAGAGCGCGAAGCCATCGTCGACCGTCTTCGGGAAGCCGGGCGGCGGCTCGACGCTGACGTTCCACCCGGTCGGACTGCCGGGCAACTCCCCGCGGATACCCAGGTTTGCGAGTGCCGACCAGTAGATGTTCGAGGGCAGTGTCGCGACGCTCGCGCCGGCGACGCGCCCGATCAGTCCTTTGGTGTGGCCGGACTTCTTCATCGTCTCGATGAGCGCCCGCTCCTGGTCACGCGCCTTCGACGTCGCCTGCGTACCGGAGTACTTGCCGGCCGCGGCCGCGTAGATCCACGGGATGAACAGGAAGTACCGCGCACGGGTGTGAACCGTCGATGTCGCAGGGAACAGGCGGTCGGCCAGGCTGTCGCGCACCTGGCCGATCCCGATGTCATCGAGTGTCGAGCTGTCGGAGAAGAGCTTGACGATTTCTCGCATCTGCCGCTCTTCGTCCGGGGACGTGTCCAACCAGGCAATATCCGACAACAGCAATCCCCTCGAAAGTTCGGCGAGCAAACCGATACTGCCAGACATGCGTACACGGGCGGGTAGCGATCGCTATATTTGCCCAAAGCGATCGCTGCCGGGTTTGTCGGACCTCTCTGCGATGGTGTCGCAGAACGAAAGGGGGTCGCCGTGTCTGGAGCAACCGATCTCGACAAGCTCGCAGGGGCATGCCGCGACCAGCTGGGTCCGCAGTCAGAGTGGTTCCGGCCCAACGGGTATCCGGACAGCCTTGCGTTGTGCATCATCGACTCGATTCAGTCAACTGGTGCGCACTACAACAGCGTGCTGAACGTCGTGAACCGCTACCGCGAGCTACGGGCCGACGCCGCTGCCACCGACGGCACCGCGGAACTCCTGGCGTCGTTCGATCAGCTCGGTGGGGCCCGTAATTGGGCCAAGAAAGTCGGCAACTTCAAGGCGGCATCCACTAAGCGGGGCGCCTCGCTGAAGGCCGACGTCATGCACGATGTCGCCCAGAAGCTCCACGACGCGGGGATCCGGATGTCGGCTCAGTTCCGCGAGCACGGTGAGTTGGCTGCCGGCAACGAAGATCGCCGCGCCGCGCTGAAGAAGCTCTGGACGTCGGCCGAAGCACAACGGTCCGGAATCACCTTTGAGTACGCGCTGATGCTCGCCGGGCTTCCCGGCGTGAAGTCCGATCGCATGGTGCTTCGCTTTGTCTCGACGGCTATCGGTCGTTCCGATCTGACGCCTACCACCTGCGCAACGCTCGTTCGTGACGCCGCAGACCACCTCGGCGTCGACGCCACCACTCTCGACCACGCCATCTGGCGCAAAGCTTCTGGCCGCGCAAACAACTGACGTTCTAGTACCAACGAAAGAGACTAATATGCCTTTACCACTCATCGCTGCGGCGATCATCGTGGCCGGCGGCGCCACCGGCGGTGGCGGACTCGCCCTCGGCGGCAAAGGCGCACTCGACATGAAGCGGGCGCGCAAAGACCTCCAGGCGGCGATCGTTCGGTACGAAGACAGCCGCAAGAAAAGTGAAGCGCGTGCCACAGTGACCAACCAACGCCTGACCGATTACGGCAGCCAGCAAGAGGACGCCATCGAGAAGGTTCTGCTACGTCTCGCCGACTTCATGCGGCGGAACGCCCGCTCGATCAAAGAAAACGAGCGAATTCTGACCGATGGCCTGGATGTGACTGTCGGAGTCGTCAACACCACAACAGGTCCTGTGATCGACTTCGGCGGAATCCTGGGCGGAATCGTTGGGGCATTCACCGCCGGTGCAGGGACGTCGGCGGCCGTCACCGGAACAGTTGGCGCTCTCGCCTCAGCGAGCACAGGCGCAGCAATATCCGGGCTCAGCGGTGCAGCCGCTCAAGGTGCGACCCTCGCGTGGCTCGGCGGCGGCAGCCTGGCAACGGGCGGCGGAGGAATGGCGCTCGGCGCCACCGTGCTCAATGTCGTAACGGTTGGACCAGCGCTCCTGGTCGGCGGACTGGTCCTGAAGGGTAAGGGCAAGCAAGCCGTTACGGAGGCGAAGTCGAAGGTTGCTTCGATCGACATCGCCATTGCCGAGGCCGACCTCCTAGCCGCCCGACTCGACGCGATCGAAGCACGCGTCGATGAACTCAGCGGTGTTCTCGCAGATTTGACGTCGCGGGCGGTCGTCGCGCTCGACGAGCTTGAATCCGAAGACTTCGACCCGACTGCGCACGCTCCCCGATTCCAGCGCTGCGTTCTCCTAGCGCAAGGCGTTCGGGACGTCGCGGCGACGAAGGTGCTCGACGACGAAGGCGATCTCACCGACGAGAGCGCCACCATCGCGGTGAAATACCGCACGATGACCAAGGAGACCATCGATGGCTGAACGCAAAGTTTACGAGGGAACTGTTGTCCCACCCGCGATGAAGGCAGTGTCTGCGCTCGACGGCTTCAACGCCCTCAAGCAGGTCGTGGATGCCGCGCAGGAGTGCGTCACGATCCACGCGACCGAGTCGACAAAGCAGGAACAGATCCGTGCATCGCGCGATACCGAGATTGCGCGGATCAAGGCCGGCGAGAACGTCCTTCGAAACTACTTCGCGCTCGTCTTCGCGGACCGTAAGAACACGATCGACCAGATGTTCACCCGCCTCGACACCGCCCTCGAGTCCGGCGATCCAGCGGTCATCAAGACGGTTGTCGACAGCGTTGTCGACATTGCGAAGTCGTCGCCCATCGCCGACATGGGCGACCTCAGCCAAGTTCGTGCAGCCCTCGATGACCCGGACCACGTCTGGGAACTTTAGTATTTCGAAGAAGGCGGAGGCGAAAGTTGGGTTCGTGGGACGAGGAGCGGGCGAAGCTGCGGCAATTCTTTCCGCAGCAACCGACAGAACACAGCTCGAAAACTCGAAAAAGTTCGGCCACACCGGCACCGGTGAAACGTCGCGAGACGCTTGGCGATGAGAAGTCTTCTGAACGCAAGCGCAGAAGGAAGTCAAAACCGCGCACGAAGGGAACCGCGTCTAACAGTTTAGACAGGCCTTTGACGTTACAGCTACGAGACGTCCGCATCGAGGTGGAGGCGCTGCGGTGGGAGGTTCGTCGCACCGGCATTACTCCGGATAGCGCAAATAGACAACAGACCCTTATGGCACGGGAGAATAAGCTGCTTGCGGCCATCGAAGCTGGCACGACAACTGCCCGGCGGCGGTCGCGCCATCAGCACCGATCGCCCGAAAAGCCAACAACGTCGCATAGTGGCGGCGGGAGCAGTGTGATCTCGATTCGCTCCGGCGGGCTTAGACAGACTAGAGGTCGTCACCGCTAACGCGGCGACGCTGCATATCAGCTCGCCGCGTTGAACCGCTCAAACGCCGCCGCCAGCAGCTCTTTGTCGGGTTGCTCGACACGCTTTGACGGTAGAACCATCAGCCGCTGGCCGTGGCGCTCCTTCAGCCCGTACTGCAGCATCGGACCATCAATCTCGGTCAACAAATCTGAGCGAATCTCCACCTTCAACGAAGACGGCTCGATTCCGAGAATGCTCGAATCGAACGCCGCGTGATGAATCTTGCACATCGAAAGACCATTACGCACCGCTGCGATTCCCTCCGGCTCCGAGTCGGGAACAATATGGGCGGCATCTAGAAGTTCAGCGTGCCCGAGCGCGCAAACTGCGCATCGGCTCCGATAAGCACGCATCACCGACGCGCGAAATACGGGCTGGTGCAGCCGGCGCCGAACCTCTGCCACCACATACTTGCGTAAATGCTCCTCTATCGGAGAACCCGTCGTCACCAATTCTCGAACGCCGTCAGTCACGAGCAGGAATTGGTGGCGGTCCGGTTCCTCGTCGAACACGTAAAGCGGGAATATGGGCTTGTACTGCGCAATTCCCACGCCAAAGAACCAAATAAGCGGCTCTCGCTCTTCAAGCGCCCGACGAAGCGCGATGTTCTCGGGGTGCCCGGGGTCAGTACCGCGCCACTTGTAACGGATTAGTCCGTCGGAGCCGGCTGTGTCTTCGTACGGCCTCTCATATCCCTCTGGCCTGTAGACGGTACGGATAGACAGAGCGCTGTCAAACTGCCGCGGCTTCCGAATGCCGCGCTGAGCATCCATTAAGCGAAATGGCTCACCACGAAACCGAAACTCGAGAAGGTCCTCTGAGGTCAGGATCGCGTCACCGTCATTCGAACGGACCCGCAGCCAGTCCATAGCGTCAATGCGCAGCTGCGCCTGCACCGATAAAGACCAACTAGTGTCCATTCACCGAAAACCCTTAAATGAGGTCTGACGCGACTTCAACAAAAAGGTCCCTTTCGACCAGATTTCCACGTTTGGTCCAGCACAATGGTATCGGTAGTTCGTTGCTTAATTCAGCTCGCCTGGCGGCGAATAGCTGCCTCGATCGCCGCCACGCCTTCGCCAACGTCGCCAACAGTACCGAAGTCTTCTAGAACCAATAGAGGATTGCCCAGACTATCCTGTGAGTAAAACTTCAGACGCCAGTTTAGTCGGGCGCCTTCGCTGATGACATCGCCGAATATTGCGACAGGGTCAGCCGGAATAACAATTGAGGCTACAGAATCCTTCGTGTCGAAGTGCCATTTAAAATCGCCGGCGAACTCACCCTCAACCGTTTCGCCGTCCTCAGGATCTACAAACCGAAAAGTCATCATCACGCAATGATGCAACACACCTCAGTTCGGCAGCGTCCCGGGTGGCAGTAACCCAGAGTGTGTCGCCGTCCGTTGCAACGACGGTTATGGGCTTGCCGTCAAGTCCACAACCGTCGGAAGGCGTTCGAAGTCCTTTCCGCAGGCTAGTGCGGTCCTCAGACCTCGGGTGGCCTTAGCTGGATCCGATCGGCGTCTTGAAAAATCGCAGACTGCGCGAATGAAAGCGAATCTGCACTTACCAAACCATCGAAACCGGGGTCACGATGGGAGTTCGGGCGATGCGCTCAACCCGCTGGGTGAACTTGCGCTTCAGGCCCCGACACAGCATCCGTGGCCGCGGCTAACGGGCTCAGGTCCGGCGCCGACTCAATTACGCGCGACGAAAGGATTTGGGCTGCAACAGGCATGCCAGTGCACCCAACGCTCAGTCGCACTCGACGATCGGGACGACCACTTCGTTGCGACGTCGGAAGGGCAGGGTCCAGGGCGGGTCGTAGAACCAGCTGACGGGTTCGCCCGCCGTCTCGACACCCTTCGCCGACAGCACATCGAGCAGTTCCTTCGTCTTCGCCGCGACCGCCTGGGAACTCCGAGAGCCGGTGAAAAGCACAGCGGCAACCGATTCCTCGGCCACCTCGACGAGCCGGACGCTATCGTCATTCGGGATCGGCAGAGTGTTCATGGTCCACTTCGACGGCATGAAGAACCGGATGACCCAACCGTTCTCGTCGCTCGACGTCGACACCGGCGCGGTCATCGCGATCTTCTGACCCTTCGACGAACCCTGGCTGACCGGGGCGGTCATGGCGACCTTCTCCCCCGCCTGATTGCCGCCGAAGATGTAGCCGGCCAAACGCCGGAAGCCGTCCGACCGCGCCTTCTCCTCGTCAGCACCCTGCACCGTGGTCTCGGCCGCGATCCGCGGACCGTACCGCCGGATCTCTACCGCGTTCGTCAGCGTCGTCGTGGTGTGCGACGGCTCCTCGGTTAGCACACGAACCCCCACGATCCCCAGTGCGGCATCGGCAACCTGCTCGACAACATTCACGACTCTCGACAACACGTCAGCTCGTCCCCTCAGTTGCGTTCGATATGCGATTCCTTCGACTGGTGAACGCTCGAGGCCCCTACTTGCGTCCCGCGCGCGCCGGCCGGGGGAACTTTAGACGTCTCGAGGACATCTCAAAGCCGACTCGCGGCGGCCGACAGCTGCCCCACAACCAGGAGCGAGAACCGGCGCCGACATGCACGCGACGGGCGATCCTGGGTCACCCCCACAGCCTCATCGCCGACGGGTAAATGCCCTCTGGTGGGGCACGGCGTTGCTCTCCACACCCATCGCGGTCGCCCTGCAGGCCCACATCACCACCGGCGCAATGGCGCTCGCGCCCGAGGTGAAACGGCACTGCGCCGAAACGCGATCAGCCGTTGACCTCCTCGCGCTCGACTCGATCGTGATGATCCTGGTCGCGTTCGCCGGCCTTTCTGCCACTGCCGTAGCAGTTCTCGCGGCGCGGCCGGCCACCCGTATCTCGGCGATCGTCCTGGCCGGCCTGCACGCGGTGCATTGTGTGATTGCCTGGTACGGCTTCGCGCACCGACACGACACGATCGTCCCGTTCTGTGGAGGACGGCGCATGCTCACTCCCGACGGTGGCCCGATCGCTGTCGGACCCGTGATCTAACCTGCAGGTGAACGGTGGTTCTTCCACCGAGTGCGGGTCCGCGATCGCCGATCCGACGGCCCCGATCCATCCGCTGACGACCGGGCCGCGTCAGCAATCAAGGAGGTCACCATGACCGACCAACTGACGAATCTCGAGGCGGAGTGGAGCGGATTCGCCTCCACCCTCACCCGTCGCATCGAGCGACTGAACCACGAGGAATTCGTGTTCATCGTCCCCGCCGACGGCGAGGCGGCCGACGGGCTGCGGATTCGCCAGCTATCCGCAGTCGGGTGGCGACTCGTCGGACCACGATCCGCCGACGACGCCACCATCCTTCCGCCGATGCTCCGAGCCGATCGGATCATCTGCGAGTCCGGGTGCGCCGGCGAATTGGCGTCGACCGTCGTCGACATCGCCCGATACACCTGGCTGCTCTCCGAGCCCGACGACATCGCCGGCATCGGTGGAGAATTCGTCAGCTCTGAGGCGTCGCTACCCGTCAGACTCGGTCCCGCTGCGTTGCGTGCCCGCATTCGTGACGACCTCGCGGCCTTCGCGGGCGGAGCTCCCGTCATCGGTTCTGATGCCGTGATCACGATCCCCGGCGCCGACTTCCCGACGTCGGTGGCGGTCTCGATGCGGGCACCGCAGGTCGACATCTTCGCGCGCGTGATCACCGACCTCCCGGCCGCTGTGTCAGCGCCGACGCTCGCCCGGCTCCTCGGTCCGAAATCTCATGGCATCACCCTCGTCATCAGCAACGGCGACCTCTACGCCGCAACGTTCTACCCGTGCGACGGGATCTACAAGTACCTCTACCTCGGCTGGTACCTCGCGCGATGGTTCGAGTTCCTGGACGACGGCCTGCCCGCATTGCGGCAGGCGCTGGGTATCGACGGCCCCGGCCGGCCACTCGCAGCCCCCGACGGTCGACCTCGCGACCGCGCAGGCGTGGGAGGACTACATCGATGAGCTCGCAGGCGATCTCGACGCCCTGCGCCCCGGACAGCATCTCACCGTTGCGCAATCGAGCGAAAACACCGAGGGTCCACACGGATCGGTCGTGGTGACCACCTCGCCGCGAGACCAGCGCGTGGCCTGCATCGACATCACCACGCTGCATCCCGACGCAGAGTGCCGAGACGAGCAGAGGGAACTACTTGTCGAGGCAGGGTGGGCGGGCACCGAGACCAGCCTCACGTGCTCCCATGAGGACTCAGAAGCGTTGGCACGCAGCATCGTCGACGACGCATTCATCGCGACCTGGGATGTGGTACACCCGGCATTCCTCGCAGCGACAGCGGTCTCGCAGCGCAAGCCATGACCGCAGGAGCCCGGTGGCACAGCGCGATGATGTCGACAGGCGCGAGGGCCAACGAGTGCGTGATGCCGGCACCCTTTCCGACGCGCTGGCGGTGGTCTATCTCGACACACTCGCACCGCTCACAGCGACGTTGACGGGCCGCGAACAGGCGCATCCCGCCTCACACGAGGAGTCTGACCACAAGTGATCTCGTGCAACGTCGCGGTGAATTCGCGACCGCTCGGTCGTCAGGTCCTCTTGCTCTGAGCGCGCATCCCTGGCTTCTTCGCCATCGCCACGGCCAGCTCATCGGAGAGCCTCGCACTGTCGGCCGCAGCACGGTTGGCGGTGGCGAACGCGCGGATGATCGAATCGACCGCCGCGCGCTGTTCGTTCGTCATCAGGTCGGCCGCTGCGGGCGGGGTGTACGGCTCGAGCTGCGCCCAGGCCGCGTCGATCCACCCGCCCACCTCGCGTGCCGGCTTCCCCAACGCTTCAGCGAGCTGGGTCACGACATCCTTCGTCGGCCCTTTGACATTCTGCCCCTTCACGATCCGCGAGATCGTCGAGACGTGGATGCCGGTCGCCTCCGACAATCGGTTCATGCTCGGCGTGTCCCACGGGCTCACGAATCCCGCCTCGGTCAGCGCCGTCGCCCATGGCTCCGGTATTCCATGCTTCAAGTTCATGAGTTGTAGCTTGTCTCACGTCGTGCGCAAAATCAAGAGAAGTTCGCCGATCACGGTTGAACTCGATCGACGGGTTGCGGGTCGGCTACCATCACGGCGTCAATCCGAGCCCGGGGACAAGGAGGACTGCGTGGTCACCTTCGCGCAACTACGCGACGCGAAACCCGCTCAGTTCCAAGCGGTTGCCGACGATCTGCTCGCCGCGGCCAAGGACTCCGAGGAGTCGGCGAACGCCATCCACGCCAACGGTCGCAGGAAGCTCGAGGACTCCTGGAAAGACGAACTGGGCGCCGCAGTCCGCGACTCGTTGGCCACAGCGGCCGACAAGTTCGACGTGATGGCCATCCTGAACCGGTCGGCGGCCGCTGCTCTCGACACTTTGCAGGACGCCGTCGAATTGGCGCAGCGAGAGTTGACGTCGGCGGTCTCGTACGCCACTGCGAACTCACTGACCGTCGACGAGAACGGAACCGTGAACCTCCCGCCGACGGTCGCCGCGGGTGACCTCGCACGCCTGCAGTCGGTGCAGACCGAGGCGCAGAGCCTAATCACGGATGCAGTGGAGGCAGCCACCCAAGCCGACGGGCTCGCCGAGCAATCGATGACGTCGTTGAGGGTCGACCCCGATACGACCTCTCAGGACTCGGCGCGCGCGAAGCAGTCCGACGCCGTGGAGGCATCGATTGCCATGCTGCGCGACACCCTCCCCCACGGACAATCACCCGAAGCCGTCGAACGGTGGTGGAACGGACTCTCCGACAATCAGCGGACGACCTTGGAGAACGCGGTACCGATCGACGTCTACGACCTGCCCGGCATCCCCGCCTCGGTACGAACGAGCCTGGAGGCAAACGAGAACGGGTACAACCGCATCGCCTTCCTGAAATACGCACGCGATCATGTGAACGACGAGTCCATCGACGTGTTCGACAACAACTGTGCCAATTATGTGTCGAACGGACTTCTCAGCGCCGGCCTCGACGAGAAGGGCACGTTCACCACCGACGACGACGGCTGGGGACGATCGGCCGCCGGCGACTGGAACTGGAAGACACCGGACCTGCCCGGGATCCCATCGGTGCAAGGCATCAGCCACACCGACTCCTGGTACAACGCCAACGCTCAGCGGGAGTTCTTCCAGAACAACGGCGGTGCCACCGTGAGCGCAAAGGACGCGCAACCCGGTGACGTCGCGTATTGGAACTACAACGACGGACCGGGCGGAGAACCTGACGGCGAATCGCACCATGCCGCCATCGTCACCTCCGTCCTCCCTGACGGTGAAGCGGTCTATTCGCAGCACACACCCAGCGCGGAGAACTATTCCGTCCAGGGCCGTCTCCCCGAGGGCGAGCAATCTGAGGGCGACCAGGATGTCGTTTTCGTGCGGCCGCGACAGGGCTGGTGAGCACACGCATGACCAGTGCCGTCACCGCGACTCGCACGCGACTCGCTCTGGCCGTGGCAGCGATCGCGACAGCAGCCGCAGCCGTCCTCTACGGCGCGCAGATCGCTGCGGCGATCTCCGTGCGCGATGAGATGCGCCGCACCTGCGATCCGCACCCACCGCTGCAGATCGCGCAGTACTTCTGGGTGACGATGCTGCTCTCCGCGGTTGGCGTCGTAGCGGCCATCGTCGTCCTTGCCTCCACCCGCCGACGACTCACGCTGTTCGCCGGAGTTGTGCTGCTGCTGACGTGCGGTCTGCTGTTCCTGCTCGGCTGGTACGGCTTCTCAGCGCGCAACGACACCCTCGGACCCCTGTGCAGCAACTTGTGAGGAAACTACTGTGACGCAACCGTTCTCGGACATCGACCCCGACAAGGTGGCGCAGGCAGGCAGCCAGATCACCGCTGACGCCGACACTGCAGCGGCTGCGATCGCCGGACGCTATGACAGCGCCGCACCCGCGGCCGCAGCGAACCCGGGTTTCGCCGCCGGTTCGGCGACGTCGGCGTACTGCTCGATGATGGAATCCGAAACGCGCGATGCGGTTGCTGCGTTACGCGAGATGGGCCAACGCATCGTCTCCGACGCCACCAGGATCGGCAGCGCTGACAAGCAAGCGAGCGATTCCCTGAACCGCGTCGTCGACGCCCTCCAGGGGCTGACCTGACCTTCGCCGGGCGCATGACGCCGCGGCGCTCGGAACTGCAGCTCACGCACCACCCGACCTCGACCGTTGGGGGCAGAAAAGCGCACACTTGTTCCATGACATCTGCGCGCGCCTCCGGCTACCTTGCTGCTGCAGCTCTGCTGACGATGAGCCTGGCATCGTGTTCCAGCACTGACGGCACTGCAACACCCGCACCGTCGACGCGGGTTGTCACGGTCACGGCGTCGCCCAGCGCGTCACCCGGCTCGGCGACGCCGTCCACCACGACAGCCACCAGCAGTCCGTATACCGCGACCAGCGCTCGCATCACCGGAGCGAACCAGCGCGCCACCTGGGACGTCACCATCCCGCAGCTCTCCGGCGGCACGCCTGCCGTCACCGCCGAGTTCAACCAGTCGATGCGGGCGGCGCTCCAGGACCAGATCGACGCGCAGTACGACCCGCCCTTCGGCTTCACGCTCAGCAACGGGTATGCGAAGGGGCCGTTCCACATCGGCGGGCGCGTGATCAGTGCCGAGCAGATCACCGGCTGGATCGCCAACCCACCCGGCGCACATGGAGACTCGCTGATCTCGACGGTCACCATCAACGCCGACAACGCGAAGCCGATCACCCTCCAAGATGCGTTCGGCAACCTCGACTCCGGTCTGCAACGACTGTCGTCGGAAGCCGCGAAGATCCTGCCGACCACCACCGCCGGCCCCAGCTACGTCCGCGAGGGCATGGCCCCCACGCTCACCAACTACGCGAACTGGACCGCGTCGCCCGAGGGCATGCGCATCCACTTCGGCGACTACCAGGTGGGTGCCTACGCCGCGGGCCTGATCACCATCACCGTCCCGTGGTCGGCGCTGTCGGATGTGCTGGCCCCTGGCATGCAGGACGTGCTGAGCAGCTGACGAGCGGCGGCGCTACTCGAGCCGATCAGCGACGAGAGACGTCAGTCTGCAGAAGTCATCGGGCACCGGCGCCTCGGGTTGGGTGAGCGACGCGGTGAGGATGCCCACCGAGGCCCCGCCCTGGACGTAGGCCCTCACCGACGTGGAATCAGAATCGCCTGTCGGCGAGCGGAATCGGGTACGGACTCGTATGACCGTGGCGTCGCGAGGGCAACCTGCCGGGGTCGACAGGATCGATGAGATCGAGTCGAGCGACTCGGTGTCGGTCTGCTGCCGATAGGAAGAACATCTCCGGACGACTCCGACCGTGTCGGACACCGATTCACCGCCGGTGACAATCGATTGCGCGAAGGTGGGTGCGGTCTCGTCCTTCGGAACAGCGAGCACACCGACTGTGGTGGAACGTAATTCACGGGCGGCCTGGTCAGCGACCACCTGCCCGCACTCCGCAGGCGTCGTCGTACCGCCGATGCCGGACGGCGCTGTATTCGACAGACGCGACACCTGGTAACCGGACGGAAAGTTGTCGGCAGTGAGAAAGGGACCGTCGGACGTCGGCGCATCGTCGCCGCGGCCCCAGATCGCGGTCGCAACGGCCGCGACAGCAATGATCACCGTGACGATCAGTGCGAATCGCATGCGACGCGGCGTCATGATGTGTTCCCTCCCGTGCACCGTGCCCCTCTCGGCACCCCGTCCACGGTAGTCGTCAGGGAGCGACGGCCTCGACGATCGCCGGCAGCGCGACGGCCGCGGTGGATCGCACCGTGATGTCGCAGGCGTCGGACAGGTCCGTCTCGTGCGGGTTGATCTCGACGATCGTCGCGCCGGCCGCTCGGGCGATGTGCGGCAGGCCGGCCGCGGGGTAGACCACGCCCGAGGTGCCCACCAGCAGGAACACGTCGCACGCCTCGGCGCGGGCGGTGGCCTCGGCGAACGCGTTCTGCGGCAACGACTCCCCGAACCACACGACGCCGGGGCGCACGAGACCTCCACACCCGCATTCGGGTGGGTCGAGGCGGTCGGTGTCGAGATCGACCACCTCGGCATCGTGCGACCGGCCGCAGGTGTCGCACCGACAGGTGAACAGACTGCCGTGGACGTGGACCACGTCGGTGCTGCCCGCGCGCTCGTGGAGGTCGTCGACGTTCTGGGTCACGACTCGCACGTCGGAGGCTCGCGCCCATGAGGCGAGCGCATGATGTCCGGCGTTGGGTTCGACCGCGGTGACCATGGCGCGTCGTCGCTGATACCAGGCCCACACCAGCGCCGGGTCGTCCTCCCACGCCTCCGGGGTCGCCAGCGTCATCGGGTCGTACCGCGCCCACAGTCCCGTCTGCACATCGCGAAACGTGGGCACTCCGCTCTCTGCGGACATGCCGGCGCCGGTGAGAACGGTGACCGTCTGCGCACCTGCGAGCGCGTCGACGACCTTCTGCACGCCGCCGGCCTCACCCAGCGGGCCGGTCAACAGCCTCCGCCGGAATCCCCGCCACCCGAGCCGCTGTCACCCGACCCGCAGGACCCACCGTCGAAACCACCGGAACCGCCGTCGAACCATCCGCCGCCGTCTCCCCCACCGCCGAGATAACCGACGCGACCACCGATGCCCGATGACGACGAGCGCTTGTAGATCGGCGTGATGCCCCCACGACCGGGTCGCTGCGCAGGTTGCTCGGACTGCTCACCGCGGGTCTGTTTCACCAACACAGCCACACCGAGCACGAACGCACTGAGCACCAGAATCGCCACCAGCATGATCGATCCTCCTCGTTCGGGGTCCGTCGATTGTCGCGCGGTCAGACGCGACAGGCCAGCAAAACGTTCAGGCCGCCGAGCCCTCAGCCGGCCGAAACGTCACCACGCCCCGCGGTCGTGACGCGGCCGGACACGTTCCTCGGCAGCAGGATCCGCGATCGACGCCGTCACCGACGAGGTGAGATCGGCGAGACCGGGAACGTTGGCCAGCTCGGAAGCGATATTCGAGATGCCGGTGACCTCGCGGATCTCTGCGGTCTTCACCGCGACCTCCCGCTGTGCGATGGCGGCAGCCTCCTGGGTGGTCTCGGTGATCGCCGCAGCGAGACCGCGGGCACCGACTTCGGCGTGCGCCTCGGGGTCGATCTCGATCTTGATCACGACACCGGTCGCGTTGACCCACACCTCCACGAGGCGATCGTGCGACAGGGCGCTGGCGGTGATGGCCAACGCCTCACGCTGCAGCGCACCGACCTGCTCGATCATCTCGCCGAGGTGGGCGTAGGTCTCGTCGACGTTCTCGGGGCTCGTCATGGTCAGCCCGTCACGCGCTTCGCGGCGGCGTCGACGACCGTCGAGAACAGTGACTTGTCCGGGGCAGCGCCACCGAGGACGTTGCCGACCTGGACGGTCATGGTGCCGCCGGGCACGGGGATCAGGGCGATGAGCACCGTCGACGACCGCGTGCCGGCACCGGGGATCTGCGTCTGGGTGTTCTGCTGCACGGTGAGCGCGTCGTCGATGCCGGGGACCTCGACGCCGGCGTCCTCGGTCTGCACGGTGGCGGTGAACGACTGACCGCTCACCGACGACGTCAGCTCGTAGGAGGCACAGTCGCCCAGGTTGTATTTCTTGAAGTTGCTGAGCGAGGCGTTCTTGTTCGACGCGGGGTTGACCGCCGAGATGATCGATGTGCCCGCAGAGGGGTTGGTGAACAACGCCTTCGGGGAGTTCGCGGCGTCGTCGGAAGACAGGCCGGACAGGTCGGGCTGGCACGACGACGGCGTGATCTTGGCGCTCTTCGTCGCGTCGATCACCGATCCGCTGAGATCACCCGCACCCGCCGGCACCTGTAGCGCGGTGAAACCGACCGGCACATCGGACTGCTGCAGCAGGTAGCTCGACAGCGGCTTGCCGTCGGTCTGCGCGGTCGCACCGGCCGCCGCGCCACCCTGCTCACCGGCGCCGGACGGAAGCGCTGTGGTGCCGTCGGACGAACATCCCGCGAGCACCCCCACACAGGCCGCGACACCGGCGATCGCACCGATGGTCTTCGTGTTCATCGTGACTCCTGAGGCTGCCGGTCGAAAGTACGGATTCGAGCGTGAGGTTACCCGAGCGCACGAACTCGTCGACCGACGTGCGGCCTCAGCCGGCAGGGGCAGTGGTCGGTGCCGCGGCCGCCACGCTCCACACCCCGGCCACGCGCTTCAGCGTGGTCGTCGTCCCGTCGCGTGAGGTGACGCGCAGGGTGGTGTCGTCGACCCACGCCACCGACGCCGCCGACAGATCCGAGCGGTACTGCTCGGCCCCCGACGCGACGTCACGGATCACGACGACGCCGTCGGTGACCGATGCGGTGCTCGCACCATCCGGCGACGTGACCCCGGGCGCGGCCTGCGCGGTGGGCGTAGGTGACGGCGTGGCACCGGCGGGTGTGGACGTCGGCGCCGCGGTGGCTGATGTGGTCGACGAGGGCGTGCTCGTGGCAGAGCTCGGGACCGCCGTCTCCGACGAGGGCGACGCCGACGCCGAGGTGGATGGCACAGACGATGTGGTGGCGGGTGCGGCCTGGCGGGCGGCAACGGTGTTCTGTGACGGCGTACCGGAGCTCGAGCCGCAGATCACGCTGCCGAGGAGGACGGTGAGGTTGATGGTGACGCGGCCGGTGGACAGGAAATTGCCGACCTTGCTGCGCAATTCGACCGAGTAGGTGCCGAGCAGGCCCAGTCCGAGCGCTCCCCCGGTCGAGGTGCGGGACACGAGCAGACTCGCGGGATCCGTCGTGGACGCGGCCACCACGGTCGTGGTCGGGTTCCCACCGAGGAATGTCGGCGTGAAGATCAACTGGTAGTCGAAACCCTGGCTGGCTGCGGGGTTGGGCCACGACAATCGAGCGCTGCCCGAGACGTTCGCACACGACAGCGATGCGGGTGCCGTCGGCCGGATCGCCGACACGGTTCCCGACGCGGTGGCCGAATCGGTGAGCGCGGCGAGGGTGCCGCTTGTGCGCGCGTACCCGGTGACCGCCGCCGCGACCACCAGCAGGACGGCGACGGCCTGCACCGCGATGGTGCTGCGGCGCAACCCCGTCGGTGCCGGAGCCGCGTGACGGGCGTGGCGCCCCGACGCCGCAGTACCCGGCGCTCGCCGGTCGGGGCCGAAGGCGATCCACAGCAGCCCGAGGGTGGCCAGGGTCGCGAGCACCCAGGCGTAGGGACTGGCGAAAACACCGAGCACATACCCCAGTTTCGGGACGTCGAACAGCACGCGGTCGACCGAGGTCACCGTGTAGGGCGCGGCGTCGGCGACGTTGTTGGCGTCGCCGCGCAGGGTCATGGTGGTCGAATTGCCGACACGCGCATCGATCGACGCCACGCGGTGGGTGACGCGCTCTCCGTCGGGACGGGTCACGCTGACGATGTCGCCGACCGCGACCCCCGAAGCGGGGACCGACTGCGCGATGGCGACGTCGCCGACACCGATGGTCGGCGCCATCGAGCCGGTGCGGAACACCAACGGCGACAGACCGAACGCGACCCCGGCCACCGCGGCGAGCACGCAGAGCACGCCCGCGATCGCACCCAGGGTGAGGGCGGTCTCGGTGAGGTAGCGGCGAGTGCGGGGAGCCATGTCAGACACCTGCGGTCCCGGTGAAGGTGAGGGTGATGGTGCCCGACGTGCCGGCGAGGGTTGCCAGGGCGGTGATGGGCAGGTTGACCTGCACACAGAGTGTCTCGGCGCCGTTGGCTGCTGCGAGCGGTCCGCGTCCGGTGACGAACGTGGTCGGGGTCGCCGTGATCGCCGAGCCGGAGGTGAGTGCAGTCCCTGCACTGCAGACACCGTTGGACGCGGTCGCACCGGGGATCACGGTGAGCGTCATCCCCTTTCCGAGGGCATCGGCGCTGGCGACGGCGGCCGAATATCGCAGCGCCGTACTGCCGGAGTTGGAGACCGTGATGACCTTCGCCGCCGACTTCCCGGGCAACAGGCCGTTCGGCTCGAAAGCGATGTTCGCGCTCTTCGTGTTGTCGGCCAGGATCGAGATGGTGGCGGTGGTGAAGGTGCCGGATGTGGTGGTGACCGAGTTCGACCACAGCGCCAACGTCCCGACGACGCCGAGTCCCAGCACCATCCCCACCGACAGGACGGCCCGGAACCGTCGGCTGATGAACGCGAACCCGAGGGCTCGGAGACTCATGGTCATGACGTTTTCGTCGCGCGGCGCTCACGCATCGACCGCACGAATTGCCATGCCGCGTAGACGAACAGCACACCGGCGATCCCGTAGACGAGGATCTGGCGCGCCGAACCGGTGATCCAGTTGTTGACGTAGCCGAGGTACGGGATCGAGTACCACAGCTCGCCGCGAATCTGTGCTCGCTGCACCGGCCGTGCATCGGGCTTGTCGACGGCGTCGCCCTGTGTGGTGAAGATGCGGTTGCCCTGCTGGTCGAACGTCACCCCGACGATGCGATGGGTGATGACATCGGGCTCGCCCGAACGGATCTGGTAGGTGACCACGTCGCCGATGTCGAGAGCGGCCGGGTCGGCGGGGCGCACCACGATGAGGGTGCCCGGTGGGTACTTCGGCGTCATCGACGAGGTGAGAACGGTGTAGGGCTGTCCGCCGGCGACCTTCGGCACCACGATCGCGGCGAGGAGGATGCCGACCAGGAACAGCAGGGCCAGCCAGGTCACTGTCTGCCACAGCCACCACAGCGGTCCGGTGCGACGCTGATCGCGGGCGCTGCGGGACTCCTCGTGCACCGTGGTCATGGCCTCGTCTGTTCTGTTCCGAAGGTGAAAGCGATGGTGTAGGTGGACGACCCGGTGCCGGCGGCGACCGACTGCAGAACGCTGCGGACGCACCACGTCTCCGATGCGCCGCGCGCCAGCGACCTCCAGCTGCTCGTGGTCGCGACCGGTGTCGAGGTGGTGACAGGCGTGAACGCCGTGGCGCCGGTGAGCGCCCCGGCGCCGCAACTGCCACCGACTGCTCCCGACAGCGCGACCGTGGCCGCCGGACCCGAGGTCAGCACCGGCCCGGCCGTCGTGAGCCGGTACCGCAACGGCGTCGATCCGCCGTTGCTGATGACGAGCGGCGCCTGGGTCTGGTCACCGGTCAGGATGTTGCTGCCGTTGAGGGCCGGGAACTGGTAGGACGAGCCGGACCCACTCCCTGCGACAAGGGTCAGGGTGCCGGTGGTGGCGGTGGCCGATGCGGCGTTGGCACGGTCGGACCACAGGGCGCCGGTGGATCGCACCGTCGCGAGCGACAGTGCGACCACCAGGCCTGCGATGGCGACGACGACCAGCCGGGCGATACCCGACCGAGTCATCGTCAGGGACGGATCTGGTTCAGGCTCACCGTCATCCCCGACACGTTGACCGGGGTGTTCTGACTGGTGGTGCCGGTGACATCGGCGAACGCGACGGTGACCTTCACCTCGACCGTGCGCGGGGCGCCGGGGGTAATGGTGACGGCGGTGCCGCCGGTGGCCGCGGCGCCCGCCACGGTGGCGGTCGGGGTGAGGGTGACGCCGGTCGGCAGCGCGCCCGCGGTGCCCGGGCTGACCGTGACCTGAGCCTTCATGTTCTTACCGGTCGCCAGCGCGGTGTAGGTGGTCGTGTACTCCCAGGTGTCCTGCGGCACGAGGAAGTCGGTGACCGGGTTGACGGTGGTCCCGCCGACGATGCCGGTGGCCGACACATCCTTCCAGGTGGGGGTTCCCACCGCGGTGAGCTTGAGCTCACCGGTCGTCACGGTGCCATTGGCGCCCGTCGCGGTGTCGCTCCACAGCGCGTACGAACCGGCACCGCCGAGCAGGACGACGACGGCGGCACCGGCAGCGAGGGCACCTTTGGCATTGCGATTCATTTTCGACCTCTGGACAGTCAGGGGCTCCAGGCGGAGCCGGGTGATGGGTGACGAGCGCATGGGAGTCGTGAACCTCTGCCGCTTCGTCTGCACCAGGTGGACCGCCACTCACCCGGGTTCACAACAGTGAACTCGCAGTGGCCTCACATGAATCTCACGGGGATTGTCGCAAATGTCGGGCCGCCCGTTACACCTTTTTCAGAAACGTAATTTCCGGTTGGTCGCAGTGCCGTGAGCTGGCGTTTTCGTCCCTTCGCAGCTGTGGATCGGCCACGCCTTTCGGCGCAGTGCTGCGGGAAACCGGCCGTCGGCGGCGGTCCCCCTGCCACCCGACCTATCGTCGAGAACATGCTTCCGGTCATCTCCCTCGCCGACCTCGACACCGCCGACGGACGGCGACACCTGGCGCGGGTGAGCAGTGAGGTCGGGTTCTTCCATCTCGTCGACCACGGCGTCCCGGACTCGGCGATCGACCGCATCCGCGACACCGCGCGGGCGTTCTTCGCCCTGCCCGACGCCGAGAAGCAGTCGGTGGCGATGATCAACAGCCCGCACTTCCGGGGCTACAACCAGCTCGGCGGCGAGCTGACCAACGGGTCGGTCGACCGTCGCGAACAGATCGACATCGGCCCCGAGCGCACACCGCTCCCCGACGCCCGCGGCCCGTTGCGGCTGCAGGGACCGAACCAATGGCCGGCCGCGCTGCCCGAACTCCGCGAGGCCGTCGCCGCCTACGACACCGAGTTGGCGCGGGTGTCGCGGGAGCTGCTGTCGCGGTGGGCGGTCGCGCTCGGCGCCGAGGCCGATGCGTTCACCGAGGCGTTCGCCCTGCCCGCCACGCTGATCAAGCTCATCCGCTACCCCGCTCGCACCGACGACCGGGCCGTCGACGATCAGGGTGTCGGTGCGCACAAGGACTCCGGCGTGCTCACCATCCTGCTGCTGGAGAACGACTCTCGTGGGCTGCAGGTCGAACGCGCCGACGGCACGTGGATCGATGCGCCCGCCCTCGCGGGAGCCTTCATCGTCAACATCGGCGAGATGCTCGAGGTCGCCACCGACGGCTATCTGAAGGCGACACGACATCGCGTGCTCACCGCGCCGCATGCACCCGAACGCCTGTCGATCCCCTACTTCTTCGCCCCGTCGCTCGACGCGGTGATCCCCACCATCGGCGCCCCCGCCGGCGCGCAGGCCCCCGGCATCACCGCCGACCCGGCCAACCCGCTGTTCGCCACCTACGGCGAGAACACCTGGAAGAGCCGCACCCGCGCCCACCCCGACGTCTACCGGCGCTGGTATCCCGACGAGGCGTTCGCCGCCGACTGATCGGGTTTTCCCCAGATACCGCGACAGCCGTCGGCGTTGTGCACCGGCGGATCTCACCGCACTTCGCGGACACACCGGACAGTTACTTTCGGCCCACGCCGCAGACCGATCGGCGTGGGAAGGAGCGACCCGTGTCCGACGTGATGAGAGCCGATCTCGACGCCATCCGCGTGTTGTCGCAGAAGCAACGCGTCAGCGCGTCGTCGATCCGTGGACTCGACGCCGGAAACGCCTTCGCCGCAACGATCTCCGGTGTCGCCGGATCCGACGTGGCGGGTGTCTGCGCCCGCGCGGAGGCGGCCGTTGCGAAGGCCCTCGCCGAGGTGGCCGGCCGCGTCGACATCCTCGCGAGGGCGAACCGCGCCGCCGCGGACACCGTGGGCCTCGCCGACGACACCTACGCCGCCCGCATCCGCGCGACCCTGACCACGGAGCCGTAGGCGCCGGTGAGCAGCCCGACGGTGTCGCAGGTGCGCGCGTGGAGCACCCGGGGAATCGCCCTGTCCGACACGGCCGCACAGGTCGATGCGATGGTCGACGCTTTCGATGCCGTGATGAACGACCTGCTGCGCGACGTCGACGCGGTGTCGCAGAGTTGGCGGGGTGACGCCGCGCGGGCGTCGTCGGCACAGGCCGATGCCGAGAAGCAGTTCAGCAACCGTCTGGGGATCACGATCCTCGACATCACCGACGACCTCCACCGCGTCGGGCCCACGTTCGTCCACTCGTGTGAGGTGGCGCGCACACTGGCCGACTCGTTGATCGCCGACGGATACCTCGTCGCCGACACCGGCGCGGTGACCCCACCCGCCGACGCGCGTCCGGGCCACCCCGTCGACGTCCCGGCCGGTGCCTCGCAGACGGTCGCGGCGACCATCGCCGCCACGAACGCCGCTGTGCACCACCAGGACCTGATGGCCGCGCTCGCCGCGGCCGGTCGGGCCGACGCCGATCTCGCCCGTCAGATCGACTCGACCCTGACCGCGCTCGGTCAGGCCGCCGACCGCGCGACCACCTCGGTGCCGGTGCGACCGGAGGTGTCGGCGATCGTCGACCGGCGGGCGTCGTTGCCGTCGGACCCGAAAGCGCTCAACACCTTCTGGGACACCCTCACCGCGAACGAGAAGGCGGCGCTGTGGAACGCGGACCGGTCGGTCGGCAATCGAGACGGGGTGCCCGCGGCCGATCGTGACCACTTCAACCGCCGACATCTCGCCGAGATGCAGATCGACGCGCGGACCGGGTCGGACACCAGGTTTCGCGCGCTCATGACACTCGAGAGGGCGCTCCAGGACCCGACCGGCTCGAATCCGCGCTTCCTGCTGCAGGTCGATGACCGGGGCCGCGGCGCGGTGGCGGTCAACAACCCCGACACCGCGGCGAACGTGACCACCTACGTCCCGGGTACGGGCTCCGACCTGGGCACCATCGGCGGCGGTGTCGACCGTGCGCAGACCATGGTGGGTGCCGCCGAACGGGCGGATCCGCGAGCGGCGACCTCGGTGGTGGCCTGGTACGGCTATCACGCACCGCGCGGGCTCGCCGCCGCCGCCGGACCGGCCTCGGCCGCCGGCGCGGTCGAATCCCTCGACCGCTTCCAGGACGGATTGCGCGCGACCCACGAGGGCGCCTCGCGCTCGCACAACACCGTTCTCGGCCACAGCTACGGCACGGTGGTGGTGGGTGAGGCCGCCTCGGAGGGGCACACCCTGAATGCCGACGATCTGGTGTTCCTCGCGAGCCCGGGCATCGGCGGGCCGAACTCCCCCGACGACCTGTCGCTGACCGGGGTCGCGCCGTCGGACATGGCGCAGCACGTCTACGCGAGCACCTCGACCACCGACCTGATCGGACTCACCGAGGGCATCCACGGCATCAGCCCGAACAATCCCGTGTTCGGTGCCCAGCGCTTCACCTCCGACCACAGCAACCATCCCCGCCTGGGTGATCACAGCGCCTACTGGGACATCCACCCCGATGGCCGCCAGAACCGGGCGCTGACCAACATGGCACTGATCATGACCGGGCGCGGAGACGAGACCGGGTGACGTCACGGAGATGCGTGCCGCCGTCAGGTGAGGTCGCGGCGCATGATCAGCCGCGGCATCTTCGAGGCCACCGCGTCGGTCTCACCGATCACCTCGAACCCGGCCGCGACGAACATCTTTCGCGTACCGACGAAGGCCATCGTGGTGTCCATGCGACCGGGCGGGTCGACCGGATACGCCTCGACGGCCGGGGCGCCCGCGGTGCGCGCGTACTCCACCGCACCGGCGATCACCTGACCCGACACACCCTGCTTGCGGTGACCGCCGCGGACCACCACGCACACGATGCTCCACACCGCGACGTCGTCGACGGGACGGATGAGCTTGCTCCCGGTCAGCCGCGTGGTCTCCGATCGCGGCCCGATGTTGCACCAGCCCACGGGTATCCCGTCGCGGTAGGCCACGACGCCGGGCGGGTGGTCGCGTTCGGCAAGTCGACGCATGGCCTGCTCGCGACTGCCCTCGCCGAGCTCCTCGATCTCTCGCAGACGAAGTCGGTGCGACAGACACCAGCAGTGGTTGGCCCGGCGGTTCGGGTTGATCACGTCGGCGAAGTCCTCGAAACGATCGGGCGTGACCGGGTGCGTCTCCGATGTCATGCGTCCAGGATCGGTGATGCCGCTACGCCGGTCGAGTGGTTTCGAGCATTCGGGGTGAGTAGATCTTCGCGCTGCTGTCCGGTCTACTGGGCGCGCTCTGAGGTGGCCGGTTCACCGGGCGCGTCGTCCACGACGACCGTTCCCCTCCACCCGCCGATGATGCGCATGGCGTGGAAGATGACGAGTGCGGCGACGGCGCCGAGGGCGATGCCGCCGAAGCTGAGATCGCCGATGGTCCAGCTGAAGTCGGCGATGCCGATGACCAGCGGGATGGCCGCGGTGAACTGGTTGATCGGCTTGGAGAAGTCGACGCGGTTGCTGACCCAGATGTTGACACCGAGGATCCCGACGAGGCCGTAGAGCGCGGTGGTGACACCACCCAGCACGCCCGGCGGGATCGATGCGATCACCGCGCCCACCTTCGGCGACAAGCCCAGCAGCACCGCCGCGATGCCGGCGACCCAGTAGGCGGCCGTCGAGTAGACCTTCGTCGCGGCCATCACGCCGATGTTCTCGGCGTAGGTGGTGGTCGCCGAACCACCGCCGCTGCCGGCGAGGACGGTGGCGATGCCGTCGGCGGCGAGCGCGCGACCGATCTGCTTGTCGTAGTCGACGCCGGTCATCGTCTGGATCGACTTGACGTGCCCGATGTTCTCGACGACGAGCACCAACACCACCGGGATGAACAGCGGTAGCACCGACAGATGCAGTGTGGGGGTGGTGAAGTCGGGGAATCCGACCCAGCTCGCCGCCCCGATCGCGTCGGTCTCGACCTTGCCGCGCGCCAGGGCGAGCAGATAGCCGAGGACCACGCACGCGAAGATCGCGAGGCGCCCGATCAGGCCCTTGAACAGCACCAGCACCGCGATCAGCAGGACCAACACGACGGTCGCGAAGAGCGCATCCTTCTCGTAGTTCGTCTTGGCGGTGGGCGCCAGGTTGAGGCCGATGACCGCGACGATGGTGCCGGTGATGATCGGCGGCATCAGCATCTCGATCCACCGGATGCCCGCGACGTGCACGACGACGCCGATGACGATCAGCAGCAGTCCGACCATCACCAGGCCGCCGAGCGCGGATCCCTGGCCGTCGGATGCCGTCGCCGCGGTGACCGGCGCGATGATCGCGAAGCTCGACCCGAGGTAGCTCGGCAGCCGGTTGCGGGTGATGAGCAGGAACAGGATCGTGCCGATGCCGGAGAAGAGCAGGGTGGTCGCCGGCGGGAACCCGGTCAGCACCGGGACCAGGAAGGTGGCACCGAACATCGCGACCACGTGCTGCAGGCCGATGCTGACGGTGCGCGGCCAGGTCAGCCGGTCTCCGGGGGCGACGACGGCGTCGGTGCCCTCGACCTTGGTCCAGCGGAAGGCCGATGCGAACGAGGGGTCTGAATCTGGCATGTCGATCAGTGTGAGCCATCGATCGGTCATCCGCGCGTGAAGCGATCGCCCACCTGCGGGCACCGTCCCTTGTCATGATGAGCCCATGACCGACTTCAACGAGATGATCATCAACGAGTTCCGCTCGAACAACGGCCACGTCGAGACCGCAGGCTTCGGCGACAACCTCGTGGTCCTGCACTCCATCGGCGCCAAGTCCGGCGACATCCGACTCAACCCGCTGTTCGCGCTGAGCGAGGACGACAGCTGGCTCATCGTCGGTTCGGCGGCCGGCGCCGTGAAGCACCCGGCGTGGGTGCACAACCTGCGGGCCAACCCGCGGATCGAGATGGAGATCCCGGACGACGGGAAGGTTGCCACCATCACCGTCGACGTCACCGAGGTCCCCGACAGCGAATGGGACGCCGACTGGAAGAAGTTCACCGACGCCTCACCGGGTTTCGGTGAATACACGAAGACCGCGGAGGGCCGGAAGTTCCCGATCTTTCGCATCACCCGCGCCTGAGGCGCCTCGCCTACTCCTGCGACTTGCGGGCGTAGGCGAGCGCCTCGAGGGTGTCCTTCGCCGAGAATTGCGGGGTCCAGCCGAGGACGTCGCGGGCCTTGCTGGTGTCCATGACGACCGAGGTGCGGCCGATGTGGATCCATTCGAAGAACGACGGCATGAACGGCAGGCGCTTGACCGCCTCGGCCGCCATCTTCACCGCCGACGACGGCACCGGGACCGGTCGGCCGCCGAGTGCGTCGACGATCTCGGTGAGACTGACCGTGCCGTCACCGGCGATGTTGTAGGCGCCTGCGGGCGCGTCGGTGGTGGCGCTCAACGCGATCGCTGCGGCCACGTCGTCATGGTGCACCAGCTGCACCGGTACGCCGTGGTCGGGGAACGGGACCTTCAGTCCGGGGACGGCGTTGATCGCCGACGTCGCGATACCCGGCAACATGTTCCACGGCATCGCGTTGGCCAGCGCGGGGGCCTTCGGGCCGGCGACGATACAGGGCCGCAGCATGAACAGCTCGAGGTCGGTGCCCGCGACGAGATCGGCGATCGCCTCCTCGCACTGCGCCTTCTGCGCCGAGTAGTAGTGCTCCTTCGTGCCGCGGATCGGGGTGTCCTCGGTGAGCGGCAACGGGTTGTCGGCGTGATAGCCGTACGCGGCGACCGACGACGTGTAGACCATCCGCTTCGGGCGCTTCGCATCGATGGTCGCCGAGAACACGGTGCGGGTGCCTGCGAGGTTGATGCGCTCGGCTTCCTCACGCGAACCGATGACGATGAACGCCAGATGGATCACGACGTCGGCGTCGGAGACGAGATCGTCGACGGCGTCGCGATCGAGGATGTCACCCTGGCGGTACTCGGTTTTCGTCCATCCGTGCTCGGCCGGGTCGAACGGTCGACGCGCCATCCCCAGGATCCGGTCGACCTTCGGATCGGCCTCCAGAGCCGTCACCGCCGAGATACCGATCTCCCCGGTCGGGCCGGTCACCGCAATCGTCAGTCCCATGGGCCCATCGTGGCACGGATGCCCCGGGGGCCCGGTGGAGTTCGGCCGATGACCCGCCTCGGGCACACTCGAATCCATGAGCACCGATGTCACCGCGAGCACCGTCACCTACGGCGACCACGCCGACCAGCACATCGCCGTCCGCAGGCCCTCGGCCGATCCGCGCTGGACCGCGGTGCTGATCCACGGCGGCTACTGGCGTACGAAGTACCGGCTCGATCTGATGGACCCGTTGGCCGACGCGCTCGCCGACACCGGGGTGGCCGTGTGGAACATCGAGTACCGCCGACCCGACGAACACGGCTGGGCGGCGACCACCGCTGATGTCGCGGCCGCGGTGGCGGCGGTCGACGCCGACGGACCGGTCGCGGTGATCGGCCACTCCGCCGGCGGGCAACTCGCGTTGCGCGTCGCCGCCGACACCGATCGGCCGGTGCTCGCGGTGTCGCTGGCCGGGGTCATCGATCTCGCGACCGCCGACGAGCGGCGGATGGGTGACGGGGCGGTGGAGAACGCGCTGGGCCATCGGTTCGATCCGGACTCACCCGACGACGTGGCGTCGTCGCCCCGGCACCGACTGCCGCTGGGCGTGCCGCAGGTGATCGCGTGCGGCACCGACGACGACCCGAACCTGATCGACATCAGCGCCGACTACGCACAGGCGGCGGCCGCGGCCGGCGACGAGGTGGCCACCGTCACCGCTCCCGGCGACCACTTCGCGATCATCGACCCGTCCGACCGCCTGTGGGCGGCCACGCTCGCCGCGATCGAACGGGCGCTGCCGCTGTAGGTCAGCCGACCATTTCGGTCTCGATGGCGTCGATGCCGACGGCGACCTCCGCGAACGACGTCGACAGCGGGCTGAGCCCGAGGCGAATCCCGCTGGGGCGCCGGAAGTCCGGGATGATGCCGCGTTCCCAGAGGCGGGCGGTGATGCGTCGCGACTCAGGGTGGTCGATCGTGATGTGGCCGCCGCGACGGTCGGGGTCGCGAGGCGTGGCGAGGGTGACGCCGTACCGGGCGAGGCGGTCGTCGACGAGGTCGATCGCGAACGCGGTGAGGGCCGCGGACTTCTCGCGGATCGAGTCGACCCCCGCCTCGTCGATGAGGTCGAGCATGTCGACCATCGGCTGCATGGCGACGATGGGCGGCGTACCGCTGAGCAGCCGTCGAACACCCTGCGCGGCAACGTAACCCTGCCCCATCTCGAAGGCCTCGGCCGCACCCATCCACCCCTGGATCGGCTGGGTGATCGCATCGAGGTGTCGTGCGGCGACGTAGGCGAACGCCGGTGACCCGGGCCCGCCGTTGAGGTACTTGTAGGTGCAGCCGACGGCGAGGTCGACGCCCCACGCGTCGAGGCGGACCGGCAGCGCACCGGCGGAATGACACACGTCGAGCAGGACGAGCGCGCCGTGGCCGTGTGCGGCGTCGGTGATCGCCGCGGCGTCGAGCAGGTGTCCTGAGCGGTAGGCGACGTGACTGACGAGCACGAGCGCGGTGCGGTCGCCGAGCACAGGTTCCAGGAGGTCGACGGTCACGCCCGAATCGGGCGCCGGGTCGATCCAGCGCAGGGTCGCGCCGGTCTCGGCGGCGATGCCCTCGGCGAGATACCGGTCGGTCGGGAAGTTGCCGCGGTCGACGACGATGTCGGTGCGGCCGGGCCGCAGCGCGAGGGCCGCGCGGATCAGCTTGTAGAGCAGGACGGTGGTGGAGTCGGCGACCACGGTCTGGCCCGCCGCGGCACCGAGGGTGAGGGCACCGACACGATCACCGAGGGTGAGCGGCACCTCGAACCAGCCCTCGTCCCACCCGCGGATCAGCCGATCGCCCCACTGGTCGTCGACGAACGCGCGCATCCGTTCCGCGGTCACGCGCGTCGGGCGGCCCAGCGAGTTGCCGTCGAGGTAGGCCTGCACACCGGAACCGGCGACGAACCGGTCGACATACGTCCGCAACGGGTCGGCGGCGTCGAGGGCGGCGGCCCGATCGTGCGCGGCCGTCGGTGATGAGGTGCCCACTCGACGAGGCTACGTGCCCGACCGGCGGGAACTACGGCCCAACCGACGCGAATATCGGCCCAACTGGCGGGAACAACGGCCCAACTGGCGGGAACTACGGCCCACCTGGCGGGGTGGGGCGGGGTGGGAGTTTGGCGGAGGCCTCGATGAGGACGGTGCCGGCGAGTGCGCGGAACTGGTCGAACTGGGGACGGCCGTACTTCGCGCGCAGCGTCGGGTACTCGCCGAAGGCGGCTGCGGCGGCGATCGCGTTGGCCTCACCGAGGTAGCCGGGCAGCACGTTCTGGATCGACGGGTCGCGCCGTAGCCTCGTCACCGTCTCGCGGTGGACCGCGGAGTTCGCCTTGTACTTCGTGATCACGACACCGAGTTCGACGAGGCGCCGCCCGATCTCGTCACCGAAACTGCCGATGTAGGTCTGGATCTGCGGGATGCCGTACGTGGACAACACATCCGGGATGGTAGGGATGAGGTAGGCGTCGGCCATCGCGAGGCCGTTGAGGGTGATCGGACCCATGTTGGGCGGGCAGTCGATGAGCACGACGTCGTAGTCACCGATGATGGGCGCCAACGCATCCCGCAGTGCCGACACCCCGGCGAGGGTGTCGTCGGTGCGCACCCGCATCGCGCTGACCTCCTCGGTCACCTCGATGAGATCGAGCGACGACGGGATGAGGTCGATGCCGCCGACACCGCGGACCGTCGACACGTCCTGCTGGCGGGTGTCCTCGAGCGAGAACTCCGCGGTGCCGTCGACGGCGTCGGCGAACAGGGTCGCCAGCGTGTGCCCGGCCGCGTTCAACGTGAGCCACCGCGCGTCGCCGAGGAACATGGTGGTGAGGTTGATCTGCGAGTCGAGATCGACGAGCAGCACGCTGCGACCGAACTCGCCGGCGAGGAACTCCGCGAGTCCGGCGGTGACGGTCGTCTTGCCGACGCCGCCCTTGAGACTGATCGTCGCGATCACCGCGGTCACGCACGCACCTCCGCCGGGGTCGGTGTCCGCGAGGCTCGCATACCGATGAGACTAGGGAGACCGGCGCCGCCACGGCGACCGATGCGCGGATTTCAGCGCGGGGTGCCGACCGCCTTGCGCCATGCGCTGAACGACCGGACCGGCGCCCGGCGGGGCGTGACCAGCCACGGCCAGGGGTGCAGTTCGGTGGGGACGACCTGCGCGGAGATCCGACCGAAGCCGGGCACCGGCGCCCACGTCGCGGCCAGCGACCGGCCGTCGAGTTCGTCGGCGACCACACCGCGCCGCACCTCTACCTCGCGACCGGCGGCGATGTCGCCGAGGCATTCGGCGAGGAACACCAGTCGCTTGCCGGACAACCGCAGCTTCCGCAGCAGGGGGTCGTCGAACACGAACACCGCGGGCCGGTCGGGATCGGCGGCGAGGGCCGGGTCGTTGTGTCCCAACGATTCCGCGGTCAGCCAGACCTGGTCGCCGCTCCCGCCGTCGACCTCGGTGGGTCCGGTGGGGATGTCGGAGGCGCCGAGGTACGGCCCGTCGAGCGGTGCGCCGTGATCGCTCGGCGGCCAGTCCTCGATGGGGCAGTCGGCGTTCAGCGCGCATTCCTTGCACAGCGACGGTGACCGTTTCTGCACCTGCCAGCGACTGAAACCGTAGGGCTTGCCCGAACCGGTCCCGACCGTCCACTGCCAGCCCAGCCGGTTGGCCGCGCGCGACCCGTCGAGCAGGTGGGCGAACATCTCGTCCTCACCCTCGCGCCACGTCGCGCCGACACGCACCGCCCACTGCGACGCCATCCACATGCGGGTCTGGTTGACCAGCCAGCCGTCGCCGTGGAGTTCGTCCAGCGTCGCCGACATGCAGTTCATCTCGGTGGGCCAGGGGTCGCCGCCGAACGGACGGTCCTCGGGCGACACCGGGCGACGCGGTTGTTCGTAGCGCAGCGACTCCCCCAGCTCCGTGCCGACGCGGGCGTAGAGATGCCGGGCGTACTCCTGCCACAGCAGCTCGTCGCGATACTTGCTCTTGTCGCGGCCCGGTGCGTCGGACACCGCGTCCCACACCTCCCGCAGCGACAGCAGCCCGTGGCGGATGTAGGGCGACATGCGGCTCGCTCCGCGACGCCCCACCGGCAGGACGGTGTTGCGGTCGCGTGCGTAGCCGGTGATGTCGAGCGACGCCAACGCCACATCGGCCGCGGTCTGTCCACCGGTGAACGCACCCGCCGCGATGTCGGCCGGGTCCTCGCGGGCCAGATCACCGAGATGCTCGGCGACCCAGGCGACCGTCGCGCTGTGGTCATCGGTCCCCGACGGCGCCGGCGGGGTCGGTATCAGGGCCATGTCCTCGACAGTAGCCACGGCCGCCGACACTCCCTCCGCGACGAACGCCGCCGATGCGGTCGGCCGCCCTCAGACGAGGCGCGTCTCGGGACTCTTCGTCAGCGATGCGTCGCGGATGATGCTGCCCGACAACGCCTCGTCGATCTTGGCGAGCACATCGGCGTCGAGGGTGACCTCGGATGCCTTCACGTTCTCACTGATCTGCTCGGGCCGCGAGGCGCCGACGAGGGCGGCGGCGACGTTGTCGTTGGCCAACACCCACGCGACGGCGAGCTGCGCCATCGTGATCCCGAGGTCGGCGGCGATCGGTTCGAGCTTCGCGACGTCGGTGAGGACCGAGTCGTCGAGGTAGCGCTTGATCATCTCGTCGCCACCCTTGTCGTCGGTGGCGCGCGACCCCGCGGGCGGCGCCTGCCCCGGCTTGTACTTGCCGGTGAGCACGCCCTGGGCGATCGGCGACCACACGATCTGCGAGATGCCGAGCTCCTCGGATGTCGGCACCACCTTCTCCTCGATGACCCGCCACAGCGCCGAGTACTGCGGCTGGTTGGAGATGATCGAGAACCCGGCCTCGCCGGCGAGACGCTGGCCGTCACGCAGTTGCTCGGCGGTCCACTCCGACACCCCGATGTAGAGGGCCTTGCCCGAGCGCACGACGTCGGCGAACGCGGTGATGGTCTCCTCGAGCGGCGTCTCGTGGTCGTAGCGATGCGCCTGGTACAGGTCAACGTAGTCGGTGCCGAGACGCTTCAGCGAGGCATTGATGCCCTCGGAGATGTGCTTGCGCGACAGCCCTGTGTCATTGGGGCCGCGCTCACCGACCGGGAAGTAGACCTTGGTGAAGATCTCGAGTCCCTCGCGACGCTCGCCGGCCAGGGCCTGCCCCAGCACGGTCTCGGCGGCGCCGTTGGCGTAGACGTCGGCGGTGTCGAAGGTGGTGATGCCGGCGTCGAGCGCGGCGCGCACGCACTTCTCGGCGATGTCGTTCTCCACCTGCGAGCCGTGGGTCAACCAGTTGCCGTAGGTGATCTCGGAGATCTTCAGGCCACTGTTGCCCAGGTACCGATACGCCATCGCTCCACACGCTCCTCGTCGTCGTGAACACCGGTCGATCTGACACGGGTTCGCCGTCGCCGCAGCTCACACCGCGACGCCCACACGACTGTAGGCGCGGGCTCCGCCGATTCCGGGCCCATCGGTGTGACCTGCGACTCTTACAGAAAACTTGCACTCGTTCGCCACCCTGCTCGGAGAGAGCGAGGTGGGGCGATGAATCAGCGGGAGATGCAGGACAGCGCGGTCGGCGCGGACCGATCCGCGGACCGGGGTGAGCGGGCGGAGGCCGCGCGCGCCGCGACGCTGCGGTGGGCGGGGCGTGCGTTGCGGGTGGGCGGTCCGCTGATCGCGGGCGGTGCGACGATCAGCGGGAACCTCTACGTCGACGACACCGACCCCGTGTCGGTGCGGCACCGGATGACGGTGCTGCCGCGACTCGGCCGGGCGACGGTGATCGGGGCGACGGAGTTCCGCTACGTCCCGACGCGCGCGGCGATCCGGGCCGCCGCGACCGGCGGACCCACCCACGACACCTTCGTGGTGACCGGCACCGAACCGAGCGGGACCACCCGCCGGATCGCGGTGGTGGTGCCCGTCGGCACCGGGACGCGCGAGCCGCAGGTGGCGACGAGCGCCAACACCGTCACCACGGCGACGATCCCCCTGCCGCACACCCCGGGCGCCCTGGCGATGAGCCCCGACGGCGAACGGCTCTACGCGGTCTCGCCCGAGGCCGCCGTCGTCTCGGTGATCGACGTGATGTCGAGCCGTGTCGTCGAGACGTTCGACCTCACCGGGCCGGCCGCGGCCCTCGTCGTCGACACCCACCGACCGCGGATCTACGCGGCGATCGCGGGCAGCAACTGCGTCGACGTGGTCGACACGGCCACCGGGGAGATCCTCGACTCGCTGTGGATCGACGCGCCGATGCGCCTGGCGTTGTCGACGGACGGGACGCGGCTGGTCGTCGCGACCCGCGGCGGGGAGATCGAGGTCATCGACACCGCGACCATCCGCACGCTGGTGAACCTCGACGATCTCGGGACGGTGTGCGGCGTGCTGCTCTCGCCCGACGACTCCCGGCTGCACGTGGTCACCGAGGACGCCTCGGCGTGCGCCGTACAGCTCGTCGAGTCGCCGACGCACGCACCGCTGCCCACCCACCGCTTCACCGCGCGCGGGGTGATCGGCGGCGTCGCGATGTCGGCCGACGGTCGTCGCCTCGCGCTCCTCGACGCCGGCGCCCACGGACACGGCGACTGCCTGATCGTCCTCGACGCCGCGACGCTCATGACGGTGCACACCGTCTCCCTCGCACCCGGCCACAGCGCCCCGATGTTCGCCGCCGACGGCCGCTCGGTGGTCGCGGTCAACTCTCTCGACGAGACCGTCACGGTCGTGGACGTCGACGGCGAGCGATCCGGCGCGGTGACGGTCCGCGCCGGTGCCCGACCGCGATGCGTCGTCGTCGCACCCGACGGCGACACCGTCTACTGCGCGGGCGCCGACGGCGTGACGGTGCTGTCGCGGACGGTGACCGGCACCGTGCTCGGCGGACTCCTCGACTCCGGCGTCCACCACGAACTCCGGCGCCCGCCACGGCACGGCACGGTGTCGGTGTGCGAGGACGGTTCGTTCGTCTACACCGCCGACGGACCGTTCGTCACCGATGATCGTTTCGCGGTCCGCATCGACGACCTCTACGAGCGCAACGCACCCGTCGACGCCGACGTGATCGTGGTGGGAATCCGCTGAGCCACCGGTCGGCGCCCGCTGCGCCCCGCTCGCGTCAGATGCCGAGCGCGTCGGACAGAAGGGCGACACGGCGGACGATCGCGGTCGCCCCGATGCGCTCGGCCCGCGCCGACACCGCCTGCAGCTCTGCGGGATCCACGCTCGCACCGGAGTCCGCCGCACGGACCAACGCGAGGTGCTCGGTCTCGATCTCCCAGGCCACATAGCCTCGACGCCGGTGTTCGCGGCGCGCGTCGGCGAGGTGGACCGCCGCGCGGTCGAGGTCGCCCATCGCGATCGCGAGGTGGGCCAGGTGATGGTGCACCACGCCGAACACCGCCGCCCACACGATGATCGTCTGATCGGCGAACGGCACCAGCCGCTCGTAGACCGCACGGCACACCTCGACGTTGCGCGTCACCGCGGCGGCGCGGGCGAGCGTCGCGAGATAGATCGACACGGTCACCGACGTGGGGATCTCGGAGACACGCTCGGCGGTGTAGTGGTCCATCAGCTCGACGGCCTCGGCCCGCAGGGCCGCTGCGCCGTCGACATCGGTGTGCCCGACGTCGTCGAGGGCGAGCGCCAGGATCGGACGGAACGCCGGGACCACACGCGCCGCCTCGACGAAGACGTCGCGTTCGGCCACCTGCGCGGAGAAATCCCCGCGCAGGGTGTTGAGGGTCAGCAGCGACAGTTGCAGTCGCCCCCACTTGGAGACGTCGTTCGGCGCGGTGGGCAACGCGTTGAGCATCGCGATCCGTTCCTCGGCGTGCGCGAGACGCCCCACGGTCACGTCGATGCCGACGAGCCCGTACTGCACCAGCGCCGCCAGCTCCGGGTTGCGTGCCGTCTGGGCCTCGGTGATCCGACTCAGGATCCGTAGCGCCGCATCGGGATCGCCGTGTTCGACCTCCGCGCGCGACGACCAGATCGCCACGGCCGGATCGCGGACGCGCTGCGTGGCGAGCGACATCAGATCCGACAGCTCCGCGCGCGCCGATTCCCGCAGATCGGCACACTGCGGCACCCTCAGGCCGATCAGCACCGACAGCATCACCGCGGCGAGCGCATCGCGATCACCCACGGCGCGGGCCGCGGCCAACGCACGCAGGGCGAACCCGCGGCGGGCCTCCCAGTCGTTCTCCCACCCCAGCTCGATCACCAACTGCGACAACAGGCGCGCGGTGTCGGCGTTGTCCTCGACACCGGATGCCTCCTGTGCGGCGAGGGCGTCACCGAGGCTGTCGACCCGCTCGTGGTCGATGCCGTGGATCTGGACGAAGAGAATGCCCTCGAGCGCGTTCGCCAGGGTCGCGGCGATCTGCAGGTCGAGCTCGCCGAGACGCCGGGCCATCGCCGCGGCCTCGAAGAGCGTCGGGCGGGCCTGCGGGTCGCGGATGCGGCGCATCGACCGACCGCGGGCGATGAGCACCTCGCAGCGAGCCACCGAATCACCGCGCGGGACCATGCGGTCCAACGCGTCACCGAAGTACTCGATGGCGTCCTCGTAGGCGGCGACGCGGTGGGCGTTCTCGCCCGCACGACGCGAATACCTCGCCGCGGCAGGACGATCGGTGTCGAGCGCGCGGCTGAGGTGATACGCCAACCGGACGAAGTCGTCGGTGTCGACCGACGCGCCGATCTCCTCGAGCGCGCGGGCCACCGAGGAGTGCATGCGGGCGCGGACCGCGCCGGCGGTGGTCGCGTACAGCGTCTCCCGCACCAGCGGGTGGCGCAGGCGCAAGTAGTCGTCGGAGTCGTCGTCGGACAGCAGCAGGAAGCGCCGCAGCATCAGTTCGTCGATCGCCTCGGCGAACCGCGTGTCGTCGTCGAACGCGTCGGGGTCGAACCAGCGGGCGGCGTGCCGGAGCACGCTGCGCGACACCGCCATCCCGATCACCGCGCACAGGTGCAGCAACCCGACGGTGGCGTCGGACAGGCGGCGTTCGAGCTGGGCGACGGCGTCGGCGACCGAGGAGGGCAACGCCTCCTCGGGCATCCGCCAGTGCGCCGACATCAGCGACGCGATGAACATCGGCAGCCCGTTGGAACGCTGGTGCAGCGCGGTGGCGTCGATGTCGAAGCCCGCGAGATCGACGAGTTCCTTCACGTCGGTCGGCGTGAGCAACCCCAGCGGGATGCGGTGCAGACGGCCCGCCGATTCGGCGGCGTGCATCGTCGCGAGGAGTTCGGGGTGCGGGGCGAAGTCGTCGCGGACCGTGGCCACCACACACAGATTCGACTGCGCCGACGCCCCGACGACGTAGCGCAGCACCGTCAGTGTCGCCGCCGACGCCCACTGCAGATCGTCGATCAGCAACACCGTGGTGGTGCCGGGGTCACCGGTGAGCCAGGTCGCCACCGCCTCCATCACCAGCGGCCGGTCATCGGACACCGACGCCGGCATGAGGTCGGGGAAGCGGCGCGCCGCACGCGGTGTGAGGCGCAGGATGTCGGCGCCGTGGCGGGTCAGCCACTCGCGGGTGTCGGCGGTGTCGCGGCCATCGATCTCGTGGGTGACCGCTTCGACGAAGGGCTCGTACGGGGTGGCGGCGTTCTCGCTGCAGCGGCCCACGACGACCTCGACACCGGCCTCGCGTGCCCGGCGCGCGGCCTCGGTCGCCAGGGTGGTCTTGCCCGTGCCGCTCTCGCCGGAGACCACGACGAATCGCCCGTGTCCGTGCGCGGCGGCGTCGATCGCGGTCTCGAGTTCGCGCATCTCGTCGCCCCGGCCGACGATGTGCAGCCACGGATAGGTCGACGGTCCGATCGACACCGGTTCGTCGACGGCGGCCGACCGCGACGCGGAGCTCTCGTCGGCGTCGTCGCGCAGGAGGTCGGCGAAGACGGCCTCGGTGTCGGCCGACGGGTTGACGCCGAGCGACTCGGCGAGCACCCGGCGACACCGGGCCGCGACCGACAGGGCCTGGGCACGGTCACCCAGTGCGGCGTAGGCGCGCATGGCCATCCGGTAGCCGACCTCGCGCAGGGGGTCGGCGGCGAGCAGCGCCTCGGCCGAGGCCACCGCGTGCTCGTTCTCGCCCGTCTCGAGAGACGATCCGGCGTCGAGATCCAGGGCGCGCAGACGCAGGGTCACGCACTCGGCGCGGATCGGGTCGGCCCAGTCCCCCGTCACCCCGACGAGAGCCTCGTCGGAGAGCGCCGCCAACGCCGCACGTGCCCGCTGGGCCACCGCGCGGTGATCGATCGTGCCGTCGGCGTCCGGGATCGCCGGCCGACAGTTCGCCCGTGCGGTCTCGAGGTCGACGACCGCGGACTCGGGCAGCAGCAGCCGGACGTTGCCGCCCCGCGATCGCACGCACTCACCCGGGATGCCCGCCGCCTCGACCGCGTCGCGGACCTTCGAGATGAGCCCGCGCAGCGCCGAGGTCCACGAGCGGGGCCGGCCGTCGGTCCAGATGAGATCGGCCAGTTCGGTGGTGCTCACCTCGCGCTGACGGTGCAGGGCGAGGTAGGCGAGGATCTCGACACAGCGCGGTCCTCCGACCACCCGCGGATCGACGACCCGTTCACCGTGGACCTCCGACACGACACCGACCGACACGACGCCGATCAGACGAATCGTGATCGGAGCCCCGGTGTCCATCCGACGACGATAGGCCGATCGGCCGACACCGATCGCGCCGAGTGGGGCCCCGCGGTGCGTCGGCCGTCGTTAACCACCGTCCAACCATCGCTGAACTGGCGTTTTTGCATTTTTTTCACACTCTGGGGGCACTATGGGTGGCAGCACCACACAGGTGATCTCGTGGCGGCGGGGAGTGCAACGCGCGGGGTCGAGACAGTGAACATCTGACGAAAGACAGCGGGGGCGCAAGATGCACGGGCTGGACGAGAACGGTCCGATCGAGACAACGGTCGGCCATCGCGACACCGGACGGGACGAGATCGGGAACGACCGATCGGGACCGATCATCACGCGCGGGACGGCCCACCTGCCGACGCGCCTCGACCCCGTCCCGCAGCTGTTCGTCCCTGGCATCCCGCTCGACCCCGTCGTCCCGACCGCGCCCGTCCCCGCGACGCCGCGCTGGAAGACCTCGTTGCGGCGGCGCGTGTTCCACACCGCGGCACCCCCCACCGGCGACACCGGCGTCCGTCGTGTCACCGGCCGGGTCTCGGTCGTCGATCCCGCGTCCGCCGGCGCCGGTGACACCGCCTGGCGCCACGTCCTCGAGTCGGCACCGCAGCACGGTCGGGTGACCGTGCGCCCCGACGGTTCCTTCGACTACGTGCCGGGGATGGCGGTGCACCGTCTGAGTCGCACGGCCGGTCCCGTCGCCGACCGTTTCCGCGTCGCCGTCTCCGACGACGCCGGCCGACGACACACGCTCGCCGTCACCCCGATCGTGTCCGCCGACGCCGCGCGCACGCCGGTGCGCTTCTGCGCCAACGCGACCGGCAGCGCGTCGATCGACCTGGCCGCGACACCGCGGACCACGGCGCTCGACGCGAGCGGCACCCGCCTCTACGTCATCAGCTCCGAGGCATCGTCGGCGACGGTGATCGACACCGTCACCTCGGCGGTGGTCGGCGTGGTCGATCTCCCGGGCGTCCCGACGGCGCTGTGTGTCGACCCGTCCGGTGCGCGTCTGTTCATCGCACTCACCGACGACGACACGATCGCCGTCGTCGACACCGCCTCGGCCACGGTGATGGGGGGCGTGCGCGTGTCCGCCCCGGTCGCGGTCGGGGTGTCGCCCGACGGGGCGTCACTGATCGTGGCCGGCGCCGACGGTTCGCTGCGTGTCCTCGATGCGGCAGGCGACGAGGTCGGGCGTGTCGACGGACTCGGTCGGATCCGTTCGGTGCTGACGAGCGACGACGGGCTGCGCGCCTACGTGCTCGACGAGTCCGGTCCGGACGCGATCGTCCACGTCGTCGCACTCGGGGACATCGCACTCGGCGACGCGGTGAGCGCGCCGCGCAAGGTCGGCGCCATCCGGACCGACGGCTTCGTCCACGACATGGCCCTCGGCGCGAACGACACACGGCTGCACCTGGTCTCGACCGGCGCGCGCACGCTGATCACCGTCGACACCCGCACCCTGATGGTGGTCTCGGTGATCGACCTCGGCGGGTTCCACACCGGCGTCGCCGCGGCACCCGACGGGAACACCGTCTACGTGTCGGCGTCGTTCGGCGACGCCGTGTCGGCGGTCGACCTGCGCACCGGCGCGGTGGTCGCCGCAGCGCCCACCGGCGAGTTCCCCCGCCACCTGGTGTGCAGTCCCGACGGCGCCCGGGTGTACGCCGCGACCGCCGACGCCGTCACCGTGCTCACCCGCTCGGTGCCCGGCGCGATCGTGGGCCCCGACGACGGCATCGGTCGGATCTACACCGTAGTCGGCGGCCCCCGGCACGGCTCGGTCCGCATCGACGCCGACGGCCGTTTCGTCTACACCTCGGACCTGCCGTTCGTGGAGAACGACGAGTTCCGCGTCCTCGTCGACGACGGTCTGCGGACGGCGGGCACCGCCGTCATCTCGGTCTGCGCGACCCCACCGGTGCAGGTGTGAGGCTCAGCGATCGGTGTCGGCGGTGACCGTGCCGGCGAATTGGCTGTTGTAGAGCCGGAAATAGGCGCCGCGGGCATCGATCAGTTCGTCGTGGGAGCCCTGCTCGACGATCTTGCCGCCCTCCATCACGAGGATGGTGTCGGCGTCGCGCACCGTCGAGAGCCGGTGCGCGATCACGAAACTCGTGCGGTCGGCCCGCAACGCCTGCATCGCCTTCTGGATGAGCAGCTCGGTACGGGTGTCGACCGAACTCGTCGCCTCGTCGAGGATCAGCAGCCGCGGCTGGGCGAGGAACGCCCGCGCGATGGTGATGAGCTGCTTCTCCCCGGCGCTGACACCTCCACCCTCCTCGTCGATCACGGTGTCGTAGCCGTCGGGCAGGATGGAGACGAAGTGGTCGACGTGGCCGGCCCGCGCGGCGGCCATCACCGCGGCGTCGTCGGCGTCGGGATCGCCGTAGGCGATGTTCTCGCGGATGGTGCCGCCGAACAGCCAGGAATCCTGCAGCACCATGCCCGTTCGGCTCCGCAGGTCGGCACGTGTCATGTCGCGGGTCTCGACGCCGTCGAGGGTGATGGTGCCCGCGTCGACGTCGTAGAACCGCATCAGCAGGTTCACCACGGTGGTCTTGCCCGCGCCCGTCGGACCGACGATCGCGACCATGTGCCCGGGCTGCGCGGTCAGCGACAGCGCCTCGATGAGCGGTGCGTCGTCGCGGTAGCTGAACGACACATCCTCCACCGCTACATGGCCGGCTCCGCCGACGGGAACCTTCGGCGTCGCCGGGTCGGCGTCCTCGACCTCGGCGTCGAGGATGTCGAAGATGCGCTCGGCCGAGGCGACCCCGCTCTGCATCAGGTTGAACATCGACCCGATCTGGGTGAGCGGCTGGGTGAACTGGCGGGAGTACTGGATGAACGCCTGCACCTCACCGAGACTGAGGCTGCCCGACGCCACGCGCAGACCACCGACGACCGCGATCGCGACGTAGTTCAGGTTCCCCAGGAACATGATGGTGGGCATGATGATCCCGGAGATGAACTGCGCCCGCCAGCTCGACGCGTAGAGCGACTCGTTGCGCTCGTCGAAGCGGTCGGCGACCTCCTGCGCGCGCCCGAACACCTTGATGACCTCGTGGCCGGTGAAGGCCTCCTCGACCTGTGCGTTGAGTGCGCCGGTACTCTTCCACTGCGCCAGGAAATGCGGCTTGGACCGCTTGGCGACCATCGCGGTGGCGAGCACCGCCAGCGGCACGGTGATGATCGCGATCAGCGACAGCAGCGGCGAGATGACGAGCATCATCACCAGGATCGCGATGACCATCAGCAGCGAGTTGAGCAGCTGGGAGATGGTCTGCTGCAACGACTGCGACACGTTGTCGATGTCGTTGGTGACGCGGCTGAGCAGTTCTCCGCGCGGGGTGGTGTCGAAGTAGCGCAACGGCAGTCGGTGGATCTTGTCCTCCACCTCGGTGCGCAGCTCGCGCACCGTCGACTGCACGGTGACGTTGAGCAGCAGGCTCATCAACCATGCCAGCAGGGCCGAGGCGACGTAGAGCACCAGCACGAGCGTCAGCGTCGACCCCAGCGCACCGAAGTCGACACCGGTGCCCGGCGTGACGTTCATCGACGACACCATGTCGGCGTAGGTCCCGTCGCCGCGCTCGCGCAGACCCGCCACCGCCTGGGCCTTGGAGACGCCGTCGGGCAACGACATACCGATCACGCCCGAGAAGATGATGTCGGTCGCGTGCCCGAGGATCCGGGGCGACAGCGCGGTGAGGACCACCGATCCGACCGCGGCCACGAAGATCACCACCAGCGACAACCGGCGCGTCGCCAGCCTGCCGCCGAGACGTTTCACCGACGGCCGGAACGACCGCGCCTTCTCCCCCGGCACCCCGCCCATCGGGATGCCACCGCCGCCGCCGGGGCGGGTCATCGGGCGTCCACCGCCATCTGCGACTCGACGATCTCGGTGTAGGTGGGGCAGGTGTCGAGGAGCTCGTGGTGGCGACCCACGCCGACTACGCGGCCGTGTTCGAGGACCACGATCTGGTCGGCGTCGATGATCGTCGAGATGCGTTGGGCCACGATGACGACACACGCATCGGTGGTCGCCGGCCGCAGGGCCGCCCGCAGGCGGGCGTCGGTGGCGAGGTCGAGTGCGGAGAACGAGTCGTCGAACAGGTAGATGTGGGGCCGGCGGATCAGCGCCCGGGCGATCGCGAGTCGTTGTCGTTGCCCGCCGGAGACGGTGGTGCCACCCTGCGCGACGGCGGTGTCGAGGCCATCGGGCATGTCGCGTACGAAGTCTGCCGCCTGGGCGACGGTCAACGCCTCCCAGATCTCGTCGTCGGTGGCGTCGGGGCGCCCGTACCGCATGTTGGTCGCGATGGTGCCCGAGAACAGGTACGGCTTCTGCGGCACCAGTCCGATGACGCGTCGCAGTTCGTCGGGGTCGAGGGAGCGCACGTCGGTGCCGCCGACCGACACCGCGCCGCCGGTCACGTCGACCAGTCGCGGGACGAGGCCCAGCAGGGTGGTCTTCCCCGACCCCGTCGAACCGACCACGGCGGTGGTGGTGCCCGGGGTGGCGGTGAACGAGATGTCGCACAGCACAGGCGCATCGGCGCCGGGGTAGCGGAACTCGGCGCCGGAGAACTCGACGGTGCCCGGATCGGTCACGAACGGTGCCACCTTCTCCGGTGGTTTCACCGAGGTGTCGGTGTCGAGGACCTCGGAGATCCGTTCGGCGCACACCGTGGCGCGCGGGGCCATCATGGCGAGGAACGACGCCATCATCACCGCCATCATGATCTGCATGACGTAGCTGATCATCGCGGTGAGGGAACCGATCTCGACGGTGCCGTCGGCGATCTTGTACCCGCCGAACCACACGATGGCCACCATCGTGACGTTGGTGATGAGCATGACGACCGGGAACATCAGCGCCATCAGGCGGCCGACGCGCAGCGCCGAGTCAGTGAGGTCGTCGTTGGCGCGGTCGAAACGGTCGCGCTCGTAGGGTTCGCGGACGAACGCACGCACCACGCGGATGCCGGTGATCTGCTCGCGCAGAACACGGTTGACGGTGTCGATGCGGCTCTGCATGGCCCGGAAGCCGGGGATCATGCGGGCGATGATGACCGCCATGCTGCCGCCGAGCACGGGCACGGCGACCACGAGCACCCACGCCAGCGAGCTGCCGACGTGCAGGCCGAGGACGATGCCGCCGATGCACATGATGGGTGCGGTCACGAGGATCGTGCACGCCATCACCGCGAGCATCTGCACCTGCTGCACGTCGTTGGTGGTGCGGGTGATCAGCGACGGCGCACCGAACTGGCCGACCTCGCGCGCGGAGAACGTGCTGACACGGCGCATGAGGTCGCGGCGGATGTCGCGGCCGGCGCCGAGCGACGCCCGTGCACCGAAGTAGCTCGAGGCGATGCTGCACAGCACCTGCACCAGGGAGATGCCGAGCATCCACATGCCGATGTCGACGATGTAGTCGGTGTCGCCGCGCGCGACACCGGAGTCGATGATGTCGGCGTTGAGCGTGGGCAGGTAGAGCATCGCGATGGTGGCGACGAGCTGGAGCACCACCACGGCGAGCAGCTCACGACGATAGGTCGCGAGATACGTACGCAGCAGCCGGATCAGCATCGGCCGACGATCACCGAGGTCGGAGCGCAAGGACCGTTCACCCGGCTGAGGCTATCAACGACCGACCACGAGCGCGTCAGCCGAAAGTGCGTCACACGGTGGTCGTGATGGCCCTCGCGGGACAGCGGTCGACGGCGTCGGCGATCTCCGATGTCCGCTTCGTGACGGGTGCGTCGGGAAGGACGTAGGAGACGCCCTCGTCCTCGGTCTGGTCGAACACATCCGGTGCCGCGAGAACACACTGGCCTGCGCCCACACACGCGTCGCGATCGATGTCGATGCTCATGCGTCCGCCGCCGCGGTGGTGTCGAACGTGATGGGCAGCGACCGGACGCCGTAGACGAACATGTCGTCCTTGAAGTCGATGTCGTCGAGATCGGCGGTCACGGCCAGACCGGGGACACGGGTGACGAGCGCGCGGTAGGCGATCTCCAGTTCGAGACGGGCGAGCGCCTGCCCGAGACACTGGTGCACCCCGAAGCCGAACGCGACATGGTGTCGTGCGGCGCGGTGGATGTCGAGGGTGTTCGGGTCGCCGTCGAAGGCGTCGTCGGCGCGATTGCCCGCGTCGGCGGAGATGATGACGCCCTCCCCCGCCGCGATGGTGGTGCCGGCGATCTCGATGTCGTCGGTGGCCACGCGTCGCAGTCCCTGGTGCACGATCGTCAGGTAGCGCAACAGCTCCTCGACGGCCGAGGTCATCAGCGCGGGATCGTCGCTCGCGCGGAGTTCGGCGAGCTGGTCGGGATGGCGCAGCAGCGCGAGGGTCCCCAGCGCGATCATGTTCGCGGTCGTCTCGTGTCCGGCGATGAGCAGCAGGCTGCACATGTCGGCGACCTCGGCGGTCGTGAGGTGACCGGGCCGCACCTGGTTGACCACGAGGTCGCCGATGAGGTCGTCGCCGGGGTTCTCGACCGACTTCTCGACGAGGTCGCGCAGATAGTCGGCGAGCTCGTCGCGCGCCGCCTCGCGCTCGGCGATCGGCGCGGTGACGGTCAGCTGCACACTGCTGCACCGCTGGAAGAAGTCGTGGTCGGCGTACGGGACGCCGAGCAGGTCGCAGATGACCAGCGACGGCAGTGGCAACGCGAAGTCGGCGACGAGATCGGCGTGGCCGTCACCGGCGAGCATCTGCGCGAGCAATGTGTCGACCAACCCCTCGATGGCCGGCCGCATCGACGCGATCCGCTTGACGGTGAAGTGCTTGATGAGCATCCGACGCTGCTGCTGGTGCTCGGGGTTGTCCATCGAGATGAACGACCGCGTCCGCCGCGCCAGCACCCGCGCGGGGTAGCCGGGGCGACGGAAGTCGGAGCTCAGACGCGGGTCGACGAGAGCCTCGCGCTGTTCGTCGTAGCCGGTGACCAGCCACGCGGTCGCGCCCGTCTCGATCCGTACCTTCGACACCGGGCCGTTCTCGGTCTGTTCGGCGGGTGGGTCGAACGGACAGGTCCGGGTCATCGGGTAGTCCGGGATCACGTCAGACATCTAGCCTCCCTAATTACGTGTACTCATCAACCATATCGGAGACTGCGGCGGGACCGCGTCCCGTCACCCTCGGTGGTCGACGGTTGGTGCGAACCGTCGCCGTGGGGGAACAATCGACCCGGGTCGGTGACCTCATGAAGCAGAAAGTGACACCCATGCGCATCAGAGAACGAGTGACGGCACTGACCGTCGCGGCCGTGACCGTGTTGACGCTCGCGTCGACGCAGCTCGCCGGGGTGGCGAGCGCCGACGACACCTACGGCGAGTTCACCGTGGGCGGGCGGATCGAGGAGGCCTACACGGCCACCGGCGGACCCGACACCTGGGGCAACCCGCTGATCCCGGAGTCCCCTGCCTACCAGGGCGGGCGATTCCAGAGGTTCGAGAAGAACGTCTCGTTCTACTGGAAGGCGAATGTCGCCGGCGGCACCGCGCACTACGTGGGCGGCGCCATCCGCGGCAAGTGGGCGTCGCTGCGGTACGAGCGCGGGGTGCTCGGCTGGCCCCTGACGAACGAGATCGACGTCCCCGGGCGTGGCAAGCGACAGAACTTCCAGGGCGGCAACGTCTACTACTCCTCGGCCGGCGGCACCCGCACGGTGTGGGGTGGCATCCTCGCCCGGTGGACCGCGAAGGGCGGATCGACCGGGTTCTTCGGGTTCCCGGTGAGCGACGAGTACCGCAACGGCCGCGGCTGGGCGCAGGACTTCAACGGCGGGACGCTCTTCTTCCCCTGATCCTCGACACGTGAGATCGAGTGGGGCTCAGTCGAACCGGCGCATCCTTGCGTCGGTTCGCTGCTGTCGATCGGTCCCGTCGAGCTCGGTCAGCACCGCGGTGACGGCCTGGCCGACGTCGCGACAGAACGCGATCGGGTCGTCGGCGGGTTCGGTGGCCTCCGGCACGATGACGTCGACGAAACCCGCGGCCAGGAGATCCGTCGACGAGATCGACTGCGCGCGGGCCAGTTCGGCGGCGTGGTCGGTGTCGCGGTGGACGATGACGCTGGCCCCCTCGGGCGGCAGCGGCGAGAGCCAACCGCCGGCGGCCGCGATCACCCGGTCGGCGGGATAGAGCGCCAACGCGGCGCCACCGGCGCCCTGACCGAGCAGCACCGACACCGTCGGCACCGGCAGCGCGATGAGATCGGCCAGGCAGCGCGCGATCTCACCGGCCAGCCCGCCCTCCTCGGAGTCTTTGGACAGATCCGCACCCGGGGTGTCGACGACGGTGACCAGCGGCAGATCGAGTTCGGCGGCCAGCGCCATGCCGCGTCGCGCCACCCGCAGAGCGGCCGGGCCCAACAGTGACTTGGGCCGCTGCAGGCGCCGGTCCTGGCCGATGACCACCACTCCCCGACCACCGATGCGCGCCATCGCCAGCAGCAGCCCGCGGTCGCTCTCCCCCTCGCCTGTGCCGCTCAGGGCGACCACCTCGGTGCCTATGTGACGCACCAGGTCTCGCACACCCGGGCGGTTCTCGCGTCGTGAGGCGAGGACCGCGTCCCACGCGTCGCCGACCGCGGCGGGCCCTGCGAGGTCGGGGCCGGCCGTCGGAGCCGCGGCCGACCGGGAGCCGTGGATGCTCAGGACGGCGTCGACGTGACGCGCGAGGTCGGCGACCGGGGTCACGATGTCGACGAGACCGTGGGCGCGGAGGTTCTCGGAGCGTTGCACGCCCTCGGGGAACGGCTCGCCGTACAGCCCCTCGTACACGCGCGGCCCGAGAAAGCCGATGAGTGCGTCGGGTTCGGCGAGGGTGACGTGACCGAGCGATCCCCAGGAGGCGAAGACGCCGCCGGTGGTCGGATGTCGCAGATGGACGATGTAGGGCAGTCGAGCCGCCTTGTGGTCGACCACGGCCGCGGCGATCGCGACCATCTGCAGGAACGCAGGGGTCCCCTCCTGCATCCGGGTGCCGCCCGAGGCGGGCAACGCCAGCAGCGGCAGCCCCTGCGCGGTGGCGCGTCGGACGGCGGCGACCATCCGGCGCCCGGCGGCGCGGCCGATCGATCCGGCGAGGAAACCGAACTCGCTGACGACGACGGCGACGCGGTGACCGTGCACGAGTCCCGCACCGGTCAGCAGTGATTCGTCGACCCCGCTTTTCTCGCGGGCCTTGGCGAGATCGGCCGCGTAGCGCGGATCGTCGGTGGCGGTGATCGCCGGAGCATCCCACGACACCCACGTGTTCTCGTCGAGGACGAGGTCGAGGACCTGCGCAGCACTGCGGGGAGTCATCGACCGATCATGTCAAATGCTCCCCGCAGTGCCGGGCCGATCACCCGTGGTGGTGCTACTTCTGTTCGGGCAGAACGTGTTCGCCGGTCTTGTCACACGACAGGGCCAACGACGAGATGTACTGCTTCTCCCCGTTCGGGCCGGGCTTGGCCGAGGCGATCATGTCGGGCCGCTCGAACTCGATGCCGGTGACGCAGCACATCAGCTTGGCATCCGAGGGGTTGCCGTCGGCATCGAGCATCGGCAGGTCGATCCCGTCGTCGGTGCGACGCAGGTAGTACTTCCCCTTCGTCGCGATGGCGAAGATCGGCGGCAGCACCACCGCGAGGACCAGGGCGACGATCGGCGAGTACGGCTGGATGGCGTCACCGAACACGTGGAAGTAGGTCATGATCGACAACCCGCCGGCGATGACGACGCTGCCGAACCCGACCGGGTTCACGCTGTAGAGCATCCCGCGCCGGAACTCGGGCTGCTTGGGCGAGAGCTTCAGCAGGAACTTGTTGATCGCGATGTCGGAGGCGACGGTGGCGATCCACGCGATGCCGCAGTTGGCGTAGAAGTTCAACAGATTGTTGAGGAAGCTGAACATGTCGGCCTCCATCAGCACGATGGCGATGGCCACGTTGAACACCAGGAACACCAGGCGACCCGGGTAGGTCTTGGTGACGCGGGTGAAGCTGTTCGTCCACGCGAGCGAGCCGGAGTAGGCGTTGGTGACGTTGATCTTGATCTGGCTGATGACCACGAGGATGACCGCGAGGGTCAGGGCCAGCCAGTGCGGCATGAAGTCCTCGTAGATGGCGAGGAACTGCTCGACGGGCTGGTTGGCGACGCCGGCCTGGTCGGCGAAGTTGAGGATCAGGTAGACGGCGAGGAACAGACCCACGACCTGCTTGATGGCACCGAAGAACACCCAGCCCGGGCCGGCCGTGATCACCGCGGTCCACCAGCGGCGGCTGTTCTCGGCGGTCTTCGGCGGCATGAAGCGCAGGTAGTCGATCTGCTCGGCGATCTGGGCGATCAACGACAGGCAGACACCGGCGGCGAGCATGGTGCCGGCGAACGACACGCCCTGGCCTCCCTTGCCGTCGAGTCCGCCACTGTAGGAGAGGAAGTCACCCACCGCGTCGGGATGGGTGATGAGCAGGTACAGGAAGGGCAGCACCATCATGACCAGCCACAGAGGGGTGGTCCACACCTGCAGCTTGGCCAGGGTGTTCATGCCGTAGATGACCAGCGGGATCACCAGCACCGACGACACGAGATAGCCGAGCCACAGCGGGATCCCGAGTCCGAGCTTGAGGCCCTGGGCCATGATCGAGCCCTCGAGGGCGAAGAAGATGAACGTGAACGACGCGAAGATGACGTTGGTCAGCACCGAGCCGTAGTAGCCGAAACCGCTACCGCGCGTGATGAGGTCGAGGTCGATGTTGTAGCGCGCCGCATAATAGGCGAGCGGATAGCCCGTCAACACGACGACCACGGCGAAGAAGAGGATGCCCCACAACGCATTGCCGGTGCCGTTGGCGATACCGATGTTCGCGCCGATCGCGAAGTCGGCGAGGTAGGCGATGCCGCCGAGTGCGGAGATCGACACGACGCCCGGCCCCCACTTGCGATAGCTGCGGGGCGCGAAACGAAGGGTGTAGTCCTCCAGCGTCTCTCGTGTCGCCGCGGCCTGCGGTCCGGTGAGAGCCGGATTCGGCTCCACGACTTCCTGGGTCATGCGTTCTCCTCTGTCGTCGGCATTCGCGGATGTGTGTCCGCCGACCGGCGGGCAATATCGCGACGCTAGAGGCGACGTGTATCCCGTGCAGTTCGAGCATGTTTCGGGCACGAAAACTCACACCCTTTAGCCTTGCGCACGAAAGGCGGGTGGCGTACTGAGGTCATCGGCACGTGACCTAGGCTCGTCAGGGTCACCGGGCCACGCCGGTCCCCACCCGACCATCGGAGCTCACCCTGTCCGGCACGAAGTCCGCCACCACCCTGCCGACGGCGACCGTGTGTCGCGGCTGTTGCTGCGGCACCTCACGGAAACATCCCGACATCGACCACGACGAGCACCTCGACGCGCTGCGTGCCTCGGCGAGCGACGCCGCACGGGTTCGGACCAGCGACTGCCTCGACGACTGCGCGCGGTCGAACGTGATCGTGGTGTCGCCGTCGCGGGCGGGTCGGGCCAACGGTGGTCGGCCGGTCTGGCTGCAGAAGGTGCTGACCGCCTCGGCGATGGCCGAGGTCGGTGAGTGGATGCGCGCGGGCGGTCCCGGGATCGCGCCGCCGCCGGCCGCGGTGAAGCGGCTCGTCTACCGTCCGGGCTCGTCGGTCAAGCGAGTGCGGTGACGCTCACCGTCCGGTGAACCGCGGGCTGCGCTTCTCGGTCCGCGCGGCGCGACCCTCGGCGAGATCCACACTCTCCCAGGCACGCATCATCGCCTCGGCGCGCACGGCGGGCACCTCGTCGCGGGCACCGTCGCCGGCGAACACCAGCTTGTAGTGGGCCAGGGTGAGCGGTGCGAGTTCGGCGATGCTCGCCGCCCACTCCTGCGCCATCGCGAGGTCGCCGATGCGGTTGGCGAAACCCACCGACAGCGCGTGCTCGGCGGTGAGCGGATCGCACCCGATGAGCATCCCGCGCGCCGTACCCGATCCGACCAGCGAGATGAGTCGTCGGATCGTCCATTCGTCGACCGCGACTCCGATCTTGGCCGCCGGTATCCCGCAGAGCGCGTCGGGCGCCATCACCCGCAGGTCGGCGACCATGGCCAGCTGCAGACCGGCACCCAGCGCACTGCCGTTGACGGCCGCGATCACCGGTACCGGCACCGACTCGATGCGCTGCAGCGCCGACACCAGCTTCGCGAGGAAGTCCGGGTCGTAGACCGGGCCCGACAGGTCGGCCCCCGCGCAGAACACCCGGCCCTCACCGGTCAGGACGATGGCACGCGCACCGGCGGCGACGGCGTCGTCGACCGCGGCCACGAGACCGTCCACCATGGCGTGGTCCAGCGCGTTGCGCTTGTCCGAACGCTGCAGCTCGATGGTCGTGACGGACCCGTTCGACGTGCTCCCGATCATGGCGGTCAGCGTATCGCGCGACACACACCGGACGGCCGCGACCACAACCCGGGCAGCGACGAGGAACTTGTAATCGAACACACTTGCGATTGTCGCACATGTGAACTAGACTTGTGGCAGTCGATGCATCCGGGGGGAGGCTGCGCTGTGGGGAACACTCTAATCGCCAAATACGCTGCGGTGGAATCACTCCTGACCGAGATCGCCGACGAATCCACCGACGCCTTGACGGAGTCGGAGGTCGCAGAACTCGCGATCACCCACGAACGACTCACGCGCACCATGGGATCCACCGGACTTCGGCGAATCGCGGACGTATCCGATCGCGAGGCGTACCGAACGGTGCAGTGCCGCAACCTGATCGAGTTCGTCGGCGAACAGCTCCGGGTCGCGGCGCCCAAGAAACGGCTCCGCGAGGTCGCCGAACTGTCGTCGATGCTGTCGATGACCGGCGAACCGTTGCCCCCGCGCTGCCCGGAGACCGCAGCCGCCATGGCCGACGGTGCGCTGTCCCACGAGCACGTCATCGCCGTGCTCGACGTCCTCGACAAAGTGCCCGCCGCAACACCTTCGGGTGCGCGCGACCGCGCCGAGGCGCAACTCGCCGACATCGCGCGTGACTTCGGCCCGCGCGAGATCGCCCGCGCGGGCGCACGCATCCTGGCGCATCTCGACCCCGACGGCGACCTGCCGTCGGACCGCGATCGCGCCCGCAACCGCGGCGTGGGCATCGGCACCCAGGACTCCTTGCTGATGTCGAAGCTCACCGGCCATCTCGACCCGATGACACGAGCGCTGTTCGACGTCGTCCTCGCGGCCTGGGCCGCGCCGGGCATGAACAACCCCGATGACGATCACTCACCGCACGGCGGCAACGACGGTGTCGACCCCGCTCGCGTGCGAGAGGCCGCCGATCGCGACCACCGCTCGCAGTCCCAGCGCAATCACGACGCCCTGAAGGCGCTGCTGCAGGCGGCTGTCGACGGAGGGCTGCTCGGCGGCTCCCACCGGGGTCTGCCGCCCCACATCATCGTGTCCATCACCGACACGCAGCTACGAGAGCGAGCCGGGATCGCCCACACCGCCACCGGCGCGGACCTCCCGATGACCGACGTCATCGCGCTGGCAGCGACGGCACAGATGCATCTGTCGGTGTTCGACGACATCACCGGCGAACCGCTGTTCTACGGTCGCGGCAAGCGACTGGCGACGCAGGCCCAACGATTCGTGCTGTTCTCCCAGTACGGCGGCTGCGGCAAGGCCGGATGCCCCGCACCCTTCGCACATGTCGAGATTCATCACGCCGACACCGACTGGGCCGACGGCGGTGCCACCGACGTCACCGAGCTGGCCCCCGCCTGCGGTCCCCACAACCGCGTCGTCGGCGACGGCCCGGGCCGATTCCGGACCGTGAAGATCGACTCCGGGCCCGACCGCGGACGCTACGGCTGGACACCCAACGGCAGCACCGGCCCACCACGCGCGAATCACCTGCACCGGCCCGCGCAGATCGTGGCCGACCATGCGCCACCTGAACCCGTTTCGGTGATGGTTCAACGACGACTGCAGTTCCTCGTCGCCGAGAGCATCAGGCTCCCGCGTGCCCACCGTCAGGCCGTGCTCACTGAGTAGAGTTCTCGTCGTGCCCACCGACGAGCAGCTCGACTGCGTGGTGATCGGTGGCGGTCAGGCCGGACTGTCGGCGGGATACTTCCTCCAGCGGCGGGGCCTCGACGGTCGATTCGCGATCCTCGACCACGCACCGTCGTCGGGCGGGGCGTGGCAGTTCCGGTGGCCGACACTCACCCTCGCGGGCGCGAACCACGTCCACGACCTCCCCGGGTACGGCCTCACCGAGGCTCTGGGCGTCGAATGCGACGAGTGGCCGGCCTCGACCGCGGTCGCCGACTACTTCGGGCGCTACGAACGACGTTTCGATCTGCCCGTCCGCCGACCGGTGCATGTGAGCGCGGTGCACCTCGTACCCGGGCGCGACCCCGACGACCCCCGGTTCGCGGTGACCGGCAGCAGCGGTCCCGGGACGCCGACGACCACACTCGAGGCGGCCACCGTGATCAACGCGACCGGTACCTGGGATCGCCCCTTCGTTCCGCACATCCCCGGCGCCGAGCGGTTCACCGGCCGCACCCTGCACACCCACGACTACACCGGCCCCCACGAGTTCGACGGCGAGCGCGTCCTCGTGGTCGGCGCGGGGATCTCCGCCGTCCAGTTGCTCATCGAGATCGCCCGTACGGCAACCGATGTGGAGACCTTCTGGTGCTCGCGCACCGAGCCGGTGTTCACCGACGGACCCTTCACCCCCGAGCAGGGTCGCGAAGCCGTCGCCCGCGTCGAACGGCGGGTCCGCGCGGGGTTGCCACCGACATCGGTGGTGTCGGTGACGGGCCTGCGGCGCACACCGGCGATCGCCACGGCGCAGGCCGACGGGATCCTGGCGTGGCGACCCATGTTCACGCGCATCACCGACACCGGAGTCGCATTTCCCGACGGGACGCACCTCGACGTCGACGTCATCTTCTACAACACCGGATTCCGCAGCGCGCTGGACCATCTCGCGCCGCTGCGGTTGCGCAGTGCGGGTGGCGGTATCACCATGACCGGTCGACTCGCGACGGTCGTCGCCGCGCAACCGAGGGTGCAACTGCTCGGATACGGCCCGTCGGCGTCGACCATCGGCGCCAACCGCGCGGGTCGTGAGGCCGCGCGCGTCGTCGCCGACACGGTCTGACCTGCACACAGCAGTCCTCCGTCGTTCATCTGACCGTCATGATCCAAAGCATTGCGAACTTCCTGAGCACTCCGTACGCTTCGATCATTACTCACCCTCAGGAAAGGACGTATCGTGGCGATCAACAACGACCGGTCGATCGAACTCGCACTGCAGGAGTTCGACGTGGAACGACTCGAGGACATGGACGCACCGGGCTTCAGTGACGTCCTCAGTGCCATCAGCGGCGCCAGCGTCGGCGGCGCCGTGAGCTACTCGGCCGCGATCTCGATCCTCACGTGAGCGCGCCCGAACCCTCCGGCGGGTTCGGCATCGGCACGCTTGCCGCGTTCTACGTGCTGGCCGTCGGTGCGATCACCGCCATTCTCTTCGCGGTCAGCCGTGGCGAGAGCTGGCAGACGGTGGCGGTGGGCGCGTGGGCGGTGATCGTCGTCGTGGCATCGGTGGTTCTGCTGTTCGTCGCACGCAAGCACATCGCGAACGAGTAGCCGCGCTCGGCGCGTCGACCCCCGGGGCCGGCGCGCCGGCGCGCCGGCGCCGGACGGTTGCGGTGACCACGAAATCAGGCGGGGTGCGAACACCCCGCCTGATTTCTGCGTAGACCCGCCGAGTGCGGTCTAGGTAGCGATGGAGAGGGCGACGCTCGCACCGATGGACGCGGCGAAACTGGTCGCGAAGCTCGAACCCCAGTCCATCGCGTCGAGGTCCTCCATCTGCTCGACATCGAATTCCTGAAGGGCGAGTTCCACCGACTTGTCGTTGGTCATGTCAATCCTTTTCATCGAATGAGAGAGGCTGCGTAGAACGGTCATCAGTGTAGGTCGAGGCGATATTGTTCGCAAGAGAAATGATTACGCCTGCCTGCACGGGAACCATTCGAGACAACGATGAACCCCGCACACGAAACACACCCGTCGACGACACCCGCGGTCTCGGTGCTGCTCCCGTTCATCCCGCGCCGGGTCGAGCAGATCCTGCCGTTCGCCGCACTCGTCCAGTGGACCGATGCCGTGCGTCTGTGGCAGGGACAGTCGATGGTTCTCGACACCTTCGGCGGCTTCACCGCGGCTGCGGCGGCAGGGTTCCGCGTCCCCTCCGGCGTGGGCGTGGCCCTGATGCCCCTTCGTCACCCACTCGATGCGATACATCAGGCCACGACCGCGGCGATCGCGACCGGAGAATCGTTCAGTCTCGGCATCGGACCTGGTGACAAGCATTTTCAGGCGATGACGCTGGGCGCGCCGTACGCCCGGCAACTGGCCGCGGTGCGCGAGTACGCCACCATCCTGCGAGATCTGATCGACCACCGGGAGGCCCGGTTCGACGGTGAGTACTTCCACTGTCACAGCCCGATGGCCGCGGTCGCGGCACCGCCGGTGCGCCTGGGATTCGGGGTGCTTCGTGAGCGGATGGCACACCTCGCCGGTGAACTCGCCGACGAGGCCATCACATGGCTGACGCCCCCTGATCATGTCGCCGCACGCCTCGCGCCCGCCCTCGCCGACGGGGCACGGGATGCAGGACGACCGCGACGTCCACGCATTGTCGCAATGGTCCCGGTGGCACTGGACAATGATTCCCGGAATGCGATCGACATCGTTCTCGCAAGCAACCGGATGCACATTTCCGCTCCACATTATCGAGCCATGCTCAGTACCGCGGGAATAGCCATCACCGACGATCTCGAACAATCCGCGCACAATCTCATCGAGGGACGTGCCTTTCTCCACGGATCGGTCTCCGACATCATCGACGGACTGGCCGAGTACCACCGGGCCGGTGTCGACGAGGTGGTCCTCAACACCACCGGGGTGTGCTCGGTCCACGGTCGCGAGGCGGCGATGTCGGATCTCCGGGAGATCCTCTCGGCGATCCGCACGCCCGTGACCGCCACCGTCTGACCTCTCATCCCGACCCTCATCACAGCCCGACGACAGCGAGGAGAACACGATGTACTTCACCGGCGACCTCACCCGGATGACCCCGCGGTTGCGCACGTTGATCACCGGCATCGACTACGGTTCGCCCCGCCCGGCGGGCGCACCACCCGAGATCGCGGTGTCGCGGACCGCGCACGTGTCCGACCTGACCGACGTCCTCGGTCGCGCCGTGACCGTGTTCGCCCCGCGAGACGTCGCCTGCGATCTCGCCGACTCCCCCACGGTGGTCGTCGACGTGGACGGGGACCTGGGCGAGATGGACGAGGTGTATCTGTGTTCCGATCACCCCGACGGTCCGGTCTCGGTCCGGGTACAGGACTATTCCTCGAGTCCCTACGTCTCGATCCTGGGCAGCACGGTCGTGCGCGTCACCTCCGACTCCGAGTTCGCGGAGTATCTCGACGATGCCGACTCCGCCGCGGAATCGGGCACCTTCGCAGAGTTCCTCACCAGCCCCGCGGTCGCGCTGGCCGATCTGACCGCACTCGGATTCCCCACCGGACCGGCGGTCGACGGCCCGCGGGTGCGGCTGTCGGTGTCTCCTGAGGGTGACATCGCGGTCTCCCCCTTCACGACCCCGCTGGGCACCGTCTCCGACTTCACCGTCGCCGGCCTCGACACCGCCTGGGCCGAAGGCGGGCCCGATGGTCTCGTCGGTGCGGCCATACCCCTCGCGCACGTCGTCGACCCCGACCTGCGGGCGCGGTCCGTCGCCGACCGCCCCTGGCTCGGCCGATACCTGTGCGCGGTCGAGGCGATCCGCGCGATCCGGTCCCACGGACACGACGACGTCCGCGTCTCGGGCTTCGGCGCGCGACTCGACTCCGGGGTCGCCTCCGACGCCGACCGCGCCCGCGGCGATCTGCCCGTTCTCGCCTTCACCTCCGATCACGCGTTCGTGTGGCAGGAGGGTCGACTGCGCAGGGTGTCGCGAGACGCGGGCGTCCTGCTCGAGAACGTGCTCACCTCAACCGAACCCGTCACCCCCGACGCCGACGGCGCGACGGGACGGCTGCTGGCCGCGATGACCGCCGTCGGGATCGGGTTCGGCACACCGACGCGCGCCGAGGCATCTCAGACGGTCGGGGCGTGAGGCGATGACCGTCACCGACATCGACGCCATCCCCGACTTCGCGCGCGCGGACCTCGCCGGGTCCGGCAAACGGGTGCGGCTGCGCGACCTCTACCACGACGACTTCGGCGCCGACCTCTACGACGACATCGGCTTCTCGAACACCAGTGAGGTCTTCGAGATCCTCTCGGCCATCAAGGGCCACCCCGGCCCCGTCCTGGAACTCGCCGCGGGCAGCGGTCGCGTCACGGTGCCGATGGTCGCCGGTGGACGTGACGTCACCGCGGTCGATCTCTCCGACACCATGCTGACCCTGCTGCGCCGTCGCCTCGACGCCGCGCCGCGGTTGCGGGGGACCGCCCGGCTGGTGCAGGGCGACATGGCCACCCACGCCGAACCCGAGAAGTCGGTGGCGGCCGCGGTGATCGCGACGACATCGATCTCTCTGCTGACCGATGACGCGCGACGAGGTATGTGGCGCAACCTGTTCGGCCAACTCCTCAGCGGTGGCGTACTGGTGGTCTCGACGGTCGAACTCGACGCCGAGCACGCCGGTGGCGACGCCATCGCCCGCACCCGCGCCGAGGGTGCGGGCGGGCGACACGTCCGCATGATCGAGTCGTGGCCCGCGGCCGCCACCGAACGTGTCGTCGTGATGTACGACGAGGACCAGCTCACCGGCCCCGGGGACACCGTCGAGGTGTGTGTGACGCGCATCGGCGTGGTGCCGGCCGACGTCGTGACCGCCGAACTCGCCGAGGTCGGGTTCACCATCCGGCGCACCCGGGTCGTGACCACCCCCGACGGCCGCCACCGCTACCTCGTGATCGAGGCGGTGACCCCGTGAGCAGGGGTGCGCTGTGGCCGTCGTTGATCACCCACGACCTGCACGGCCACGAGGACCTGTGCATGGCCTCGGCCCACGGGGTGCGCGTGAAGACCGCCGCAGGTGTCGAGCTGCTCGACGGGAGCAGTGGACTGTGGAACGTCAACCTCGGATACGGCAACGAGGTGATCGCCGACGCCATCGGACGAGCCGCTCGCGACGCGTCGTACCTGTCGGTCTTCCGCTACGAGAACACCTACGCCCGCGCCGCCGCCGAGGCACTACGCCGCGTCGCCGGCCCGTCTGCGTTCTCACGGGTCATCTTCTCGACCGCGGGCGGAGCCGCCAACGACCTGTCGATGAAGCTCGCGCGGCAGTTCCACGCGCTCGACGGTAGGCCGCAGCGCAACCTCATCGCCGCGCTCGACGGCAGCTTCCACGGTCTCACCTTCGGCGGGTTCGCCCTCACCGGCGAGGATCTCGGCCAGCAGATCTACGGCGTCGACCAGCGCCTGATCCGCCACGTCGCGCCCAACGACGGCGAGGCGCTGACGGCGCTGATGCGGCGCCAAGGCGACCGGATCGCGGCGATGGTGGTCGAGCCGATGCTCGGAAGCGGTGCGGTGGCCCTCACCGAGGAATACATCGCGACACTCCTCGACCTGCGCGAGCAGTACGGGTTCCTCCTCGTCGCCGATGAGGTGGCGACCGGGTTCTGGCGCACGGGGACGTATTTCGCGAGTCAGCGCTGGCCGGAGCCGCCCGATCTGCTGGTGACCTCGAAGGGCCTCACCAACGGGACGTCAGCGGGGTCGGCCGTGCTCGTCGCCGGTCACGTCGACGAGCGGTTCGACTCCCCCGGCGGCCTGCTGTCACACGGGGAGACCCAGGCCGGGACGCCGATCACCTGCGCGGCGATCTGCGCCACCATCGACGAGGTCGAGCGCCTGGCGATCGCCGACCGGGTCCCCGTCCTCGCCGCAGGTCTCGACGCCGCCATCGATGCCCTGTCCCGTGATACCGGCTGGGTACGGGCGTCGGTGGGTCCCGCGGCATTCCGGGCCGTGGCCCTGTCGGATCCGCGGAGCGGCGAACCGCTCGATCAACGCGACGTCGCCGCGGTCGTCGCGAGCATCCGCGCCGAGGGCGCCATCGTGCATCCGGGGATCTCGGGTGTCCAACTCGTCCCCGCACTGGTCTACACCGACGCCGACCTCGACGCCCTGTTCGCATGCATCACCCGCGGACTCGAGCGGTTCGCGGTGACCGCGGCCGTGCGCGAAGCGGGCTGAGCGGTGTTTCTCGCTCCGGCGAGCCCCATGCTGATCGGCGTCGGCGGGATGTCGCGATGGCTGCAGGATCGCCGCGCGCACCGGGTCGTGGTCGTCGCCGATCCCGCGGTCTGCGACACCGCCGTCGCCCGCGAGCTGCGCGCGGCGATCACCTGGGCCGGGGCAACCGTCGACGTCGTCGCCACCCCCGCCGACACGGCGATGCCCGGTGTCGAGGTCGTCGCCGACCATCTCGCCGGACGCGATGTCGTCGTGTCACTGGGCGGCGGCGCGACACTCGACGTGGTGAAGGTCGCCGTGGCGATGTCCGCCGATCCCCGGGTACGACGCCACTTCGACGCGGCAGGGCGGTCGGGGGTGATCTTCCTGCGCGACACCACCACACCGGTCATCCGCCACGTCGCCGTCCCGACCACGATCGGTACCGGTAGCGAGCGGGGGCCGCGGGCCTGCCTCGTGCTCGGCGGCCGGAAACGGTTGCTGTTCGGTACCGCGCTGCAACCCGATCTCGCCGTACTGGATCCCGTCGCCACGGCCACCCTGCCCGCACACCTCGTGCTCGAGGGGGTGATGGAGAACGTCGTCCGGCAGAGCGGCGCGTTCATCGGTGACGTGTCCCCCGACGGGCAGAGGATCGAGGACGAGTTGGTGCTGACGGTCATCCGCCGGGCCATCGCGGTCGGCGATCGGTTGTGTGCGGGTGCGGCCGACGGCGCGATGACGGCCGACGACCGACTCGAGGCGGCGAAACTCAGCGCGTGGGCCCAGTCCGCGGAGTTCACCAGCCCGTCGCGGGATCCGTTCGCCAACAAGGGGTGGTACCTCAGCAACGAGTTGTCGACGATGTTCTCCGCACGCAAGATCGCGGCGTTCGCCGCCGTGATCCCGCCGTGGTGGCGGCGCGTCGCCGACGGTGACCGGCGGTGGGGATCGGCGCAGCGGCTGGCGCGGCTGTGGGCCGAGATCGGATCGGTCCGCGCCGTCGACGCCGATCCGGTGCAGGGTTTCCGAGCGCTCGTCGACGACTGGGGGATCACCACGATGCCTCCGATCAGCGGCGACGACGCGTCACGCGCGGCCCGGCAGTGCCTGGATGCCTGGGGGCGCGGACTGCCCGCACTGGGGACGCTCGATCACTCGGACATCGAGGGCGTCATGGCCGATCTGCGCCGATGACACTGCGCGCCAACGCCGTCTGACGCCGACGGATGCGGTCGGCCAGCGCCTGGATGCGGGACGCGTGGGCCGCGGTGTGGCAGGCGACCGGGCGGGCGACGGCGAACCCCCGATCACCGCGCACCACGACGAGATCCGACCAGGGGCGCGGGGTACCGAGGGAGTCGACGACCTCGTCGACCGGGTCGCCCGACCATCCGCTCGGTGTGACGAACGCCGCGGACCGGGTCATCGGTCGATACCAGTCGACGATGTCGGCCACGAGCGCGGCGCGGTGTCGCTCGGCGTCGTCGTCGGCGCGTAGCCGCGACAACGCCTGGGCCGCATCGCGTGCCGTGTCGAAGGTGGCGACCGCGACGTGGAATCGACACGCCATCCGGTGGCGACGCGTGGCGGCGTCGGCCAGGAGTTCCACCGTCGGTGCGGTGGTGGTGGTGAAGCCGACGCCGGCGTCGGACACCCGCACCCACAGGTCCCAGTCCTCGAGTCCCGGGCCGGGCCGCCACCCGCCGACGCGCTCGACGAGTCCGGTGCGATGCGCGACGCGCGACGGCTCGAATGTCGGCCCCAACACCGCGATCTCGGGATGCCAGAACAGATGCGCGGCCCGGGTCCGCGTGGTCATCCGCCTGGTGGGGTCGCGCGTGGTCGCGCCGGTGGCCACGATTTCGGCGCCGTCGTCGATCATCCCGGCGACGGTCGCGAGGTGATCGGGCACCATGAGGTCGTCGTGGTCGAGGTAGGCGACGATGTCGCCGCGGACATGGGCCAGACCGACATTGCGTGGCGTCGCCGGCTGTCCGTGTCGACGGTCGGTGCGCACGAGGCGGATCCGGTCGTCGTCGGCCGCCAGAGCGGCCACGACCGAGTCGGTGTCATCGGTGCTCGCGTCGGACACCACGATGAGTTCCCAATCGTGGTGATGCTGCCCTCGCACCGACTCGACGGTGTCGACGATGGCCGTCGAGCGGTTGAAGGTCGGACAGATCACCGAGATCCGCGGCGCGGCCACAACCGTCAGACCGGTCGCGACAGCAGCGGCAGGGTCACCGGTCCGCCGTCGAGCGCGTGCACCGCGAGCAGCACACCGGCGGAACCGGTGAGCAGGTCGATCGACAGTCGCCAGTTGTCCTGACCGAGGAACCCGATCTCGTCACCGAGTCGGCTCGAGTACACCCGCAGTTCGGTCGGGTCGGTGAGCGCATCTCGGACGTCGGGGTCCACGAGGCCGTGGCGGTCGAGGATGGCGGCACAGACGGCTCCACCGGCCCACCCGGCGGCGAGGCCGGCGCCGTCGCCGATGTGTCTGTGCCCGCCGCGACGAGAAAGACGGGTCGCGTGGGCCGCCCAGCTCTCCGCCGAGGGGGCGGGGATGGCGGCGTCGGCGGCGAACTGGGCGGCGACGAGGGCGGTTCCGAGTGGTCCGGGCAGCGCGGTGCGGACGCCGGGTTCCGGGCGATGGTCGAAGGCGGCGACGTCGTGGGCGAGGAAACGCACGGCGAGGTCGGCGGCGTGATCGTCGCCGGTGAGGTCGTGCAGGCGTGCGGCGAACAGGGCGGGGCCCGACCATCCCGAGAGCAGACCCGGTGCGACAGCGCGGTGGCGATCGTCGTCCCATCGCGTCGCGACACGGTCGAGAACCGCCGAGGCGAGATCGACGAGGTCGCCGTCACCGGTGCGGTCCGCGAGATCGGTCAGGGTGAGCCCGATCCCGGCGAGTCCGGAGAAGAGGTCGACGCCGTGGCGATCGGCCGTCTCGTCGGAGGTGAGCGCATCGCGCAACGCCGTCCGCGCGATGCGCAGCGCGATCTCGGTCTCGCCGATCACCGCGAGTGTGTGCACCACACCGGTGAGTCCGGTGTAGAGGCCCCAGCCCATGTCGGCGGGTCGCGGGTCGGCCAGCAGTGGGTGTTCGCGGAGCCAGGTGCGGTGGTCGTCGGGGATCGTCGCGCCGGTCACCTGTAGCGCCCAGATCACCCCGGCCGCACCGTAACCCAACGACAATCCCCCCTCGGGCACGGAGAACGACGTGCAGTCGCCCGGGTAGAGGCGGTCGGTGCGCTCGGGGGTGGCCCAGGCGAGAATCGCCGACCGCACCGCGGGCACGTCGGTCACCTCCTTGATCGTCGGCGCGGGCCGACACGCCTCGGTCCCGGAGAATCCGAGTGGCCGGGCGGATCCGAGATCGGCTCGCACACGTCGCGCGAACGTATCCGGCGGGTCGTAGCGGACGGCGATCAGGTCCAGTGCGAGGTCGAGGGCGTCGCTGTTCCACGGCAGGGTCGTGGTCAGGGCGGCACTGAACACGGCGAGCCGCAGGCAGCCGAGGGAATACCGGTCGATCCGCGGTCCGCGGTAGGACGGCGGCGCCTGAAAGCCTGCCGCGGCGTGCACCTGCAGAGCGTCGGGTTCGGTGGACGCGGTCTCGAGGTCGATCAGGCTGATGCGGTCGTCGGCGCCGACCATGACGTTGCCGAGGTGGACGTCACCGAGGGTGAGGCCGCGTTCACCGGCGACGGTCACGGCGGCGTCCACCCGATCGGTCATCTCCCCGGCCCAGGCCACGTACTCCGCGGCCGGGCACTCGGCGCGGCGACGGGCGGCGGCGTCGAGCAGGGAGACCCCGTCGACGAATTCGCGGATGAGGTAGTCGTGTTCGTGGCCACGGCGCAGGTCGATGACCCGCGGGACGATGCCGAGACCGTCGAGACGATCGATCGCGTCGCGTTCGCGCATCAGCCGGTCGGTCGCGTCCTCGCCGCGCAGATCAACCCCGGCGTGCGGCCTGGCTTCACGGATGAGCACCGGTGCGTCGTCTGTGTCGGCACGTCCGGCGTAGACGCCACCACCGTTAGAAAAGTGCAGTGCCCGGTCCACGCGATAGGGGAAGCCCTCGAGGGTGCCCCGTGCGCGCGCCTCGAGCGCGGGCTGCAGCACCGCGGGAACGGTGACCCAGTCCGGGGGATGGAATCCGGGCCGGCGCGAGTCCTCGACCAGACGGCCCTGCGGGTCCTCGATGCAGTACGCGACGCGTCCGCCGCGGGTGCGGGTCGGGCGGGGGACGAATCCGCCGTACCGCACGTAGAGGGGGCCTTGCCGCCACCGCAGATCGCTGAGTATGTACGGGCCGTCGAGACCGGCGAGGACGGGGTCGAGCTCGGTGAGCACGGTCGTGAAGGTGTCGAGGTCCGGGGGATAGATCGTCACGAACTTCCCACTGCCCGAGCGATCTCCGTATTTGCCGTTCCGTCGCAGCAGCACCGCCTGCGACCGCAGGTGTTTGAAGGCGTGACCGCCGTCGACGAGGTAGCTCCAGCAGCGGGCGAGGACCTCGGCGGCGTTGTGGTGGGTCGCCGACACGTGGATCTTCCAGCCCTGCAGCGGCAGCGTGACGCCGGTGTCGACGATCATGGTCCAGTCCTCACCCGGGAGGCGATGCCAGCCGGCGGGCAGGTCGAGGTCGGTGCCGTAACCGGGGTCGTCCGGTGGAGTGCGCACGGTGTCGTAGAACGGGGAGCCCGCGGGGCAGAACGTCATCCGGTGCATCGGTCACCACCGCCCGAGCGCGGTCGGCCAGACGAAACGATCGACGAGACTGCGCGCCAACGACACCCGTCCGACGGTCACCTCGGCGAGCCCGTCGAGTACGCGCGGCGCGTCGACGCCGTCGATGCGCACCCAGGTGGCGGGGACGTCGAGATCGAGACCTCCGACCGGCAGCAGCGCGGTCAGCGGGACATCACGCGCGAGGCGGTCCCCCGACAGCTCCCCCGAGGCGACGTCGCGATGCAGGACGATGCCGTTCTCGCGCAACGCGACCGACTGACCGGCGCGGAGGGCATCGAGCACAGCGGCGTCGGTGGAGACGAGATAGGTGGTGCCGTCGGCGGTCACGAACGACCCGTCGACGGTCTCGTCGGTGCGGATGAGGAGCGCGGCGGCGCCGAGTGCGAGGACGACGGCACCGGTCACCGCGATCATTCTCGGCAGCGCCGCCCCGAAGTCACGTGCACGCCGCAGCCCCCGTAGAACCAGGGTACCGACGACGAGGATCAGATACAGCGACACCAGGGCGAGGACGACGGCGCCGATGACACCGAGTCCCGCCAGCGCTCCGCGCCAGTTCCCCAGCGCGGCAACGATCACCACCACGGGAAAGATCATGCAGCCGGCGCCGTACCACCAGCGCCATCGCGCGACGCCCGGCGTCGGGGGCACCCTGGCGCCGTAGAGGATCGCGAGGCTGCGGTCGGAGACGAGGCGCATGGACCTCTCGCGCAGCTGGTTCACGTCACACCAGCTCATGAGGGCGATGTATCCGTCGAGCTTGACGAACGGGATCAGGTTGATCAACGCCATCGCGATGTTGGTGAGGGCGATGAGGAGCAGGACGCGCTGTATCCCGTCGGCGCCGGCGGCCCACGCTCCGGCTGCAGCGATCGAGGTGATCCCGAACACGCTGCACTGCACGGTGATCCCCGCCAACGCGACGCGTACGCGCTGGGCCGGCCGTGGCAGGGTCCAGGCGTCGGAGATGTCGCAGAAGAACGCAGGCATCAGGTAGAAGACCATGATCCCCATGCGGTTCACCCTGCCGCCCTGGGCTTTCAGCGCGAGGCCGTGGGCGAACTCGTGCACGGCGGTTCCCACGAGCGAGACCGCGAGCACGACCAGGATCTCGGCGATCGTCAGCGTGCCTGCGAGCGCGTCGAGTGTGGCGCCGATCTGCGCGGCCCAGCAGATCATCGCGACCACCGTCACGGCCGCGAGAACGACGAGACCGGGTCTTCTCGGGAGGGCGGCGAGGGGACGCGCCGCGGCGAGCAGGGCGTCGAAGGTGCGGTCGAGACGTCGGGTCAGCGCGATCTGCACGGTCAGCGGCGGTACGAACTTCACACGTCGGCCGTCGAGGGTCTGCCGATCGTCGTCCGACCCGTCCAGGAGCTCCATGCGACGCGCGACCTCGAGCCCCGCGAGCACCCGCTCGTGCGACCATCGGTCACCCAGGGCGGCCACGATGTCGTCGACCCCGCGGCGCCCGTCGAGCGCACCGAGCAACTCGACCAGGTCGGCGCCCGCGCGGTAGTAGTGGGTGGCGCCGGCGGAGATCACCCACTTCCCGGAATCATCGGTGGGTGCGGTCAGGGCCACGTCGTCGGCGACGCGAGGTGCGGAGGCGACCGGGAAGGTCGGTAGGCCCTGACCTGGCACTGTACTGACTCCTCGATGTCAGACGAACGGCGACGAGTGGCTACCGGGATGCCATATCGTTAGCAAGATACACCAACGAAATGGACGGTCATGAGTACGCGAACGGTGGTCACCGATCTGATCTGGCTCTCCTTCGACCCGAGGACCGGCGTCGCGCTCGCCCCCGACGGGGTGCTCGATGTCGCCGTGGCCGGCGCCCTGGTCGCCGACCTCGCCCTGCGTGAGCGGATCGATCTGGTCGACGGTTCGATCACCGTGACCGATGCGTCACCGGTGGGCACCACGGTCCTCGACGACGCGCTGCACGCGATCGCCGCGGCGGGATCAACGACACCCCCGCAGGTGATCACCCGATTGACCTCCACAGCCGGCCGCGTTCGCGCTGACGAGGTGGCCGCCGCCGTCACCGCGGGCGTTCTCGAACACCGCACCCGAAAGCGACTGCGCCTGTTCACCACCCATCAGTGGCTCCCGGTGCCGGGACAGGCCGCCGCCGAGGTGGCGCGCGAGGTCGAGGCGGCGATCAGCACTCCCGGCGCCACCCTCCGCCCCCACGTCGCCACCGTGATCGCCGTCCTCGATGCCACGCGGATGGCGCACCGACGGTTCCCCTCGGCCGATCCCGGCCAGATCGCGACAGCCACCACAGGTTCATGGGCCGACGCGGCATTACGTGCGGCGACGCGCCAGATACAGGTGGCGATCACCGCGGCCATCACGGTCGCCACGACGGCAGCCGTCACCTCCTGACCTGGCGCTTCGTCGTGACGACGCGTCGATACGTTGTCACCTGTTGACATAGTGTTGTGTTTTCCTAATACTTGGTTGCATGAGTCCAGTCCGGCGGGGTGTGCAACTCCCGATCTACAACCGCATCGGCGTACTGCGCGCCGAGCGTCGGATGTCGCGGGCCGAGCTCGCGGACCTCGTGGGCATCAACGTGCAGTCCGTCGGCGCTCTCGAGCGTGGCGACAACTACCCCAGCCTCGACCTCGCGTTCCGCATCTGCGGCGTCTTCGGCCTGCCGGTCGAGGCCGTCTTCAGCCGCACCGAGTTCGGCGCGATGTCGGCCGAGCTGTACGCCAAACGGAACGGAGCCTGACGATGACCGATCCCCACTCGGCGATCCCCGAGTACGCCCAACCCCAGCTGTGGCGTCGGTACGAGAACTGGCGCGCCGGTCGATACGAACGTCTGCTGGCGAAGAACGCGTCGAAGTTCCCCCGTCTCCGGAACCGACGGTCTTTTCGCCGGCTCGTGGGACTGCTGATCGTGTTCCTGATCGTGCTGACGATCTCTGCGGTCATCGCGTTCTTCAGCTCGGTGTGGTTCGTCGCTCCCTACCTCGCATCGTTGTTCGGCATCCTCGCCACCCTCTCGATCCTCAAGGTGGTGACCGGCGCCATCGCCGACGCCCCCGTCTCGGCCCTCGACGAGATCCAACTGGCGCAACGCAACTCGGCGCGTTCCATCGGCTACATCGTGCTCTACACGCTGACGTTCATCCCGTTCATGTTCCTCATCCTGATGGGTTCGGCGTTCGAGAAGGTGTCCGGCCAGAACGTCTACGGCGTCGGCGTGGTGCTCGTGACGATCGCCCTGATCGGCAGTTGCACACCGACGATCCTGACGTCCTGGTGGCTCGACGACCCCGATCCCGAGGACTACCTCACCTCCGAGAACACCGAGCCGGTCGACCTCGAGCAGCCCGAGCCCGAGCCCGACCCCGAGCTCCCGACCGACGCCGCCACCACCCTCGCGGCGATCGAGCCCGCGTCGGATCGGGATCCCCCCGCCCCGGCACGGTGGTGATCCCCACGGCCGCAGCCACATTCGCCATCCCACCTCGACACCGACCCTCCGCAGTCATCGCACTCACCCACAACGAGAGAAGGCGACCGTGAACGAACCACTGATCATCGATGGACTGACCAAGAGATACGGCGATCTCGTCGCCCTGGCCGACATGACCTTCACCGTGCACCCCGGCGAGATCTTCGGCTTCGTCGGCAGCAACGGCGCCGGCAAGTCCACCACCATGCGCATCATCCTCGGTGTGCTCGCCGCCGACTCCGGCCGCGTGCTGCTCGGCGACCGACCCATCGACCTGGAGATGCGCCGTCAGATCGGGTACATGCCCGAGGAACGCGGCCTGTACCCGAAGATGAAGGTGGGAGAACAACTCCGGTTCCTCGCCGAACTGCACGGGCTGTCGACCGCCGACGCCCGCGACAACGTCGAGCGGTGGGTCGCGAGGCTCGGCATCGCCGAACGCATCGACGACAACGTCGGCGACCTCAGCCTCGGCAACCAGCAACGCGCGCAGCTGGCCGCGGCACTCGTCCACGAACCGTCGGTGCTGGTCCTCGACGAACCGTTCTCCGGTCTCGACCCGGTCGCGGTCGACGTCATGAGCGACGTGCTCAAGGAGAAGGCCGCCGAGGGGGTCCCCGTGGTGTTCTCGAGCCACCAGCTCGATCTCGTGCAACGGCTCTGCGACCGCGTCGGCATCATCACCAAGGGCAGCATGCGGGCGCTGGGGACCGTCGACGAACTCCGCGGTCGCGATGGCGTCACCCTGCACGTCACCGGTCCCGACACCTGCACCCGCTGGGCCGACGGCCTGCCCGGTGTCGTCGACGTCGACTACCGCGGCGCCGACAGCTTCCTCACCCTCGACTCGAGCGCCGACGACCAGAAGATCCTGGCCGCGGCCATGTCCCACGGGCCGGTGCACCGCTTCGCCACCAGCCTTCCCCACCTGACCGATCTGTTCCGAGAGGTTGTATCCGCATGAGCACCCCGAGAATCACAGGCCAGAACACATCCGGTTCCACCCGGCTCGGCGCGCGGCGCGCGGTCTCGCTGATCGCACGGCGCGAGATCAACACCCGCGTGCGTGCCCGATCGTTCCTCGTCACCAACGCACTGCTCCTCGTGGTGATCATCGGCGGTCTCATCGTCGCGTCGATCTTCACCGGGGGTGACGACAAGCCCGAGAAGATCGGCGTCGTCGGCACCAACACCGCACTGTCGCAATCGATCACCGCCGCCGGGCAGGTCACCGGGACGACGATCGAGATCGTGCCGCTCGCCGACGTCGCGCAGGCACGCACCCAGGTCGACTCCGGCGACGTGTCGGTGGCCCTCGCCGCCGGGCAGGCCGGCGGACCCGCGTTCACCGCCGTCACCAAGGACGGGCTCTCGGGCACCTCGGAGACGATCGTGCGGACCGCGATCGCCCAGCTCGCCCAGCAGCAGGCGTTGGCGCGCAACAACATCGACCCGGCGGCGTTCGCCAGGGACCAGCAGGCCGGCAACCGTCTCGACGTCACCGAGATCAACCCCGCCAAGCCCGATGAGGGCCAACGTCTGGCCATCGCCTACGTGGGCGTGATCCTGCTGCTGTTCGCGATCATGCAGGGTGGCGGCATGGTGTCGGCCGGTGTCGTGGAGGAGAAGACCTCGCGTGTGGTGGAACTGCTGCTCGCCACCATCCGCCCGCTGCACCTGCTGTGGGGCAAGATCCTCGGCATCGGCGCGATCACCTTCGGTCAGCTGGTGGTGCTGGGCGGGGCCGGGTTGATCACCGCGTCGGTGACCGGCGTGCTCACCGTGCCCAGCGCGGCGGTGTCGATGCTCGCCGCGGTCGTGGTGTGGTTCCTCCTCGGCTTCCTGTTCTTCGCGACGCTCTACGCGGCAACCGGCGCGATGGTGTCGCGACAGGAGGAACTGGGGTCCACGGCGGCGCCGTTGACCATCCTGTCGCTGGGCGTGCTCTACGCCGGCATCTTCGGCGTGAACTCGCTCGACTCCACCTTCATCAAGGTGCTCAGCTGGATCCCGCCCTTCTCGGCGTCGCTCATGCCGATGCGGATCGCCGCGGGTGAGACCGACACCGTCCAGGTGATCGGCACCGTGGTCATCATGATCGTCGCGTGCCTCGCCGCGGTGTGGGCCGCGTCGCGGATCTACCAGCGGTCGATCCTCCAGACCGGGTCGAAGGTGCGCTGGGCCGACGCGCTCAAGGGCTCGTCGGGTTCGGCGCCGGCGCCCGAGAAGGTCGGCGTTACACAGGGTTAACACCGCAGCAACCACCGGCACCTAGCGTCGCCGACATGGTTGCTCCCGAGTCGTCCGTCGGTACCCGTCCCCCCGGGACGGGTATCGACGTCTCCGGACTCACCAAGGTGTTCGGGTCGCGGTCCTCGACGGTGACCGCCCTCGACGAAGTGACCCTGCAGACCCCCGAGGGATCGTTCCTCGCGCTGCTCGGCCCCTCGGGGTGCGGCAAATCGACCGTCCTGCGCATCCTCGCCGGCCTCGAACAGGCCACCGGCGGCACCGCGCTCATGAACGGCAAGTCCCCCCGCGACCTGCAGCGCGACCACGGGCTGGGGATCGCCTTCCAGGACTCGGCGCTGCTGCCGTGGCGCAGTGTCGCGGCCAACATCAAGCTCCCCCTGCAGGTCGCGGGTATGCCCGTCGACGACGATCTGATCGCCGAGCTGATCGAGCTGGTCGGACTCACCGGCTTCGAGAAGGCGAAACCCGCCACCCTGTCGGGCGGTATGCGCCAACGTGTCTCGATCGCCCGGGCGCTGGTCGTCCGGCCGACCGCACTGCTGCTCGACGAGCCGTTCGGTGCGCTCGACGACATGACCCGCCAACGCCTCAACATCGAACTCCTCCGCATCTGGACCGAGAAGCCCGCGACCACCCTGATGGTCACCCACGGGATCGCCGAGGCGGTCTTCCTCTCCGACGAGGTCGCGGTGATGAGCCCACGACCCGGACGGATCATCGAGGTGCTGCCGATCGACCTGCCGCGTCCGCGCGTGCCCGAGATGATGCGGACGCCGGAGTTCCACGCCCTGCACGATCACCTGAGCGGACTGCTGTTCGGCCGCACCTCGACCCCCGCCTCCACGTGAGCACGGCGGACATGAGCACCGGGATCGAGCGCGTCCCCGTGCCGGGTGCGCGATGGGGTGGGCTGCGCACGGCCGGATCCCGTTGGGGCGCAGGCGTCGCCGGACTCGTCGCCGTCATCGCGGTGTGGACGATCGCCGGTGTGGCACGGTGGTTCTCCGGCACGATACCGACGCCACTGGCGGTGATCGACGCCCTCGGCGACCAGGGCGCCCAGTTCTACTCGACCAACGTGACCCCCACCGTCGAACTGGCGCTGCGCGGGTTCCTGTGGGGCAACCTGCTCGCGATCGCGGTCGCGCTGCTCGTGGTCGTCATCCCGTTGATCGAAGGTCTGGCCACCCAACTCGCCATCATCAGCTACTGCACCCCGCTGATCGCGGTGGCACCGATCATTCAGGTCGCGTTCACCGAGGTGCAGACGATGATCGTGTTCCTCGCCGCGATCTCGGTGTTCTTCACGACCATGATCGGCACCCTCACCGGGCTGCGGTCGCCACCGCAGGCGGGACTCGACCTGGTGCGCGTGCACGGCGGAGGCGTGTTCGCCCAGCTGATCCGGGTCCGCATCGTCGCCGCCCTGCCGAACATCCTCGGCGCATTGAAGATCGCCGCCCCGGCGGCGGTACTGGGTGCGGTGCTCGGTGAGTTCCTGTCGATGCCCGAACAGGGCATCGGTCCGGCCATGATCCTCGCCCAGCAGAGCGCCGCGATCCCGCAGGTGTGGGCGATCGCGCTCATCGCCGGTGCCGTCGCCGGCATCGGGTACGCCATCGTCGCGGTGGTGGCGGTGTTCGTGAACCGTTGGGCGACCGGCGAATCGGTGCGTTCGGGATCGGGTTCGGGCCGATGACCCGCACCTCGGTGTTCTCGACGACCACCCGGTTCCTCGGCGCGCTGGTGGGCTCGCTGGTGCTGATAGTCGTGATCTGGTCGCTGTTCCTGCTCGCGTTCCCCGACATCGGGCCCATCATCGGTCGCACCCCGATCGACGTGTTCGAGTTCCTCGTCTCGGGTTCGGACGCGTCGTCGCAGCGGTCGGCGATCTTCGACGATCTGTGGATCACGCTCGGCGACACGGGCATCGGGTTCGTCACCGGCATGGTGGCCGCCATCGGGGTCGCCGCGGTGTTCGTGATGTTCCGGCCTGCGGCGCAGACGTTCATGCCGTTGGCGATGCTGCTGCGCTCGGTCCCGCTGGTCGCGATGACGCCACTGATCACGATGATCGTCGGTCGCGGACCGGCGTGCGTGGCCGTGATGGGCGGCATCATCGTGTTCTTCCCCGCCCTGGTGATGATCATGACCGGGCTGAACAACGCGCCGCGACAGATCAGCGACGTCATCACCGCCTACGGCGGCACCCGGTTCACCACGATGCGGATGGCGTCGCTCCCCTCGGCCGTGCCGGCGCTGTTCGCCGCGGCGAAGGTGTCGGTGCCGGGCGCCATGATCGGCGCCACCGTCAGCGAATGGCTCGGCACCAACAAGGGTCTCGGCGCCAGCCTGCAGCAGGCGCTGCCCGCCGCCGCCTACGACGAGCTGTGGGCGTCGGTCGTCGTCATCACCGTCAGTTCCATCGTGCTCTATGCCGTCGTCGGCGTGATCGAGAACATCGTGCTCGCCCGCATGGGCACCGAACCCACCTGAGGAGAATCATGAGTCCCACCTTCGATCGTCGTTCCTTCCTGCGCTATTCGCTCATCGCCGGTGGTGCCGCGACCGCCGTCGGCGGCTCGGGTCTGCTCGCCGCGTGCAGCTCGGGATCGTCGTCGTCGAGTTCCGACGCGATCAAGATGCAGCTGTCGTGGATCAAGAACATCGAGTTCGCCGGCGAGTACCACGCACTCGACAAGGGCTACTACACGGCCGCGGGTCTGCCCGCCGATCCCGAACTCATCACCGGCGGCGGTGCGGGAACAGGTGTCGAGACCGGTCTCACCTCGAACAAGGTGTGGATCGGGACGACCGCACCGCAGCTCACCGCGCCGGTCATCCTGCAGGGCGCCAAGCTGAAAACCGTTGCCGCGACCTATCAGAAGAACCCGTTCTGCATCATGTCGTCGGCGAAGAAGCCCATCTCGTCGCCGGCCGACATGAAGGGCAAGAAGATCGGGGTGCAGGCCTCCAACGAGAACGTCTTCAAGGCATTGCTGACCGCGAACAATCTCAGCGAGAGCGACATCTCGAAGATCACGGTGCAGTACGACCCGACCCCGCTGACCACCGGTGACGTCGACGGCTGGGTCGCCTACAGCACCAACGAGCCAATCACCCTGGCCGCGAAAGGGTTCCCCACCGAGACGCTGCTGTTCGCCGACTACAACCTGCCCCTGGTCGCCGAGACCCTGGTGGTCCGTCAGGAGACCATCGACAACGAGCGCGACACGCTGAAGAAGTTCCTCAAGGCCGAGGTGCAGGGCTGGAACGACGCCGTCGCCGACCCGGAGAAGTCCGCCGAACTCGCCGTCAACGTCTACGGGAAGTCGTTGGGACTCAAGCTCGACGAGCAGGTGAAGGAGGCGCAGGCGCAGAACGAGCTCGTCGTCTCCGCCGACACGAAGGCCAACGGGTTGCTCACCATGACCGACGACCTCATCGCCAGGAACATCGAGGCCCTCGCCAAGGCGGGCTACACCATCTCGGCCTCCGACATCTTCGACATGTCGGTCCTGGCCGAGGTCTACGCCGAGAACCCCGACCTCAGGAAGGCCTGACCCCCGGTGGGTCAGCCGGTGCCGGTGACCGTGAGGACGATCAGGCCGACGTTGAGGGCGACGACCACCGTCGCGATCGCGATGGCGACGCCGCGGAGGCTGCGTGAATCGGCGAACTCACCCATCAGGGCACGGTCGCGGGTGAGGCGGCCGAGCGGGATGATCGCGAACGGGATGCCGAAGCTGAGCACCACCTGGCTGATCACCAGGGCCCACGTCGGGTCGACACCGCTGCCGAGCACCACCAGGGCCGGGACCAGCGTCACCAGCCGCCGCACCACCATCGACAGCCGGATCTTCAGCAGTCCCTGCATGATCGACGCCCCGGCGTAGCAGCCGACCGAGGTCGAGGCCAGGCCCGAGGCCAGCAGTCCGACGGCGAACACGGTGGCCATCACCGGCCCCATGGCGTCACCGACGGCGCGCTGGGCGCCCTCGATGGTGTCGGTGCCCTCCTTGCCCTGCAGGTTCTGCGCGGCCAGCAGGAGCAGCGAGATGTTCACCGCTCCGGCGACCACCAACGCGCACACCACATCCCAGCGGGTGGCCCGCACGAGTCGACGGCGGCGGGCGTCGGTCGTGCTGGGCCCGTGCCGGTCGACGACCAGCGCCGAGTGGAGATAGATGGCGTGCGGCATCACCGTGGCGCCCAGCATGCTCGTCGCCAGCAGCACCGTGTCGGTGCCCTGCAGACGAGGGACGAGTCCGCTGAACACATTCCCCGCCGACGGCGGGTTGATGACGAGGCCGGCGAGGAATCCCACCACGATGACGATCAGCAGACCGGCGATGATCGACTCGAAGGTGCGCTGGCGGTTGCGGGACTGGAAACCCAACAGGGCCATGGAGATCACACCGACGATCGCGCCCCCGACGACCAGCGGGAGATCGAAGAGCAGCTGCAACGCGATGGCACCACCGACGACCTCGGCGATGTCGGTGGCCGCGGCGACGATCTCGGCCTGTCCCCAGAACGCGAGGCGACGGCGACGTGGGAGTCGCTCGCCGAGGAGCGCGGGCAGTGTCTTGCCGGTGACGATCCCGAGCTTCGCCGACTGGTACTGGATGATCACGGCCATCGCGCACGCCACGACGAGGACCCAGACCAACAGGAAGCCGTAGCGGGCACCGGCGGTGACGTTGGCCGCGACGTTCCCGGGGTCGACGTAGGCGATGGCCGCGACGAACGCCGGGCCGAGCAGTGCCACTCCGGCGAACCGCCGGGTGCGCCGGACACCCTTGCCGGACGCCGCCGGGTCGGCCTCGGCGTCCGAGGTCGGCGAGTCGACAGGGGTGGCGGCCATCGCACCAATCTGACACACCGCGACACCGAGTTCAACTCGGGCGAAGAAAAAGTTTCGGGTACCCTAACTCGGCAGTGGTGTCACTTCTTCGAGATGGCCTGATACCGGCGCAGTGCCTCTTCGCGCTCTGCCTTGTGGTCGACGATCGGGTCGGGATAATCCGACGGGCGGCCGTCTTTGAGCTCGTGGACGGCCTTGCCCTCGACATCGGCGAGTTCGGGCACCCAGCGACGGACGTAGTCACCCGTCGGGTCGAACTTCAGGCCCTGGGTGGTCGGGTTGAACACGCGGAAGTAGGGCGACGCGTCGGTGCCGCAGCCGGCGGTCCACTGCCAGCCGTGCTGATTGCTCGCGAGGTCACCGTCGATCAACTGGTCGAGGAACCAGCGCGCACCCCACTGCCACGGAACGTGGAGATCCTTCACCAGGAACGAGGCGACGATCATGCGCAGCCGGTTGTGCATGAACCCCGACCCGGACAGCTGGCGCATGCCCGCGTCGACGATCGGGAAACCGGTCTTGCCGGCCTTCCACGCCTCGAACGCCGCATCGGCGTCCTTGCCCTCGTCGACCTCGATCGCGTCGAAGTCGCGGTTCCAGTTGTGCCACGCGCTGTGCGGCCACTGCTTGAGGACCGAGGCGTAGAAGTCGCGGAAACACAGCTCGCGCAGATACGAGGTGGCACCTTTTTTCAGGTCGCCGTCGTCCTCGAGGCGGGTGAGGTCGGCGAGCATGGTGCGCGGGTGGATGTTGCCGTACTTGAGGTACGCCGACATCCGGCTCGTGGCGTCGTGGTCGGGACGATCGCGCTCGTCGTCGTAGTCGCCGACGGCGTGCTCGCCGTAGTCGCCGGTGCCGCCGCGGAACTGCTTCCACCGCTTGAGCGCCGCACGTTCGCCGGCGGGGATCGACAACTCGACGTCGAGGTCGGGGATGTCGTGGGCGTGGACATCCGACGACTTCGTGCCCGTCACGGAGGCGGGGTCGACCCACGTCGCCGTCTTCGGCCCGGTCTTCGCCGGAGAATGCCAACCGTGGTCACGCCAGGCACGGAAGAACGGGGTGAACACCTTGTACGGCTCGCCGTCGGACTTCGTGACACGACCGGGCGTCACCGCGAACGACGAACCGGTGGCATGGAGTTCGACGCCGTCGCCGACCTTCGACAGCGCCGACTCGACGCGCTCGTCGCGGGCCACGCCGTAGGGGGTGTGGTCTTCGGAGATGTGCACCGACGTAGCGCCGACCGCCTTGGCGATCAGCGGGATCTGGTTCTCGGGCTTGCCGCGCACCACCAGCAGGCGACCGTCGAGTTGCTCGTCGAGATCGCGCAGTGAGTCGTAGAGGAACTTCAGGCGTCGCTCCCCCGAGCTCGCGATGAGCGTCGGGTCGAGCACGAAACACGCCAGCACCTCGTCGGCGGCGTCGGCGGCCGCCGACGACGACGGCAGGTCGGCGAGACGGAGGTCGCGGCGGAACCAGAGCAGCGCGGTGTCGGTCATCACCTCCATGCAACCACGACACAGCGGCAACCACGACACAGCGGCAACCACGACACCGTGCGCGCCGACCACGTGCCCGCCCGGCTGCGCTGGGCACAATGGAGCCCATGCCCGACGAGTCGACCACCGCCACCGACGTCAGTGTGCTCGTCGTCGACGACGACGCCGACGTCCTCAACTCGCTACAGCGTGGGCTGCGGCTGGCCGGGTTCTCCGTCGACACCGCGACCGGTGGTGCCGAGGCGTTGCGTGCGATGCAGGTCCGTCGGCCCGCCCTGCTCGTGCTCGACATCAACATGCCCGGACTCGATGGTGTCGGGGTGGTGACGGCCCTGCGCGCGATCGGCGACGACATCCCGGTGTGCGTGCTGTCGGCACGCACCTCGGTCGACGACCGCATCGCCGGCCTCGAGGCGGGCGCCGACGACTACCTCACCAAACCCTTCGACCTCGGCGAACTGGTCGCCCGCATCAAGGCCCTGCTCCGCCGTCGCCCCGCCGAGGCCACCGCGGCACCGACGAACGACCCGGCGCGGGGTGACGTCCGCAGCGTCGCCCACGTCGACCTCGACGTCGGTGCGCGCCGCGTCCACAGTGACGGCCACCTCGTCGACCTGACGCGCCGGGAGTTCGAACTGCTCGCGGTGCTGATGGAGCACCCCGGGATGGTGCTGAGCCGTGTGCAGCTCCTCAGCCAGGTGTGGGGCTACGACTTCGCCGCCGACACCAACGTCGTCGACGTCTTCGTCGGCTACATCCGCCGCAAGCTCGAGGCGCAGGGCCAACCGCGCATCATCCAGACCGTCCGCGGGGTCGGGTTCGTGGTCCGGACCACGCCGTGAGGCGCACGCCGTCGCTGCGCACCCGCGTCACCCTCGCCGCGACCGCGGCGACCGTGGTCATCGTCGCGATCGTCGGCGCTGTCGCGTGGACCCAGGTGCACACCAGCGCCTACCGCGAACTCGACGCCCGCGTCGACACCCTCTCGGCGGCGATGCAACCCAGCATCTCCAACCCCAACGCGACGACCGTCGCCACCGGTGTGGCCGCCGGCGCGCTCGCCACGATCCGGCTCGGCACCCTGTCGGTCGCCTCGACGACACCGCCGGTCCCGACACAGTCGGTGGGGGTGCGCGACGAGACCATCGCGGGCACCGACTATCGCGTGAAGACGGTGTCGGTGCTGGATTCGACGGTGCTCAACGGTCTGGCGACGGTGTCGGTGGCGATCCCGTTGCGCGACACCGAGAACCGCATCGACGACCAGCGCCGGGCACTGCTGTTCATCGCGTTGGGTGCGGTGGCGGCCGCGGCGGTGTTGGCGTGGCTGCTCGGCGGCCTCGCCGTGCGACCCCTGCGTCGCCTCGCCCGACAGACCGCGGCGATCGGCGTCGACGCCGGCCCGGAATCACCCGAACGCACTGCGCTGCAGTCGGTGCGCGGCGCCCGGGAGGCCGAGGAGCTCGCCGAGGCGATGGACGCGCTGCTGCACCGGGTGGACGACGAACGCACCCGCACCCAGGAGGCGCTGGCCACCGCGCGCGACTTCGCGTCGGTGTCGGCCCACGAACTGCGGACCCCGCTGACGGCGATGCGCACCGACCTCGAGGTGCTCGACACCTTCGCCCCCGACGCCGTGGCGCGCGCGGAGATCGTCGGCGACCTGCGTCGCGCCCACGCCCGGATCCAGGAGACCCTCGCGGCGTTGGAGAGCCTCGCGCAGGGCGAACTCGGCGGCCGACATCGCGAGGCCGTCGACGTCGTCGATCTCCTCGACCGTGTGGTGACCGAGGCGAGTGCGCGGCATCCGGGCGTGCGGATCACCCTCGCAGGCGCACCGTCGGTGATCGTGCCCGTCGTCGAGACGGGACTGCGGATGGCGGTCGACAACGCCGTCCTCAACGCGATACGCCACGGCGAGGCGACCGAGGTCGTCGTCGCCGCACACCCCGGCCCGGCCGGGGCGGCCGTCGTGGTCGACGACAACGGGCGCGGCATCCCCGTCGCCGATCGCGACCGACTCTTCGGACGGTTCGAACGCGGCACCAGCAAACACTCCGGGTCGGGTCTGGGTCTGGCGCTGATCGCCCAGCAGGCCGTCCTGCACCACGGCACCGCGGCGCTGACCGACAGCCCGCTGGGCGGCACCCGGCTCACCATCACCATCGGCGCCTGACCCCGCAGCCCGGGCGCACGCTGGTCAGGGACCGATCGGCGGGCATGTCGGAATTGTCGCGCTACGGTGGACGGCAGGTCGCGACGCTGCAGAACCGCCGGTGTCTGCGCGGCCTCCACAGCGACACTCCACGAGGAGACTCCATGGCACAGCGCATCTCTCGCACCCGCATCTCCCGCACCGCCGGCCTCGCGATCGCGGCCGCAGGCATCGGCGCGATGGCCCTCATGCCGGCCACCGCGTCGGCCGCACCGGCCGATCGCGGCGTCCCCGGCACGTCCTGCACCGTCGGCCAGGTCGAGCGGGCCACCACCGCGGTGTCCCCCGCCCTCGGCGGCTACCTGCGCAACCCGCAGATCCGCGGCGAGTTCGAGCGCATCGTCGTGCTCCCCGAGCCACAGCGCCGCGCCGAGGTGCAGCGCTACCTCGACCGCAACCCCGACGTCGCCGCCCAGGTCGATCGCTACCGGCCGCAGATCGACCGCGGCATCGCCAGGGTCATCGCCACCTGCGACCGGTTCTGACCGGTCGGCCGAGAGAGTTCAGCGCTGCGCGAGCAGCGCACGACCCAGATCGGCCGCACCCACGATGCCGGCGTCGTCGCCCAGTGCCGACACCACGAACTCCCGATCGGGATTCGGTTGCAGCACCCACGGGGCGGCGGCGTCGGCGATCCGGTCGGCCAGTGCGCCGCCGAGTTTCTCGGCAAGTCCGCCGCCGATCACCACGAGGTCGAGATCGAGCAGGTTGAGGGTGGAACCGATGGCGACACCGAGGGTCTCGACGGCCGTGTCGAACAGCGACGTCGCCAGATCGTCGCCGGAGTCGAGTGCCTTCTTCCACACCTTCGAGGTCACCTTGGTCTTGCCGACCTCGTCTCGGATCTCGAACAGGCGCGTCTGTCGGCCCGCGTCGACCATCGCCTGCGCGGTCGTCTCCATCGATCGCCGACCCGCGTAGGCCTCGACGCAACCGCGTCGCCCGCAGCCGCACAGCGCACCACGTTCCTGCACCACCACATGGCCGATCTCACCGGCCGCGCCGCGCGACCCCTCGAAGAAGTTCCCACCGAGGACGAGGGCGCCGCCGATGCCGGTCCCGAGCCACACGCCGAGCACGTTGTCGACACCGCGTGCCGCGCCGGCACGCCACTCACCGCGCAACCCGACGTTGACGTCGTTGCCCAGTGCGACAGGCAGATCGAGTCGCCCACCGAGGTCGTCGTCGATCGCGACGCGCTCGTGCCAGTTCTCGAGGTTGGGGACGGTGAGCACCTCACCGTCGTGCACGACACCCGGGATGCCCACCCCGACGGCGTCCGGACGGTGCTTCAGCGATCCGATGAGGTCGGCGATGGTCGACAGCACGGCGTCGGGGCCGTCGGTGGGTGTCGACGCCTTCGCGCGGTCGACCACCTCGTGATCGGCGTTCACCAACCCGACCTCGATGTTGGTGCCCCCGACATCGACGCCTGCAACCAGTCCCGACCCGCGATGCTGTTTCACCGTCGCAGTCTGTCACGGGGGCGCGACGTGCTGAGATCGAGAGGTGAACGGTGCCGGTGCATGAGGGACGACGAGGCGTGAACGACGACGCATGGAACGAGAACGTCCGGGGCGAGACCCCGATCGAACGCCTCGACCGCAACTGGTCGTCGCTGCTGCAGGAGTTGCGGGTGATCCAGACCGGCGTGCAGTTCCTCACCGGCTTCCTGCTCACGTTGCCGTTCCAGAGTCGGTTCGCCTCGATCGACGACCGCGACACCACCATCTACCTGGTGACGCTGTTCGCCTCGGTGCTGGCGACCGTCCTGCTGGTGGCGCCGGTCGCGATGCATCGAATCCTGTTCCGGCGCCACGCGATCGACCGTCTCGTGCGCGCCGGCAACCGTCTCGCGATGGGGGGATTCCTCCTGCTCGGGGTCGCCATCGTGGGTGCGGTGACGCTCATCGTCGACGTGGTCGTCACCTCCACCGCGGGGGCGACGGCCGGCGTGGTGCTCGCGGTCGTGCTGGGCACCGCGTGGCTGGCTACCCCGCTCTACATGCGCCGTCGGGCGGGTGCGGTGTCGTCGGATCCCGACGACCGCTACAGTCGAAAGTCCTGACGGGGCACCGCCGAGAGCCGGTTGACCGCCTCGATGCAGCCCCGTGGAGATGCCGGTGAACAACACCCACGACAACCCGCCGGAGAACAACCATGTCCGTCACGCCCTGTTCGGTGGCATCGCACAGCTGTGCGAGATCGTGGTGCGACTGACCGAGGTCGACGGTGCGGCGATGGCCTTCTTCGGGTCCGGCGGTGTGGTCCGCGAACTCGTCTACGCGAGTGATGTCATCTCCCAGCAACTCGATGATCTGCAGTTCACGCTGGGTGAGGGTCCCTGTATCGACAGCTTCGTCCAGCGGCGGGTGCACCTCTTCGACGACATCGACGCCGGGCGCGACGGCGAGCGATGGCCCGTGTTCACCGCCGAGGCCATCGCCCTCGGTGCCCGTGCGGTCTTCGCGATCCCGGTCGGCGACTCCGGCACGCCGCTGGGGGTCCTGGAGTTGTATCGTCGGCGTCCGGGGGGCCTCACCGAGACCCAGCTGGCCTCGGCGACGATGTGCGCCGAGGCGGCCGCGGTGACGATCCGACGGAACTGGGATGTCTACGCCGCCGACACCGAGCACGGGGACGGCGCCCCGGCGCCGGTCTTCGAGCCCGGGGAGTTCAGCCGGGAGCGCGTCTACCTGGCGTCGGGGATGGTCGCGGTCCAGCTCTCGGTCTCGCCGGACGAGGCGCTCGGCCGTTTGCGCGCCCTGGCGTACAAACAGGGCCGCCCGGTGAAGGACGTCGCCGAGGACATCGTGTCCCGGGCCATCACCTTCCGCGACGACGAGAACGACGAGGACCGGAACGACGAGCAGAACGAGGGCCGACGATGACTCCCAGCGAGCACACCCGGGGCGCCGACGCGGCCACTGTCGCCGTCGCCGAGATCGTCCACACCCTCACCGAGTCGTTCGACGCGGGGACGGTGATGGAGCGCGTCGCCGACGCGGCACGCCGCGGGCACCGGGCACGTGCGGCAGCGGTGATCCTCCTCGACAGTTCGTCGATCGAGCTGTCGGCGATGTCGGTGGCCGAGTCGACGCGGCCCGACGACGCCCTCGACACCGCGCTCTACGCCCGAGGCCCCGCTCTCACCGCAGCCGCCGACGGGGCGATCACCATGATCGCCGATCTCGACGACGAGCACGAACAGGATCGGTGGCCCACCTTTCGCGCCTCGGCCCGGGCGGCCGGCCTGCGCAGCATGCGCGCGTTCCCGATCACCGTGATGAACGCACCGGTGGGATCGGTCGTCGTCCACGCGGCCGAACCGTGGGGTGCGCACCGACCGGCCCTGCACGGGGCGATGCTGGCCGATCTCGCTGCGATCGCACTGTCGTCGGGTCGATCAGGGAACCGGAGTGCCTCCACCGGCCACGTCATCGGCCGGCTGCTCGAGGACAGTCGACAGGTGTCGATGGCCGTGGGCATCGTCAGTGAACTGATGCAGGTCGACCCGACCCGGGCCCGTCAGGTCATCGTGCGACAGGCGCGGGCACACCGCGTGGCGGTGGCACAGCACAGCCGCGCGATCGTGATGGCGCAGAACCACTTCCGTGGCGACCCACTGCTGGGTGGCCTGTTGTCGACCCCGTCGCAGGAACCCGACGACACGCGGTCGTTCGACAGCTGATCGGCCTCAGCCGACACCCAGCAGGTCGATGACGAAGACGAGTGTCTTGCCCGACAACCGGTGTCCCGCACCCGCGGGACCGTAGGCCAGCTCGGGCGGCGCGATCAGCTTGCGGCGCCCACCGACACGCATGCCGGGGATGCCCTGCTGCCAGCCCGGGATGAGCCGGTCGAGGGGGAAGTTCGCGGATTGCCCACGGTCCCACGAGGAGTCGAACTCCTCGCCGGTCTCGTACTCGACGCCGACGTAGTGCACGTCGACCATGCCGTGCGGCACGGCCTCGTCGCCGTCACCGACGACGATGTCCTCGGTGACGAGTTCGGTGGGCGCGGGGCCCTCCGGAAAATCGACCTCGGGCTTGGTCTGGTCGGCCATCAGCGCTGTCCCATCTCGGTGAAGTCGCGTTCGGTGTACCCGGTGTAGATCTGGCGCGGACGGCCGATCTTCGTGCTCGGGTCGGCGTTCATCTCCTGCCAGTGCGCGATCCAGCCCGGCAGGCGTCCCAGGGCGAACAGCACGGTGAACATGCGGGTCGGGAAGCCCATCGCGCGGTAGATCAGGCCGGTGTAGAAGTCGACGTTCGGGTACAGCTTGCGCTCGATGAAGTAGTCGTCGTGCAGGGCGACGTCCTCGAGGCCCTTCGCGATGTCGAGCAGGTCGTCGGTGACGCCGAGGGTCTTGAGGATCGTGTCGGCGGTCTCCTTCACGATGGCCGCGCGCGGGTCGTAGTTCTTGTAGACCCGGTGTCCGAAGCCCATGAGCTTGACCCCGGCCTCCTTGTTCTTCACCCGGTTCATGAACTCCTTGGTGTCGCCACCACCGGCCCGGATGTCGTCGAGCATCTCCAGGACCGCCTGGTTGGCGCCGCCGTGCAGCGGACCCCACAGGGCGTTGATGCCGCCGGAGATCGAGGTGAACAGATTGGCCTGCGACGACCCGACGAGACGGACCGTCGAGGTCGAACAGTTCTGCTCGTGGTCGGCGTGGAGGATGAACAGCATGTCGAGGGCCTTGGCGACCTCGGGGTCGACCTCGTAGGGCTCGGCCGGGAACCCGAACGTCATGCGCAGGAAGTTCTCGACCAGGCTCAGCGAGTTGTCCGGGTACAGGAACGGCTGGCCGACCGACTTCTTGTACGCGTACGCCGCGATGGTGGGCAGCTTCGCGAGCAGACGGATCGTCGACAGCTCCACCTGCTCGGGATCCTTCGGATCGAGCGAGTCCTGGTAGTAGGCGCTGAGCGCGTTGACGGCGCTGGAGAGCACCGGCATCGGGTGCGCGTTGCGGGGGAACCCGTCGAAGAACCGCTTGAGGTCCTCGTGGAGCAGGGTGTGCCGCTGGATGCGGTTGGTGAAGTCGTCGAGTTCACTCGCGCTCGGCAGCTCGCCGTAGATCAGCAGGTAGCTGACCTCGATGAAGGTCGACTGCTTGGCGAGCTGGTCGATGGGGTAGCCGCGGTAGCGCAGGATGCCGGCGTCGCCGTCGATGTAGGTGATGGCCGACTTGGTCGACGCGGTGTTCACGAACCCGCCGTCGAAGGTGGTCATGCCGGTCTGGGCGAGGAACTTGCCGAGCCCCACGCCGGCAGCACCCTCGGTGGCCTCGACGATGGGGAGGTCGAGTTCGCCTCCGGGGTAGGTGAACTTTGCGGTCTGGGCTTCTGCCCCGTTCGACGAGACTGTTTCCGCGGACACTGGAGGCCCCTTTTCGACTGGCTGGAGGGCCTCGTGGGCCACTTCGGAGGGTGTACGTACGCCTTGAGGTCAACCTAGTCGCTCGTGAGCTCCCCCGCCCACGGAGGGTCGGCGCCGGGGCGCGACACGGTGATCGCCGCGGCGCGGGCGGCGAAGGTCAGCGCGGCCTGCCAGGCGTCGCGGTCGAGGTCGCGCACCGCGTCGGCGCCGAGCGACCCGTGCGCGTCCAGCCAGTGCAGCAGCGCCCCGACGACGGTGTCACCGGCGCCGATGGTGTCGGCGGTGGTCACCGACGGGGCGGCGATCTCGACGGTGAACTCGCCGGTGGTGACCGACAGTCCGGCACCACCGCGGGTGGTGACGACCGCGCCGACACCGGCCTCGAGCCAGTCGGCGGGTCGTGACCCGGCAGGGCCGTCGGCGAGCCAGTCGGCGTCGTCGTCGGACACCTTCACCACGTCGACCGAGGGGAGCCAGCCCACGAACCGCCGGCGGTAGGCGTCGGCGTCGGCGATGACCGGCGTCCGGATGTTGGGGTCGAGCATGATCAGGCGCCCCTGCGCGTGATGGGTGTGCATCATCTGCTCGTAGACCGAGGCGCCGGGCTCGAGCACCAGCGACAGCGTCCCGAAGGCCAGCGCACCGACCGTGCCCGGCAGCGGCCCGGGATCGACGACCTGACGATCGGCGGTGCCCTCGACGTAGAACGTGTAGCTCGCCGCGCCGTCGTCGCCCAGCGACGCCAGTGCCAACGAGGTGGGCGCGGCCGGATCCCGTTGCAGCAGCGACAGGTTCACCCCGGCCGCCCGCAGCGACGCCACGAGTTCGTCACCGAAGTGGTCGGTGGACACGCGCGAGCAGAACGACACCGCCGACCCGAGCCTGCCGAGGGCGACCGCGACGTTGAACGGGCCGCCGCCCAGCGCCGGGCGCAGGGGTGCGAGGCCGCCGGTGTGCGCGACGAGGTCGACGAGCGACTCCCCGCAGACCACGATCTCCTTCACGCCGGGAGCACCTCGGGCCCGGCGGCGTCGCCGCGCGCCTGGTCGCCACTGCCATGGTGGAGCAGTCCCCAACTGCCCGACCACATCTGACCGGGTGCGCAGACGATGAGGTCGGTGCCCGACGCCAGCGCGTTGGGCGGCGCGGTCATCGGTTCGATCGCCAGCGCGCGCCCGCGGCCGGGGAACGCCTGGTCGTGGGCCGGGTCGGCGGTGAACACCTGCGCCCACCTGAAGCCGAGGTCGGTCCACAGTTCGGTGCTCCCGCCGTCGGGCGCGGTGAGTCGGTTGCGGTGGCGGCCCTCGCTGCCGGTGGTCGATCCGGTGCGACCGGGCTCGACGGCGAGATCGGTGAACGGGGTGTCCATCCAGACCCCGTCGATGCGCCGGGGTGACCGGAAGTCGAGGTCGGTGCCCGCGACCGGTGTCGGGTCACCGGCGGGCAGCTGGCGCTGCGGGTCGAGCGGCAGCGTGGCGGCTCCGGCGAGCTGCAGCGTGCAGTCGTCGATGTCGGCGTCGCCGGCCCGGACGAAGGTGTGGTGGCCCAGCGCGAACGGTGCGGTGGTGTCACCGACGTTGGTGACGGTGACCGTCACCGTGAGACCGGTCTCGGCGTCGAGGGCGTACTCGGCGACGAGGGTGAGGTCGAACGGCCACCCCGGGTGGCGACCGATGGGGACCCCGAGGGTCACCGACCGGTCGGTGACCTCGTGCAGGTTCCACTCGACGGTGCGGACGAAGCCGTGGTTGGCGTTGTTGCGGGCGGTCTCGGTGATCTCGAGCTTATGGTCGACACCGTTGAACGTGTAGCGGCCGTCGGCGGTGCGGTTCGGCCACGGCGCCAGCACCAGGCCCGCCGACAGCGGCGGTTTGCCACCCTCGGTGGCCAGTACCTCCGCGGCGTCCCACGTCTCGGTCAGCAGTCGGTCGCCGTGCCGGACCGCTCGCAGTCCGGCCCCGCGGGCCACGATGTCCGCGCTGTAGTCGCCCGCCGTGATCCTGAATTCGCCCACGCCATCGAGTCTGGCACACCGACACCCACCGACAGCCCGGCTCGGGCGTCGTGGTCGGCGCCGTCGCGGTGGTGGCCCACGGCAGCTGCGACGTACGGTGGGTCGATGCGGGAGTTGCCTGCCGGAATCGACGCCGTGCTGCTCGATTTCGCCGACGCCGAGGCCCCGTGGCGTGATGCCCTGATCGCCGCCGACGCCCTGCGCACGGCCGCCGCCGACGGTGCGCTCACCGGCGTCCTCGACGTCGTCCCGACCGCGGAGACGGTGCTGGTGCAGGGGACCCCGGGGGCCGGCCTCGACCGGCTCGGGATCCGTCGCGTGCTGCGCGCCGCGGGCTCCGCTCGCATCGACACCCCTGCCGGCGACACCACTGGCACCGACACCTCTCGCACCGACACCTTCGCGGCGTCACCCGTCATCATCGACGTCGACTACGACGGCGCGGACCTCGCCGCCGTCGCCGCGACGCTCGACGTCGACCCCGGGCAGGTCGTCGCCGCCCACACCGACACCGTCTGGCGCGTGCAGTTCATGGGCTTCGCACCGGGTTTCGGCTACCTCGTGCCCGACACGACCGGACCCGACGGGACACGCACCCCGGTCCTCGACGCCCTGTGCGCGCTGGGACGGCGTGCGGAGTCGAGGTCGTCGGTGCCCGCGGGGTCGGTGGCCGTCGCCGCGGGGTACAGCGCGGTGTACCCGCGGTCGAGCCCCGGCGGCTGGAACCTGTTGGGCACGAGCGCGATCGCGCTGTGGGACGTCGACCGCACACCGCCCGCCACGCTCGCACCCGGCGCCACGGTGCGGTTCCGCGCGACATGACCGGCCTCGACGTACTGGCGACCGGTCCTCTCACCACCGTGCAGGACCTCGGCCGACCGGGCCACGCCCATCTCGGGGTGCCGATGTCGGGCGCGGCCGACCGGGGAGCGCACCGCCTCGCCAACCGACTGGTGGGCAACACCGAGACGGCGGCGACCCTGGAGACCACCCTCGGCGGGTTGCGGGTCCGCGTGGACGACGATGCGTTCGTGGTGGTGACGGGCGCGCCGTGCGCGGTCACCCGCGGCGACACCCCGATGGGGCACGGGGCGGCGTTCGCGGTGCACGCCGGCGACGTGATCACCCTGGGCCCGCCGACCGTGGGGCTGCGGTCGTATCTGGCCGTCCGCGGCGGCATCGACGCCACGCCCGTGCTGGGTTCGCGCGCCACCGACACCCTCTCGGGCCTGGGGCCGCCGACGGTGGCGGCCGGGCACCGACTGCCGGTCGGGTCCGACGCCGGGCCGTGGCCGATGGCCACCGAGTCGTTCACCGCCGCCGCCGCGCACCACGGCCCGATCACGCTGGCGATCTCCCCCGGACCCCGCGCCGACGCCCTGATCGACCCCGAGGCCCTCACCGCGGGGATCTGGGTGGTCGACGCCGCGAGCGACCGGATCGGGGTGCGCCTCGACCGCGATCCGCACCGCTCCGATCCGCCATCGGCCCTGCACCCGGCGAGCACCGAGCGCGCCTCGGAGGGTGTCGCGCTCGGGTCGGTGCAGGTGCCCCCGGGTGGGCAACCGGTGCTGTTCGGTGCCGATCACCCGGTGACCGGCGGGTACCCCGTGGTCGCGGTGCTCACCGCCGACGCGATCGACGCCGCCGCGCAACTCGTCGCGGGCGACCGGGTGCGACTGGTCCCGACACACCGTTGACGAGCCGGGTGAGACGGAATTACTGTTTCGTCTCATGACGGCCACGCATCCCGACCGCACCCCGCGCGCCGACGACGAGATCCCGATGCTGGGTCCCGACTCGGTGACGTGGAGGTACTTCGGGAGTTGGCGCGGGATGCTGATGGGCCTGTGGTCGGGCTCGATGCAGAACATGCACCCGAAACTCGGTGCGGCGGTGTGGGAGCACTCGGACTTCTTCGGTGAGCGATGGCAGCGGTTGATGCGGTCGCTCTATCCGATCTCGGGGGTGGTGTTCGACCGCACGCCCGACACCGGACGCGAGGTGCGCGACCACCACCGCACCATCTCCGGGGTGATGCCCGACGGAAGCCGCTACCACGCCCTCGACCCCGACGTCTTCTACTGGGCGCACGCCACGTTCTGGTACGGCGCGGTGCGGTGCGCCGAGGCGTTCGGGCCGGCGATCTCCGAGGCCGACAAGCGCGCGATGTTCGAGGAGTCGAGGGTCTGGTACTCGATGTACGGCCTGAGCATGCGGCCGTGCCCGGACACCTACGAGGACTTCCTCGCGTACTGGGATCACATGTGCCACAACGCCCTCGAGGACCACCCGGCGGTGCGCACCGTTCTCGACATCGCCGAACTTCCCCCGCCGCCGTGGATGTCGTGGATGCCCGGCGTGCTGTGGCGACCGGCCGCGAAGGTCGTCGCGCGGGGCTTCGTGTGGGTCACGACGGGCCTCTACGACGAACCGGTGCGCGAGTTGCTCGGCCTGTCGTGGTCGGCGACCGACGAGCGGCGGTTCCGTCGGTTCGGGCGCGCCGTCGACGTGACGATGCGCCTGGTGCCGCCGCGGTATCGCGTGCACCCCCGTCCCCGCGACGCGTGGGACCGGGTGTCGGGGCGCGTCGCCGCCGACGCCCCCCTCGTCGAGACCCCGGTCCGCAACCTCCCGCCGGTCGACCGGCGCGGGCTGCCCGAGCACTACTGCCCGGTGAGCGCCGCGCGGCGGGCCGATCTGCCCTGGCAGCGCTGATCGCCCGACGCGATCCTCGCGGTCCGGAATACATGACCGCGCATGTTGTTGTCCGAGGGGAGACGGGCGCGACCGTGACGCCCGCACGAACAGGACGGTGCGCCATGCAGATCGGTATCGACAACTTCGTCTCCTCGGTCGTCGAGTACGACATCGGTCGCGAGATCGACGGTCGCACGCGGATCGCCCACCTGCTCGAGGAGGTCGAGGTCGCCGACCGCTCCGGGGTCGACGTCTACGGCATCGGCGAGCACCACCGCGCCGAGTTCTACGATTCGGCGCCGACAGTGCTGCTCGCCGCCGCCGCGGCCCGCACACGCGACATCCGACTGACCAGCGCGGTGTCGGTGCTCTCGGCCGACGACCCGGTGCGCCTGCACCAGCAGTTCGCCACCATCGACTTGATCTCGAACGGTCGCGCCGAGATGGTCGTCGGGCGCGGATCGTTCACCGAGGCGTTCCCGCTGTTCGGACTCGAACTCGCCGACTACGACTCGCTGTTCGCAGCGAAACTCGACCTGCTGCTGCGCATCCGGGAGAACCCGGCGTCGGTCACCTGGAGTGGTCCGCACCGCCCCGCGCTGCGGGGTCAGGGCGTGTATCCCACGCCGCTGCAGGGCGCGATCCCGATGTGGCTCGGCGTGGGCGGCAGCCCCGAATCCTTCGTCCGCGCAGGCCGACTCGGACTGCCGCTCATGGTCGCGATCATCGGCGGCGAACCGCGCCGGTTCCGCCCGCTGATCGACCTGTACCGCGAGGCCGGTTCACGATCGGGGTTCACCCCCGAGCAGTTGCCCGTCGGGATCCACGCGCCCGGCCTGGTCGCCGACACCGACGACGCCGCAATCGCCGCCGCCTACCCGGGGTGGGCCGACCTCTTCGGTCGCATCGGCCGCGAGCGTGGTTTCGGGGCCCCGGGGCGCGCCGAGTTCGACGCCATGGCCGGACCCCACGGAGCGATGTTCGTCGGTTCACCCGACACCGTCGCGGAGAAGATCGCCCGCGTCTCCGACGACCTCGGCGGTCTCGCACGCCTCACCGTGCAGATGACGAACACGAAGCTGCCACACGACGCGATGTTGCGCGGGATCGAGCTGCTCGGCGGGTCGGTGAAGCCGGCCGTGACGCGGCTGATGGGGGCGAACCCGATCGCCGCGGACCGCACATGACCCCTGACGGGATCGCGTCGGGCGGGGTCGTGTCGGGCGGGGTCGTGTCGGCGAACGAGGCGTGGGAGGCGCTCTACCGGGCGCAGGCGACGATCGCCCGCGAGCTCGCCGACAGTGCCGTATGGGATGAGGTGCACGCCAGCGAGTACGGCGTTCTCCACGCCCTGTCGGCCGCGCACGCGGCGCCGGGCAAGCGGATCACCGACCTCGCCGACGACGTGCTGTTGACCCAGCCGGGTCTGTCTCGGCTCATCGCCCGGATGGAGACCCGTGGTCTCATCACCCGCAGCCGCGACGGCGGCGACGGACGCGCGGTCGTCGTGACCCTCACCGAGGCCGGCCGCGAGCTCTCACGACGGGCGGGGTCGGCGCACGCCCGCGAGGTGTCACGAGCCATGCGCAGTCGGCTCTCGCCGCAGCAGATGGCGCAGCTGCGGGATCTGTGTTCGTTGATGATCGACCCGCACGCCTAGCGCGGATGGTCCGCCCGTCCGCGCGGCCACGGTATGCTTTTGGACATAGTTCGTTGCGAGAGGTGGTGCAGTGATGGCGCGACGCGGTGACACCCGCGCCCGCATGGTGCGCAGCGCCATCGGTCTGATGCAGCGCAACGGCGCCGCCGCGGTGACCGTCGACGCCGTCCTCGCCGACAGCGGCGCACCCCGGGGATCGGTGTACCACCACTTCCCCGGCGGCCGCGATCAACTGCTCCATGACGCCCTGCGTGGCGCGGGCGACACCATGACGTCGCTGATCCGGTCGAACATCGATCAGCCGTTGCACGAGGCGATCGACGGGTTCTTCGCCTTCTGGCGTCATCTGCTCACCTCGAGTGATTTCGAGGCCGGGTGCCCCGTCGCCGGGGCCGCGGTGGGCGGAGCCGAGAGCGATCCCGTCCTGCACGATCAGGTGTCGACGATCTTCGCCGAATGGCACGTCCTGATCCGCGACGCCCTGATCGCCGCCGGTGTCGAGTCCGGCCGCGCACGGTCGGTGACCGTCATGATGATCGCCGCCACCGAGGGGGCGCTGATCCTGGCGCGCGTCGAGCGGTCGCTCGCTCCCCTCGACGACGTCGCGCAGGAGTTCCGGCAGATCCTCGACACCCTCGGCATCGCGGCCTGACCGTCACCTCACCCCGACCCGTAGCGTCCGCGAAGGGGAGCCTGACCTTGCTGGTGGAAACCACATCCCGGTCGTAGCGTGATGCGTGCCAGGCGATCTCGACGCCACGTGATCGCGTGTCCACCCGAGTTTCCCGGAGGTTCCCATGGCCACTCTCGAGATGCCGCACGTCACCGAGTGTTCGGTGAGCGCATGCTCCTACAACCACGACGGATGCCACGCATTCGCCATCAACGTCAGCGGCGACAACGGCACCGCCGACTGCGCCACCTTCATCCCGCTGTCGACCAAGGGCGGCCTCGACGTCGTCTCGCCCCAGGTCGGCGCCTGCCAGCGGGCCGACTGCTCGCACAACGCCGACCTCGAGTGCACCGCCGCGGCCGTGCGCATCGGCGCCGGTGAGGGTTCCGACACCGCGAACTGCCTGACCTACGCCAAGGCCTGAGCCCCGGCACAGTCGTACGACGCACGACGCCCCGCCACGTTCTGCCGGCGGGGCGTCGTCGCGGTCACACCTTCGCCGGCCACCACACGCGGTTGCCGATCACCGCCATCGCCGCGGGCACGAGGACGGTCCGCACGATCACCACGTCGAGGATGAGCCCGACACCGATGGTGAAACCCAGCTGCAACAGGTTGATCACCGTGGCGCTCATCAGGGCGAACATGGTGACCGCGAAGACGACTCCCGCCGTGGTGATCACGCCTCCGGTCGACCCGAACCCGCGGACGATGCCGCTGATCATCCCGGTCGACGAGTGTTCTCGGATCCGCGACGCGAACAGCATGCTGTAGTCGGCGCCCACGGCGACAAGGGCCATGAACGCGATCGGGATCACCGACCAGTCGAGGTCGATGCCCAGAAGGTGTTGCCACACCAGCACACTCACCCCGACGGTCGCGCCGAACGACAGGATGACCGCGAGCACCAGCAGTGCCGGCGCCAGCAGGCTGCGCAGGAGCACGCAGAGGATGGCGAACACCGCGAGGATCGCCACGAGCGCGTAGAGCGCGAAGTCCCGGTCGACCTGATCACTCATGTCGGCCGACAGTGACGCCAGTCCCGTCGACGACACCTCGGCGTGTTCGAGCACCGTCCCGGTCGCGGCGGTGCGGGCGGTGTCGGCGATCCGGCCCACATCCCGAAGTGCCTTGTGCCCGTACGGGTTGTCGCTGCGGATCACGAGCATCCGGGCGGTGCGGCCCGACGGCGACAACAGCAGCTTCGATCCGGCGACGAACCGTGGATCGCTCAATCCCTGTGCAGGGAGATAGAAGCCGGCGCCCGGGCCGGTTGTGGTGTCACGGGCCATCGTCTGCAGATACCCGCCGGCCTCGCCGAGCCCCGCGGTCAGTCGCGCGGTGAGCGCGACGGTCTTGTCGGTACCGTCCTTCACCTGCCGCAGCCCGTCGGCCAGCCGGTTCATGCCGCCCGTGAGTTCGGCCATGCCCGAGGTCAGACGGCCGAGGTCGCCGCGCATCTGCTCGACGCTGCGACCTCCGAGTCCGTCGAGCAGGGCCTGGATCTGGGTCAATCCGGTGCGGATCTCGGGGAGCGCGGTGGTGGCGCGGGCAACCACCACACCGGGGACCCCGGCGATCGCCGACACCTCGCGCAGCGCCTGCGACGCCTCGCCGGCGGTGGCCCGATCGAACACCGCGAACGCCGCGCGGGCGGCGAGGCAGCGTGGGTCGGCGACACACCGCGCATCGGGTGCCGCGGTCAGCATCGGGCCGAAGACCGTCTGCAGGCGCGAGGCCGCGTCCAGGGTCGTCGCATTGCTCTGCGAGACATCGCGGATCAGGTTCCCCAGCACGTCGGCGAGCACCGAGAGCGCCCGGACACCCTGGGGCAGGTCCAGCGATCCCCCGGATGCCGCGGCGACGATCCGCTCGGCGGTGTCGGCGGCACCGAGCACCCCGTCGGCCAACGACACCACCTGATCGGTGCCGGCGACGAGTTCGGGGAGACGGGCGGCGGCCGAGTCGGCGCCGTCGCGCAGATCGGTGACACCCGAGGCCAATTGACGCAGCTGGGGTGTCGCGTCCTGCACCTGTCGATGCGCGTCGTCGAGACGACTGCCGACCTGCCCCACCTGGTACCCGGTCGACGTCTCGGGGATGGGCGCGCCGTCGGGACGCGTGATGGACCGGACGTGGGCGATGTCGGGCAGCTTCGACACCGCCATCGCCATCATCTCCAGCGCCGCGAGGTCGTTGGTGTTGCGCATGTCGTGGTCGGCGCGGACCACGAGGTACTCGGGCAGGATCTCGTTGACGCCGTAGTGCTCCAGGACCGCGTCGTATCCGCGCGTCGAGTCGTTGGCGTACAGCTGCACCGACTCCTCGTCGAAACTCACCCGCATCGTGGGGATCACCATCGCCAGCGCGATCAGCACCACCAGCGAGGCCGCGGCGAGAGGGCCGCGGTGGCGGATGACCGCCGCACCACGTCTGCGCCACCGGCGCTCGGTGTCGGCGCGGGGTTCGAGCCGACCGCGTCCGGCGGCGACCGCCATCAGGGCCGGTGTCAACGTCACGGCCACCGCGAGGATCATTAACGCCCCGATCGCGGTCGGCGGACCGGCGGTCCGGAACATCCCCACCTTCGCGAACCCCATCGCGGCGGCGGCCGCCGCGATGGTCAGCGCCGAGGCCACCAGGATCGGTGACACCCGCCCACTCGCCGTGGTGAGAGCCGCGGTCGGGTCCTGACCCGCCCGTCGCGCATCGTGGTAGCCGGCGATCAGGAAGATCGCGTAATCGGTTCCCGCGCCGAGCAGCAACGCGGTCATGATCGCGATGGTGAAGTTGGAGATCGGCAGCAGCTCGCCGGCGCCGAGTGCGGACACGATCGCACGCGCCACACCGAGGCCGACGCCGATGGTGATCAGCGGGACCATCGCCGCCCACAGCGACCGGTAGGCGATCAGCAGCATCACGGTGATGAGCAGCAGCGAGACCACGGTGATGATCAGCAGGGACACATCGATCGAGGAGAACAGGTCGGCCAGGGTCGGCGAGGCGCCGGTGTAGTACACGTCGAGGCCGGCGGGCCGGGGGATCGCGTCGATCTCGGACCGGATCTCGACGGTGCTGCGGTGCGCGCGGGTGCTGCCCACATCGCCCTGCGCGACGACCATCGCGGTCACGGCCCGGCCGTCGGGGCTGCGCGCGGAGTCCCGCGTCGCGGGATTGCCGTACATGTCGAGCACGTAGGCGACGTTGTCGGTGTCGGCGGCCAGCCTGCGGACCAGTTCGCCGTAGAACTGCGTCTCGGCCGGTCCGATCCCGCGGTCGGCGGCAAGCACGACGTTGCCGACCGCCGTCGAGGCCGGTGATCCGAAGTCGGTCGACATGTCTCGCAGGGCATCCACCGACGGCATGTGGTGGGGCAGGAACGCGGCGGACTTCTCCGCGGCGGTGTGTTCGATCTGGGGCACCGCGAGGTTGAGACCCGCGACCGCGATGAGCCAGAAGCCGATGACCCACCACCGACGCCGAGCCGCGAACGCGCCCGTACGACCGAGGACCGAACTGTGCCCGTGCGCCATGGTGCTCCTGTGCATTGTCACAATCATCATTGATATGACGGAATGCATAGTAAGCCACGGCAGCCCTGACGATGGCCACAGTTGGTGACGAGCGACACACCTCGGTGGGGCGGTGCGGACGATGCGACGGGTGGACCGCGATCAGCGGTCGGCGACCCACCGGGGTTGCGGCACAGACGTTCCCGTGAGCGGAGTCGCGCGCCGCGCACGCGAGCCGATACCCGCGGTCAGCAGTGCGAAGACACCCGCGGCGACCACACCGATCGCGGCCAGCACCAGGTGGCCGGTGTACACGGCCCACACGAGGGGGCCGACCGCGGCGAGCACGCCGGTCAGCGCGGCGATCGGCGGCCGCACCCCCGAGCGCGTCGAATCGGGTACCAGGAGCATCGCGGCACCCACCATGAGCAGCGACCCCACGATGTCGCTGGGTCGGTGGGCACCGACCTCCATGAGTCCCTGGCCGACGACGGTGGTCCACATGGCGCCGACCACCGCGATGACCGGGGCCACCACCCGTGGCGCCGCGCGGATCGCCGCGGCGACACAGCCGGCGGCGGCCGCGGTGTGCCCGCTGGGGAAGGTGTTGAACGCGGCGCGGGCGATGTCCATCAGCTCCGGCCGGGGGAGGATCTCGGTCCGCAGCATCCGCGCGACGACGACACCGAGCGCGGGCAGCACGAGCAGCGCGATGATGCTGCCCCGACGCCGCGCGAGGAGACCGAGGACGATCACGGCGACCGCGGCCAGAAGCCACAGCCGCGGGTCGGTCACCCGTTGGAAACCGACGCGATGCAGGAGGTCACGCCACGTGTCGGCGCCGTACATCGACTCGTAGATGCGCTGGTCGACCCGCTGACCCGCCGTCGTCCACACGGTCACGAGATAGACGACCGCCATCGCGGCCAGCAGCACCACGCTGCCGCCGATGCGACCGGTCATCTCCTTCACGCAGGCAAGGGTACCGACGCGGCCGGCATACCCGTCGGTTCAGCGGCTCGAGCAGATCAGTGGCTCGGGCGAATCAGTGGACGAGGCGGTACCGGACGAACGCGGGCACGGCGAGTGCCGCGACCACCGTGAACACGATGACCGCGATACCGCCGCCGGCGGTGGTCACCGCCACGCCGGCGGTCGCGGCCACCCCGCCGTGCGCGACGTCGGCGATGCGCGGACCTCCGGCCACGACGACGGTGAACACACCCTGCAGACGCCCGCGCACGTCGTCGTTGGCCGCCGACTGCAGCATCGACTGCCGGAACGCCGCCGACGCCATGTCGGCCGCGCCGCCGATCATGAGCAGCGCCACCGCGATGGGCAGCATCGGCAACGTCGCTCCCCCGGCGAACGCCACCACCACTCCGAGCCCGGCGATGGACGCACCCCAGATGACGATGCACACGATCACCGCGAGGCCCTGCCGCTGTACCCGCGACACCCACCCCGAGAACACGCCACCGACGACAGCGCCCGCCCCGATCGCGGCGAACAGCAACGCGAAGGCGAGGCCACCGCCGTCGGGGCCGCCGAAGTTCTCGTGCGCCATCTGCGGGAACAGTGCCCGCGGCATACCGAACACCATCGCGATGAGATCGACGACGAACGACATCATCAACACCTTGTGCCCACGCAGGTACACGAATCCGTCGATGACCGACCGCAGTCCGGCCACGCGCGGGGCGTCGTCGCTGCGTTCGGGTGTCAGCGACGGCAACCGGATGACCGCCCACAACGTGGCGAACAGGAAGATCGTGTCGACGAGGTAGAGCGTCGAGTACCCCAGCTTGGGGATGAGCGCGCCGCCGATGACGGGTCCGGCGATGGCGCCGGCCTGCATCACCGTCATGTTGAGCGAGTTCGCGGCGGGCAGGTCCTTGATGTCGACGATCTTGGGCAGGATCGCCGACTTGGTCGGCTGGTTGACCGCGAAGAAGCCCTGCTGGACGGCGAACAGCGACAGGATGACCCACACGTTGTCGATACCCGCAGCGGCCTGCAGCCAGAACAGGGCGCTGCAACCGATGAGGCCGATCGTGGTGATGATCAGCAGCAGGCGACGGTCGACGATGTCGGCCACGGCGCCGCCCCACAGCCCGAACACGACCAGCGGGACGAGACCGAACAGGCCGGCCAGTCCGACGTACGCCGAACTGCCGGTGATGAAGAAGATCTGTGCGGGCACCACCACGACGGTGAGCTGGGCACCGATGACGGTGACGATGTTCGCCGACCAGAGTCGGCGGAAGTGGGGACTGCGCAGCGGCGCGGTGTCGGCGAGCAGACCCGCCATCAGGGTTGCAGCCTGCGGGCGTCCCACCGGCCCGTGGCCGGGTCGCGCAGCGCGCGGACCCGGTCGTGCAGCCGGTCGGCGCCGCCCTGCCAGAACTCGACGGTCGTCGGCTCGATGCGGTACCCACCCCAGTTCTCGGGCAGCGGCACCGGCTCGTCGCCCTCGAAGCGGTCGGCCACCGCGCGCGCCTGGGCCTCGAGGTCCGCGCGCGACGCGATGGGGTGCGACTGCGTCGAGGCGTGGGCGCCGAGTTGCGATCCGCGCGGGCGACTGTCCCAGTAGGCCTGTGTCTCCGCACGCGCGATCTGCACCACCGGGCCGCGGAAGTGGACCTGACGTTCCATCGCGATCCACGGGAACGTCGCCGAGGCAACGGGTTCGGCGGCCAGGTGCCTGCCCTTGTCGGAATCGTGATTGGTGTAGAACACGATTCCGCGGTCGTCGACCGCCTTGCACAGCACCGTGCGGGTCGCGGGCACGCCGTCGGCGTCGACGGTCGCGACCACCATCGCGTTGGGTTCGGGGATCGATCGGGCGACGCCGTCGGCCAGCCACCGCTCGAACAGGTCGAGCCACAGCGGGTCGCCGGTCAACGACTCCGGACCCAGTCCCCCGCCCCCGGCCGAGCCGTAGCCGACGCGCATATCGGACACGTTCACTGCCTCACCATCCACGCGGGACGACGCTACTCCCGACGTCGGACGGTCACCTCCGCACGGCGTCGATCACGCGGGGCCGGGCGCGTTCAGCGCCGCCCGACGAGGGTCGACGCAGCACACAGTGCACCCCACATCGCGGCGAATCCCGCGATCTTGGGCGCGCGGGTGCCGGTGAGGCCGGCACCGAACACGACGGCGTCACCGAGGTCGGAGGCGACCCGCACACCGATCGCCGCGGTCAACGGGGCTCCCGGGGGCGCGGCCACCATCGCCACGCCACCGGCGAGATCGCGGACGGCGATCCCCCGGATGAGGGTCGCGACCGACCGGGGCACGGCGGTTCCCGGCGCGAAACCGCACGGTCGGGCGAGCAATGAGGGCCGGACGAGCAGCGCCGCGCTGTAGGCGGCCGTGATCGCGCCGAGCACGCGGGGCCCGACCGGCGCCGCCTGCGAGGCCGCACCCGCGGCCACCGCCGCCGTCATGGGCAGCGGAGGCGTGGGACCGGACGCGGCCGGGACGGACGGGACGGACGGATCGGGGGTGTCGGACGGGTTCGGGGTGGTGGACATGATGACGCCTTTCGTCGGGGATGATGGGTGCGGGGGCCTGCCACGTCAGCCGCCGAGCGTGGCCACGCGACTGTCGAGTTGTGCCGCCAGGATGCGGAGTCGGTCGTCACCGGGCAGGTCAGCGTGCCCGAGCGCGTCGGTGATCTCGCGTGCGGTGGCAACCACCAGCGCCGACGGGTCGTCGGCGACGGCATCGGCCGACACCACCGAGACCACGCCCTCCTCCAGGATCAGATGAGCGTCGCGGGCGTCGCTGGTGAGCAGCGCGCGGACGTCCTCGGCCGACACGGTCACGATGCGACCTCCACGTGCTCGTCGGGAACGCAGTGGGTCATGACGAGGCCCTCCACGTCGCGCGGGCCGTTCTTGCCCAGGTTCACTCGCCGCTGCTCCTCGGCGTCCGACAGTGACTGCGTCGCGAGCGGTTCGAGGTGCCGGACGTCGTCGGGCGACACACCCAGCCCCTGGCCCACCCGGATTCCGAGCTCGTCGTCGGCCATGAGCAGATGCCACACCATCCGCTGCTGCACCTGAGCGGTCGCCTCGGAGATGTTGGCCACCAGGTTGCCCACCAGATCGTCTTTCTCCCACTGCTCGAGGAGCTGATACCGCTGCCCCGCCTGGGTGTAGTCGTCGGTGCGGTCGATACGTGACCGCGTCAGGCGGCCGTGGACCGGTGGGCCCTGATCGTCACCGTGGGGTGCCCGTGCCTCCCGCAGACCACCGGTGGTCGACGGCTCGTAGTTCACGTGCGGGTCGTTCCCCACCGCATCGACCCGGTACTGCATCGGGCCGCCCTGCTGGTTGGTCGCCACCGAGGCGTTCTTCGGCTGGTTGACCGGCAGCTGGAGATAGTTGGGGCCCACGCGGTACCGCTGGGTGTCGGAGTAGGAGAACGTGCGACCCACGAGCATCTTGTCGTCGGAGAAGTCCAGACCGTCGACCAGCACGCCGGTGCCGAACGCGATCTGCTCGTTCTCGGCGAAGTGGTGGGCGACGTTGGACGTCAACGTCATCCGCCCCACGAGCCTCGGCGGGAAATCGTTCTCGGGCCACACCTTGGTGTCGTCGAGGGGGTCGAAGTCCAGTTCGTCGTGGTCGTCGTCGCTCATGATCTGCACCAGCAGATCCCACTGCGGGAACTCACCGGCCTCGATGCGGTCGTGGAGGTCCCTGCTCGCGTGTCCGAGGTCGCGGGCCTGGATCGCCGCGGCGTCGACCTCGGTCAGACTCGCGACGCCCACCGTCGGCATCCAGTGGTACTTGACCAGGTGGGTGTGGCCGTCGGCGTTCACCCATCGGTAGGTGTTGACGCCGAACCCCTGCATCGTGCGGTAGTTCGCGGGGATCCCCCGCGGCGAGAACAGGTTGACCAGCATGTGCGTCGCCTCGGGGGTCTGCGACATGAAGTCGAAGATGCGGGCCGGTTCCTGCCGGAATGTCACGGGATCGGGTTTGAGTGCGTGGATGACGTCGGGGAACTTCATCGCGTCGCGGATGAAGAAGACCCCGAGGTTGTTGCCCACCAGATCCCAGTTGCCGTCCTCGGTGTAGAACTTCACCGCGAAACCCCGGGGGTCACGCGCCGACTCGGAGCTGTCGCGCCCACCGATGACGGTCGAGAACCGGACGGCGACGTCGGTGCGGGTGCCCTCCTCGGCGAACAGCCGCGCCCGGGTGTACTGCGCGATGGGCTCGTCGCCCCACTTCCCGGTCGCCTCGAAGTGGCCGTAGGCGACGGCGCCCCGAGCGTGCACGACCCGCTCGGGGATGCGTTCCCGGTCGAAATGGCTGATCTTCTCCAGGAAGTGGTAGTTCTCCAGGGTCGCGGGACCCCGAGGGCCGACGGTGCGTTGGTTCTGGTTGTCGTACACGGGGTGGCCCTGCCGCGTGGTGAGGACCGCCCTGTCGTCGTCGGGGGCCGGTCCCTGCGCTGTCGGGTCTGTCATGGTCGCTCCTGTGTCGATGGCGTTCGCTGTTGTCGTCGACGTACCCACCTGCGTGCCGGTCGAACCCTGTGGGCTGACTCGGTGTGTGCGGATGTGGGCACTAGAGTTCTCACCGTCAGCAGTGCGAACGGGCGACGAAGGAGTCGACTTGATGGCAGAGAGCTCACCGACCCCCTCGGACACCGCACACGTGCCCGACGACCTCGTCCCCGACGGTTTTGTTCCGGGATTGGAAGGTGTCACCGCCTTCACCACCGAGATCGCCGAGCCGGACAAGGCCGGCGGCAACCTCCGGTACCGCGGCGTCGACATCGAGGACCTCGTGGAGAACCGGGTCACGTTCGGTGACGTGTGGGCCCTGCTGGTCGACGGTCGCTTCGGTGACGGCCTGCCCCCGGCCGAACCGTTCCCGCTGCCCATCCACACCGGCGACGTCCGCGTCGACGTGCAGGCCGCGCTGGCGATGCTCGCCCCGATCTGGGGGTATCAGCCGCTGCTCGACATCGACGACGCCACCGCCCGCGACAACCTCGCCCGGGCGTCGGTGATGGCGCTGTCGTACGTGGCGCAGTCGGCGCGCGGCATCCACCAGCCCGCCGTACCGCAGGCGCAGGTCGACGAATGCGACACCGTCACTGCACGTTTCATGACGCGCTGGCGCGGTGAGCCCGATCCGGCGCACATCCGGGCGATCGACGCCTACTGGGTCAGCGCCGCCGAACACGGCATGAACGCCTCCACCTTCACCGCCCGCGTGATCGCCTCCACCGGCGCCGATGTCGCCGCGTCGCTGTCGGGAGCGGTCGGCGCGATGAGCGGACCGCTGCACGGTGGCGCCCCGGCGCGGGTGCTGCCGATGATCACCGAGGTCGAACAGTCCGACGACGCCCGCGGGCTCGTCAAGGGCATCCTCGACCGCAAGGAGAAGCTGATGGGCTTCGGGCACCGGGTCTACCGGGCCGAGGACCCACGGGCCCGGGTGTTGCGCCGCACCGCGAAGGAACTCGGCGTACCCCGCTTCGAGGTCGCCGCGGCACTCGAGCAGGCGGCGCTGACCGAGCTGCGCGAACGGCGTCCCGACCGGGCCATCGAGACCAACGTCGAGTTCTGGGCCGCGGTGATCCTCGACTTCGCCGAGGTGCCGCCGCACATGATGCCCGCCATGTTCACCTGCGGGCGGACCGCGGGATGGTGCGCCCACATCATGGAACAGAAGCGCCTGGGCAAGCTGGTCCGGCCGGCCGCGATCTACACCGGACCCGGGCCGCGACGCCCCGAGGACGTCGACGGTTGGGGCGAGATCGCCTGACCCCCGGGCGTTCTCAGCCGCGGGCGAGCGGTTCGACGAGGAAGGCGCGGCCCGCACCGGCGACCCGGGTCAGCACGATCAGCGCCGAGCGGCTTCCGGTGAGTCGGAGCTTGGCGATGAGATCCTCCGGGACCACCTGCACGCCACGCTTCTTCACCGTCAGCGTGCCGACGTCGAGATCCTGTAGGGCCGTGCGCAACTGCTTGGTCCGGTAGGGCAGCTCGTCGAGGACGAGATATCCCCGCGCGAACGGGGTGTCGGCCGGGTCGTCGGTGGTGATGTAGGCGATGTGCCGGTCGGGGAGCCACCCGTCGATCTGTTCGGCGAGATCGGCGACGAGGCCGGCGCGGATCACGGCGTCGTCGGGTTCGAAGAGGTACCGCCCCACCGGACCCGCCTCGTCGGTGTCGGCGTCGGAGCCGGTAGGGCCGCCGCCGCTCATCGAGACCCCTGCCGGCAGCAGGGTCGCACTGCGCCGCCCGGCGTCGTCGTGGTCGAATCCTGCTCCCCAGAGGCAACATTCGACGAGCTTGCCCCGTTCGGAGACCCACTCGGCGCGCACTCCGTCGCCGATGTCGTCATGGGCGATACCGGGCATCACCTTGGCGACCGCGCGCCCTGCGAGCCGCTGCGCCACGAGATCCCATGGCGGCGTGAGGCCGTCGAGACGGAACACCCGGCCCCGTGCGGTGCGCCGCGCGGGATCGAAGAACGCGACCTCCCCGTCGGCGACCGGCGCGGTGGTGGCGTCCCCGACCTCGACGGTGCCCGGCACGCCGAGGGCGGCGAGATTGGCCCGGGCGATCTCGACGCGGACCGGGTCGATGTCGACACCCCGCACCGCGAGACCCGCTCGGGCGAATGCGAGGAGATCCGAGCCGATGCCGCAGCCGAGATCGACCACCGCATCGGCGCCGAGTGACCGCAGCGTCTGGGCGCGATGCGTCGCGACCGAGGCGCGGGTGGCCTGCTCGAGGGCGTCGTGGGTGAAGTACATGCGTGCGGCGTCGTCGCCGAACTTGGTTCTCGCGAGCCCACGAAGGTGGTTCTGGGTGACGGCGGCGGCCACGAAGTCGCCGTCGTGCACGGTGCGCAGCCGGCTGCCCAGCGCGTGATCGGATTCGACGCCGGCGCGCTCGGCGATCTCGGCCAGCAACGCCTGGCCGGGCTCGGTCAGCAGTCGGCGAAACGTCTCGACATCCACGACCGCATCGTGTCACCCGCCTCCTGCGCCGACGATGTCGCGCCGACCGAACCCCCACCAGCCGAGGCCGAGCAGCGCCGCGGCGACCACGAGGCTCACGATCGGCGCGGTGAGTCCGACGTGGCCCGGCGTCATCCCCGACACGTGGGTGTGGGGTGCGAGATCACGCACCCAGGAGGGCAGGGAGAACAGTTCGCCGAACTGGGCGAGCAGCATGTCCCCCAGAACAGCGGCCCATCCCGCCGCCACGAAACGTGGCCGGCAGCCGTACGCGGCGACACCGACCGCGACGACGAGCAGCGTTCCGGGGATCTGCACGGCCCCGGCACCCAGGACGGTCCCGATGTCGGGCACCGCCGACGTCCCGGCGCCGGCGGCGTGGGCCACCGCGACGGCGACCGAGGCCGCGACGATCACGGCGACCGACGCCCCGAGAGCAGCGGCGGCGGTGCTGAGGAACAGCCGCGACCGCGACGTCGCCGTGGCCAGGATCTGCTCGGTGCGCCCCGCTGTCTCGTCGGCACGGGCCCGGACGACCACCGCGACACCCGCGAGACCGGCGATCACACCGACGAACCCGAGCACCGCGGTCATGACCGCCTCCGCGAGCGCGCCACCGCCCCCGAGGTCGCGGACGATGTCGGTGACGCCACCACTCGAGGGCACCAGATCACCCACCGACGACAGCAGGAAGCCCAGCAGCAGGCAGTAGGCCGCGGTCGCCGACACCCACGGCGCGATCGTCGGTGCCGACACCCGCGCCTCCAGCGCACCGGCACCGCGCAGTCGTCGGGATCCCGCGGGCCCGGCTCGACGCACCAGCAGGCCCTCGCCGAGATCGCGACGACGCGCGACGGCCGCCGCCACCGCGACCCCGACGACGCCGACCGTCACCCCGGCGACCACCGGCAGCACACGGCGTTGCCCGAACGGGTCGATCAGCTCGACCCACCCGACGGGCGACACCCATCGCAGCCAGGTGAACCCGTCGACGAGATCACCGACGCCCCGCAACACGTAGCCACCGGCCAGCACGGTCACGGCGGCGACGCCCGCCGCGCGTGCGGTGGCGAAGACCTGATCGGCGATCGCGGCCACCCCGACGGCGGCGGCGGTGACCGTCACGTAGCCGACGCCCACCATCACCGCCGATGCGGCCGACGCACCGACGACTGCTGTCGCACAGGCAGTCACGATGCCGAGGGCCACACCCACGGTCGTCGCGACCGCCGCGGCGACGAGCATCGGAGCCGTCGGTGCGACGGCACCGGCGCGCACGAGTTCGCCGCGGCCCGCATCCTCCTCGGCGCGAGAGTTCCGGATGACGGTGAGGGCGACCAGGATCCCGGCGACGAGCGCCAGGAACAGCCCGACCCGCCACGTCGTGATCGCGGCGGCGGAGGTGTCGCCGCCCAGCGGACCGAGTAGCAGCCGGAACGCGGGATTGTCCGCGGCACCCGAGCGCAACGCCTCGCGGGCGGCGGCGTCGGGATACAGCGACGCCATGGCCGCACCCGTGACCCCGACCAGCACCGGCAGCGCGACGACGGCCAGGGGTGTGCGGACCCGCTCCCGCCGTGCCGCGAAACCGGTCAGCAACCCGACCCCCGCGGTCGGCCGGCGCAGGTCAGTGGACGTCACGGTGGGGCTCGTCCCGGTGGGGAGTGTCACGGTCGGTGCCGTAGTAGCCCAGGAACAGTTCCTCCAGCGAGGGCGGCGCGATCTGCAGCGACCGGACCCCGCGGGTGCCGAGTTCGACCAGCAGCGCCGACAGTCCCGCCGGAGCGACCGACAGCGTCACCGCGGTGGCGTCGGTGTCGGTGGTCGGTGGCGTCGTCTCGAGGTCCGCGACATCCGGAAGCCCGGCCAGCCCGTCGGTCGACCCGACCACCTCGGCGGTCACCCGTGTGCGGGTGAGATGACGCATCTGCGTGAGCGTCCCGCTCTCCACGGTGCGCCCGGACCGGATGATGGTCACGGTGTCGCAGAGTCGTTCGACCTCGCCGAGGATGTGGCTCGACAGGAGCACCGAGGTGCCCGCGTCGGCCGCCTCGCGCACACAGCGCCCGAACACGTCCTCCATGAGCGGATCGAGACCCGAGGTGGGTTCGTCGAGGATCAACAGGTCGGCGCGGGAGGCTAACGCGGCGACGAGCACGACCTTCTGGCGGTTGCCCTTCGAATACGTCGCCACACGTTTCGTGGGATCGAGATCGAAGCGCTCGATCATCGCCGCGCGATCGGCCGGTCGCGGTGTCGCCCCCCGCAGCGCGAGCAGTGCGTCGATGCATTCGCCACCGGTCAGCTGCGGCCAGAGGGCGACATCGCCGGGGACATAGGCGATCCGGCGATGGATGGCCACGGCGTCGCGCACGGGATCACCCCCGAGGACGCCGACCGACCCGGCGTCGCGCCGACAGGTCCCGAGCAGCACCCGGATGGTGGTCGATTTCCCGGCGCCGTTCGGTCCGAGAAAGCCTGCGACGGAACCCTTCTCGACGGTGAGATCGAGCCCGTCGAGTACCTGGCTGCGTCCGAACCGCTTGCGCAGGCCGGACACGGCCACCACGGCCTCGCGCGATGCGGTCACCGCTCTGCCCTCCGGTGGGCGAGGACGGCCTCGAACATCGAGGTGTCGGTGAGGACGCCGTGGGTGGCGTATTCGGCGGCGGGCACCATCGTGCGCTGCACGTGGTCGCGCACGATGGCCGCGCTGTCGGCGTGATCGGCGGGTGGGTGCACGGTGAGGTCGACGAGCATCGCGCCGAGCGACTGTGCCACCAGGTGGTGCGCACGGGCGGCCTCGTCGACCGACGGCCGGATGACACCTCCGGCGACACCGATCCGCATCGACTCCTGCGTGTCGGCGACGAGGCGGGCGATGAAGGACCGCGCGAACTCGCCACCGTCGGCGACGCTGCGCACCAAGTACATCAGGGAGGGTCCGGCGTCGGCGAGGCCCGCGAGCTGGTCGCCGACGGCCGTGGCACCGCGTTCGGCATCGGCGAGGGCGGCGCGGTTGCGCTCACGGGTGACGTCGGCGACGTGCGCGTCGCACTCGGCGCGCAGCCCCTCCTTCGACCCGAAGTGGTGGATGACCAGTCCCGGGCTGACCCCGGCCTCCTCGGCGATCGTCCGCACCGACGCGACGAACCCGTCGCGGGCCCAGACGGCGATCGCGGCGTCACGCACCCGCGCGCGGGCGGTCAGATCACTCACGTCGGTTCCCTCCCCTACTGCACTCGACCCATCGTGGCTGAACAACCGTTCAACATACTAAACAGTTGTTCAGTCGGGGGCAAGGGTGTGCGGGTCCCGGTGGTGTCGACGGGCCGTATGCGCCGTCGTCGACCACGGCTGCGGCAACTACGATCGCCCCATGAGCGATTCCGCGATCACCATCCCCGCCGACCTCCTCCCCGCCGACGGCCGCTTCGGATGCGGCCCGTCGAAGGTCCGCCCCGAGCAGCTGCAGTCGCTCGTCGACACCGGCGCATCGGTGTTCGGCACGAGCCATCGGCAGGCGCCGGTCAAGAACGTCGTCGGCGCGATCCGCGACGGGCTGCACACCTTCTTCTCGCTGCCCGACGGGTACGAGGTGGTCCTCTCCAACGGCGGGTCGACCGCGTTCTGGGACGCCGCGTCCTTCGGCCTCATCGAGCGCAAGTCGTTGCACCTCACCTACGGCGAGTTCTCGTCGAAGTTCGCCAGTGTCGCGAAGAAGGCGCCGTTCCTCGACGACCCGACGGTGATCTCCACCGACCCGGGCACCGCCCCGGACCCGGCCGACATCACCGCCGAGCAGGCCGGCGACGTCGACCTCATCGGCTGGGCCCACAACGAGACCTCGACCGGTGTCGCGGTGCCGGTCTCGCGCCCGTCGGCGGCCGGTGACGCGCTGGTCGTGATCGACGCGACGTCGGGTGCCGGCGGCCTGCCGGTGAACGCGGCCGACGCCGACGTCTACTACTTCGCGCCGCAGAAGAGCTTCGCCTCCGACGGCGGCATCTGGCTGGCACTGATGAGCCCGGCCGCACTCGAGCGGATCGCGTCGATCGAGGCCTCGGGCCGCTGGTGCCCCGACTTCCTGTCGCTGCCGACCGCGGTCGACAACAGCTCGAAGAACCAGACCTACAACACCCCCGCGGTCGGGTCGTTGCTGCTGCTGGCCAACCAGCTCGAGTGGATGAACGGCCAGGGCGGCCTCGACTGGGCCACGAAGCGCACCGCCGACAGTTCGTCGCGTCTCTACGAGTGGGCCGAGGCCAGCGAGTTCGCGACGCCGTTCGCCGCGCCGGAGCACCGCAGCCAGGTGGTCGGCACCATCGACTTCGACGACTCGGTCGATGCCGCGGCCGTCGCCAAGACCCTGCGCGCCAACGGTGTCGTCGACACCGAGCCCTACCGCAAGCTCGGTCGCAACCAGCTGCGCATCGGCATGTTCCCGGCCATCGAGCCCGACGACATCACCGCGCTCACCCGCTGCATCGACCACGTGGTCGCCGCGCTCTGACCCTGTCTGCCGCCACCCCGCCAGTTGGGCCGTCGTTCGCGCCAGGTGGGCCGACATTCGCGCCAGGTGGGCCGTCGTTCGCGCCAGGTGGGCCGACGTTCGTATCGAGTGGGCTCCGGTGCCCCACCGATACGAACAACGGCCCAACCAACGCAAACGAGGGCCCAACTGGTGGGGGTGGGCGTGACGCAAGTGGCCCGTGGGACAATCGAGACAGCCCTGCTGAGCTGGTGTTTCCCGGTGTGTCATCGACCCGACACGCCGTCGCTGCACTAGGGTCGGGTGAACAGTCGCTCGGATGAACATCGGTCACGACAGATCGGTTACACCCGCTCTCACTCGAGGAGGAGGGGCAGATGCGTGAACTGCGTGTCATCGGTCTGGACACCGACGGTGGGTCGGTGATCTGTCAGGATCCCGACTCCGGCGAGAAGTTCCATCTCCCCGCCGACGACCGACTGCGCGCCGCGGCACGCGGCGACATCTCCCGACTCGGACAGATCGAGATCGAGATGGAGTCCACCCTGCGACCGCGCGAGATCCAGGCCCGCATCCGGGCCGGTGCCAGCGTCGCCCAGGTCGCCGCCGCGGCCGGGGTGACGCCCGAGAAGGTCTCCCGATTCGCCCACCCGGTGCTCCTCGAACGGTCACGTGCCGCCGAACTGGCCTCGTCCTCGCACCCCATCCGCATCGACGGACCGGCCCTGTCGACACTGGCCGAGGTCGTCGCGTCGGCACTCGGCGCCCGGGGCCACAACCCCGAGGACACCGACTGGGACGCCTGGAAGAGCGAGGACGGTCGCTGGATCGTCCAGGTCAGCTGGCGGGTCGGACGGTCGGAGAACCACGCCCACTGGCGATACCAGCCCGGTTCGGGTGGTGGCATCACCGAGCCGCTCGACGAGACCGCCGACGAGATCACCGACCCCGACCTGAGCCGTCCGCTGCGGGGACTGACCTCCGTCGTCTCCCTCGCCGCGGCCGGTGAGCACTACACCGTCGGTGCCGACGACCTCATCGGTCGCCAACGTGCGCGGGTCGTCGCGTCCGACACCCCCGAACCACACCAGCCCACGCTCATCGACCACCACGCCGATGTGGTCGACGATCTCGACGACGACGTCGAGCCCGACGAGGTACCGGTGGCCGAGATCGACCGTGCCACCGAGATCGACCGTGCCACCGAGATCGACAGGGAGACAAGGGCCGAGCCGACGCCGGCCGCGACCTCGGAGACCGCGGCGTCCGAGACGGTGCCCGCGCCTGCCGCAGATCCGCTCGACATGCGTAGCGGCACACCCACATCGGACGAGGCGCCGACCCCTCGTCGACGCAAGGCCGCACGCAAACCCTCGGTTCCGGCGTGGGAAGATGTCCTCCTCGGAGTCCGTAGCAATGGGCACCAGTAACGGGTTGGGGCGTCAGTGACCGAAGGAGTGCCTGTCGTGGCGACGACATCGATGCTCTGGTTGATCGACAGCGATGACCCGATCGCCGATCTGCGGCTCGGCGTGGTCAACGACCACGTCACCGCGGAGACCCTGGCGCGCACCGTCGTCGGCGACTCGGTCCTCGTCCCGCGGGGCGAGACCACCCTCGATCGTGTGGCGTCGGGCGCCGAGGACGAGATCGGCGTCGGCGTGTACGGACGTCTCGCGGTGATCGCGGGTCCCCGCCTCGCCGCGACCCGGCCGTCGGAGTTGCCCGGAGAACTCGTGACCGCCCGCCCCACCGCGCACGCCTACCTCGTCCACACCGACACCGAGGCCGCGTACGGCGTGTTCGCACAGTGGGATTCCGGACGCCTGCGCCGCTCCTTCGCCGCCGACCCGGTCGACATCGTCGAGAACGAGGGACTGCCCTTCCTCTTCGAGGGCCCCTTCTGGGCCGGCGAGCATCCGCTGCAGTACGTCGACGGCGTGGCCCACGATCCCCAGGCCCTGCCGTTCCACCCGGTCGAGTTCGCCGCCTGCGCCGCGCACACCTGGTTGGGGCTGCGTCTCGACGCGGGCCGTGGGTCACCGGAGAACGCCGGGGCCGACTTCCCCATCTCGCGTCTTCCCGTGTCGCGCTTCGCGATCCGCCCCGCAGGTCACCAGCCGACCGACGCCGACCACACCCCGGCGACATCGGCCCCGCACACCGCCGACTCGGGCGCCCGGCCCGTCGAGGACGACGCGCCACCGGTGGTCAAGGTGGCGCGATGGTTCGGCTTCGGCAAGCGCTGATCACCGTGTCGCGGCGTACGCGACCGCGACCACCAGACCGACGGCGAGGCCGATGAGCGCACCGCCGCCCATCCATCGCAGCACCGGGCGTTCCCGCCACACCCACGCCGAGGGGCCGATGCCCCCGCACACGACGACGACGGCGAACACGCCCAGCAGGCGGCCCGTCTCGGCGACGACGCTGTAGACACCGAGGACCGCCCCGGTCACGACGATCGCCGAGACCGCGGCCAGCGTGAGCCCCAGTGCCCAGGGCGTCGGCTCGGCGGACGACATGAGTCATTGTCTCCCCTGCCCGTGCGAGTCGGTAGCGTCGAACCCATGGGTCGGAAGGTCGTGTCGCAGGTCGTCCCCCGATGACGACCGCCGTGGTGGTGGGGTCGGGTTCGAACGGGCTCGCCGGCGCCGTCCACCTCGCCCGGTCGGGTGTCGCGGTGACGGTGCTCGAGGCCGCCGACACCATCGGTGGCGGTACGCGTTCGGGCGAGCTGACGCTGCCCGGGCTCACCCACGACCACTGCTCGGCGTTCCATCCGCTCGGTGTCGGGTCACCGTTCCTGTCGGGTCTCGACCTGGCCCGCTACGGACTGCACTGGGATCACGCTCCGATCGATTGCGCGCACCCCCTCGACGACGGCACCGCGGCGCTGCTCCACCGGTCCATCGACGCCACGGCCGACGGACTCGGCCGCGACGGCTCGCGCTGGCGCGCGCTGGTCGGACCCCTGGCCGCGCGGTTCGACGACCTCGCCGCCGAGGTGATGCAACCGATCGTGCACCTGCCGCGACACCTGCTCGCGTTGGCCGCGCTCGGTCCCCGCGCACTGCCGCCGGCGACGATCACCGCGCGCCTGTTCGCGACACCGCAGGGACGCGCCGCGTTCGCCGGTGCCGCCGCGCACGCCTACACCCGCCTCGACCGACCGCTGACGTCCGCGGTCGGGTTGATGCTCGCCGCGTCGGGGCACCGTTTCGGCTGGCCGGTCGCGCGGGGCGGCTCGGCCGCGATCACCTCCGCACTCGCAGCGATGCTCGTCGACCTGGGCGGGGCCGTCGAGACCGGACACCGGGTGACCGACACCGCCGACCTGCCGCCGGCCGACATCGTGCTCCTCGACACCTCGCCGCAGGTGGCCGCCGACATCTACGGCGACCTCCTCCCCCGTCGCGTGCACCGCGCCTATCGCCGGTTCCGCCGCGCGCCGGGGGCGTTCAAGGTCGATTACGCGATCGAGGGCCCCGTGCCGTGGACCGCTCCAGGCGTCGCGTCGGCGGGCACCGTCCACGTGTGCGGCGACGCCGACGAGGTGTTCGCCGCCGAGAGACTCGTGGCGCGAGGGGTGATGCCGGACCGGCCGTTCCTCATCGTGGGACAGCAGTACGTCGCCGACCCGTCGCGCGCACACGGCGACCTGAACCCTCTCTACGCCTACGCCCATGTGCCGCACGGGTTCTCCGGCGACGCGACGGAGGCGATCACAGCACAGATCGAGCGGTTCGCGCCCGGGTTCTCCTCGCGCATCCGGGCCACCTCGGTGACCACCACCGCCGACTTCGCCTCCGGCAACCCGAACTACGCGGGCGGCGACGTGATCGGCGGCTCCAACGGCGGGCTGCAGGTGCTGCTCCGGCCGCGCCCGGCGATCGATCCCTACGCCACGGGCATCGACGGGGTGTACCTGTGTTCGGCGTCGACCCCGCCGGGCGCCGGCGCCCACGGGATGGGCGGCTACAACGCGGCGTCGTCCGCGCTGCGGCACCTTCGCCGCTGACCGGTTCTGTGTACTCGCGGAACCCACCTGGGCTTGTCGTCGCGAGAACCACCCATCATCGGGCGACGCGGGCGTAGAACGAGATCGCCGCCGCCGTGGCCACGTTGAGCGAATCGGTGCCGCGGGCCATCGGGATCCGCGCCCGTACATCGCCGGCCCGCATCGCCGTCTCCGAGAGTCCCGGTCCCTCGGCGCCCACCATGAACGCGACCCTGTCGGCGCCGACGGCGTCGGCGAGCGGCACCGCATCGGCGTCGGGTGTCAACGACACCACCGTGAACCCGCGGTCGCGGAGGTCGTGGAGGTCGCCGGGCCAGTTCTCCGCAGCCGCGAACGGTACGAGGAGTGCGTGACCCATCGAGACACGGACGGCTCGGCGGTAGAGGGGGTCGGCGCACCCGCGACCGAAGACGACCGCGTCGACCGCGAGTCCGGCGGCGTTGCGGAAGATACTGCCGATGTTCTCGTGGTCGTTGACGCCCTCGAGCACGACGACGGTGCGCGCATCGGCGACGACGTCGTCGACGGTGAGACGGTCGGGTCGGCGCGCGACCCCGAGCACGCCGCGGTTGAGGTGGAACCCGACGATCTCGGCCATCACCTCGGCGCTCGCGCGGTAGAACGGCAGACCGTCGACCGTCGGGAGCGCGAGATCGTCGGCGAGCTCGCCGAGGCGTTTGTCGACGCCGAGGAACGCGTGCGGGGTGAACCGCGAGGCGATCATCCGCTGCACCACCAGCACGCCCTCGGCGACGACGAGTCCCCGACCGGGACGACCGCCGGGCAACACGGGGAGGTCGGGGCGCCGGTCGACGGAGTTCAGGTCACGGAAGTCGTCGACGCGGGGATCGTCGGGGTCGACGATGTCGATGACGTCTACAGGCATGGGCCCATCCAACCCGACGGGTTCCGCGCGGCCCGGCGCACGGTCAGACGGGGACGATCAGGCGGGGACGATCAGGCGGAGGCGTCCGCCGTCGCCGGTGTCGTGCGCGCGGCCTCGACACGCCGTTCGTGGACCAGGAGGAGCGCGGCGGCGGCGACGAGCCCGATCACCACGGCGGCGAACGTGATGCCTGCGGTCTTCACCCCGACCGCGCGGGAGAGGAACCCCTCGGCGACGACGGGCAGGCTGATGGCGATATAGGTGATCACGAAGTAGGCCGAGGTCACCGCGGCCTTCTCGTCGGCCGGGGCGCCGGTGGCGATGCCCTGGAGGCCGCGCGCGAACGCGATGCCCTGCCCGAATCCGCCGACGATCCCGGCGACGGCGAGCAGTTCCCACCGTCCGACCACGAGGGTGACGATGAGGACCGCCATACCGGCGATCATCGCGACGATCGCGAGGATGTCGGCGACCTCGCGGGCGAGTGCGCGGCCGGAGAGCTGGCCGAGCAGTGATCCCGCCATCACCGACACCGTCAGCAGCGCCGCGCCGATGGCCGAGTGCACGCCGACGATCGTGGACGAGATGGTGGGTGCGAGGGCGGTGAACAGGCCCATCACCGCGAACCCTGCGAACCCGAGCAGGGCGGCGCGCAGGAAGAACGCGCGGATGTCCTCGGGCACCCGCACCGGCATGAGTCCGAGCGAACGTTCACGGTGGCGACCGCGGGTCTCGGGGACGGCCGCGATGATCGCGAGTGCGACGGCCATCAGACCCAGGTGGACCCAGTAGGTGGTGTGCAGGGGCGCCGGAGCCCACGTGATCAGCATCGATGCGACGACCGGTCCGAGACCGAGCCCACCGATCGTGGCCAGCGAGGCGATCACCGGCGCGCGTCCGGCCAGTCGTCCGCGGGCCATCTCGATGATCGACACCGACGCCGTCCCGACGAACACACCCGCCGACAGCCCCGACACCACCCGTGCGATCAGCAGGACGGTGGTGTCCCCGGCGAGGAGGAAGACCACGTCGCTGGCCGCCGAGAACCCGACGCCCAGCGCCAGGATCGGCCGGCGACCCAGCACATCCGACCAGGTCCCGAGCCCGATGAGCGCCGCGAGCACGCCGACCGCGTACATCGCGTAGACGATGGTCACCGTGAGCAGCGAGAACCCGAACTCGCGCTCGTAGGTGGAGTACAGCGGGGTCGGCATGGTGGTGCCGAGCATCACCGCGCCGAGTACGACGGCGAGCCCGGCTGTGGGCAGAAGGCGCATGCCCGCCCCCTCGTGCGACACGGATCCATTCGTCTGACTCATGACCAGAGTCAAGCGTGGATCGAGTCCCGATATTTCCGGGACCGCCGGATGTGAAAACGTAGAAGGTGTGACCGACACCGATCTGACCCTGCGGCGGGCCACCGACGCCGACTGGCCGGCGATCATCGCGGCCGACGCCCGCGCGTTCGCGTTCATCCACCCGCTCGACGCCGAGGCCGAGGCCGACATCCGCAGCAAGCTGCGCGACTCCGACGTGGTGGTGGTCTACGACGACTCGGGACCGCACGGATCGGTGCTCGCCGGTGTCGCCATGTTCTACCGGATGACCCTCACGCTGCCGGGCGGCACCCGTGCCGACCTGCCGGGCCTGTCGTGGGTGTCGGTGGCGGCCACGCATCGTCGCCGCGGCATCCTGCGCATGATGATCACCGAGCTCTTCGACCAGTGGGAGCGCGAGGAGAACGTCTTCTCGATCCTCACCGCCAGCGAGGCCACGATCTACGAACGGTTCGGCTACGGGCCCGCCTGCTTCGAGCAGAGCGCGACGATCGACCTGAACAAGGCCGAGCTACGGGACCCGCCGCCGTCGTACTCGCCCGTACGGTTCGCGACCGACGAGCAGGTCCGTGCGCTGGTGCCCGATCTGCACGACCGCTGGGCGTCGATGAACCCGGGCGCGATCGTGCGGTCACGGGTGTGGTGGAACATGATCTTCGCCGACCGGGAGATGTTGCGCGACGGCCGTTCTGCGCTGCACTACCTCGTGCATCCCGACGGCTACGCCAGCTACCGCATCAACCACGTCGACGGGACGTCACGGGCGGAGGTGTCGGAGTTCGTCGCGATCACCGACACCGCGCACACCGATCTGTGGCGAGTGCTGCTCGGCCTCGACCTGACGCCCACGGTCACCGCATCGATCCCGGTGGACGACCCGCTGCCGATGAAGTTGACGAACCTGCGCGCACCGACGGTGACGGCGATCTCGGACTCGATGTGGTTGCGCATCATCGACATAACCGCCGCACTCGAGGCACGGACCTACTCCGAGGACTTCGACGCGGTCCTCGAGATCACCGACACCTTCCGCGGCAACGGTGGCCGGTTCGCGATGTCGGTGCGCGACGGTCAGGCGACCGCGGCACCGACCGAGGAACCCGCGACGGTGCGCATGGACGTGTCGGTGTTGGGCAGCATCTACCTCGGCGGGTACCGCGCCACGGAGTTCGCCGCCGCCGACCGCCTCTGGGCCGCCGACCACACCACCCTCTGCGACCTCGATCAGGCCTTCCTCACCGACCGGAAACCGTTCTCCGGCACCTTCTTCTGACCCACCCCACCCCGTCGACCGGGCAGGTCAGACGGTGACGGGATCCTTGGTGTCGCCGGGGGTGAGGACGAGCTTGCCGTGGTCGACGTGGGGTCGGATGTGGCGGACGCGCATGAGCACCGCGATGCACCCGACGGTCGCGACGACACTGATCGCGCCGCCGAGGATCAACGGCGCACGGGGATCCGTCACCTGCGCGAGCCAGCCGAGCAGTGGGCTGCCGAGCGGGGTCCCGCCGAGGAAGCACAACATGTAGACACCCATCACGCGGCCGCGCATCGACGAGTCCACCGACAGCTGCACGATGTTCATCGCCGAGGTGCTGAAGGTGAGGACGGCCGCGCCGGTGGGCACGAGCATGACGGCGACCCACGCGAAGTTCGGCATCAGCCCCACGACGACCTCGAGGACACCGAACACGGTGGCGGCGGCGAGGAAGTGCCGCAGACGCGCCGGGTGGCGACGACGCGCGGCGAGGGTCGCACCGGCCAACGTCCCGACGGCGAGCATGGTCGAGAGGAAGCCGTACCCACCGGCAGAACCGGCAAAGGTGTTGGCCGTCAACAACGCCAGCGACAGCGGGAAGTTCATGCCGAACGTCGACACCATGAACACCGTGGCGAACACGACGACGAGGTGGGGTCGGGCTCGGACGTAGGCGATGCCGGCGCGCACCGACGACCGTCCGGTGGACCGTTCGCTGCGCAGCAGGTCGCCGGGGCGCATCAGCACCAACCCGATGAGCACGGCGACGAAGCTGACCACGTTGACGAGAAACACGGGGCCGGTACCGATCACGGTGATCAGTACGCCGGCGATGGCCGGGCCGATGATGCGCGCGAGGTTGAAGGTCATCGAGTTCAACGCGACCGCATTGGGCAGGTGTTCGGGACCGACCATCTCGACGGTGAACGACTGGCGGATCGGGGCGTCGATCGCCGAGATGCACCCGAGGATGAGCGACAGCGCATAGACCTGTCCGAGGGTGGCCATGCCGAGGGTGTCGGACACGCCGAGGAACAATGCGCAGAGCGCCATGCCGATCTGGGTGGCCATCAGCAGACGACGTTTGTCGAAGCGGTCGGCGAGCGCACCGGCCGGCATCGAGAGCACGGCGGTGGGCCCGAACTGCAGGGCCATGACGATGCCGACGGCGAGACCGCTGTTCCCGGACAAATGCAGGACCAACCAGTCCTGCGCGATCCGCTGCATCCAGGTGCCGACGAGCGACACGACCTGGCCACCGGCCCAGAGGCGATAGTTCCGTACCCCGAGGGACGAGAACATCAGGGGCAACGGCACCCGACCATGTTACCGCCGCTAAGAAGAGGGCAGATCAGGCAAACCCGGCTCGAGAACCCCGCGACTAGTTGTAGTGACCTGACACGTTGTTTACGGCGTGCCGTCTTGAAATGGGGAGGACCTCCTGACGGAGTGGATGTGTCTGGCATCTACCCGTAGGAGGTCCTCGTGTCCCACGCTAACGCCCGTACCACCGTATTCGCTCGCCGCCTGATGATCGAGCGTGTCGCTGCCGGCTGGCCACCAGCCCACGTCGCCGAGCAACTTGGGGTCTCGCGGGCCACGGTCTACAAATGGCTACGCCGCCACCGCGACAACGGCGAGGCGGGCCTGGCAGATCGATCCTCACGCCCGTTACGGACGCCGCGCCGCGCACCGGCCCGGATCGAACAACGGGTTCTTGCCGTGCGCCGCCGCCGTCGCCCCGGCGCGGTGGTCTTGGCCGCCGAACTCGGTCTGAATCCCTCGACGGTCGGCCGGATCCTGGCCCGCCACCACATGCCCCACCTGGCGGCGATCGACCCGATCACCGGTGAACCGGTACGTGCGTCGCGACGGAGCAACGTCCGCTACGAGCACCGCACCCCAGGCTCGATGGTCCACGTCGATGTCAAGAAACTCGGCCGCATCCCCACCGGAGGTGGGTGGCGACTACACGGACGTGACGCCGCGGTCTCAGTCGCCAACCGGCACAAACGAGTCCGCATCGGCTACGACTACATCCACACCGCCATCGACGACCACACCCGGCCTGCCTACAGCGAAGTCCTCCCCGACGAGAAAGACCTCACCAGCGCCGCGTTCCTGCAGCGGGCTCTGGAATGGTTCGCCGGCCACCGCATCCGGGTGCGACGGCTGCTGACCGACAACGCCATGGTCTACCGCCGCGGCAGCAACTGGGGCTGGGTCTGCACCGCCTGGGGACTCAAACGCCGCTTCATCAAACCCGGTTGCCCCTGGACCAACGGCAAAGCCGAACGCTTCAACCGCACCCTGCTCACCGAATGGGCCTACGCCCGCCCCTGGTCATCCAACCGCGCACGCACCACAGGCCTTGACCGATTCCTCCGCCGCTACAACACTCAACGAGGCCACTCCGCCCTCGGCGGACAACCACCCATCAGCCGGCTCGCCGCCTGACAACAACGTGTCAGGTCACTACAACTAGTCGCTGCTCGAGACCATCGTCGACATGATCTCGACGGCCTGACGGAGAACGGCCTGTTCCGAGCCGTCGAGCTTCTCGAGCTGACCGCGCAGCCACGCCTCGCGGGCGTTGGTCTCGTCGCGGACCACCTCGTTGCCGAGATCGGACAGCGTGACGATGATCTGACGTCCGTCGGTGGGGTGCGGGTCGCGCTTGACCATGCCGAGATCGGCGAGCGAGGCGATGACGCGGGTCATCGACGGCGGCTGGACGCGCTCCTGGGCGGCCATCGCGCCCGGCGTCATGGGGCCTTCGCGATCGAGGGTCGACAATGCCGACAGCTGCGTCAACGACACCGTGGAGGACTGCCGCCGCCCGCGCAGGTGCCGCGCCAGGCGCACAACCGCAAGAGCCAGATCGCTGGCCAGCTTGTCGTCTTTGGCATTCACGGGGTCAACAATAGGTCACGTCATACCCATTGCACGCCGAACTACCAATGTGACGCGCCAACTCCTATGAATGACCGCGCATCGGTCGTCGGTATGAAATCCGTGGTCAACGATCGATGAGTGTCTCGATGGGGCCCTTGGCGAAATACACCACGAACAGCACCGCGATGATCCACAACAGCGGGTGCACCGATCGCGCTTTCCCACGGGCGGCGGCAAGCACCACCCAGCTGATGAACCCGACGCCGATGCCGTTGGCGATCGAGTAGGTGAAGGGCATCACGACGACGGTGAGGAAGCACGGCAGCGCGTATTCGAACCGCGTCAGGTCGATCGACCGGATCTGGGCGATCATCAACGCGCCCACCACGACCAGCGCCGGGGCGGCGGCCTCGAGCGGGACGATCTGATACAGCGGCGTGAAGAACATCGCGACCAGGAACAGCAGCCCGGTGACGACGTTGGCCAGTCCGGTGCGCGCGCCCTCGGCGATACCCGACGCCGATTCGACGAACACCGTGTTCGACGACGCCGACGCGGTGCCGCCGGCGATGGCCCCGACACCCTCGACGACCAACGCGCGCCCCACGTTCGGCAGGTTGCCGTCGGCGTCGACGAGGCCCGCCTCCTTGCCCAGCCCGGTCATGGTGCCCATGGCGTCGAAGAAGTTCGACAGCACGAGGGTGAACACGAAGATCGACGCCGACAGCACGCCGATGCGGATGAACGCGCCGAAGATGTCGACGTCGCCGACGAGGCTGAGATCGGGGAGGTCACCGATGGTCCCGGGCCACGTTGGGATGTTCAGGCTCCATCCGCTGCGGCCGTTGCCCGAGGCGGGCAGGTCGGCGAAGGCCTGCACCACGACCGCGAGCAGGGTCGTCACGACGATGCCGATGAGCAGACCGCCGCGCACCTTGCGCACCACGAGCACACCCATCACGAGCACCCCGACCGCGAACACGAGCGTGGGCAGGGTGGTGATCGAGTTGCCGACCCCGAGGCCGACGGGGACGGTGGTGCCCGCGGCGTCGGGGGTGCGGGTGACGAAACCGGCGTCGACGAGGCCGATGAACGCGATGAAGCAGCCGATGCCTGCGGCGATGGCGGCCTTGAGTTCGGCAGGGATGGCCGCGAACACGCGACTGCGGAGTCCGGTGACCGCGAGCAGCACGATGATGATGCCGTCGATGACGACGAGGCCCATGGCCTCGGGCCAGGTGACGTCGGGCGCGATGCTCACCGCGAGCAGGCTGTTGATGCCCAGTCCGGTCGCGATGGCGAACGGGTAGTTGGCGATGACGCCGAAGGCGATCGACATGAGCCCGGCGACGAGCGCGGTCACCGCGGCGACGGCCGCAATCGGCAGCACGTTGCCCAACACGTCGGCGTTACGGTCACTGCCGGCGACGCCGCCGATGATGATCGGGTTGAGGACCACGATGTAGGCCATCGTGAAGAAGGTGACCAGTCCGCCGCGCATCTCCCGGGAGATCGTGGAGTTGCGTTCGGAGACATGGAAGAAGTGGTCGAGCCGATCATGCACGGCCCCGGACCTCCCGGGAACCGACCCCGGGGTGCCGGTGTTCTCGGGATCGGTCTTCTCGCTGGGGATGCGCGGCACGCCCGCCTCCTGGTGTGTCGAATTCTCGCGGTGTGGTGGCTCGTGGGGCTGTCCCTTGCCCGGAGCAGACCCTACGCTGGCACATATGACCGATGCGGGCGATGCGCAGGCCCTCCCCCAACCCCCGACGTGGCTGATGACGCCCGACAACGTCGTCTACGTCGGGATGGCCGCATGGCTCGTCGCGACCATCGTCATCGCTGCGACCGGCATCGGGTCCACGTCGACCCTGGTGAGCGCGATCATCGGGCTCGTTGTGGGTGTCTTCGGGACGACCGTCTTCACGGTGCAGCGGCGTGCGAGTCGCCGCGGCGACCGCGCGGCCCAGCGCGGCCTCAGCTGACGTCGCGGGCCGGCGCCGTCGTCCGACGCCGGGCACGCAGCGCTCGCGCGAGCGCACCGGCCAGCACCACCCAGATCGCCCCGATCACCCAGCCCGCCACCACATCGGTGGTCCAGTGCACGCCGAGGTAGACGCGGCTCGCACCGATGAGCAGTGACGCTGCCGGGGCGATCGCGAGGATCGCCGGGTGCGCACGCACCCGGGTCGAGGTCTGCCACGCCGCCACCCCGACCAGCCCGAGGACGACCGCCGACATCATGGCGTGCCCCGAGGGGAACGAGAAGGTGTCGATGGCGATCACCCGGAACCGCGGTTCGGGGCGCGGTCGGGCGATGAGGTGTTTGAGCGCCTGCATCAGCAGCCATCCCGAGGCCGACCCGATCAGGACGGTCAGCGCCCGGTCCCGGGAACCGATCCGCCACAGCACGATTGCCGCGACGACCGCGATCAGCGTCATGGCGGCGGTGTTGCCGACGGTGGTGATGACGCGGAAGACGTCGGTGAGCCACGCCGTCCGGTGGTCGGCGACCCACCGCGTGATGTCGTGATCGACGCCCGGTGTCGTCAAGGGCATGTCACCTTCTCCTCCGGGTGGTGTCACCGATCTGGCCCAGATGGTGGACGCCGGCGTCGTCGACCCACCAGTCGACCTCGACGTGACGGATGCCGTCGCCGTGACGCACGTCGAGCCGTACCGCGTCGTGCAGGCGCACCTCGCCGCCGGGCGCCGCGATGCCGGTGGTGAGCGCGAACGCCCAGGCCACCGCGCTCTGCGCCCACGTCGAGGGCTCACCGGGTTCGGCCACGGTCACCGCGAGGTCCTCACCCGCGGTGGCGATGTCGAGGATCGAGGCCAGCCGCGTCGCGTCGGCGGCCACCAGCGGCGGCGGCAGCACCACCGCGTCGTCGGGGTCGACGATCTGCAGCATCCACGGTGCGTCGATCACGACGGCGGTGTCGGAGACGGTGCCCGCCAGGGTGCGCACCCCCACCGGCGGATCGAGACGGTCGAGATCGAGCACGCCGCGGCGATGTGCGCGCACCAGCGCGGCGTGGGCTGTCGCGGCGACACCGGGCGCGATGTCCCGATCGGCGTCGCCCAGGCGGCGCAGCACCACGGCGGCGAGGTCGGTGGAGGTCACCTCGGCACCCGCGAGCGCCCCGGCCAGGAGCGCGGCGTGCGGATGGTCCAACGGGTCGAGCACACCGGTGAACGTGTCGTCGTCGGGCGCGCGGAACCATCCCAGCGGCGTGTCGTCGATCTCGGCGTACGTCCGCAGCCACCAGGCGGTGTAGCCGACGGGGTCGGTCAGGGTGCCCGCGGTCGCCGGATCGGTGGCGAGCAGCGACAGGGCCTGTGCCCATCGATCGGGGTCGACGAGATCGAGATCGCGCACGGCGACGAGGCGTTGCGGCTCGGAATCGAGGTGGTCCCACCACTGCGCCTCGTCGGGGAGGTCGTGGTCGGGGCCGGTGGGCAACTCGTCGGCGATCACGGTGAAGCCCCACCCGACACCGATCCGCCGCAGCGCCTCGACACCGTGGCGGTCGGTGACCTCGGCGGCGACACGACCGAACGGCGCATCGGCGACGAGCACCGACGCGATCGGGCTGTCCGGCAGGAGGAGTTCGTCGGCGGGCCGCAGCGGCTCCTCGTCGGGCTCGGCGGTCTGGGTGGGGATCAGCAACTGCCCCAACCAGGGTGGGATGTCGGCGTCGGGGTCGGCGGCCACGAGACCGAGCACCTCGTGCGCCAGCGCCTCGGCCGGATCATCCGCATCGGCTCCCCACGAGTCGGAGTCGTGGGTGTCGGTGATCGCCGCCCGCAGCGCGGGGTCGGCGAGGAGCTCACCGACCGAGCGACGCTGCGCGCCGAGCCGTTCGAGCAGCGGGTGCTCGGCGTCGGGGTGCACGGTCGCGACCCACGAGATCGACGGCGGCGCAGCGCCGTCCGCGGCGTCGGTCCTGGCACGCAGATCGGCCAGCACCAGTCCGCGGGCACCGATCGACATGCGGCCGTCGGCCCGGGGCACCGGGATGGTCGCGATCTCGCCGCGGACCCTGTCGTCGGCGATCAACGGCGAGATCGCCTCGTAGAGATCGCGCCACCACTGCGGTGGGCGGGTCACGCCCGACAATCGTTCGCACACGTCGACCAGGGACGTCTCGGTGACGCCGACCGCGGCGAGACGGCGCAGCGACGTCGTGTCCGACAGCTCCGCGATCACGACACCGTCGAGGAACTCGGCGAGCAGGACGGTGAGACGTTCTGTGGCGTCGGCGATCACGACGGCACGACCCGGGGCGACCAGCTCGCCGTCGGCGGTGGGCAACCAGCGATGGTCGGTGAGGTCGGCGATCACGGCGTCGCGCAGATCGCCGTCGGTGGCGCTCGCCGGGAAGCCCGCCGACGGCAGGACCGCCAACCGGTGCGCGGGGTCGAGGGCGAGGGCGAGCCGGTGGTAGCCGTGCGCGGCGACGCGGATGTCGGTGTCGGGGTGGAGCGCGCGCCGATCCGGGGTGACCGCGACGTCGGCGACGCACATCGCGGGCAGGGTCAGGGCGAGGTCGGTGCGGGTGGGGGCGTGCAGGACGTCGGCGTCGAGCGGTGCGGGCGCATCTGCGGCGCCGGGCATCAGCCACCGCGCGTGCGCGGTCCTGACCTGCGTCCACGTCGTGTCGCCGATGGTGAGGGTGTCGACGTCGTCGGTCGTGGACCCCGTCCGTCGCATCATCGTGTCACCGCACGTGATCGACTCCAGCGCAGGCAGTTCCAGCAGCAGGGTGGAGATCTCACCGGCCATTGATGCGAGAAGCGTCGGTCCGTCGACGTCGTCGCGCAGGGTGACGACGACCTCGGTGTCGTATCCGTCGGCGGGGGCGACCGGGTCGGGCCACGGCAATCGCAGCAGGGGTGCGGTCGCGATCTCCCCGCCGATGTCCACGCCGATGTCACTGTCGGCCAACGCCTCTCGCGTGCGTCGCAGCCCGAACACGACACCGCCGGTGCGCGACCGGACCGACACCTCGACACCGACCGAGGCGACCGCGTTGAAACCCACGCCGAAGCGTCCGACCTGCGCTGACCCCGTATCCGATACCGACGCGGCCTTCTTCGCCGACACGCGCAACGCGGACAGCGAGCGCACACCCTCGGCGTGCAACGGCGCACCGGTGTTGGCGACGTGCAGGACGTCGGAGGGTTCGAGCCACACCGCGAGGGCACCGCCGCCCGTGTCGTGGGCGGCGTCGGCGGCGTCGGCGGCGTTGGCCGCGAGTTCGGTCAGCAGTCGGTCGCGGTAGCCGAACTCGACGAGTTCGCGTTCGGCCGCGACGTCCTCGGCGAGCCGGGTGACCGACGACTCCCACGACCGCAGCGTCGACGACCGGATCGACGCGGTGTCGAACGGATCGGGTTCCGGCACAACGACGGTGGTCATCGCCGGCAGGGGACGGATCAGCTGTCGGTGGCGACGGATTCGTCGGCCACGGGCGCGACCTCTGCCTCGGTCGGTGCATCGTCAGCGACGACCTCGGCTTCGGCGGCGGCCTCGGGCGCGGCGCCAACGGGAGCAGGCTCGGCGGCGGGAGCAGGCTCGACGGTCTCGGCGGGTGCGGCGGGGACGATCTCGATGGCGCCGTCGTCGTAGGCGTCGTACGCGGGCGACCCCTCGCCCGAGGGGGCGACCGCGTCGGAGTGCGCGCCGCAGCCGTATTCGGCCGAGACGACGGTGCCGTCGGCGGCGTACTGGTTGGCACAGACACCGAACGCGACGCGCAGTGCGCCGGCGACCGGGAGGTAGAAACCGCAGCTTCCGCAGTGGAGTTTGCTGGCTCCGGCCATGTCGCTGTCGGGACCGTGCGGTCCCTCGAACCAGCGCGTCGCCGCGTCGTCGCGGCCCTCCCGGGACAGCACGCGGGTACGGCCGAGCCCGAGTTCGAGCATGACGTCGGAGACCTCGTCGAGGTCGGACTCCGACAGGAGCGAATCGGAGTCGATGTGGTTGGGGACGAGGCGCGGGTCGTCGGCCGGTGCGGCGAGGACGTCGCCGGGCCCGAGATCGCCGGGGGCGATCCGCTCCGCCCACGGCACCCACTGCGGCGCGGTCAGCGCGTCGGCACCGGGCAGCAGGGCGATCTCGCTGACGGTGATGTCGATGTCGTCGCCGGGTTCGGCGGGAGGACAGGTCGCGAGCACCGAGCACCAGACCCAGCCGCGGTAACCGGTGATATCGGCGGTGAAGTAGTGCGACACCGTGCAGTCGCCCTCGACGACGGCCTCGATGTGCTCGCCGACGGCGCCCTCACCGGAGGCCTCCACGGCCTCGCGCGCGATGTCGACGGCGGCGATCAGACGCGCCTCGAGATCGGCAGTCGGTGTCGACCGGTCGGTCGGCGAGTCCTCGAAAGCAGTATCCACACCACTATTCTGCCGCATCGTGCGCCGACACCAGCGTTGCGGGTTGGTCGCGATCGGAGCGATAGGGAAGAATCGGCACGGTGAACCGGCCCGGAGAGCGTCGTGGAGTGCGTCCGCGTGTGCGACGTCCGCAGGCCGATCCCGCGGCTCCCACCGACCGCTTCGTGGGACCCACCGACCGGCCCGCCGGCGAACATCCCGGCGCCGCGAACTATCCCGTCGACGGACGTCGCCGTGTGCCGACCCCGCCGCGGTCGACGGTCCCGCCCCGAGCATCTGCCTACCGTCCACCGCCGACGCACAACCCGCACCTCGACCCCCTCGACGATCGCTCCGAGCGGGATCAAAAGCCCGCAGCCGAACGCGGCACCACGCGCGACAGTGCGCGCTCGATGCCGCGCAAACTCACCGTCACCCGGGTCGCCGCCCTGCGTGGTCGCGAACTGACCTCGAAGGGCATCGACAAACTCCATCGCGCGGCCACCGCCGACGGCGCCGACCGATCGGGCCTCACCGCTCTGACGTTCCCGGTCATCCTGAACAACGCCGTCGACGCTGCGATGACCGTCGCTCTCGCCAACACCCTCTTCTTCGCCGCGGCGAGTGCGGAGTCGAAGGGCAAGGTGGCGCTCTACCTCGCGCTGACCATCGCGCCGTTCGCACTCATCGCACCGCTCATCGGTCCGGCGCTCGACAAACTCCAGCGCGGGCGCCGCATCGCCATGGCCACCACCTTCGGGATCCGCGTGCTGTTGGCGCTGCTGATCATGACCAACGCCGGATGGGATCCGGTGAAGGACCAGCTGACCTACGACCCGTGGGTGCTCTACCCCTGCGCGTTGGGTCTGCTGGTGCTGTCGAAGTCGTTCGGCGTGCTGAAATCGGCGGTCACGCCGCGTGTGTTGCCGCCGAGCATCGACCTGGTGCGCGTGAACTCCCGTCTCACCACGTGGGGTCTGGTCGTCGGCACGGTCATCGGCGGCGCCACGGCGGCACTGTTCGAGACCATGCTCGGCCAGGTGCTGCCCCTGCACCTGCCCGGCGCGATGGTGTGTCTGGCGTTGCTGGCCATCGCCGGCGCGGTGTTCTGCATGCGCATCCCGGCGTGGGTGGAGGTGACCGCGGGCGAGATCCCCGCGACGCTGGCCTACCACGGTGAACCGCCGGCACCCTCGGGCGCCAAGGAACGCAGCTTCACCCCCGCGGCACTGGCCGCCAAGATGCGACAGCCGTTGGGACGCAACGTTCTCACCGGCCTGTGGGGCAACGGCACCATCCGCATCCTGACCGGCTTTCTCACCCTCTACATCGCGTTCTGGGCGAAGTCGAACCAGAACTCGCACACCGGGTGGATGCAGTTGGCGCTGCTCGGTGCGGTCGGCGCGGCCGCGGGTGTCGGCAACTTCGTCGGCAACGCGACCGGTACCCGACTCGAGCTGCGGAACCCGCAGAAGATCGTGGTCGCGGTGACCGGCGCGAGCCTCGCCGCCGCGGTGCTGGCCGCGGTGTTCGGCTCGATCCTGTTCGCCGCACTCGCCGCACTCGTCGCGTCGGGGACGAGTGCCATCGGCAAGGTGTGTCTCGACTCCTCGATCCAGGACGACCTTCCCGACGAGTCGCGCGCCTCGGCGTTCGGCCGATCCGAATCGGTGCTGCAGTTGTGCTGGGTGATCGGCGCGGCGCTCGGCGTGCTGCTGCCCTCGACGTTGTGGATCGGTTTCACGGTGGTGTCGGTGCTGCTGGCGCTGGGCATGTCGCAGACGTTCTTCACCTACCGCGGCGCCACGCTGGTCCCCGGGTTCGGTGGACGCCGACCGGCCCAGACCCAACCCACCGGTGCCATCGACCTCGACCGCCTGGCCACCCGTCGCGTCCGCGTCGAGTCACATGAGAAGAACGGACAGTAGAGCCTCGTGTTCAGACTGAGCTCCGGCGAGAAGAAGTTCTTCGCCATCATCGCGATCATCGGTGTCGTCTTCGTGGCGGTGGTCGCGGGCGGCGTGTTCGCGCTCACCTCCGGCTCCGAGGAAGAGGCGCCCTACCTGCAGGCCACCACGGGCAAGACACTCGTGAAGGTCGAGCCGACGATCCTCTGCGACATCGATCTGTCGAACTGCCGCAAGGGGAAAGAGGGCACCTTCGCCCGCGAGCTGCCCGTCCCGGTCGGCGAGCAGGCCATCATCTCGGTGTCGCAGGGTATCGCCGACGCCCCCTGGGCGCTGACCGTCGAGTACCTGACGCCGAAGGGGTTCGAGCAGGAGCCGCCGGTGTTCTACGCACCCAACGAGCGGTTCACGTTCACCGTGTCGTCGACGAAGGACAAGATCGTGTCGAATGTCGAGGTGCGCCTGCCGTCGGGTCGCACCGACGCCGGCGGCGCACCCATCACGCGCGGCTTCTGGTCGCTGAAGACCCTGCCGCCGAACACACCGACACCCGAGGGCCCCGTCGCGATCGTGAACTTCACCGGTAGCGGCTAGTCCCATGCGTTGGCCGCTCGTTCGCACGGATGCGCGTCATTCGCAAGCGTCGAGCGGCATGCGAACGAAGCGACAGGGTGCGAACGGCGTCAGAGGCTAGTGCTCGAGCTCCCGGGCAACGGCGCGGACGACCTCGGAGATGCGCTGTGCGGTCTTGCGATCGGGGTAGCGACCGTGGCGGAGATCGGGCTGCACCTTGCCCTCCAGGAGGGTGATGAGGTCGGCGACCATGCCGTGGAGTTCGTCGGGTGAGTGACGCTTGGCGGCCGGCTCACGTGCGGCGGCGGCCTCGCGGGCGTTCTTCGCGACGCTGGGGGCCGGTTCGAGCACGGTCACCGACAACGCCTGCGGACCACGACGCCCGGCGGCCATGCCGAACTCGACCTTCTGGCCGGGTTTGAGCCCCTCGACACCCGAGGGCAACGCACTCGACCGCACGTAGACGTCCTCCCCGCCCTCCTGGGACAGGAAGCCGAAGCCCTTCTCCGCGTCGTACCACTTCACCTTGCCGGTAGGCACCGTGCTCACCTTCACATCGTCGTAGGTCTCGAGTCGTCGGCCCGGGAATCCCCTGGCACGACGAAAGCGCATCGAGGTGGAGACATCAGTCCCACTCACCGACGCGCTACTCCACCATTCTATGCCCTCGTCGTCGAGTGATTTGCCCGCACGGACTCCATCACCGTCGACGGCGGGCGCCGATGCGCGCCCTACCGGCGCGCTGCTCTACCGTCGTGGGTATGCCACCGGCTTCCGGGAACCGACTGCTCTACGCAGCGCTGATCTTCTTTGCGATCGGCATCGTGGCCACCGCGACGATGTTCGCCGTCCCCGCGCTCGACGACGGCACGCGCGCGCCCGCCCTGGTGTATCTGTGCACCCTTGGCCTGCCCATCGGCTTCGTGCTCGCGCTCGTCTTCGCCCTGCGATCGGGACGGCGACACCGATGACGGGGACACCGATGAGGGGGACTCGGATCAGCGGGAGTTGGATCAGCGGGACTTGGATGGCAGGGACACCACAGGGGGGACACCGATGACCGTGACCGCGACCGACCTGCGCCCCGCCGCCGACGGCGACGCCCTGCGCAAGGCCTACAGCTGTTTCCCGTCCGGGGTCGTCGCGGTGTGCGCCGAGATCGACGGTAACGCGGTGGGCATGGCCGCGAGTTCGTTCGCGACAGTGTCCCTCGACCCGCCGCTCGTGTCGCTGTGCGTGCAACACACGTCGACCACGTGGCCGAAACTGCGCGACGCGCCGTCGATCGGGGTCAGCGTGTTCTCCGCGGGTCAGGATGCGCTGTGCCGTCAGCTCGCCGGTGCGGCCGATCACCGCTTCGACGGCGTCACGCCCGCGGTGACCGACACCGGCGCACTGTTCGTGCCCGATGCCGCCGCGATCCTCTCGTGCACCATCCACACCGAGATCCCGGCCGGCGACCACGACCTGGTGCTGCTCGAGATCACCGCGCTCGACGCCGACCCCGACATCGAGCCGCTGGTGTTCCACGCGAGCACGTTCCGGGCGCTCGAGGCCCGCGCCTGACCCGTAGCGGCCCCCTCGGTCGTCCGCGTCATCGCCGCCTGCTGTCGCAGCTGGCTACGCTGGTCTCATGACAGCCATCGCCCTGGGCATCCCGCTCGCCGTTCCCGGCGCATCGATGTCGTCGGGCGCCGCGATGTCGGGCACGGGGGTCGACACCGAGGGCATGCCCACCGAGGGCCCGATGGTCGACACGTTCGGTCGCGCCGCCCGCGACCTGCGTGTCTCGCTGACCGATCGCTGCAACCTGCGCTGTACCTACTGCATGCCGGCCGAAGGACTCGACTGGTTGCCCGGCGACGCCGTGCTCTCGACCGACGAGATCATCCGCCTGATCACCGTCGGCGTGACCGAACTGGGCATCGAGGCGGTGCGGTTCACCGGTGGCGAGCCGCTGCTGCGCAAGGATCTCCCCCGCATCGTCGAGGCGGTCTCGGCGCTGCCCGGCCATCCCGAGACGTCGGTGACCACCAACGGACTGGGACTGCGCCTCCACGCGCGGGCGCTGGCCGCCGCGGGATTGAGCCGGGTCAACGTCTCCCTCGACACCCTCGACCGCGAACGCTTCGCGGCCATCACCCGACGCGACCGCATCGCCGACGTGCTCGACGGGCTCGCCGCGGCCGCCGAGGCAGGCCTGACCCCGGTGAAGGTGAACGCGGTGCTGCATCCCGACGGCGGGCTCGACGACGCTCCGGCGCTGCTCGCGATGTGCTTGGAGAACGGCTTCTCGTTGCGGATCATCGAGCAGATGCCGCTCGACGCCGAGCACCAGTGGTCGCGGACGGCCATGATCACCGCCGATCAGGTGGTCGAACGACTCTCCCGCGACTACGACCTGATCGCCGACACCGCACCGCGTGGATCGGCTCCGGCACAGACGTGGATCGTCGACGGCCATCACGTCACGCACGCCGACGGCACCGTCGTGCCCGCGCGGGTCGGGATCATCGCCTCGGTCACCCGCCCGTTCTGCGGCGACTGCGACCGCACGCGCCTCACCGCCGACGGACAGCTGCGCACCTGCCTGTTCTCGACCACCGAGACCGACCTGCGCGCACTGCTGCGCACGGGCGCCGACGACGCCGCGATCGCACAGGCGTGGCGCGGCGCGACCTGGGGCAAGCTCCCCGGACACGCCATCAACGACCCGGGCTTCCTCCAGCCCACCCGACCGATGTCTGCGATCGGCGGATGAGCGTCGACAACGACACCGTGGTGGTGCAGGTGCGTTTCTTCGCGGCCGCACGCGCGGCCGCCGGCCACGACGAGCGAACGGTGGAGATCGGCTCGTCGGCGACGGTGGGTGACCTCGAGTCGGCGCTGGGGCGCGACAACCCGGCGTTGGCGCAGGTCCTGCGCCGATGCACGTACCTGCGTGACTCCGTCGCCGTCCGCGATCGTGCGATGTCGGTCGCCCCGTGCGCTGTCATCGAGGTTCTACCACCGTTCGCCGGTGGCTGAGGTCACAACTGCGTATCTGTGAGATCCCGACTGCGCGACCACTTTTCGGGCTCACGCGGAAGCATTCCCACCCGCCCGAATCCATGCCCGATCTGCGCTGTGACCTTGTTCACATCACGAGGCGATAACGGATCGGACACGGACCGGCTATCAGCGCTGTGGCCTGCGAGGACAACCGAAACACGCCCGAGACGCGATGCGACACCTGGACTCGTTCGTCATGCGAAGGTATGACACACCTGAGACGAACACGTAGCGTCTCGTTCGGCTGCACCTGTGGCCACACCCGAAACAACACGTTCTGTCTGCCGCGCCAAACCTCGTTCCGTGGACAGAGCCACCAGAGACACACTTCAGGAACGAGGGCGGGGGACCCAACCTCCGACACCGACCGTCTTCGGACGCCGGCATCGGAAACGGAGCTCGTCGACCACGACGAGTCCCTCGGGGTGAAGCTCCGCACCGCGGAGCCGGGCAACCTCTCAGCCCGAACCCGACAGCTCACTTCGTCGGCGCGTGGAGAGAGGAACGAACAGCTCTATGTCCGGACGTCATCGCAAGCAGTCATCCGCCACCCGTACCGTTGCCCGCGTGGCCGTGACCTCCGCCGTTCTCGGCGGTGGCGCCACCCTCCTCATGGGAGTCGGCAACGCCTCGGCCGCCACCGATTCCGAGTGGAACCAGGTCGCGCAGTGTGAGTCGGGCGGCAACTGGGGAATCAACACCGGCAACGGCTACCAGGGCGGGCTGCAGTTCAGCCAGAGCACCTGGGCCGGCCACGGCGGCACCCAGTACGCACCCTCGGCCAACCAGGCCACCAAGGAGCAGCAGATCGCCGTCGCCGAGCGCGTGCTCGCCGGCCAGGGCAAGGGCGCATGGCCCGTCTGCGGCACCGGCCTCGGTGCGCCGACCCCGCGCTCGGCGCCGACCGACGTGCCGAAGCTCCCCGAGTTCAAGGCACCCGACTTCAACGGCAAGGCCTCGGCCCCCGTCAAGTCGCTCGACGAGGCCGGTCCGGCCAAGTCCACGGCCGATGTCAAGAAGCAGGTCGACGAGGCCGTCGCCAAGCCCGGCGTGAACCCGGCGATCGCCGCGTTCTGGGAGCAGGCCAAGCGCAGCGGCTTCCAGCTCGACGCCGGACAGATCGCTCTGTTCAACCAGAACAAGGGACTTCTCCCCCTGCCGTGATCTCCTAGACGGCTCGCAGTCGAAGGGCCCCGCACGTGACCATCAGGTCCGTGCGGGGCCCTTTTCCATTACTCGAGTCCAATCCTCGAGCGTGTGCTCAGGCCGAGCCGACCCACTCGTCGGTGCCGTCGGCGAAGATCTGGTGCTTCCAGACCGGTAGAGCCTCTTTGACGTCGTCGACGAGGCGCGCGCAGGTGTCGAACGCGGCACGACGGTGATCCGCCGCGACGGCGACGACGAGCGCGGCGTCACCGATCACGAGGTCACCGACACGATGCGACACCGCGATGGCGCGCACCCCGTCGGATTCCGCGGCGACCTTCGCGACGACCTGGGCGACCACGTCGCCGGCGGTGGGGTGCGCCGAGTAGTGCAGTGCGCGCACATCGCGACCCCCGTCGTGGTTGCGGACCGCGCCGACGAACCCGACGACGGCACCCGCGGCACCGTCGGCGGCGGCCTCCACGGCACGCTCGTGGTCGGCGAGGTCGATGGGCGCATCGGTCACGACAGCGCGTGCGACGACCGCGGCCATCAGTGGTCGCCGCCGCGGATCTGATCGAGAGCGTGGGCCAGCACCGGCTCGAGCACCGCGAGTCCGTCCTTCACGCCGCCCGTCGAGCCGGGGAGGTTGACGATCAGCGTCGAGCCGGCGATGCCCGCGGTGCCACGCGAGAGGATCGCTGTGGGCACCTTGTCGACACCGGCGGCGCGCACGGCGTCGGCGAGCCCCGGGATCTCGCGGTCGAGGACGGCGCGGGTCTGTTCGGGTGTCACGTCGGTCGGGTGCAGCCCGGTACCCCCGGTCGTGATCACGAGTGACATCTGCGCGTCGACGGCGGCGCGGAGCGCGACACCGACGTCGTCCCCGTCGGCGACCACGACGACGTCGTCGACCTCGATCAGGCGTGCGGCGAGCCACTCCGCGATCACGGGCCCGGTGCGGTCGGCGTAGACACCGGCCGCAGCCCGACTCGAGGAGACGACGACGCGCGCGGTGTGGGTGGTCATCGGGTCCAGATGCCGCGTTTGCCGCCGGACTTGGTGAGCAGACGGATGTCGGTCATGCTCGCCCACGGATCGAGCGCCTTGACCATGTCGTGCAGAGTGAGCCCCGCGACCGCAACCGCGGTCAGGGCCTCCATCTCGACGCCGGTCCGGTCGGAGGTGGCAGCGGTGGCGGTGACGTCGATGCTCTCGGGCGCGATCGCGAAGTCGACCGTCACCGACGACAGCGCCACCTGATGGCACAGCGGGATGAGGTCGGGAGTTCTCTTGGCGCCCATGATCGCCGCGATGCGGGCGGTCGCGAGTGCGTCGCCCTTGGCGAGCGCTCCGTCGGACAGGGCGTCGATCACCTGGGCGGTGGTGCGAAACGTCCCACCGGCGACGGCGACACGGTCACTGACCGACTTGCCTCCGACATCGACCATGCGCGCGGCGCCGGTCGCATCGATGTGGGACAGGCCACCGGCGCCGGGATCGCCGGGGAGCTCGTCACCCGGCGACCGCGGATCAGACACTGATCAGCGGTTGGGTGTGGTCTTGGCGTGCGTGTACGGGAGCTGATCGACCGGCAGCGGGAACTCGACGTCGCCGAAAGGCGAGAGCGCGCCGGAGATGCTGGCGGCGAACTCCGACACGGCGTGCTCGTGATCACCCTCGTCCGACTGGGGCCAGCCGTTGTCGACGTATCTCTTCTTTTCAGCCACGGCGATCATTCTGCCATGAGCGCGGTCCCTATCATCGGTGGGATGAGTTCTGGGGATCGACGCGACGGCTCGATCGATGCCGCAGGTCCCGGCGGGCTCGCGGCCGACCTCGGTGCCCGTACCGACGAGCAGCTCGTCGCCCTGATGGCTGCCCGGCCCGACCTCGCCAGTCCCCCGCCCGCGGGCACCGCGGTGCTCGCCCAGCGAGCGCTCGCAGGACCCTCGATCAACCTCGCGGCCGATGACCTCGACCTGCTGTCGGTGGCCGTCGCCGAACAGACCATCCGCCTCGGCACCGACACCGACCGCCGACGCATCGGTGTCCCCACCTCGGTCGACGCGGTGGTCGCCGCACTCGACGGACGGGCCGAGAAGGACGACATCGTCGCGCGACTCGACCTGCTGCGCACCCGTGCGCTGGTGTGGGGCCCCGACACCGAATTGATGACCGGCGCACACACCCCCGCGCTCCTGCCCACCAGGGCGATGCACCTCACCGGGCCGCTCGCCGATCTGACGCTCGCCGAGATCGCCGACACACTGTCGTCGGTGAGCGAGCGCGAGCGCGAACTCCTCGACACCCTGGCGACCGGCTCACCGCTGGGCCGCACCCGGGACGCCGCGCCCGACGCCGATCCGCAGCGGCCCGTCCCGCGACTGGTGTCGCTGGGTCTGCTGGCCCGTGTCGACGATCAGACCGTGGAGCTGCCGCCCGTCCTCGGCCAGGTGCTGCGCGGCGAGAAACCCGGTGAGCCACACGATCTCCGCGAGCCGCCCCTGGTGCCGGTGACCGGGGCACGGAAGTTCACCGTCGCCGACGTCGAGGCGGCCGCCGGCGGCGAGGCCCTGGAACTGCTGCGCCACCTCACCGACACCGTCGCCGCGCTCGGCGCCACCCCGGCGCTGGTGCTGCGGGCGGGCGGCCTCGGTGTCCGCGAACTGCGAAAGCTCTGCAAGACCACCGGGATCGACTCGACGCGACAGGGTTTCGTGGTGGAGTTGCTCGCCGGTGCCCGCTTCATCGACAGCGGGTTCCCCGACCCGCCTCTGGAGAGCGGTGAACCGGCCTGGGCGCCGACGGTGTCGGCCGATCCGTGGCTGCACCAGCCGCCCGAGCGACGCTGGTTCGCGATCGCCGACGCCTGGCTGACGCTGCCCCGACGCCCATGGCAGATCGGCGAGGCCAGCACCGAAGGCGCACCGATCCCCTCGCTCGCCGGCGATCTCTACGACGTGTCGGCGGTCGTCGAACGGCGAATGGTGTTGACCGCGTTGGCCGCCGGCGCACCCGGCAAGTCGATCGACGTCGATGCGCTGATGGCCCTCATCGCCTGGCGACACCCCCGGTGGCAACGACGGCTGTCCCGCCGCCTCGTCGACGCGACGCTCGACGAGGCACGCGCACTGGGTCTCGTCGCGCACGGGGCACTGACGGCGTCGGGTCGGGCGCTGCTCACGATGGCCGAGCGCGACGTCACCGCAGTCGATGTCGACAAGCCTGTGGTGGCCGCGATGGCGAAGGCGTTGCCCGATCCGATCGACTTCTTCCTCACCCAGGCCGATCTGACCGTGACCGCGCCCGGACCGCTGACCGCCGAGCTCGCGGCCGAGCTCGCGCTCGTCGCCGACCTCGAATCCGGCGGCGCCGCTTCGGTGTTCCGCGTGACCGACACCTCGGTGCGCCGCGCCCTCGACACCGGGCGCACCGGCACCGAGCTGATGGGCTTCTTCACCGCGCACTCGAAGACACCGGTGCCGCAGTCGTTGGAGTACCTCGTCGACGACGTCGCCCGGCGCCACGGCCAGCTGCGCGTCGGGGTCGCGTCGTCGTTCATCCGATGCGAGGACGCGACGACGTTGGCGGCGGTGCTGTCGTCACCGGTCACCGAGGCGTTGGCGCTGCGGGCTCTCGCGCCCACCGTCGCGGTGTCGCAGGCTCCGCTGCGGCAGGTGCTCGACGAACTGCGCGCGGCGGGCTTCGCTCCCGCGGGCGAGGACAGTGCCGGCGACCTGGTCGATCTCCGCGAGCGCGGGGCGCGTGTGCCGATCCAGCGCAACCAGCGGCGCTCGGCGCGCAGGCCACCCGCCCCGAACGCCGAGCAGTTGGCGACGGTGGTCACCCGCATGCGGATGCAGGACACCGCCGTCTCGGCGGTGCCCGCGCACTCGGCGTCCGCGGTCCGCGCCGGCGGCGGCGAACCGGCGACGGCGCTGCTGCAACTGGCGATGCGCGTGGGTCGCGAGGTGCGGATCGGCTATGTCGACGCCCACGGTTCGGCGAGCAAGCACGTGGTGGTCCCGAAGCTCGTCGGTGCAGGTCAACTGGTCGTGAACGACGCCGACGGTGCCGACGAGCGCTACGCGCTGCACCGCATCACCTCGGTGGAGCTCCTCGAGGGCTCGTAGCCGCACGCGACCGCCCGTCGAGGGCCGCGACACGGTCTGCGAAAACCGTGGACAATGGATCGGTGACCGAAGGCCCTTTGATCGTCCAGTCCGACAAGACCCTGCTCCTCGAGGTCGACCATCCCGACGCGCCCGCCGCGCGTGGCGCGATCGCGCCGTTCGCCGAGCTCGAACGCGCCCCCGAGCACGTCCACACCTACCGCATCACCCCGCTCGCGCTGTGGAACGCACGCGCCGCGGGACACGACGCCGAGCAGGTCGTCGACGCCCTCGTGAGCTACTCGCGGTACGCGGTGCCCCAGCCGCTGCTGATGGACATCGTCGACACGATGGGGCGGTTCGGCCGTCTGCAACTGGTGAAGAGTCCGGTGCACGGTCTCACGCTGGTCAGCCTCGACCGCGCCGTGCTCGAAGAGGTCATGCGCCACAAGAAGATCGCCCCGATGCTCGGCGCGCGTCTCGACGACGACACCGTCGTGGTGCACCCCTCCGAGCGCGGCCACATCAAGCAGCTGCTCCTCAAGATCGGCTGGCCCGCAGAAGATCTCGCCGGGTACGTCGACGGTGAGGCGCACCCCATCGAGCTCGCCGAGACCGATTGGGAGTTGCGCGATTACCAGCAGATGGCCGCCGATTCGTTCTGGGCCGGCGGCTCGGGCGTCGTGGTGCTGCCCTGTGGCGCGGGCAAGACGATGGTCGGCGCCGCGGCGATGGCCAAAGCCGGTGCCACGACCCTGATCCTGGTGACGAACACCGTCGCGGGTCGGCAGTGGAAGCGTGAACTGATCGCCCGCACGTCGCTGACCGAGGAGGAGATCGGCGAGTACTCCGGTGAGCGCAAGGAGATCCGTCCGGTCACCATCGCGACCTACCAGGTGATGACCCGCCGGTCGAAGGGCGAGTACCGCAACCTCGAGCTCTTCGACTCCCGCGACTGGGGCCTCATCATCTACGACGAGGTGCACCTGCTGCCGGCACCGGTGTTCCGGATGACCGCCGATCTGCAGTCGCGGCGTCGCCTCGGCCTCACCGCGACCCTGGTCCGCGAGGACGGCCGCGAGGGCGACGTGTTCAGCCTCATCGGCCCGAAACGCTATGACGCACCGTGGAAGGACATCGAGGCGCAGGGCTGGATCGCCCCCGCCGACTGCATCGAGGTCCGGGTCACGCTCACCGACGAGGAACGACTGCAGTACGCCGTGGCCGAGCCGGAGGAGAAGTACAAGCTCTGCTCGACCGCGCACACCAAGGTCAACGTGGTGAAGTCGATCCTCGCCCGCCACGAGGGTTCGCCGACGCTCATCATCGGCGCCTACATCGACCAACTCGAGGAACTCGGCGCCGCGCTCGACGCCCCGGTGATCCAGGGCTCCACGAAGAACAAGGATCGCGAGATCCTGTTCGATCAGTTCCGGCGCGGCGAGGTCTCCACGCTGGTGGTCAGCAAGGTGGCCAACTTCTCCATCGACCTGCCCGAAGCGTCTGTCGCCGTGCAGGTCTCGGGCACCTTCGGGTCCCGACAGGAGGAGGCGCAGCGCCTCGGCCGGCTGCTGCGTCCCAAGAAGGACGGCGGGCAGGCCCACTTCTACTCGGTGGTCTCCCGCGACACCCTCGACGCCGACTACGCCGCGCACCGCCAGCGGTTCCTCGCCGAGCAGGGGTACGCCTACCGCATCACCGACGCCGACGACCTGCTCGGTCCGGCGATCGGCTGAGCCGACACCGCCCCTCCGATCAGGTGGGTGTGCCCGACGGTGGTGCGAGGCAGTAGCCGACGGGACGGGGGAGCGCGAACCCGACGGCGCGACTGCCGGATGGACACTGCGGTGTGATGTCACCGGCCATGCGGCGGGCGACTTCGACGATCGTGTTCGATCCCCGGGCGATCGCGGTGCAGGCACGGTCGACGAATGCCGACCGCGAACCGATCTCGTAGCACCTGCCCTCGCGCAGATTCGGTGACAGGCACAGTGATCCGTCACCGGAGAGCGAGACCTGGTCGTACGCCGGGCCGGGACACCGTGAACGTGACAGGTCCGACGTGCTCGCGACGTAGTAGGTGACCTCGTCGCGGCCACAGCTGGCCCGCCGCACGCTCACCTCGTCGTTGTCGGCGTTGCGCACCGAGACACAGTCGCCGACGGCGACGTCGTCGGTGGAATCGACACGGTTGTGGATGGCGGTGAACGCGAACACCGCCACGGCGATCACGAGTCCGAGGATGACGACCAGCGCGACCCAGAGGATCGGGGGCACCGCGCGTCGTCGGGCCGACGGCAGAGGGGGGTACAGGCCGTAGGGCGACGGAGGGCCGAGCGGTGGCCCGAAGCCGGGGTGGGTCACGGACGGGGTCCTGTCATTGCGGGGTCAGCAGGGAGGCGCAGTAGGTGAGCGGCGTCGGGCGGGTGAACTGCAGCGGCGTCCCCTGCGTGCAGACGTTCACCGATGCGGACTCGATCCGGTCGACCACCTTGATGGCGAGAGTGCCCGCATCGGGAGAGGGCGCAGCACAGTCGATCTCCGCGAAGTCGACGATCGAGCCGTTCGCGGTCGGGAAGACATAACACTTGCCGGTGCGCAGATTCGGGACCAGGCAGAGTTTTCCGCGGTCGTCCTGGGTCAGTTGGGCGTCGAGGGGATCGCCGCAGACACTGAACTCACTGTCGGTCTTCTGCGCGACGATGAAGCTGAACGACTGCGCATCGCACGAGGACTTCTTCGGTGTCGCGTCGTTCTTCTCGCCGGACACGGTGATGCAGCTACCCACCGACACGTCGTCGATGCGGGTGATGTTGTCGCGCGTCAGCACCGCCGCGGCCACCACGATCGCGCCGATCAGCGCGATGATCACGCCGACGGCGAGCAGCACCCACTTGAGCCGCGAACGTCGCAGCGGCGGTGTGCCGTACGGGTTCATCCCGTAGCCCATCGCGGCCGAGGGGACGCCGGGGCCGTACGGGCCGGGGGCCGCCGGGAACGGGGTGGGTTGTCCCGGGGGCGGGTAGTACGGCATCTGCGGCGGCGGGTTCGGGGAGCCGACGGGCGGGTACTGGGGCGGCGGGTAGTACGGGGGCGGATCCTGCGGGGGCGGCGGGACCGGCGGACCTCCGTCGGCCGGGGTCCATCCGGGCGGCGTCGAGTCCTCGGGACCGGTCATCACTCTCTCTCCGCTTCCTCGGGTGCACGCACCGCATCGGGCCTGTGGACGACACTACTGCCATCGACGGGCACCCCGTGTGGGGTGTGACAGCCTGGAGGACATGACCACCGTTGCCCGCCTGGCGCCGTTCGCGACCACGATCTTCGCCGAGATGTCGCAGCTGGCCGTCGAGCACGACGCCATCAACCTCGGTCAGGGTTTCCCCGACACCGACGGCCCGCAGTCCATGCTCGACGCCGCGCGTGCAGCCATCGCCGACGGCCAGAACCAATACCCGCCCGGCCCCGGTATCCCCGCGCTGCGTCAGGCGGTCGCCGACCACCAATCACGCCGTCTCGGAATCGACTACGACCCCGACGCCGAGATCCTGATCACCGTCGGTGCCACCGAGGCGATCGCCGCGGCGGTCGTCGGCCTGGTGGAGCCGGGCCATGAGGTGGTGCTCATCGAACCGTTCTACGACGCCTACGCCGCGGCCACGGCGATGGCCGGTGCGTTCCGGTCCACCGTGCCGCTCGTCGCCGACGGTGACGGGTTCGTGCTCGACCGGGACGCTCTCGCGACGACCATCACCGACGCCACCGCTATGGTCATCGTGAACAGCCCCCACAACCCCACCGGGACGGTGTTGTCGCACGACGACCTCGCGGCGATCGCCGAGGCCTGCATCCGCCACGACGTGATCGTGCTCAGCGACGAGGTCTACGAACACCTCGTCTTCGACGGCCGCTCGCACGCGACGATCGCCGCGTTGCCGGGGATGGCCGAACGGACACTGCGGGTGTCGAGTGCGGCCAAGACGTTCAACGTCACCGGCTGGAAGGTCGGCTGGATCTCGGGCCCCGCGCGTCTCGTCGCCGCGGCGCGCACCGCCAAGCAGTTCATGTCATACGTGGGCAGCGGGCCCTTCCAACCGGCGATCGCTCATGCGCTGAACCACGAGATGGACTGGGTCGGCGCGTCGTGCGCCGCGCTCGAGGGCAAGCGCGACCTGCTGTCGGCGGCGCTGCGCGAGGTGGGTTTCGACGTCCACCGCTCCGAGGGCACGTTCTTCGTCTGCGCCGACCCCCGTCCCCTCGGCTACTCCGACGGCGAGCAGTTGTGCCGGGACCTGCCGGCGCGGATCGGTGTCGCCGCGGTGCCGGTCAGCGCGTTCGTCGACCGACGGGAGAACTGGTCGCACCTGGTCCGGTTCGCGTTCGCCAAGCGCGACGAGGTCCTCGTCGAGGGAGCCGAGCGCCTGCGCGCGCTGCGACACTGAGCTCGCAATCTGCTCGCACACGTGTTCGATCCTCGCTAGACTCGGCCCATGGGTACGGCCGGGTTGCAGGGTTCGCTGTTCGAGGAGGCGACCGAGGAACCCGCGTGCGCCGATCTCGCGTCGATCGTCGTGCGACGCACCCTCACCGACGGCGCGTGGGTCGACATCGCCCCGGGGTGGATCGCCGGAGCGTCCGAGCTGCACGAGCGCCTGACCCACGACGTGCCGTGGCGCGGCGAGCGGCGCGCCATGTACGACCGCGTGGTGGACGTTCCCCGACTCCTCTGCCAATACGGCGAGGGTGTCGCACTCCCCCACCCACTGCTCACGACGATGCGCGACGCGCTGTCGGCGCACTACCGCCCCGAACTCCCCGAGGGTTTCGCGACCGCCGGTCTGTGTCTGTACCGCAACGGATCCGACAGTGTGGCCTGGCACGGCGACACCATCGGACGCGGCAGCACCGAGGACACGATGGTGGCGATCGTGTCGCTCGGCTCGCCCCGCCCGTTGATGTTGCGCCCGCGCGGCGGCGGTCCGTCGCGCAAGTTCGTTGTCGCGCAGGGTGATCTGCTCGTCATGGGTGGCAGCTGCCAACGCACGTGGGAACACGCGGTGCCCAAGGTCACCGGCGTCGGTCCCAGGATCAGCGTGCAGTTCCGGCCCACCGGGGTGTGGTGACCCGGCCGCGATCCGCTACAGAGCCGAACGCAGTTCAGTTCGGCGAACGCGGGTCACCTGGCACACGTGTCGACATGCTCGGCCCGCGTTCGGTGTCGACATCGTCGGATTCTCCTGGTGCTGACTGTGGCTACCCGGTGGCGTTGTTCACCGCGAGGCAGTAGCCCAGCGGTGTGGGCTTCTCGAAGGTGACGGGAATACCGTCGGTGCAATCGATCTCGGTCGCCGCCTCGCGGTTGCGCACCGTCACCACCTGGGCGCCGCCCTCACCGGGCGCCTCCCCGCACTCGACCTGCCGGAAATCGGTGATCGATCCGCCCGGACCGGCGAGCTGATAGCACTTGTCGACCTGCATGTTCGGGACCAGGCACAACTTGCCCTTGTCCTTCTGCGTCAACTGGGAGTACTGCTCGTTGGCGCAGTTCGCGCCACCGTCGAGTTTCTCGGCGACGATGAAATTGAAGGTGTCGCCGCCACAGTCGACCGTCTTGGGGGTGGCGTCGGTGCTGCTGCCACTCACGGTGATGCAGTCACCGGCCTTGGCATCGTTGATGTCGGTGATGGTGTCCTTCGAGGCGACGACACCGATGATCACGACGACCACGAGCAGCAACACCGCGACGCCGCCGATGATGAAGAACAGCTTCTTGCGCGACTTCTTCGGCGGTTCGCCGTACGGCGAGGCTCCATAGGGCGGCGGCGCGCCGTAGGGACCGGCCCCGGGAGCGCCGGGTTGCGGTGGCACACCGCCGGGAGGCATCGGGGCCGATCCGGGCGCGGACCCCGCCGGCGGATAGGTCGGTGGATATGTCGGAGGCTCACCCGCGGGACTCGGCGGTGACGGCTTGTCCGGCGTCGGATCGTCAGGGCTGGTCACGACTGTTCTCCGATCATCGCGGTGGTGATCGGTGACAAGCTACAGCGCAAATCCCTCAGAAGCGACTGTTACCGACCGGAGCGAACGTGTTCGCTCCGCCGCGGTCACAGGTCGAACGTGACGCCCGTCAGCTTCTCCGACGCAACCCACAACGACTGGGCCACACTCTCGTTGCGTGCCTTGGGCAGCGGCTTGGTCAGTGTGGGCGCACCCCGCAACCCACCGAGTCCGCGCGGGCCGTAGAACGCCCCCGACGCCGCCTCGGGCGACGTCGCCGCGTACAGCTCGGGCAACGCGCCGTCGGCCGCCGACTGGGCGACGAGGTTGCTCAGCTTCATGAAGCGGTCGTAGAACGACTCGGTGTGCGATTGCAGGTTGGTGCTGGCGTAGCCGGGGTGGGCGCACATCGACGACACCGACGAACCCGACCGGCCCAGCTTGCGCGCCAGTTCGAAGGAGAACATGAGGTTCGCGAGCTTCGATTGACCGTAGGCCGACCACCGCTCGTAGCGACGGTGGTCGTAGTTGAGATCGTCGAGATCGATCTTGCCGATCGCGTGGGCGAACGACGACACCGTGACGACCCGATCGGTGATCTTCGGCAGCAACAGTCCGGTCAGCGCGAAGTGACCGAGATGATTTGTACCGAACTGCATCTCGAAACCGTCGGCGGTACGCGACTTCGGGACGGCCATCACGCCGGCGTTGTTGATCAGCACGTCGAGGTGGTCGATACCCTCCGCGAACGCCCGCACCGACGACAGGTCGGCGAGGTCGAGCGCGGCCACCGAGGCGTTGGGCCCGATCTCCGCGGCCACCGGCTCGGCCTTCGACACCGTGCGGCAGGCGAGGATCACCGTGGCCCCCGCGGCGCCGAGCGCCGTGGCCGCCTGGGCGCCGAGCCCGCTGTTGGCGCCGGTGATGACCACCGTGCGGCCGGTCTGATCCGGGATGTCGTTCATCGACCATGTGCTCACCGCGCCGATGCTACCCGGGGTCAGAGGACCGGGACCGACGCCGACGGTCCCGTGGGTAGGGTCACGCTCATGGCCGACCCGTTGACCCCCGAGCCGTTGACGTTCGCCGATGTCGAAGCCGCCGCGTCCACGCTCGCCGGTGTCGCCCACCGCACCCCGGTCGTGACCTCCACCGCGATCGACGAGGTCGCCGGTGCGCAGCTGTTCTGCAAGTGCGAGAACCTGCAACGCATGGGGGCCTTCAAGTTTCGTGGCGCCTACACCGCGATCGCCCGTCTCGACCCCGAGGTGCGGCGGCGCGGTGTCGTCACCTTCTCCTCGGGCAACCACGCGCAGGCGCTGTCGCTGGCCGCCCGACTGCACGGCATCGACGCGACCATCGTGATGCCGCACGACGCACCACCGCCGAAGGTCGCCGCGACCCGGGGGTACGGCGGCACCCTCGTCCGCTACGACCGCTACACCGAGGACCGTGCCGCGATCGCGGCGCAGATCGCCGATCGGAACGGCGCGACGGTGATCCCGCCCTACGACCATCCCGACATCATCGCCGGGCAGGGCACCGCGGCGCTCGAACTGTTCGCCGACACCGCCGATCTCGACGTGCTGCTGGTGCCCCTGGGCGGTGGCGGACTGCTGAGCGGGTCACTGCTGGCCGCGGGCGGACTCGCACCGCACACCCGCGTCTACGGGGTCGAACCGGCCGCAGGCGACGACGGGCTGCGATCGCTGCGGTCGGGGTCGATCGTGACGATCGACCCGCCGCGCACCATCGCCGACGGCGCCCAGACCACCCACCTCGGGCGTCACACGTTCGGCATCATCGCGGAGCGGGTCACCGACATCCTCACCGTCGACGACTCCGCCCTGATCGAGGCCATGCAACTCGTGGCGACGCGGGCGAAGCTCGTCATCGAACCGACCGCGGCGTTGGGCGTGGCCGCGGCGCTCGACGCCGGACACGGTTTCGGCGGTCTGCGCGTCGGGGTCATCCTGTCCGGCGGCAACGTCGACCTGACGCGTCTGGCGGCACCCACACCCTGACCCGGCGCAGGGTCAGCGGCGGCCGCGCAGGATCGACAGGGGCTTGCGGATGAGGCCGTCGACCAGCTCGGTGATCGGGGACTCCCCGTCGGGCAGCAGATCGATCGGGGCGAACAGCTCGGTCGCCGCGGCCCGGCCGCGCAGGGTGATCGACCCCATCGAGACCCATTCCCACATCTCGTCGTGCGCCACGATCTCGGAGCCGGCGTCCTCGTCGTCGACGTCCTCGTCGGTGACGGGGGTGTCGCCCAGCAGATCCGCGACGGCCGCACCACCGGCGAGCACGTTCGACTTGGCACTCTTGGCCACCTCGGCGAGGCGCGCGCACTCGTTCACCGGATCACCGATCACGGTGTACTCGTATCGGGTCTCGGCGCCGATGTTGCCGGCGAACACGCGACCGGCCGACACCCCGATGCCGACCCGCAGCGGGTGCAGCGCCTCGAGCTCGGCACCGAGTTCGCGCGCGGCGCGCAGGGCGGCGGCCGACGGGTCGTCCATGGCGTTGGGCGCGCCGAACACCGCGAGCGCGGCGTCGCCCTCGAACTTGTTGATGAAACCGTGGTGACGTTCGACGACCTCGGCCACGATGGTGAAGAAGCGGTTGAGCATCTCCGCGACGACGGTGGGGTCGGCCGATTCGGCGAAGCGCGTGGAGCCCTCGATGTCGACGAACAACACACCGACGTCGGTGTTGACGCCGTGCATCCCGACGTCGTGTGACAGCGCCTGCGCGGCGACCTCGCTGCCGACGTGGCGCGCGAACAGGTCGCGCAGCCGCTCGCGTTCGGTGAGGCCGTCGACCATCTCGTTGAAGCCGTGCTGCAGCACGCCGAGTTCCGACGAGTCGTAGACGTCGACTTTCGTGTCGTACTCGCCCTCCCCCACCCGGTCGACGGCACGGCGCATACCGCGCAGGGGGTCGGTGATCGACTTCGACACCAGCGCGATGGCGCGGGCGCCACTGAGCAGACAGATCGCCGAGAGCACGACCGTCGGTACGTCGAGCGCGGTGTGGCTCGGCGGGACCCACCCGATCGCGCGGCCGATGTTCATCATGAGCATGCCGACCAGGGGCACGCCGCTGCACACCACCCAGAGCACGATCATGCGTTCGCGCACACCGAGCATCGGCCGGCGCGGCGGTGCGTCGCGCATGGCCGCGGCGACCATCGGACGGCCGGCACGTTCGAGCACCATGTAGGTGACGCAGCCCGACGACGCCCCGGCGAGCGCGAAGGCACAACTCACGATCAGCATCTGTATCCACGACGCGTCGGCGCTGACCACCGCGTAGGTCAGGACACCGGCGGCCCAGCCCATCGCGGTCGCGACGACGCCGTGCATCGGCATCCGTTGCACCGAGCGTCGACGGTGGGCGTCGGCGGGTTCACCGCTGGTGAACCATGCGGTCTGGGGGCGGACCATCGAGACCCCGGCGATGAGGTCGACGACCACGCCGACGACGAGCGCGAGGGCGACCGCGACGATCGACGTCCCGTCCTCGGAGATCAACGACAGATCGCCGCCGCTGGTGACCAGGGCGACGAGGATGACGGTCTCGATGCCGACCGCGACGTTGGCGACCACGATGCCGAGCACCGCGATCGTCATGAGGCGGCGGGCGACGGTCCTGCGTTCGGCCGGGTCGATCGACTCCCAGTCGCGTCCGGCGAACGGGTAGTCGCCGGCAACCGACCGCACCAGGCCGAAGCCGGGCAGCGTGGAGGGGTTGAGGAGGCGCTCACGCGCGCTGCGGCCACCGAGCCTGCGCACGCGCGCTGTCGCACGTCCTGTCATGTCGGTCACCGCCTTCCCCGAATCCGTCCCATCTAACGCAACACCTTTTGCGAAAGCGTACATAACGCAACCCGCCTTGCGTTAGGCTCAGCCGCGTGGCAACCCCCCAGAAGACCCATCGCCGCGGCAAGGCGGTCGTCGACGGGGTGCTCAACGCCGCAGTGAACGAGCTGCTCAACACCGGTTTCGACGGTGTCACCATCGCATCGGTGGCCGAGGCCGCAGGCGTTCATGTGACATCGGTCTACCGGCGGTGGAAAACCAAGGAACAGCTCATCACCGACGCGTTGCTCAACCACATCGACATCGGATCGGTGACCGTCCCCGACACCGGCCACCTCCGCAGCGACCTGTTCGAGCTCACCATCGGGCTGCGCGATTCGCTCTCGTCACCCCAGAGCAAGGCCCTGTTGCGGCTGGCGACGATGTCTCTCGACTTCGACCGGCTCGACGAGGCGCGACAGCGGCTCGTCGACGACCGCATGGCGACCGTCGGGGTGATCCTCGAACGCGCCGTCGCGCGCGGCGAGATCACCGACACCGTCGATCACCGACTCGCGCTCGAGTCGCTGTACGCGCCGATCTACGCACGCCTGCTCCTGACACACCAACAGGTCGACGAGGGGTATCTGACCGGCCTCGTCGACCTGGTGGTGAACGGCATCGCGCCCCGCTGACCGATCAGCGGCGCAACCACAACTGCTGGTACGCAGCGCGATACGCGGCACGCTCGATCTCACGTCGGTTCTGCCGACGCAGATGTCGTTGCAGCCGTTGCTCGTCGGTCAGTTCGACCGGCTCGTGACGCGGACGCAGGCCCGCCCACAGCGACCGCAGGTCGAGTCCTGCGACGACGCGCGGCGCCCCGGCGACGTGGAATGTGCTCATGGTCTCTCCTCCGATCGGTGTGCTCCTGCAGTGCATTTCACCGATGAAGGTAGGCGACCCGCCCACGTGCGTCGACCGAATTAACGGGCGCCGAAAAGCAGTGGCGCGACCACCCTCGCGTCTGCGAAGATGTCCGCCGCGAGATCAGATCAGGCCTTGAGCGCCTCGATCTCGAGGGTGATGGTGATCTTGTCGCCGACCACGGCGCCGCCGGTCTCGAGCGGCATGTCGATGTCGATGCCGAAGTCCTTGCGGTTCAGCTCGACCGAGGCCTCGAAGCCCGCGACCTCGCCGTGACCCATGCCGGGGTTCACACCGTTGAACTCGAGGTCGAGATCGACCGACTTGGTGACGCCCTTGAGGGTGAAGTCACCGGTGAGCACGTAGTCGTCGCCCTTCTTCGCCACGGACTTCGAGACGAAGGTGGCGGTGGGGTGGGTGTCGGCGTCGAAGAAGTCGGCGGACTTGATGTGGCCGTCGCGCTGCTCGTTCTTGGTGTTGATCGAGGTCACGTCGATCTCCGCGGTGACCGAGGGGGTGCCGTCGGCGGCGATGGTGATGGCGCCACTGAAGGTGTCGAAGGTGCCCCGCACCTTGCTCACGACGAGGTGGCGGACCGAGAAGGCGATGGCCGAGTGGACCGGGTCGATGTTCCAGGTGCCCGCGGCGAGATCGGTGGTGGTGATGGTGTCGGCCATGAGGTTTCTCCTACAGGTGGTGTGAACCGGGGCGGTTCGCGTTGCTGACACCCATTCAACCGGACCGCAGTCCGGATGTATTCCCCGGGGGAGAACATTCGTGGTGAACATCCGGTTCTCGCAGCTCAGCGCCAGGCGAACACCGGCTGCTCGAGGTCGTCCACCCGCGTTTCCCGCCCGGCGAGCACCACCTCGGCGAACTGGTAGATCACCGCGGCGGTCGGTGCGTGCACCAGCGCCCCCACGATCGGCAACTGGATGACCGGACGCGGCGACTCCGGAATCGCGATGAATCGAGGCTCGACGGCGACCTCGTCCATCGGGATGAAGAAGAGGGTGGCGACCTCGGCGGCATTCAGCGCAGTCACGCGGTCGGGCCCGGCCCACACCACGATCGGTGCCATCACATAGCCCGATCGCGTCGGGTAGTCGTCGAGCCGGCCGAGGACGTCGTCGCGGCCGGCGATCACGCCGATCTCCTCGTGCAGCTCCCGCAATCCGGCGTCGATGTCGTCCTCACCCGGATCGAGACGGCCTCCGGGCAGCGCGTACTGACCGGGGTGTTCCCGCATCCGGTCGGGTCGTTTGGTGAGCCAGATGCCGTGGACGCCGTCGACGGAGGTCACCGCGATGACCACTGCCGCGCGTCGCGTGTCCGGCGGATCGACCCGGGTGAACGGGAACCCCGCGAGACGCTCCGCGATCCGGGCACGCACGCTCGCGTCGTCACCGGTGAGGTCGACGGGCGTCGGGCTGCTGTCCATCACCCCACTGTCCAACGACCCCGCGCGCCGCGCACGCGCGGGGTGCATCTCAGACCCGGCGGCCCTGCCCCTCCCAGAACGGGGCGCGCAGTTCGCGCTTGAGGATCTTGCCGCTGGGATTGCGCGGGAGAGCGTCGATCACGTCGACGGTGCGCGGGCACTTGTATCCGGCCAGGCGCGTACGGCAGAACGCGATGACCTCCTCGGCGTCGATGGGGGTCGACACCGCGACCACCGCTTTCACCGATTCACCCCACCGCTCGTCGGGGACGCCGATGACGGCGGCGTCGGTGACCGAGGGGTGCTCCATGAGAACCCGCTCCACCTCGGGTCCGTACACGTTCTCGCCGCCGGTGATGATCATGTCCTTGATCCGGTCGTCGACGAAGACGTACCCGTCGGCGTCCATGCGACCGATGTCACCGGTGCGCAGCCACCCCTCGGGGGTGATGGTCTCGGCGGTGGCGTCGGGTCGGTTCAGGTATCCGGTCATGGCATGCGCTGTGCGCAGCCAGATCTCACCCTCCTCGCCCGCGGGCACGTCCTCTCCGGTCACCACGTCGACCACGCGGATCTCCACGCCCGGCAACGCGTTCCCGACCGAGACCAACAGGTGCTCGCGCGCGGGATCCCTGTGCACCTCCGGACGTAGGACGGTGGCCACACCCGCGATCTCGGTCTGGCCGTAGACCTGGACGAAATCGATGTGCGGCCAGGCGTTCAGGGCCCGCTGCAGCAGCGGCAACGGCATCGGCGCGGCGCCGTAACCGACGAACCGGAGCTTCGCGAACGCTCCGATGGCACCGTCACCCGCGGCGAGGAAACCGGCGAGGACCGGCGGGACGAAGAAGGCGTGGGTGGCACCGGCGACGAAGGCCCCCACCAGCGACGCGGCGTCGGGCTCGCGGGTCATGATGCTCGGCACGCCGGCGCGGATCCCGATGAACGCGTACGAGATACCGCCGACGTGGAACAGCGGCATGGCCACCAGACTGATGTCGCCCTCGGCGTAGGGGAACACGTCACCGTTGTCGACGGTGTGGGTGATCAGCGCATGTTGATCGAGGACCACGCCCTTCGGGCGACCGGTGGTGCCGGAGCTGTAGATGACCAGCAGCGTGTCGGTGTCGGTGACGTCGGCACCGGCCGAGGTCGGCTCACCCGAGGCCAGGAAGGTCTCGTAGTCGTCGGCGCCGGCGTCTCCGCCGACCACCAGGGTGCGCGTGACCGCCGGGGTGCGGTCGGCGACCGCACCAACCGACTCGGCGAACTCCGCACCCGCGATCACCAGCGTCGAGCCGCTGTCGACGAGGACGTGGACGAGTTCGTCACCGGCCTGTCGCCAGTTGACGATGGTGACCGCGGCACCGAGGGCGGCGACGGCGAAGGTGACCTCGAGGCACGCCGGGTGGTTCTTGTCGACGAAGGCGACGGTGTCACCCCGCCCGATTCCCGCCGAGCGCAATGCCCCGGTGAGCCGCCGGATCCGCAGGTCCCACTGCTCCCACGTCCACGAGGTGTCGCCGTAGGTGATGGCCGCGGCGTCGGGCCGTTCCTGTGCCCAGCGGGTGACGAAGTCCGTGAGAAGCCCCCGACCGTCGCTGACGGTCTGTGGGCCCGGGTCGAGATCGGCGGTCATCGGAACTCCTCACACCTGGCGTCTGATGATCGCGAGTGTAACGGCGATCACATCCGGGTTCCGCGGAATCGGACACCGCCACCGTCGGGGACCCACCGCGAACCACCTGGAGAGATCGCAACTCGGTTCTGCGGCCGGGGTTTTCGTGCCTGCAGTACGCTCCCCAGCATGGCCGACCCCACCCCGGAGGACCCCACGCGCTGGCTCGACAGCGAGGAGCTCGAGGCGTGGATGGCACTGACCACCGTGATGATGCGGCTCCCCGGCGCACTGAGCCGCCAGCTCCAGCGCGACTCGGGCCTCACCCACTTCGAGTACCTCGTCCTGGGCGGACTGTCCGACGCACCCGAGCGCACACTGCGGATGAGCGAGCTCGCCGAGTTCACCCAGTCCCAACTGCCCCGGCTCTCGCAGGTGGCCGCAAGGATGGAGGGACGGGGATGGCTCGTCCGCCGTCCCGACCCGACCGACGGTCGCTTCACGCTCGCGGAGCTGACCGACGCCGGGATGGCCGTTGTCGTCGACGCCGCCCCCGGTCACGTCGACGCCGTGCGGCGCCTCGTCCTGGATCCGCTCACCGCGACCCAGATCCGCCACCTCCGCGAGATCGGCACACGGCTACGGGCGAGCCTCGACGCCGAACAGCACGGCTGAGCGCGGCCGCGTCAGCGGGCGTCGACCCGAGCGCGTGCCGGGCTCGCGGCCGGGCGGACCCACGGCAGACGCTCACCGAGGACGGCATCGATGCTGAAGCGTCCGGCACCCACCGCGGCGATGACGAGGGCGGCGGCACCGAGTCCGAGCACCAGCTCGTAGCCGCCGTCGGAGATCCAGATGCCGTTGCCGATGTGGGCGATGAAGTAGGCACCGACCATGTCGGCGACCAGCAGGAGACCGACGATCGGCGTCACCACTCCGGCGATGAGGGCGACCCCGCCGAGGATCTCGATCCAGGTCGCGAGGAATGCCGAGACGCCCGGGACGGGAGCGCCCATCCCGGCGAAGGCCGCCTTGGTCCCGGAGTAGCCCCAGACGTCGAGCTTCTGCAGTCCGTGCGCGAGGAACACGACGCCGACGCCGACTCGGGCGATCAGGAGGGCGACATCGCGGGGAAGGGTGGTGGTCATGGGCGGGCCTTTCGCGGGCGGTCGAGCGGGGCAGGGACACATCAATTCACTTCATGCGTGAAGCAAAAAGTATCAGCACTTCACTTCACGCTGCAAGTAACCGAGTTCACCAGCGCGATCGATGTCGCCGGGAGGCGCAGGTGATGCAGACCCCGGTGGCCGGGAGGGCCTCGAGTCGCACCTCGGCGATGTCGCCCCTGCAGTCCAGACACCGCCCGTAGGTGCCGTTCGCGAGACGCGTCAGCGCCGCGTCGACCTCGGCGACGCGCTGGGTCGACCGGTCGATCTGGGCGACGAGCTGTCCCCGTTCGAACGCCAGGGTCGACCCCTCCGGATCGTGTTCGTCGTCGGCGTGTTCGTCGACCGCGGCGTCGACGACCGCGGCGAGGCGTGCGTGCATCGACTCGATGAGCGCCGACGCCTCCGCACGTTCGGCGTCGAGGAGCTCGCGCGCGGTCCCTTGGTCCATGTGCGCACGGTACGGCGCCGCACCGACACCGCCGGTGGGAGAAGGTCACAGCCCGCTGGTACCCGCCGACGGGCATCGCCCGGTCTTGGACTGATCTCTCGGCGTGGCACGACCCCCGCCCCTAGAGTCGAGGAGATCGCGTCATCCGCGCCGATCCTCACCTGTACGAAAGGCGTTCGATGACGTTCTCGCTGGCTCTGACCGACGACCACATCACGCTGCGCGACTGGGCGCACGAGTTCGCCGAGAAGACGATCCGGCCCGCCGCGGCGGAGTACGACGAGAGCGAGGAGACGCCGTGGCCGGTGCTGCAGGAGGCCGCCAAGGCGGGGCTCTACGGCTTCGAGATCATGTCGAACCTGCGCGAGGACGAGACCGGCCAGAGCTTCCCGATCCTCACCGAGGAGCTGTTCTGGGGTGACGGCGGCATCGGGTTGGCGATCATGGGCACGGGCCTCGCCGCGGCCGGGATCGCCGCCGCGGGAACGCTCGAGCAGATCATCGAATGGGTCCCCCAGTGCTACGGCACCGCCGACGACGTGAAGGTCGCCGGGTTCTGTTCCTCGGAGCCCGAGGCCGGTTCCGACGTGGCGAACATGCGCACCACCGCGAAGTACGACGAGGCCTCCGACGAGTGGGTGATCTCGGGCCAGAAGGCGTGGGTGACCAACGGCGGCATCGCCGACGTGCTCGTGGTGCAGGCCGTCGTCGAACCCGGCCTCGGCTCCCGCGGACAGGCCGCGTTCGTGCTGAAGTCCGACACCGCGGGCATCGCCGCGCCGAAGAAGCTGCGCAAGCACGGATTGCACGCCTCGAACACCGCCGACATCTTCTTCGACGACGTCCGCGTCCCCGGGAGCGCTCTGCTCGGCGGCAAGGAGAAACTCGACGCGAAGATCGCCCGCGCGAAAGAGGGCCGAAAGACCGGCGCCCAGGCCGCGATGGCGACGTTCGAGACCACCCGCCCCACCGTCGGCGCGATGGCGATCGGCGTGGCCCGCGCCGCCTACGAGTACGCCCTCGACTATGCGAAGGATCGCGTGGTCTTCGGCAAGCCGATCATCGAGAACCAGGCGATCTCGTTCATGTTGGCCGACATGGCCACCGAGATCGACGCGGCGCGGTTGCTGGTGCGTCGTGCCGCCTGGATGGGTGCGGCGAAGCAGCCGTTCGCCGCGGCCGAGGGGTCGATGAGCAAGCTCAAGGCCGGTCGCGTCGCGGTGTGGTCGACCGAGCGTGCGATCCAGATCCTCGGCGGCGTCGGCTACACCCGCGAGTACCCGGTGGAGCGGATGCACCGTGACGCGAAGATCTTCGACATCTTCGAGGGCACCGAGCAGATCCAGCAGCTCGTCATCGCGCGCGCCATCTCGGGTGTGCGCCTGACCTGAGAACGGCTCAGCGCGAGACGGCTTCGGCGTCGCGGACCCCGATACGCGCGGCATGCAGGTGGGTGGCCGCGGCGACCTCGAGGTGCGCGAGATCGTTGGCGATGCAGACGAAGGTGTAGCCGCGGTCGATCCGCAGTGCCGCGGTGGCGCCGTCGGGGGCGTGCATCCCCGCGGCGACACCGTGACGCCGGGCGGTGTCGGCCACGGTGGCCAGCGCCTGCTCGTACACCTCGTTGATCGACGGGTCGTAGGGGTAGGCACCCCCGAGCGCGATCGACAGGTCCGACGGGCCCACATAGACGCCGTCGAGTCCATCGACGGCACAGATGGATTCGATGTTCTCGAGCGCCTCGAGGGTCTCGATCATCGCGATCACGACGGTGGCCTCGTTGGCCTCGGCGGGGCGGGGCCCGATGCGCAGCGCGGACCGTGCCGGTCCGTAGGACCGCACGCCCAGCGGTGCGTAGCGGGTCGCGGCGACCGCGTGCACCGCGTCGGCGGCGGTGTTGACCATCGGCACGATGACGCCCACGGCGCCGGCGTCGAGGGCGCGTTCGATGAGCCGCTCGGAGTTCTCCCCGACGCGGACGAGTCCGACGGCGGTGCGCCCGGCGTCGATGGCCATCATCCCGTTGAGGATGCCGGAGTAGCCCATCATCCCGTGCTGTTCGTCGAGGCAGACGAAGTCGTAGCCGACACGGGCGATGCGCTCGGTGGCCGGTGGCGCATCGAGTGTGACCCAGTATCCGATCGATTCGCGGCGCTCCCGGATGGTGCGGGCGAATGTGATGGCGTCCATGTGTGAGCCCTTCTGTTGCCTGGCTCTCACCCTGTCGTCGCGGCGCCGTGGGCGTCAACGGCGATGTGACCGAAAATAATGCAACTTAGTGCCGTGACAGGGTGGACCGATGACAGGTGTGGGCGACGAACGACGGGACAGGGATCCCGATGGCCGTCCCCGCAACGCCCGCCCACGCGACGGTCTCGGCCGGCCTCTGCCGCGTGGGGCCGTCGGGGTGCCGCGCGCGCCCGAGGGTGTCGTGCGCAGTGTCGAGGCGACGATCACCGAGGCGCAGCGACTCCTGGACGCCGGGCACCCTTTTCACGCCCACGAGGTGTTCGAGGACGCATGGAAGTCCGCGCGCGACCGTGGCGCCGGCGATGCCGATCTGTGGAAGTCGCTGGCGCAGCTGGCGGTGGGTCTCACCCACCGCCTGCGCGGACGCCCCGAGGGCGCCGAGCGACTCCTCGCCCGCGGCGTCGAGGGCTTGCGATCCTTCGCCGCCGATCCACCGCACGGGCTGGATGTGGAGGGCCTGATCGCCTGGGCCGCGGTCCCCGGCACCACTGCTCCGCCGCGACTCCGCTGAGGCGCCCTGCCGTCGACGTTTACGCCCAGGGTGAGCGAAAACCACTGGTGCACAATCGAGCTGCGATCTGACTAGTATTCCGCAGATGACGAACCGACCGCGGGCCTACCTGGTGCTCGCGACCCAGCGCAGCGGCAGCACGCTGCTCGTGGAGTCGCTGCGGGCCACCGGCCAGGCCGGTCATCCGCAGGAGTTCTTCCAGTACCTGCCGCACAGCGATCTCACGCCGCAGCCGCGCGAGTGGTTCGACGGCGTCACCGACGAGTCGATCCTGCACCTGCTCGACCCACTGGACCCCGGGACACCGCAGACCGAGACCGCGCACGAGTGGGCGGCGCGCATCCGCACCGCGGGCGCCACCGACAACGGGGTGTGGGGCGGCAAGCTGATGTGGAACCAGACGCCGCTGCTCACCGCGCACGCCGCGGGTCTGCCGAACCGCTCGGGCACAGACCTGCGCTCGGCGATCTCCGACCTGCTCGGTCCCGACGTCCTCTACGTCCACGTGTACCGCGACGACATCGCCGCCCAGGCCGTCTCCATGTGGCGCGCGGTGCAGACTCGCGTGTGGCGCGGTGCCGCCGACCCCGAGGTCGATGCCCGCGCCGAGTACCACGCGGGCGGCATCGCCCATCTACACCGGATCCTCGCCGAACAGGAACGCAGTTGGCGGCGCTGGTTCGCCGAAGCCGACATCTCCCCCATCGAGATCGAGTACCGGCGGCTGGCGGCCGACACCACCTCCGAGGTGGCCCGGGTGCTCGAGGCGTTGGGCCTCGATCCGGCGTCGGCTCCTCCACCGGCACTGCAACGACAGGCCAACGCGCGGTCGTCGGACTGGATCGCCCGATACCAGCGCGACACCCATGGCGCCGACCCTCTCGAGAAAGGAGCGTCCGCATGACCCTGCCCACGCTCACCGACGACACCACACACGTCGACGAACTCCGGGCCCTCGAGGCCGAGTCGGTCCACATCATCCGCGAGGTGGTCGCCGAACTCGAACGCCCCGTGCTGCTGTTCTCCGCGGGCAAGGACTCCATCGTGCTGCTGCGGCTGGCCGAGAAGGCCTTCCGCCCGTCACCGCTGCCGTTCCCCGTACTCCACGTCGACACCGGCCACAACTTCCCCGAGGTGATCGAGTTTCGTGACCGACGCCTCGGCGAGGCCGGCCACACCCTGGTGGTCGGTTCGGTGCAGGAGTCCATCGACTCCGGCCGCGCCCAGGAGATCGGTGGCCCGAACGCCTCGCGCAACCGCCTGCAGACCCGCACCCTGCTCGACGCGCTCGAGGCCGGTCGCCACGACGCCGCGTTCGGCGGTGCCCGTCGCGACGAGGAGCGGGCCCGCGCCAAGGAACGTGTGCTCAGCTTCCGCGACGAGTTCGGTCAGTGGGATCCGCGCGCCCAGCGCCCCGAGCCGTGGTCGCTGTACAACGGCCGCATCCGCCGGGGCGAGCAGGTACGGGTGTTCCCGCTGAGCAACTGGACCGAACTCGACATCTGGCGCTACATCGAACTCGAGGACCTCGAGCTGCCGTCGATCTACTTCGCCCACGAACGCGAGGTCTTCGAGCGCGACGGGATCCTGTTGGCCACGTCGGAGTTCACCCCGCCCAGCGAGTCGGAGACCGCCTCGGTGGAGCGGGTCCGCTACCGCACCGTCGGCGATCTCACCATCACCGGCGCCGTGCGCTCGCACGCGACCGACATCGCCGGTGTGATCGCCGAGATCTCGGCGGCGACGGTGTCCGAGCGCGGGGAGACCCGCGCCGACGACCGCACATCGATCGCGGCGATGGAAGACCGCAAACGCGAAGGATACTTCTGATGACGACCCACGCCCACCGCCAACTGCTGCGCCTGGCCACGGCCGGCTCGGTCGACGACGGCAAGTCCACGCTCATCGGTCGTCTCATGTTCGACACCGACAGCCTGCCCCTCGACCACATCGAGGCGGTGCTCAAAGACGGTGTCCCCGATCTCGCAGCACTCTCGGACGGTCTGCGCGCCGAACAGGAGCAGGGCATCACCATCGATGTCGCCTACCGCTTCTTCTCCACCGAGACCCGCAACTACATCCTCGCCGACACCCCGGGACACGAGCGATACACGCGCAACATGTTCACCGGCGCGTCCACCGCGCACGTGGCGATCCTGCTGGTCGACGCGAGCGCCGGCGTGCTCCGCCAGACCCGTCGCCATGCCCGGATCGCGACGCTGCTCAACGTGAAACACCTCGTCGCCGCGGTCAACAAGATCGACCTCATCGGATACGAGGAGTCGACGTTCCGTGAGGTCGAGGCCGAACTGGTCGCGCTCGCAGGACGTCTCGGCGACGTCGAGCTGACGGTGATCCCGTTGGCCGCCAAGGACGGTGACAACGTGGTGCACCGGTCGGAGCACACGCCCTGGTACACCGGCCCCACCCTGCTGGAGTACCTGGAGTCGATCGAACTCGTCGCACCGTCGGCGCAGTCGACCGAGCTCCGGTTGCCCGTCCAGTGGGTGTCGCGGCCGGTGGGTACCGAACGCCGTCGCTACACCGGGCGGTTGTCGGCCGGCACCCTCGCCGTCGGCGACCCGATCGTCGCGCTGCCGTCGGGATCGCGCAGCACCGTCACCGCACTCGACACCCTCGACGACGACCGCGACGTCGCGGTCGCCCCGCTGTCGGTGGCGGTCCAGCTCGCCGACGACATCGACATCGGCCGCGGCGACGTGCTGGTCAGTGGCGACGACGCGGCGCATGTTCCCGTGCTGGCCCGCGAGCTCGACGCCACCGTCTGCTGGTTCGGCGAGACCCCGTTGCGGGCCGGGGATCGGTTGTCGCTCAAGCACACCGCGACGACCGTGCGCGCCACCGTGCAGGCCCTGTCGTCGCGGCTGGACCCCGAGACCCTCGACGAGCAGGACGGGCCGGTGGAGTTGGCGCTCAACGACATCGGCGTCGTGACGCTGCGCACCAGCTCCATCGTGGTGGCCGATCCGTACGTCGGCAACCGTGACGCCGGCGCCTTCATCCTCATCGACGAGACCACCAACGACACCGTCGGCGCGGGCACCATCCTCGACGCCCGCGAGGTGAAGCCCGGTGCGCAGGTGCGCAAGGACGTCAAGTGGCATCCGTCTGCCCTCAACCGGACCCACCGCTGGGGCGCGACGGGTCAGTCCGGCGCCACGGTGTGGCTCACGGGCCTGCCCGCGTCGGGCAAGTCGACGGTCGCGGTCGCACTCGAGCGTGCACTCGTCGAATCCGGCCGCACCGCATACCTGCTCGACGGCGACAACGTGCGCCACGGCCTGTCCGACGATCTCGGGTTCACCCCGGGTGACCGGGCGGAGAACATCCGTCGGGTCGGGCACCTCACGCGTCTGCTCGCCGACGCGGGTGTCGTCGCCATCGCGTCGCTGGTGTCGCCGTTGGAATCCGATCGGGCCATCGCCCGCGCCCTCAACGACGCGGCCGACCTGCCGTTCGTGGAGGTCGCGGTGGCCACCCCGCTCGCCGAGTGCGAGCGTCGCGATCCCAAGGGCCTCTACGCGCGCGCCCGCGCCGGGGAGCTCAAGGGCCTCACCGGCATCGACGCGCCCTACGAGGCCCCCGCGAACCCGGACATCACCATCGACACCACCGACGCCGACATCGACGACCTCGTGCGCCAGATCCTCACCGTCCTCGACGAGGTCGCCCCGCGCCGCTGACCCCGCCGATCGGGCAGTTGATGCTGTCGATCGGGCAATTATCCGGATCGACCGGGCACATGGTCCCGCCCGGGCACCGCATCGCGCAGGTCACGTGTGTACGGGTGCGTCGGCGCATCGAACACCGATGACACGTCGCCCTGCTCGACGATCCGTCCGCCTCGCATGACGGCCACCTCGTCGCTGATCTGGCGCACCACGGCCAGATCATGCGAGATGAACAGGTACGTCAGACCGAGGTCGCGCTGCAGGTCGTCGAGCAGTTCCAGGATCGTCGCCTGCACCGAGACGTCGAGCGCGGAGACGGGTTCGTCGAGGATCACGAGGTCGGGCTCGAGCGCCAGTGCCCGCGCGATCGCGACCCGCTGTCGCTGACCTCCCGACAGACGTGCGGGTCGGCGATCGGCCACGTCGCCCGGCAGCGACACGCTCGCGAGGAGTTCGGCGACCCGCGTCCGTCGACCGGCACGGTCGCCGATGCCGAAGGCGCGCAGGGGCTCGGAGATCGTGTCGCCGACCGACAGGCTCGGATCGAGCGACAGATACGGGTTCTGATGCACGAACTGCACCCGACGTCGGAAGTCCCGCAACTGCTTTCCACGTGCGGCGCTGACGTCGGTGTCGTCGAAGGACACCGATCCGGTCGTGGGTGTCTCGAGTCGTGCGGCGATGCGGGCGGTGGTCGACTTCCCCGAGCCGCTCTCCCCCACCAGCGACACCGTCCGGCCTCGCCGGATCTCGAGGGAGACACCGTCGACCGCGACGAGCTTCTCCCCGCCGGCCCGGAAGGTCTTGCCCACCTCCCGCAGCAACAGCAGCGGCGACCCGTGCACCCGCGGCGGCGTCCGACGGGTCCGCGGCTGTGCGAGGCTCGGCGCCGAGGCCAGCAGATGCGCGGTGTACTCGTGTTCCGGGGAGGTCAGGATCTGCGCCGTCGGCCCGTCCTCGACGATGACGCCGTCGCGCAGCACCACGATCCGGTCGGCCCGATCGGCCGCGACCCCGAGGTCGTGGGTGATGAAGAGAACCGCGGCGCCGGTGGAGTCGACGCGTTCGTCGAGGTGGTCGAGGATCCGCTTCTGCACGGTGACATCGAGTGCGCTGGTCGGCTCGTCGGCGATCACCAGCTCGGGCGAGCACGCCAGTGCGATGCCGATGAGGACGCGCTGTCGTTGGCCGCCGGAGAGCTCCGACGGGTGCTGCCGGGCGCGGACCTCCGGGCGGTCGATGCCCGCCTCCTCCAGTATCCGGACCGCCTCGAGCGCGGCGGTACGCCGGTTCGCCCGACCATGGACCCGCAGGATCTCGCCCACCTGATCGCCGATGCGCCGCACCGGGTTCAGCGACGACGTCGGGTCCTGGGGCACGACACCGATGTGCGACCCGCGCAGCTTCTCGAGGCGACGCTCCGGCGCGGAATCAATACGCTCGCCGTCGAACCGGATCTCGCCGTCGACGACGCGTCCGCCGGCGGGCAGGAGTCCCACCACCGCATGCGCCAGAGTGGTCTTGCCCGAGCCGGATTCGCCGACCAGCGCGATCACCTCACCCCGGTCGACGGTGAGATCGACGCCGTGCACGACCTCGGTGTCGCCATAGGCGACCCGGAGCCCGCGGATGACCAGCAGCGGCTCACGCTTCCGCGTCACGACCGACGCTCCTGGACCGCGCGACCGAGCCGATGCGCGCTGAGCACGACGGCGATGATGACCAGACCGGGCACCGTGGTCAGCCACCACGCCGTCGCGAGGTAGTTGCGCCCCTCCGACACGAGCGAACCCCATTCCGGGGTGGGTGGTTTCGCGCCGTAGCCCAAGAAGCTCAGAGCCGACACCGCGAGAACGGCCATCCCGAACTGGACCGCGGCGAGCCCGATCACGGGCGCGTAGGAATTCCGCAGGATGTGCTGCACCAGCACGTGCGGCCACCGCGATCCGACGGCGAACGCCGCCTCGACGTAGGGCGCCCGTCGAACCCGCAGGACCTCCGATCGCATGACCCGCGCGAAGCTCGCGACCATGGTGACGCCAACGGCGATGGCCACGTTGACGGTGCCGAACCCGAGCGCGGTGACCAGCGCCAGCGACAGCAACAGCAGCGGGATCGACAGCAGCACATCGACGATGCGCATCAGCAGCGCGTCGACGGCGCCCCCGACCGCGCCGGCCAGCAGCCCGATGAGCGACCCCACGACGAGCGCGATGCCGACGGCCAACAGTGTCGCGGTCAGCGACAGCTGCGACCCGTGTACGACGCGGGTGTAGACGTCGCGTCCGATGTTGTCGGTCCCGAACCAATGCGATGCACTCGGTGGCTGCAGCTTCTCGCGCGGGGTACCGGACAACGGATCGCCGCTCGCGAACAGCGACGGCACGATCGCCCAGCCGATGACGAGGAGCACCACCAGCACGGCCAGGGCCACCGACACCCGGCCGCCCCACTGCGACAGCGACGGTCGCCGGACGCGGCGCCCGGGCTCCGTCGGCGACGGTTCGTCGAGCGCGGGTGGATCGAGCACGAGATGATCAGACATGAGCCTCTTCCGACGGCGCCCCGGTCTTCGTGGTGGCGGATTCGCGGCGGGTGCGCGTACCTTCCACGATCCGTGGATCGATGAACGGGTAGACGACGTCGACGGCCAACGTCACCACGACGTACACCAGCGAGGTCAGCACGACGACACCCTGCACGACCGGGATGTCCTGCGACAGCACCGATGTCTGCGTCAGTCGCCCGACCCCGGCCCGCGCGAACACCGTCTCGACCACCACCGAGCCGGCCAGCAGTTCGCCGACGAGCACGCCGGCGATGGTCAGCGTCGGAACGGTGGCGAGCCGGAACACGTGTCGGGTGTGGATGTACCAGCGCGACGCACCCTTGGTCGCGGCGACCTCGACGAACGGCTCACGCCAGGTCGAGATGAGGGAGTTCGCGAGCACCTGCGCGATCACCGCCCCGGTGGGGATGGCCAGCGTGATCGCGGGCAGCACCACCGCGGCCGGTGTACGGTCGCCGAACGCCGGGAACACCGGCAGGCCGAACGAGAAGCACTGCAGCAGGATCAGTCCCACCCAGAACGTCGGTACGGCGACACCGAGCGGCGGCAGCGACAGCAGCAGCGTGCGCAGCCACCGGGCTCGGGTGTAGACACCGAGGAACGCGAGCAGACCGCCACCGCCGACGGCGAGCGCCAACGCGGTCGCCGCGAGCGCCAACGTGCTGGGGATCGCGGCCGCGATGGCGCCGGTGACCGTCTGTCCGGTCGAGATGGAGAAACCGAGGTCACCCCGAACCGCATGGGTGAGCGCGGTCCAGTACTGCTCCCACACGGGCTGGTCGAGTCCGTACCGGGCCTGCAGCTCCGCGATGGCCACCTTGTCCACCGGCGTGCCCACGCCGCCGCCCTCGGCCGCCAGGCTCACCGGGTCCGACGGCAGCAGGAACAGCACGATGAACGACACGGTGAACGCCGCCCACAGCACACCGATCGCCTGCAGTACGCGCAGAGCCAGATATCGGGCCATGTCGTCAGCCTCCGTTCACCCAGGTGTCGTAGAACTGCAGCCGCGCCGACGCGTCGAAAGCGACGGCGTGCGCACGGGGGCCGACACCGATCGCCTGGGACAGCTCGATGGTCGGGATCCACAGACCGTTGTCGAGGATCTGCTGCTGCGCCTGCGCGAAGAAGCGATTGCGGGCGGCTGCCTCGGTGGTCGAGAGTTCGCCGACGAACGCCTGCTCGAGCACCGGGTCGGGCGCGGCCTGCTGATTGAGGTCCCGCTGACTCACCGAGAACGAGGTGCGCAGGATGTCGCCGTCGCCGCGGGTCGAGTTGTAGTACGTGGCGTCGAAGTCCCCGCTGTTCTGCCGCGATGTCGACTCGGGCAGCGACACCAGATCGAGCTGCGCGTCCACCCCGACCTTGCGCAGCTGCTGCTGCACGAGTTCGAGAATGGTCTGATTGCCGGCGAACACCGCGCTGAAGAGAATGGAGAAGCTCAGGCGCGTGCCGTTCTTCTCCCGGATCCCGTCCGATCCGGGCGTCCAGCCCGCCTGCTGGAGCAGCGTTTTCGCGCGTTCGGGATCGAAGGTGACCGCGTCGGCGCGCTGGTAGCCCGGGGTCTTGATCGACAGCACGCCGGTCGCGGGCAGGAAGTCGTCACCGAGCACCGTGTCGACGAGTTCTTTCCGGTCGATGGCCGGGATCAGCGCACGCCGCACCGCGGGGTCGGCGAGGACACCCCGGGAGACGTTCGGCTGGATCCCGAACGTCAGGCCCGGGTTGGGTGTGGTCCGGATGGATCCGCCGGTGTTCTCGATCAGCGGGGCGTCCTGCGGCAACGCGTCGCTCACGGCGTCGAGCTGACCCGACGACACGGCGCCGGTGCGCACACCGGACTCCGGGACCACGGTGAACTGGATGGCGTCGAGATACGGCTCACCGGTGTGTCCGAACGCCGCCGAACCCCAGGCGTATCCGGTGCGGCGAACCAGCTTCGCCGAGCGGTCCTGCTGGTAGTCGGCGTAGGTGAACGGCCCGGACCCGACGATCCCCGACTGGCATCGCGTCTCGGGCGACTCCGCGTTCGTCGACGCCGCGAGGATGCCGAGCTGCGGCGTCGATGACGCCTGCAGGAACTGCCCGTTCGGGGCGGAGAACGTCACCCGCGCGGTCAGCGGATCGACGACGGTCGTTCCTGCGTATCCGGCGAGGTAACTCGCCGGCAGAGGCGCCTTCACACCGCCGAGTCTCTTTACGATCGCGTCGAAGGTGCGCTGCACCGCCGTGGCGTCGACAGGGGTCCCGTCACTGAACGTCACGCCGGGACGGAGCCGGAAGGTGAACTCGCGCGAGGTGGGATCGACCTGCCAGCTCTGCGCGAGCCACGGGACGATCTCGCCGGTCTTCGGGTTCTGGTCGGTGAGGGAGTCGACGACCTGACGGGTGACGTAGATGGTCTGGTTGCTCGACGCCTGCGCCGGATCGGCACAGGTCGGCGCCAGCGACAGCCCGTACTTGAGCGTGCCCCCGCGGTGGGGCGGACCGCTGTCGCCGCCGCCGACGCCGGTCCCGGCACATCCGGCCACCACACCCACGAGTGCCGCCATGAACACGGGTTTCAGCAAGAACCAGTTGATGCGCATCGACGATGATCTTCGGGCCGCCCCCCTCGGGTGCGACAGGGTTGCGCCCACGCTGACGGTATGACCCGACCTGGGGTGACCCGGAACATCCTCGCCGGCGCGAGGACCGGTGTCGGCCGCTACTCGCCGTCCTCGGCGAGTCGGAAGCCGACCTTCAGGGTCACCTGGAAGTGGGCGACCTGACCGTTCTCGATGTGGCCGCGGGTCTCGACGACCTCGAACCACTCGAGGTTGCGGACGGTCTTGTTCGCCCGGGCGATCGCGCCCTTGATGGCGTCGTCGATGCTGGTCTGCGAGGACCCGACGATCTCGGTGATGCGGTAGACGCTGTCGCTCATGATGAATCTTCCTGTCGTGGAACGGGGTAGGACACCGTCACCCTAGGGCGGCCCGGATGGTCGTCGGGACGGTTCGACCCACCCGGAGGCAAACGTGGCACCGTTGACGCATGAGCGACGGACCCGAGCGCACCTCCGACGGGCGCTACATCGTGGTGAAGGGGCGTCGGTGGCGGGCGACCGATCCCGAGATCCCCGCCGACCGCGACGCCGAGTTGCGGTCGATCCTGATGGCGTGGCGTCGCGAGGTGAAGCGCACCGACGGGGCGCCGGAGTCGCGGGCCGGTGTGCAGGCTGCGAAGGTCGCGCTGGGTGAGCGCGGCACACCGTGGTGGGAACAGAGCATGGACGAACGGCGCGCCCGATGGGAGGCCGACGTCGCCCGACCCGACGCGTGACGCCGCTGATGGGCGGGTCGATCGGCCAGGTCGCAGGCGAGACGACCGAGCCATCGCTCGGCAGGCGGGCCCGTCCGTGATACTGGTGTAGGCGGACACGGGCAGACCCCCGGAACAGTCCACGTACTACGAGGCGAAGGCGAAACATGAACGCGAAGAAGCCGACCATCATCTACACCCTTACCGACGAGGCGCCCATGCTGGCGACACACGCATTCCTGCCTGTGGTGCGCGCCTTCGCCGATGCGGCCGACATCACGGTCACCTCGAGCGACATCTCGGTGGCGAGCCGCATCCTGGCCGAGTTCAGCGACACGCTGCCCGAGGATCAGCGGGTGCCCGACAACCTGGGCGAGCTGGGTCGGCTGACGCAGTTGCCCGAGACCAACATCATCAAGCTCCCCAACATCAGCGCCTCGGTCCCCCAGCTGCGGGCCGCGATCGCCGAGTTGCAGGAGAAGGGCTACGACCTCCCCGAGTACCCGGGCAACCCGAAGAACGACGAGGAAGCCGCGATCCACGACAAGTACACGAAATGTCTGGGTAGCGCGGTGAACCCCGTTCTGCGCGAGGGTAATTCCGACCGTCGCGCACCCAAGGCGGTCAAGGAGTACGCCCGCAAGCACCCACACAGCATGGGCAAGTGGTCGATGGCGTCGCGCACTCATGTCGCGCACATGGAGGAGGGCGACTTCTACCACGGCGAGAAGTCGATGACCGTCGACGGTGACCGCGAGGTACGCATGGAGCTCACCACCACCGACGGCGAGACGCACGTGCTCAAGCCGAAGGTGTCGCTCACCGACGGCGACGTGATCGACAGCATGTACATGAGCAAGACCGCCCTCATCGAGTTCTACGAGGAGCAGATGCAGGACGCCTACGAGACCGGCGTCATGTTCTCGCTGCACGTCAAGGCGACGATGATGCGGGTGTCGCACCCCATCGTCTTCGGTCACGCGGTGCGCGTGTTCTACAAGGAGGCGTTCGCCAAGCACGGTGAGCTGTTCGACGAACTCGGCGTCAACGTGAACAACGGCCTGTCCGATCTCTACAGCAAGATCGACTCGCTGCCCGCGACGAAGCGCGAGGAGATCGTCGACGACCTGCACAAGTGCCACGAGCACCGGCCCGAGCTGGCGATGGTCGACTCGGCGCGCGGCATCACGAACTTCCACTCCCCCAGCGACGTCATCGTCGACGCATCGATGCCGGCGATGATCCGCTCCGGCGGCAAGATGTACGGCGCCGACGGCCGCCAGAAGGACACCAAGGCCGTCAACCCCGAGTCGACGTTTTCCCGGATCTACCAGGAGATGGTCAACTTCTGTAAGACCAACGGCCAGTTCGATCCCACCACCATGGGCACCGTCCCCAACGTCGGTCTGATGGCGCAGAAGGCCGAGGAGTACGGCTCGCACGACAAGACCTTCGAGGTCCCTGCGGCCGGTGTCGCCGACATCGTCGACAACGCGACCGGCGAGGTCCTGCTGACCCAGAACGTCGAGGAGGGTGACATCTGGCGGCTGTGCATCGTCAAGGACGCGCCCATCCGCGACTGGGTGAAGCTGGCCGTGACGCGTGCCCGGGACTCGGGCATGCCGGTCGTGTTCTGGCTCGACCCGTACCGCCCGCACGAGAACGAGCTGATCACCAAGGTCCGCACGTACCTCGCCGAGGAGGACACCGACGGCCTCGACATCCAGATCATGTCGCAGGTCCGCGCGATCCGGTACACGATGGAGCGCCTGATCCGCGGGCTCGACACCATCTCCGCGACCGGCAACATCCTGCGTGACTACCTGACCGACCTTTTCCCGATCCTCGAGTTGGGCACCAGCGCGAAGATGCTCTCGATCGTGCCGCTGATGGCGGGCGGCGGGCTCTACGAGACCGGTGCCGGCGGTTCCGCCCCCAAGCACGTCAAGCAGCTCCTCGAGGAGAACCACCTGCGGTGGGATTCGCTCGGCGAGTACCTGGCGTTGGCGGTCAGCCTCGAGGATCTCGGGAAGAAGACCGGCGACAAGCGCGCGACCATCCTCGGCGCGGCGCTCGATGCCGCGACCGGTCGCCTGCTCGAGGACGACAAGGGGCCCTCACGCACCACCGGCGAGCTCGACAACCGGGGAAGCCACTTCTACCTGGCGCTCTACTGGGCGCAGGAGCTCGCGGCGCAGACCGAGGACGAGGGTCTCGCCAAGCACTTCGGCGAGCTCGCCGACAGGTTGAAGAGCAACGAGGACACCATCGTCGAGGAGATGGCGAAGGTCCAGGGCGACGCGGTCGACATCGGTGGCTACTACTACCCCGACTGGGACAAGACCGCCGAGGTGATGCGTCCGAGTTCGACGTTCAACTCGGCGCTGGAGTCCGCGCGCGAGTGAGCCACGCCGGCCGGGACTCGTGTCGCGGCCGGTGTCACGCTGCGCCGACGTCGATGTCGGGTGGCCAAGTGATGTCGATACGAGGTGCGGGCGGGAGCCGCTCGGCCGCGAGGCGGGCGAGCTGGTGTTCGACGTCGATCAGCTGCCGCGGCCGTTGTGACAGGTCCGGCGGGTCGGCCCACAAGTCGTTGCTCGACGAATGTTGGTGCAGCAGTTCGTCGATGCGGTGCAGGTGGTTCGCGCGGAGTGTCTCGGGTGGGTCGGTGTTGCGGCGCCAGCCGTAGCGGCCTCGGTCGGGTCCGTCGGTGATCTTCTCGGTGCTCCACTGATGCGGCTCACTCCCGACGGCGCGGTTGTGCGGTCCACAGGCGGGTGCCAGGTCAGTGGCGTCGGTCAGTCCACCGTCGGCCCAATCGTGTTCGGCGTGGTGCATTTCGGTGTGCGCGAACGGGACCGGGCAGTTGTCTTTGCTGCACCCGCCGTACTTGGCGAACGCCATCAGCCGTTGCGCCTGGGACGCCAGCCGCCTGCCGCGACCGAAGAACAAGGGTTCGCCGGTGACGTCGCTGAACACCGCGAGATGGGTCTGCGCTGTCGCGGCGAGCTTCACGACCTCCGAGATTGGGAGGTCGGTCCCGGTGGCGGTGCGTGCGACGCCGGCGTGCTCGCGCAGCTGTGCGTCGGTGATGGACACGATGATCTGCGGCGGCAACCCACGATGCGATGCACCGAGGAGTCCGCCGTTGACCGCGGCGTCGAACAGGGCTTTCAGAGCGTCGTGATTGCGTTGACTCTGCGAGCGGCAATCGCGATCCGCGGCTTCGCGCAGCACATCGCTGCTGATCTCGCTGCCGTCGCCCTTGGGTGACTGGTCGTCGTCGGGGTTGTTCATGCCGGGCGCGGCCCACTTCGCCAGCACGACGTCGAACAAGGCTCGGGTGATCGGATCCAACGTGGCGGTCAACTTCGACATCAACTGGCTGTCTTGGCAGCCGAGATTCAGTTTCCGATTCCGAGCGCGATCTCGATCGTCGGTGAGGGTGCCATCGGGATCGAGGTGGGCGAGGATGCGTACGCCGGCGGCGGCAATCTCTTTCGGTGTCAGCGTTGTGGCGAACTCGGCGAGGGTCTTCTCGGCGAAGGCGCGGTGCTCGGGGTCGACCGCGGTGGGGATCTTGGCCATCACGTCGAGGACCGCGTGCACGTGGTCGGGGCCAATCGTTCCGGCGGCCAACTCGCGTGCCGTGTTGGGGCATACCGGCGGAAGTTTCTCGCCGGTCATCGCGTGCATCGATTCGAGCGCCTGTATTTCTTTCAGACGCTTCTTCGGTTGCGTGATCCGCAGTTTCGTCTGCAGGAACTCAGCAAGAGTCACGCACCCCGCCGCGCGGTGCGCATCGCGATCGGAGACCTCGAGGATGCGACGGTTGCCGGCGGATTGGAGTTGGCGAACAGCGGTTTCATGGGTGATCGCCAGTTGAGCGACTGTCTCGTCGTCGTAGGCGTCCGAGGTCTCTGCGGCGATCTCTTTCACAAGGGATTGCAGGGCCACGTATTTCGCAACGAGATCACTCACGGACTGCCCCCTCCCCAGGTGGTTCTGTACATCCAGATTAGCACGGATGTTCGAGGCGTGGGGAGTTGATTTCAGTGAATAGTGTTGAACGTTAGTGTATCTCGGTTTCTGGTCGTGTTGTACTGCCGCTGACGGTGCGGAAGCCGACCGTCGAGTGTGCGTTGTCTCGTCGTCGGCTCACGATGCGCGGTCAGCACACTCAACGTCCGTTTCCACACAGTCAGCACAACCACTCGCCCGACCGTTTCCACACAGCCAGCACAGCCTCGACTGACCGTTTCCACACAGTCAGGTCAGCGGTAGGTGAGCAGGTCCGGGTCGGACTCGAGATGCTCGTGGCCGTTGACCGTCGAGACGGTCAGGCCACGCGAGCCGTGCAGGATCTTGCTGACCGCGGTGTTCACGGCGATGCGATTGAGTGTCGGCCACAGCGATGCGTCACCGGCGAGGACGTGGGAGAGGGCCAGCGCGATGGGTCCACCGGAGGTGACCACCACCGCGATCCCCCGGTCCGGCGAACGTGCCGCCACCCTGTCGAGGGCACCGAGGACACGATCGGTGAACCGCGGGAACGACTCCCGGTAGTCGTCGTCGTGGTCGCCGCTCACCCAGCGCAGGGTGGCGTCGGTGAACACCTGCTCGAAAGCCTGCCGCGGCCTCAGGGTGCGGGCGAGGTCGGCGACCATCACCGCGCGATGCCGGTAGAGGGGCTTGTGCACCTCCATCACGTGGGCGAAGTCGAATTCGTCCCACCCGGCGTCGAGGTCGACCGGCGGCGCGACGGCCGGCCCCATGCCGCCGATCAGCCCGTCGACGGTCTCGCGGTGTCGGGTCATGTCGCCGTGGATCACGACGTCGGGCCGCACGCCCCGGACGTGCAGGGCGCGGCCCAGGAGGTAGGCCTGCTGATGGCCGCGGTCGGACAACGCGTCGTAGTCACGCGCCCCGAACGACGCCTGACCGTGGCGCACCAGCAGGATCTGCTTCACCTGCCGGCCTGCCGGATGAGTCGGCGACAACGGAACTCGAGCAGGATCACCAGCTTCCCGAAGTGTTTGAACGCGGGGTTGGTGGTCTGTTTGTGGTGGTAGCGGTACCAGATCTGCGCCACGATCACCGCGAGCCGGAACAGCCCGAACACCTCGTAGAACGCCCACTCCCGATCGGTGAGGGTTCGCCCGGTGCGGTCGCAGTAGTAGTCCACCACCTCGCGGCGGGTCATCATGCCGGGCAGGTGTGTCGGCTGCCGACGCGTGCCGCGGAACACGCGACCGTCGTCGGCCTGCACCCAGTACGCCAGCGCACCACCGAGATCCATCAGCGGGTCGCCGATGGTGGCCATCTCCCAGTCGAGCAGACCGATCGGGCGCGTCGGGTCGTCGGGATCCAGCACGACGTTGTCGAAGCGGAAGTCGTTGTGGATGAGGCAGTTGCCGCTGTCGGGGGGCTGGTTCTCGTCGAGCCAGCGCATCACCGACTCGAAGGTGCCGACGTTCCACACCCGCGCCTTGCGATACCGATCGGACCACCCGCTGACCTGCCGGCCGACATAACCGTCGCCGCGGTTCAGGCCGTCGAGGCCGGCGGCCACGGGATCCACCGCGTGCAGGTCGATCAGGAGGTCGATCACGTTCGTGCACAACGCCCGGACCTGCTCGCGGTCGAGATCGACACCCAGTTCACGACGAGGGATGTGGCCGACGAGCCTCTCCATCACGTAGAACTCCGAACCGATCACCGACGGGTCGTCGCACATCGCGATCGTGGTCGGCACGTGGGGGAACACCGGCGCCAGCTGCGTCTGGATGCGGTACTCACGGCCCATGTCGTGGGCACCCTTGGCCTTCTGGCCGGCCGGCGGTCGACGCAGGATCAGATCCCGATCGGGGTAGCGCAGCAGATATGTGAGGTTCGAGGCACCACCCGAGAACTGCCGGACCTCCGGTGTGACGTCCAGGCCTGTTGTATCCCGTGCGTTGTCGCGCAGCCAGGTGGCGACGGCCCCGGCGTCGAAGGCATCTTCGTCACGAACCGGGCGGGCGCCGGCGACCTCGCCGGTGTGACCGTCGGTCACACCATCCTCCGCACCACCGACAGCGGCAACACCTTGAGGGCGAGGGACACCGGCAGCCACGGCCACGTCGGGACGTACGCCTTGTGAGCCCGCTTCTCGATGGCCTTCACCATCGCCGTCACGCCGGTCTCGGTGTCGACCATGAGCTTCGTCTTCTGCTCCACGTGGTCGTTCATCTCCGACCGGATGTACCCGGGATAGATCACCGACACCTCCACACCGCGGATGTTCTCCGACCGCACGCCCTCGGCGATGGCGGCGACACCGGCCTTGGTCGCGGCGTAGGTGGTCATGGCCTTGCGCATCCCGCGCAGCGCCGACACCGACGAGATCATCACCAGGTGTCCGCGGCCCTGCGCGCGGAACAGTTCGAGCGCGGCCTCGGTCTGCGACAGCGCCCCGACGAAGTTCGTCATCGCCGTGCGACGGTTCGCGTGCTGCTTGCCGGTGCCGAGCGCGGCGCCCGACCCCGACCCGGCGTTGACGATCACCCGATCGACACCGCCGAGACGGGCGTGGAGATCTGCGAAGACGGTGAACACGGCCTCGTCGTCGGTGACGTCGAGCGCGGCGAGCTCGATGCGGCGGCCCGGGTGCGCGGCGAGGATCTCCGCACGCAGCGACTCGAGGCGGTCGGTGCGACGGGCGCACAACGCGAGATCATGTCCCAGAGCGGCGAACTGACGCGCCATCTCGGCACCGAGACCCGAACTCGCCCCGGTGATGAGGGTGGTCATGGGCGAGTTCACGATGTCGACTCCCTGCTGTCGGTGGTCGGGGCCGAGGCGGTGGCCCCGTGGATGCGTCGGGACATGCCGAGCATCTGGCGGGTGTAGGCGCGGCGTGCGAACCGCTTGGCGAAGAACGCTTTCCGGCCCGCCCGGTCGGTGAGGATCACCGGCCGACGCGCGTCGACGCCGGCGATCACGGCGTCGGCGACCTCGTCGGCGCCCATGTCGGAGCGGTCGATGAGGCGCGCGGCGATCTGGTCGAGCATCGCGTCGCTGCCGGCGAGCGACGACGAGAGGTTGGTGCGGAAGAACGACGGACACACCACCGAGGTGGCGATGCCCCACGGTTCGAGTTCGAACGACAGTGTCTCGCTGAGCGCCACGACGCCGGCCTTCACCGCGTTGTACGACGACATGGCCGGCGGGTGCACGAGCCCGGCCATCGACGCGATGTTGACGATCTGTCCTGCCGGCGTGCCCTTCTGGGCGCTCGCGTGTTCCTTGAGCATCGGGACGAAGGTCTGGCACCCGCGCACCACGCCGAGGAGGTTGATGTCGACGATGCGACGCCACTCCTCGAGGGTCACGACGTCGATCCGTCCACCCGCGGCGATGCCGGCGTTGTTGACGACGATGTCGACCCCACCCCAGGTGGCCTGGAGGTGATCGCGGGCATCGGCCCAGTCGTCGGCGTCGGTGACGTCGAGTCGGCGGTAGGTGGTGCCCTGCGGGCCGGTGTACTCCTCGGCGAGATCGGTGACGAGCACCCGGTCGCCGCGGGCGGCGAAACGCTCCACCAGGGCGGCGCCGAGTCCTGACGCACCGCCGGTGACGATGACGCGCCGGCTCATCGCTTCATCCCGTACGAACCCAGCTCGATGCGGGCGACCATCCCGAGATGCACCTCGTCGGGCCCGTCGGCCAGTCGAAGCGCGCGGGCATTCGTCCACGCCGCGGCGAGCGGGAAGTCGTCGGACAGGCCCGCGCCGCCGTGCATCTGCATCGCGAAGTCGATGACCTCCTGCGCCATGCGTGGCGCCGCCACCTTGATCTGCGCGACCTCGCTGAGCGCAGTGAACGGCCCACCGGTGTCGAGTTTGTAGGCGGCATCGAGGATGAGCAGGCGCGTGGAGTTGATGGCGATGCGCGCCTGGGCGATCCGTTCGCGGTTGCCGCCGAGGTTCACGATCGGTTTGCCGAAGGCCAGTCGCTCACTGCCGCGACGACACGCGAGTTCGAGCGCCTTCTCGGCCAGGCCGACGACGCGCATCGCGTGGTGCACACGACCCGGTCCGAGGCGCCCCTGCGCGATCTCGAACGCCTGGCCCGGGCCGGAGATGAAGTTCTCGCGCGGTACGCGGACATCGGTGAAGGTGACCTCGCCGTGGCCACCGGGCTCGTCGAAGAACCCCATCGTGGGCAGCATGCGCGCCACCTCGACACCCGGCGTGTTGCGCGGCACCAGCACCATCGAGTGCCGGTGGTGCCGGTCGGCGTCCGGGGCGGTGAGGCCCATGACGATCAGGATCTCGCACTCGGGGCTGCCGACACCGGTCGACCACCACTTGCGTCCGTTGAGGATGATGTCCTCGCCGTCGGCGACGGCGGTGAGTTCCATCGTCGTCGCGTCGCTGGAGGCGACGTCGGGTTCGGTCATGCAGAACGCGCTGCGAATCCGACCGTCCAGCAACGGTTCGAGCCACTCCTCGCGCTGCGCATCGGTGCCGTAGCGCAGCAGCACCTCCATGTTCCCGGTGTCGGGGGCGTTGCAGTTGAAGACCTGCGGGGCGAGGAACGACCGGCCCATCGCCTCGGCGACCGGCGCGTAATCGATGTTGCTCAGGCCCGCGCCGCCGTCGGTGCCGTACTTCTCGGCGTAGTGCATCTCGTGGCCGGCGGGCAGGAAGAGGTTCCAGAGGCCCTCCGCGCGCGCCCTGGTCTGCAGCTCGCCCATCAACGGCAGGGGCTGCCACGGGTCGCCGCCACCGTTGCGGAGGCGGGCGATCTCGCGGTGGTGGTCGTGCTCCACGGGTTCGATGTGGGTCTCGATGAAGGAGCGGACACGATCGCGGAGATCGGTGGCCCGCGGTGAATGGCTGAGGTCCATGGGTTGCACAGTAGCGTTCTGTTGAGCGATGCTCAATAGCGTGTCGACACCTTCACGGAGCCGGATGTCCCCCGAGGACCGCCGCCGTCAACTGCTCGGGCTGGGCCTGCGCATGCTCGTCGAGCGGCCCATCCACGAGCTGTCGATCGACGCCGTCGCGGCCGAGGCGGGGATCTCGCGCGGACTGCTGTTCCACTACTTCCCCAGCAAGAGCGCCTTCTACGACGCCGTCATCGACGCCGCCACGCGACGCGTGCTCCGCACCACCGCACCCGATCCCGACGCCACCGCCGAGGCGGCGCCGACACAGTTCGTCCGACGGTTCCTCGAGCAGATCGAACGACGCCGCGACTTCTACCTCGCGCTGGTCTACGGGACCGCGTCGGTGGCGCTCGGCGGCGACCGGGTGGTGAGCCTGCGGCTCACGTTCGCCCGGCAGATCGCCGAGTCGATCGGCGCGCCGGAGAGCGAGATCCCGCTCATCCACGCGTGGACGGCCTACGTCGAGGACCGGGCTCTGCAGTGGTCGGATCCCGCCGCACCCGACCGCGTGACGATCGACGACGAGGTCGCCCACTGCGTCGCCGCACTCGAGGCCCTGCGGAACGTGACGACTCAGGAGCGGGACGACTCCTCGCGGGCGGGGTGATCGGTCTCGACCAACTGTCGAGCGAGATCGGCGAGCTTCACGTTGCTGTCCTGCGACAGGCGGCGCAGCAACTCGAACGCCTGCACGGCGTCGATGCCGAAGCGTTCCATGATCATCCCCTTGGCCTGACCGATGATGTCGCGACTGGCCAGGGCGCTGGTGAACTGGTTCTTGCGCTCACGCGCAATCCACGCGTTCGCGACGTGCGCGGCGTACACGAGCCCGATCTCCTCGACGTCGATCCCGAAGTTGCCGGGGACGCGGGAGTACAGCGTGAGTGTCCCCAACTTCTCGTCGGCGGTGTAGAGCCGGAACGACAGGATCGACCGGAACGGCACCGCCGAACGCGCCTCGGCCGCGTAGCCGGGCCAGCGGTCGTCCTCCCACAGGTCGTCGATGCGGACCACGGCCTCCTCCCACGCCGCGGCGAGGCAGGGACCCTCACCGTGCGCGGTCTGGATCTCGTTGTGCCGCGTAGCCAGCGGATCGGTGGAGAACTCGGTGGTCAGCGCGTTGCGGCCGTGCGTGATGGAGATGCTCGCGGCCTCGGCCCCCGGCACGTGGTCGAGCGCCCCGCCGACGACGTCGCCGAGAACCGCCTCGGCCGGCCGGTCCTCCGCCGAATGCAGACGCCGGGCGACCTCGGCGATCGCCACGTGCACGTTCGTTGTCGTTTCCTCGCCCATCCCACATCCTCGGTCGACACTGCTCACTGCAGCGAACTGTATCGACCGGGACATGCCGCGGTGTGGGCATCCCACCGTCGACCTGGCGGGTGAGGCCGATCAGCCCTGCGGGCCGGCCAGTCCGTTGAGGACCTCGGTGAGCTGCTTCTCGGTGTCGACGCCGACCTTCTCAAAGACGAGCTTCATCGCCGGGGCGCCGATCTTGGCCATCCCCTGCAGCTCGATCTCGTTGGTGTAGGTGACCTCGCTGCCGCCGCCGTCGGGGTGGACGGTGATGGTCTCGGTCGAGGTCGCGGTGTCGTTGGTACCGACCAACACGATGGTGTCGGCGGTGAGCGTCTTCAGCGTGTACGTCAATTCCGTACTCACACCGGCGATCTTGGACTCGTTGTGCCAGTTCGACCCGACGCGGATCGGACCGTCGTCGTTGCGGGTGCAGGTCTGTGTGCCGGGATCCCATTGCGGCGCATTGCCGAAGTCGGAGAGGTACTCGACGACGCGGGAGGGCGCGGCGGTGACGGAGAAGGTGCGTGAGACGGTGGGCATGGTGGGCTCCGATGAGTCGGTGTGACGATCCGATGATCGTCGGGAGCGGGCTGATTCGCTGAACCCACCGGTGGACCACCATCCACAGTACCGACGCGGTCACCTGACCTCAGGCGCCGTCGATGTCGATGGTCGTCACGTCCAGTACAGAAGGTGCGCCTGGGGCAACACCGCGTCGAGTTCTCGCGTGAACCACGACTTCATCTCCACCATCGTCTCGCGGGGGTAGACGTACTTGGCGCCACCGAACTTCGTGCGCTTGACGGTCCGGAGATCCTCGTCCATCTCGAGTTTCGTACCGGGGTACCAGCTCAGGAGTACGTCCTTGCTCGACGCGGTGAACCGGTGGGTGATGATCTCCGCGGTGAGATCGAGGTCGTCGACGTCGCGCACGGCAGCGGCGACATCGGCGAGCAGGCGACCGTACTGCTCACGCCATCCCGGGACGGGCATGATCGGCGCGATCGTCAGTCCCACCCGGTAGCCGGCCTGCGCGAGTCGTCGGAGCGCATCGATGCGCGCCGGCATCCGCGCGGTGCCGCCCTCGAAACGGTGGGCGATGTCGTCGGCGTTGACCGACAACCGCACCCGGGTGCGCCGACGGTGGTCGAGCGCGAGGAGGTCGGTGACATCGTCGAACTTGGTGGTGAATCGCAGCGACACCCCGTCGCCGTACTCCCCCGCCCCCACGCGAGTGATCGCCTCGGCCAGCGAGCCGGTCACGTGCTCGATCCCCAACGGGTCGGTGTAGCAGGACAGTTCGAAGGTCGTTCCCTCGTGGCCGCGCTCGGCCGTGCCCGAGGTGATTCTGCCGTACCCGGCGTGGGTTCCGATACCGGCCAGCACCTCGTCGAGATTGGCGAACACGCGCGTGACCGGTGGACCCGAGAGCGATCCTGCGAGATAGCAGTACTGGCAGTGCGCCGGGCAGCCCTTCGCGAGATCGATCCGCCAGTCAGCGCTCGGCGGGATGGGTTGCGGCCGGAGCACACTGGGCGGTGCGACGACCACGGCAAGCGTCTTCTTGGCGATCGCGTACGTCTCGCGTTCGGACCCGCCGCGCAGACCGGTGAGCCGGTCACCGGACAGCACGTCGATGTCGGACACACCTGCGGCCTCGCACCGCCTCAGGATCTCGGCGGTGTGCGGGAGTTCGGACGCCGAACGAGTCACGACGACACGTGACGGGGTCCAGATCCGGGTGGGGGTGACAAGCATCTCCTCATCCAGAACGTTCGCGGACGACGGATCCTTCCGGCGAGGGGAATCGTCGACTGTGACGCCCATGACCGATTTGAGGGATATCGTCCTCGCGTGCAGAACACCCTCACCGGCTCGACCGGGTCTGACCTGCGACGTATGCGCCGCCTCCCCACCGGGGTGGCGGTGGCCGGCCTGACCGTCTCGCTGATCGTCGGGGTGACCGTCGAGACGTCCACGCTGTGGGGGTTCGCGCCGATCGTGCTCTACGGGCTCCTCGCCGCGCTCGGCATGCCGATCCTGCGGGCGACCGCCGTCGCGGTCGTCTCGGGGCTGCTGATCCTGCTGCCCGGGGCACGGACGGCACTCGACATGGCCACCGAGGCCGCGACCGATCAGGTGACCGTCATCGGCATCGTGATCCTGCTCGGTGGGGCGCTCGCGGAGATCCTCCGCGCGACCGGTGCAGCGGCGGCGATCGTCACCGCAGCGATGCGGTTCGTCGGCACCTCGAACCCCACCGCCGTCGGGGCCGGGATCATGGTGACCTGCCTGCTCCTGGTCGGTGCACTGGGCACGCTGGCCGGGGCCCTGGCCGTCGCCGTCCCGGTGCTGCTGCCGATCGCCGCGCGGGCCGGACTCACACGGTCGGCGACCGCCTCGGCGATATTCATCGGCGGCTGTGCCGGTTTCGCGGTCGCACCCTTCGCGTCCGGGAACATCGCGATCATGGGCGCCGCCGACATCGGCTACCTCGGCTACCTGCTCCACGGCGGCGGACCGCTCGCCGCGGTGTCGCTCGCCGTCGGCATGATCGTGGTGCCGTGGATGCAGCGCCGCACACGCGACCTCGACGACCACTACGCCCCCGACGAGCTCGTCGCCCTCCCCACCGACACCGGCGACGACCGCCGCGCGACCCGCGCGACCATCGCGTTCGCCGTCACCCTCGCGGTCGTGCTCGTCGTCGCGACCGTCACCACCGCGGGTATCGTGCTGCCGATCGTCGCGCTCCCGCTCATGGCGGTGGCCACCGCCCTGGGGGCCGGCATGTCGCCGAAGGCGTTCGTCACGAGTGCGTTCCGGGGCGCGGCCGCCCTCGCGTGGCTGTTCGTCCTGTTCTTCGGACTCGCGGTGCTGTTCACCGCGATCGCCCGCATCAACCCGTTCTCGGTGGTGCTGGGTTCCTACGGCACCGACATCGCGCATCTGTCGCCATTCCTGCTCGCGATGACCGTCGCCCTCATCGGCTGGGTCGGCGTCCCGGGGGCCTCGGCCGCGCAGGTGGTGTTGGTGGACAGGGTGTTCGGCGAGCTGGCCGCAGCCGCCGGGATCGGCTCGGGCGTGTGGGTGGTCGTCCTGCTGTTCGCATCCAAGGCCGACACCTACGGTCCGCTGCCCAACGTCAACATGCTCGGTGTGATGGGACTGTGCCGCTCGGCGGGGGTCCGCAACATCCTGATCACCGGCTGGGCGGTACTCGTCCCCGCGGTCGTCCTGTACACCGCGATGATCTACCTCGGGACCCGCTAGCGCGGCGACCCGTCGCCCGCGGGATCTGCGGCCTCGAGCAACAACTCGACGGTCGAACGTGCCTGTCGCCAGGGCTCCACCGAGTCCAGCGACGTCGACAGCGCGGCGGCTCCCTCGTAGAGCAGGGCGATCCGCAGGCCCAGCACGTCGGGATCAGCCACACCGAGATCACGACACAGCCCGATGATCGCCTGCGCGAAGGCGTGTTTCTGCTCGTGGACGAAGTCCGCGATCTCGGGCATCGCCGAGGCCGCCTCCACCGCAGCGTTGTGGAACGGACATCCCCGCATGCGCCCGGTCCCCCGCTCGGGGACGGTGAACAACGCCATCAGCCGGTCGCGGGGCCCTTCGGCCTCGGCCTCCCAGGGCTCGAGCGCGATCTGCACCAGCCGGGCGAGGTACTGCTCGACCAGGTTGACCTTGCTGGGGAAGTATTTGTACAGGGTCCGCTTCGACACCTGCGCCCTCGACGCGACGAGGTCGACGCCGGTGACGTTGATGCCGTCGACATAGAACAGTTCCATCGCCGCGCCGAGTATCCGGTCGCGCACGCCCGACGTGGCGGTCGAGGTCGTCGAGGTCATCCTCGTAAAGTACACCGATCTGTTTACAGATGCGAGCGGCTCCGCTACCGTCGCCGATGACACCGATCCGCACACCCCTCGAGGAGAACGTCATGACCGGCTCCGCGGCCCGCGGCACCACCCCCGACACCGTCGAGGCCATGGCCGACGACGCACTCACGCTGTGAAGGCGTTCGTGATCGACGGGTACAAGCGCCCCGTCCACGCCGCCGACATCCCCGCACCCACCGTGGGACCCGATGACGTCCTCGTGAAAGTCGTTGCCGCGAGCGTGAATCCGCTGGACATGCTGGTCCGCAGCGGCACGTTCAAGCAGTTGCTCAAGTACCGGTTCCCGCTGGCGCTGGGCCACGACGTCGCCGGCACCGTCACGCAGGTCGGAGCGAACGTCACGGCCTTCGCCGTCGGTGACGAGATCTACTCGCGTCCACGGGATCTGCGGATCGGCACCTTCGCCGAGTACATCGCGATCGACCAGCGCGACGTCGCCCACAAGCCGGCGTCGTTGACGTTCACCGAGGCCGCCGCGGTGCCCCTCGTCGCGCTCGCGGCCTGGCAGATGCTCGTGGAGACCGCACACATCGGCCCGGGGTCGAGAGTGCTGGTGCACGCCGGTGCGGGCGGTCTGGGGTCGACCGCGGTGCAGCTGGCCCACCACCTCGGCGCCCACGTGGCGGCCACCGCCGGAGCGTCATCGATCGACCTGGTGTCGAGCCTCGGCGCGGACGAGGTCATCGACTACCGCACGGCCGATTTCGCCGACGTCGTCTCCGGGTACGACCTGGTGATCGACGCCGTCGGCGGCGAGAACCTCCTGAAGTCGTTGACCGTCCTCACGCCCGGCGGTCTCGCCCTCGGCGTGACCGGCCCACCCGACGCGGGTTTCGCGCGGCAGCTCGGTGCCCCCAAGCCCCTCGAGTGGGTGCTGTCCGCCGTGAGCCGGAGCGTGCGCAAGGCCGCGAAGAAGAACGGCGTCGACTACCGGTTCTTCTTCATGCACGCCGACGGTGCCCGGCTCGCCGAGTTGGCCGCGCTGTACGACAGTGGGGCCCTGCGCCCGATCGTCGATTCGGTGTTCGGGTTCGATGACACCCTCGACGCGCTCGCCCACGTCGAGGCGGGCAAGACCACCGCGGGCAAGGTGGTCATCACCCACGACTGACGTCGGCGCTGTGGGATCATCACCTCGAGCGACACAGAGGGGGACGGCCGTGGACGAGAGCGTTTCCGACGCCGCCATCCTTCGCCGGGTCATCGACAGCGTCCCCGCATTGATCGGGTACTGGGACGCCGATCTGCGCAACCTCGCCGCCAACGAGGCCTACGTCGAGTACTTCGGTCTCACCCCCGAGCAGGCGCGCGGGATGCACATCCGTGACGTCCTGGGCCCCGAGGTGTACGAACTGAACCGACCGCACATCGAGGCCGTGCTCGCGGGCGAACCGCAGCAGTTCGACCGCACCCTCGTCGACGTGCACGGTGTCACGCGGTATACCCAGGCCACCTATGTTCCCGAGATCGTCGACGGCCGCGTGCGGGGGTTCTCCGTCCACGTCGCCGATGTGTCCCGACGGGTGGAGGCCGAGCGTGCCCGCGACGCTGCGGTCTCACTGTTCGAGACGTCGATGCACCACGCGGCGATCGGCCAGGCCGTGGTCGGCACCGACGGCCACTGGCTACAGGTCAACCAGGCCCTCTGCGCACTGACCGGGTACACCGCGGACGAGCTGCGGCAGCTGACCTTTCGGGACATCACCCACCCCGACGACGTCGAGTCCGCAGACCGTCATCTGGCCCAGTTGCTCGACGGGAGCCGCACCCACATCCAGTCCGAGAAGCGGTACCTGCGCAAGGACGGCAGTGTGGTGTGGGTGCAGCGCAACGCGGTTGTCGTGCGCGGTACCGGCGGCGAGGGCATCATCATCGCGCAGATCCAGGACATAACCCGCCGCAAGACCGCCGAGAACGAACTCGCCCGGCTCGCCGTCACCGACGCTCTGACCGGTCTGGGCAACCGACACCGCCTGATGGCCGAGATCGACGGACACACGAGCGGCCCCCTCGGCTTGCTGTTTCTCGATCTCGACGGCTTCAAGAGGGTGAACGACACCTACGGTCACGGCGCCGGGGACGAGCTGCTCGTCGCGGTGGCACGCCGCATCGCCGATGAGATCGATCCGGCTGATCTGGCGTGCCGTATCGGCGGAGACGAGTTCGTGGTGCTGGTCCGGTCGCGGTCGTCCGGCCCCGACATCGAGCTCTATCGATCTGCCCTCAAGTCCGCGGTCACCGGCGTCCATCGCCTTCCCTCGGTGCCCGCCCCGATCACCATCGCGGCGTCGGTGGGATCGAGTTGGTCGGCCGACGGTGACCACACCGCACTGTTGCGTGCCGCGGACGAGCACATGTACGCCGACAAGTCCCGCGCCGACGACGTGGCCACCGCGGGCTGATCGGCGGCTTCGGGTCTCACCGATCCGCGCCACGCCACCTGCGGGTGTTCTCATCGTCGACCCCGGGCTGAGAGTGGAACACCTCCGACCGCGCTCCCGAGAACCCGGACCGCCGTGACGTCAGGAACGACCGACAACTGCGTTCCCGACGGATGATCAGCTGATCGCGTAGGTTCCCGATGCGCCGGGCCCCTCGGTGTTCCACCAGTGCAGCGCTATCACCGCCGACGCCTCGGCGCGCGCACGTTCGTCGCCCATCCCCACGAATTGGTTGATGGCCATCGGGGCGAGCACCTCGGCCACCGGGTTGGCGAAGCGGGCGAAGTGCCCCGCCCCCTCGAGCGTCACGAAACCGTGGACGAAGCTCCACAACTGGGCGGCGACCTGGTCGCCATCGGTGACCGAGATGCGCCCGGACTCGACCAGTCGGTGACATGCCGAGGCGAGGATGTCGTAGCCGGCGGCGAATCGTTCGGCCACCACGTTCTCGGCCGCGGGCGTCACCGAGCGGTAGGTCCCACGCGTGGACAGCCCGAACATCAAGTCGTAGAGATGCGGGTTTCGCTGCGCCAGGTGTCGGGTCGACAGGGCCATGCCGAACAGTTGCGCACCGGGGTCGGGGTCACAGTGCTCTGCGTCCTCCATCGCCGCGGCGAGCGCTCGATACCCCTCGGAGACAACGGCGGTCAACAATTCGGCCACGCCGCCGAAGTGGTGATAGACGGTGATCGTCGACAGGCCGGCGGCCTCGGTGATCCGACGCACCTTCATCTCCGACGGACCCACCTGCGCCAGCAACTCGATCGTCGTTGCGACCAACCTCTCGGGAACGGTCTGCGGCCGCGCATCGGTCGCAGTGTCGTGCTGTTCGGTCACACGCCAATGATGACACGGCCCCGAGGGCGTGATAGAACTTCGTTATGCCACTCCTCGGGGGTCCTTCCGCTCAGGCGACCAACAAGACCGCGGTGCTGATCGCGCTGTGTTTCGCGGTGTTCGTCGTCAACGTCTCGACGACGATCGTCAACATCGCCCTGCCGTCGCTGGTGACCGAACTCGGCGCCACGACACGGGACCTGCTGTGGATCGTCGACGCGTTCAACCTCGCGTTCGCCGCCCTGGTGCTGGCCGCCGGGTCGCTCAGTGACCGCTTCGGTCGACGACGCTTCCTACTCCTCGGACTCACCGTCTCGCTGGTCGCGTCGCTGGCCGGGGCGTGGAGCCAGAACCCCGACATGCTGATCGCCTGGCGTGCGGTGGCCGGAGTCGCGGCCGCGGTCGTCTACCCGGTCACCCTGTCGATTCTGACCAACGTCTTCACCGAACGGTCCGAGCGGGTCACGGCCATCGGCATCTGGGGCGCCGCGACCGGGATGTCGGTCGCCGTCGGACCCGTCGTGGGCGGTGCGTTGCTCGAATCCTTCTGGTGGGGATCGATTCTGGTGTTCGGCGCCGTCGCCGCGGGTGTGACGATCGTGCTGACCTTCCGGTTCGTGCCGGACTCCCGCGATCCGTCGACACCACCCCTCGACCTCGTGGGGCTCGTCCTGTCCACGGTCGCGCTGGGCGCCCTGGTCTACACGATCATCGAGGCGCCGGACCGCGGATGGACCTCGACGGCGACACTCGTCGGATTCGTCTCCGCAGCAGTCCTTCTCGCGGCCTTCGTCGTCCAGGAGATACGCGTCGAACACCCGATGCTCGACGTACGCCTGTTCGCCAACATGCGGTTCACGGCCGCGAGCGGCGCGGTGACCGCCGCGTTCTTTGCGCTGTTCGGTTTCATCTTCCTGGTCACCCAGTACTTCCAGTCCGTCCGCGGCTACGGCGCGCTGGAGACGGGACTCCGCATGCTGCCGGTGGCGGGTTCGCTGGCGATGGCCGCTCTGCTGGGTCCGCGGATCGCCGTCTTCATCGGTTCGAAGTTGGTCGTGGCGTTCGGATTGCTCTCGTTGAGCGTCGCCTTCATCTGGGCCTCGACGGTCGGGACCGACACGAGCTACCTCGTGATCGCCGGACAGATGATCTTCCTCGGCGCCGGGATCGGCCTCACCAGCGCTCCGGCCACCGAGGCCATCATGGGCGTCGTCGCCCCGGAGAAGGCCGGGATGGGCTCCGCGGTCAACGATGCGACCCGCGAACTCGGCGGGACGCTCGGCGTCGCGGTGATCGGATCGGTCGCCCTGTCGGTCTACCGGGAGAAGCTCGACGGGCTCGCACTACCGAGCCAGCTCACCGATCCCGCACGCGATTCCATCGGCGCCGCCCTCGAGGCGTCGCGGATCGCCGCCGAGCGTTTCGGGGAGGCCGGCGCCCGCGCCGGTGAGCAACTCGCCGGTATCGCCCGTTCGGGATTCGTCGACGGCTTCGCCACCGGATGCATCGTCGCCGGTTGCGTCACGGCCGTCGCGGCCGTGCTCACGCTCGTCTTCCTGCCCGCCCACCCCGGCACCCCGGAGTCGGAGAACGACGAACACAGCGTCGAAACCCCCTCGCAAGACACGGATTCGGTGAAGCTGCCGCTCGCGTGACGGCGCTGGTCCGTGGGTGGCTCGTGGCCCAGGCGGGTCAGTCGCGCAGCGGGATGGTGGTCGACCAGACGGTCTTCACCGGCGCCGCCGCGACGATGTCCCGAAGGCGGCTCGCACCCTCAGGGGTCAGGCGCCATTCCGCGTATGCGGCGTGATCGGCGGTGCTGGCCCACCGCTCGACGACCATCACGTGGCACGCATCGTCGTCGTCGACCACGACCTCGATCCCCTCGTTCCCGGGCCACGCGCGGGTCGCGACGAGGGTCTCGTCGATGATGTCGGGCGCGGCGTCGCGCTGAGCGGGATCGAGGTGCAGTTCGAGCAGAACGAGGATGGTCATGCCTCCATGGTGCCGTGTCGCGCTCGGCGCAGCGGAATCTAGAGTGCGACCATGGATCGCACACCCGAGATCACGGTCGCGACGTGGAACACCGCCTGGGCGACCGTCGGCAGCCGTCGTGGACAGCTGATCCGACAGCGTCTGACAGACACCGACGCAGATGTCCTGGTCGTGACGGAGGGACGCCGCGGACTGCTTGCCGAGGGCGGCCACGTCGCCGACGGAGGTGACGACTGGGGGTACGGCCGCGAGCGCGATCGCCGCAAGGTGCTTCTGTGGTCTCAGCAGCCGCTCACCGACGTCGAACGCATCACCACCGGAGCTGGGGCCGGGCGCGTCGTGACCGCGATGACGACCACACCCGCAGGGCCGATCCGCGTTCTCGCCGTGTGTATTCCGTGGAGTAACGCCCATGTCTCCACCGGTCGCAAAGACGCCGCGGTGTGGTCCGAGCACCTCGAGTGTCTCGACCACATCGAAGCACTGGTGTCGGGCCTGGACGCGGACATCCCCGTGGTGATCGCCGGCGACATGAATCAGCGCGTGCCCCGGGTGCGACAGCCGGTACGGGTCGCGTCTCGACTCGCCGAGGTGCTCGGCCGATGGACCGTGCACACCGCGGGCGACGTCGAGCACGGTCCGCTGATCGACCATGTCGCATCCGATCTGACCTGCGCCGGCCTGCGCACCTGGTCAGGGACATCGCCGGAGGTACGCCTGAGCGACCATTCGGGAGTGATGTGCACGCTGACGCGCGCGTGATGCCGCGCTCCACGGAGCGCCACGTCTCCTAGACTCGTCTGATCAAGGAAGGAGCGCAGATGACCTCGGCGATCGACCGTTACCTTCGCGACTTCGGACGGTTCCAGCAGGCCACCGCGGAGATGGAACGGGCCGTGACGTTGCGACTCACCGAGTCGTACATCGCCGTGCACGCCGTCCAATCCCGCACCAAGGAGCCCGATTCGGCGGCGGGCAAGTTCGCTCGACTCGACGAATCCGGCGCGCCGATGTTCACCGACCCACTGCGCGAGGTCACCGACCTGGTGGGCGTGCGGGTGATCACGTACCTGACGTCGGACATCGACCGCGTGGAGCAGGCCCTGACCTCGACGTTCGAGGTGCGGCAGCGAGTCGACAAGACCTCGGTCACGCAGAGCGCCGGCACCTTCGGGTACGCGGGCACCCATCTGATCCTCCGCGCCGACGACGACCTCGATTTCGAGGTGCAGATCCGCACCGTCCTGCAGCACGCGTGGGCCGAGATCGAGCACGGCATCCGCTACAAGGGCTCGCGCACAACGTCTTCGGCTCCCATCGACCGCGCCTTCACGCTCGCCGCCGGACTGATCGAATTGGCCGACGCGCAGTTCGCCGAGGTCGACACTCTCCACAAGAACGACCTCGCGCACGCTCGCGCCACCGAGGAGATCGAGATCGGCACCCTGCAGGAGGTGCTGACGAACGCGCTGCCCGACATCAGTCCGGCCCGCGCGAACGCCTACGAATGGCTCGTCACGCTGCTCGCCGCGAACGGCATCACGGTGCGCGACGACCTCGACGAGTTCCTGGCTGCCGCCGACGTCGACGCCGTCATCTCGGCGATGGACTACAAGTTCGCGCCCACGCACGTGCGACTGGTCGACGATCTGCTGCTCGCCCGGTTCGGCGACGACCACATCGAACGGACCGCGGGGATGACCTCGGACAGGGATCGCGAACCGAAACTCCGCTATCGGCTGGGGCGGCTCACGCAGAACGGTCAACCGAAGTGATGGCGAGTCCCCTGGATGGCATCACTTATCCATCCCAGTGATGCCATCGGCGATAGTCGGCATCACTTGCTGCCCGCAATGACGCAGAGCTGCCAGATGAGATCGCGCCCCGTCGCTTCGGTTCTGCACCGGCCGGAGTCCCGAGCCGGCTGAGTTGGCGGGGAAGCGGCCGACCCGTCAGATCGAGGCGGACTCAGTTCGTCCACGGCGTTCGTCATCGCGGTGGCTTTCGACAGTCGCACCACCGGAACCTTGGAGTCGTCACGACTCGGGTTCACCAGCGCTACGCGCGTGCCATCGGAGGGGTCGCGCCAGCGCGATCACGGTGTCAACCCGGGCGTCAGCGCGATGGATTCGAGCATCCCGTCGGCCGGCACCTGAGCGGGCGAGGAAATCTCGGCGGTCACCGAAACCTGGGTTCCGTCGGGTCGCGTCACGACGACGGAGTCGAATGTCGTCTGCACGATGGACCCGTCGGCGAGTCTCCTGGTCGTTCCGCGGTAACCGTCCGTCGGATCGGGACGCCCCGCGATTGGTGCGGACTGGCCGCCCGCGATCGAGATGTCGAGTTTCGCGTCCGCGCCTATCGACGGAACGCTCGTACACAGTGCATGGTTCGTCGAGTTGCTGGGTTGTAGAGGAAGCGGTTTGCGGCCCCCGAAGTCAATCGTCTCGAGGACGCTGTCGAGCCTGGAGGCTTGGTCGCGAGTGAGAACCGGACCGATCGACCCACCGTAGAAGCCGAGACATTCCTCGCGCGGCGCGGGCGTGCCCGGGGGGACGGTGGTGCTGACGCGCAGTCGGGGGTTGCTCACGATGCGCACCAGATCGTCGATGGTCAACGGGGGCTTGCCGCTACGCTCCTTCTCGTCTTCACCGATCCTGTCGTCGGCGGTGGCCCCGATCCAGGATCCGTCGGCCACATAGGCGTCCACCGAACGAGCGATGGTCTGTTCACCGTCGTCTTGGCGCCGCGTTTCGCGAACGTCGACGACAGTCCCGTCCGGCAGGGTGCGGCGCTCATCGAGTTGCCCTGTCACACAGGGCGGCACAGGAGCCGAGGTCTTCTGCACATACACCTGCACGCGGCCGCGGGCGTCGCCGTTGATCACCGAGCCGTAGGCGTTGGTCGATCCTGTCGGATCCGGGTCCCCGAAATCGGTAATGGGCTGGAAAACAAACGATTCCGTCACTCTGCCGAACTGGAGCTCGGCCCCCGCGGGTAGCAGACCCTTGAGCGCATCCGACATCGCGGTGGCTTTGGCGCTGGTGAACCACGGAAACCGGGGATTGTCGTATACGTCCTCGCCGATTGCCATTCTGGAGGTCTCTTCGCCGGGAGCGGACGTCGCCACGACCTCGTCGCAGCCGGGGATCGCGGCCTTCGGGTCCGACACGGTGGATGTGGATGCATTGCCGTTCGTCGACGGTGACGACGTCACCTGCGGATCAGGTTCCGGCCACACCAGCACCGCAGCGACCACACCTCCCAGAGCGGCGAGGGTCACGACCCACACCGCGATCGTCGGAGTTCGTTTGGTGCGCGACGAGGTTCCGCCGCCATCGGTCGCACCCTGCCCGCCGTCGTTCACGGAATCCATGTCGTACAGACAAACAGCATCGTTACTCAGGCAGACAACTGACCAAGCGGCCGACAGAAGAACGGTTCACGCTGTGTTGCGGGCTGCAGCCCGCATCGCAATCGATGAGCAGCGCGGCTGACCGCCGAGGCGTGGAGAAACCATTTGACCTGCAGAAACAATGGGTGGCCAGAGTCGGGATCGAACCGACGACCTTCCGCTTTTCAGGCGGACGCTCGTACCAACTGAGCTACCTGGCCGGATGGTGCCGATGCACCGACCTCCGGTTGATCACCAGAAACCTGGCGACCCTGACGGGACTCGAACCCGCGACCTCCGCCGTGACAGGGCGGCGCGCTAACCAACTGCGCCACAGGGCCTTGCTTGTACAACACGTGCTCCGGCGTATCTCGAGTTGTCACCTCGAACGCCGGATCAGCGTACCCCCTACGGGATTCGAACCCGCGCTACCGCCTTGAAAGGGCGGCGTCCTAGGCCGCTAAACGAAGGGGGCCAGTATCTCCGTGGGGAGCCAGATGAGCTTAGGACATCGGCCGGAATTTTCTCAAATCCGCTGACCAGAGGACCCGGGGCCGCCGTGGCGACCCCGGGCCCTGGCGCCAGAGGCGTCAGGCGTGGACGACTGCCGCACCCTCGGGCGTGGCCGGCAGCTTGCCGCTTCGGACCAGCAGCGCGGCGATCACACCGCCGGCGGCGAAGATGCCGGCAGCCCAACCGAACGCCGTGGTGTAGCTGTGCACGGCGGCGAGCTGACCTGCGTACGCCGGGTTCGAGGCCACCGCCGACGCATGGTCGGTGAGGTAGCTCGCGACGGCACTCGAGGCGATGGTGCTGAGCAGCGCGGTGCCGACCGAGCCGCCGACCTGCTGCATCGTGTTGACCGTGGCCGACGCGACGCCCGCGTCCTCGGCGGAGACGCCCGAGATCGCGCCCTGCATGGCCGGCGCCATCGACGAACCGATGCCGAGACCCATCACGATCAACCCGGGAAGGATGTCCGAGGCGTACGAGCTCGTCTCGGTCAGCTGCGTCAGGTACACCATGCCGCCGGCGGCGACGAGCATGCCGATCGTCATCAACCAGCGCGGCCCGAATCGGGGCAGAAGTACCGCCGTCGACATCGTCGCGGTGAGCACCAGGGCACCGATCATCGGCAGGAATGCGAGTCCGGTGCTGATGGGGCTGAAGCCGAGGTTCTGCTGCAGGTAGTAGGTGAGGAACAGGAAGATGCCGAACATCCCGATGCCGGCGATGAACACCACCAGGTACGACCCGCCGCGGGTGCGGTCGAGAACGATGCGCAGCGGCAGCAGGGCGTGTGCGGTCTGGGCCTGCAGGGTGACGAACACCGCGAGCAACACGACACCGGCGACCAGCCAGGTGATGGTGGCCCAGTCGGCCCATCCGTTGGTCTCGGCGTTGGAGAAGCCGTAGACGATCGAGAACAGGGCCGCGGAGACGGTGACGACACCGGGCATGTCCAGACGCGGGCGGACCGCCGCCTTGTTGTGGCCGATGAACAGCAGCGCACCGACGAGGGCGATCGCGGCGATCACCAGGTTCACGTAGAGGCACCAGCGCCAGTCGGCCCACTCGGTGAGCATGCCGCCGAGCAGCAGGCCGATGGCACCGCCACCGCCGGCGATCGCGCCGAAGATGCCGAAGGCCTTACCGCGCTCCTTCGGGTCGGTGAACGTGGTGGTCAGCAGCGACAGGGCCGCGGGTGCGAGGAGCGCACCGAAGACGCCCTGGCCGGCACGGGCCATCACGAGCATCTCGAAGTTGACCGCGGCGCCGCCGATCGCCGACATCACGGCGAAGCCGACGAGACCGATGATCAGGGTGTTGCGCCGACCGAAGATGTCGGACAGACGGCCGCCGAGGAGCAGGAGGCTGCCGAAGGCGAGGGCGTAGGCCGTGACGATCCACTGCCGGTCGGCGTTGTCGAAGCCGAGCGACGACTGCGCATGCGGCAGAGCGATGTTCACGATGGTGGCGTCGAGCACCACCATCAGCTGGGCGAGCGCGAGGACACCGAGGATCACCCAGCGGAGCCGGTGGTGGCGCTCCCCCGCGTTCTCCCCTTTCTCCGTGTCACCGGCGCCGTCGGCGTCGAGGTCTTTCGTCAATGTGGTCATGACTTCTCCGAACGAGTAGCTAGGCGGAGGTATTGCCTCCGGTTACGAAGATCACGCTAGCACTAAGTGGAGATTCTGGCTCCACTTGATACGCTGTGATCATGACCACTGCGGATGCGACCCGGACAGAGCGGACAGCGGACCAGGCGCCCACCTGCGCCAAGCCGCTCCGCGCCGACGCCGAACGCAACCGACTGCGCATCATCGCCGCAGCTCGTGAGCTGTTCGCGCAACGGGGGCTCGAGGTCACGCTCGACGATGTCGCCGTCCACGCCGGCGTCGGCGTGGGAACCGTCTACCGCCGCTTCGACAACCGCGACCAACTGATAGAAGGCGTCTTCGTCGAGCACCTGCACGACGTCGCGACGCGCCTGCGCACCGCACTCGAGTCGCCCGACACCTGGGAGAGCGTGGTCACGCTGTTCACCTACGTGGGCGAGACGATGGCCGGCGACCGGGGCCTGGCCTCGGTGATGATGCGCATCGACCACACGGCGCCGGCGATCGAGACCGCCAAGACGGCCATGACCACCCTCATCGAGCAGGTCCACCGACGCGGGGTCGACGAAGGCGTGCTGCGTCCCGAGATCGAACGGACCGACTTCTTCGCCTTCTTCACCATGCTGTCGGCGGTCGCCGACGTCACCGAGTCGACCGCGCCGGGCACGTGGCGGCGGTACCTCGAACTCATGCTCGACAGCATCCGAGCCGACGGGCAGCGCCACACGGTGACGGTCCCCGCGCTCACCGATGCGCAGATCCGCGACGCGCAGGCCGCACGGTGCCGGACCCGCTGAGCCGTCTGTAAACTCCCTCGTGCCTCGGTTCGCCGCAGGCACCAGCCCCTATAGCTCAGTTGGTAGAGCTACGGACTTTTAATCCGCAGGTCGTAGGTTCGAGCCCTACTGGGGGCACTCTTTCCGGGAGGACTCTCGCGTCAGTGCGCGTGGCTGGGGTGGCAGCAGTCGCAGAGTTCACCGCTCCACCCGAATCCCCGGCCGGCGGAGATCTCGTCGCAGAAGCACGACATGTGAGCGTCGCCGTGAAACGCCAACCAGTCCGTGACCCGCTCGACGGCGTCGTCGACGGCACGGTTCCAGCGATAGAGGGTGCGCAGAATCGGCCGGTCGATCAGGGCCGAGGGGTCGCGACGAACGCGGTGCTCGCAGAGCGGACAGATCTCGACCTCGAGAGTCGAGGTTGTCGTGAGCGTGATCGGGGACACATGTGGAGTATGTCCCAATCTCCCGCGCCTTTGTACGGATAATTTGAGAAAGCATACGAACATCCGACATCTGCAATCACTGCTCCGGCAGCCTGTATTCCTGCTTCGGGCGACCGGTGGTCCCGTACCGCAGTTTCATGGCCAGTCGCCCGTCAGCCACCAGGGTGGCGAGGTGCCGCCGTGCGGTCGGCGGTGAGATCCCCACCGACACCGAGATCTCATCGGCGAACACCGGCCCGTCGGCCTCGGTGACCGCCGCGAGGATCGATTGCTCGGTCTGCGACATCTCTTCCGAGCGCGGTGCCGTGACGCGTTCGCCGCGCATCGTCGCGATGGCCGAGTCGACCTGCGACTGCACCAGGCTGGAGGCCTCGACGATGCGCCGGTACTGCGCGTAGCCGGCGAGGCGTCGCGCGAGCTCGGTGTTCTCGAACGGCTTGATGAGATAGGCCAGCGCGCCGGCGGTGAGTGCGTGCCGCACCGCGGTGGCGCTGTCCTCCGCGGTCACCACGAAGGCGTCGCAGCGCATCTCACGGATCAGCTCGATGCCCGACCCGTCGGGCAGGTGCACGTCGACGAGGGCGAGATCGATCTCCGGATGGTCGACGAGCGCGGTCCGCGCCTCGGCCACGCTCCCGACGCGTGCGGTCGTGGTGAAGCCGATCATCGCGTCGGCGATGGAGGCATGCAGGGCCGCGACGCGGAAGTCGTCGTCGACCACCAACAGCGACAACTCGGTTCTGGCCATCACGTCCCCCCGTTCTCGGTGCTGAGCACCCGCAACACACCGGGAACCCGCGCCACCATCACCGCTCCACCCAACGGGTTCTCTCCGGACACCTCGCCACCGGGGTCGCCGATGGTCACGTCGCCACCGTGACCGCGCGCCGATTGACGTGACAACGCCAGACCCATGCCGCGGCCACCGGGGACGGTCGAATCGCGATGACTGGTGACGCCCTCGACGAACACCTCGTCCCGGTCGTCGAACTCGATGCCGTCGCCGCTGTCGTTCACCGTGACGTGCACGGTGTCGCCGTCGGCGACCACCTCGACCTCGACCGTCCGTGGCTCACGGCTGCCGGTGCTCGCCGCGTCGATCGCGTTGTCGACGAGGTTGCCGACGATGGTGATGACGTCGACCGGCGAGGTGAGCTCCCCGTCGATCCAGGTCTGCGGCCCCAGCACCAGCGTCACGCCGTGCTCGCGGGCCGACGCGGCCTTGGCGTCGAGGAACGCGCGCAGATGCGGTTCGGCGACGTTGTCGAGTCCGGGCGTCTCGATCGCGAAGCGTCCGGTGCCGGCGACCTCGTCGAGGTACTCCAGCGCGGCGTCGGCGTGCCCCTGCCGGATCAGACCCGACACCACGTGGATCCGGTTCGCCGACTCGTGGCGCTGCGCACGCAACGCGTCGGTCATCGCCTTGATCGAGGCGACCTCCTGGGTGAGTCCCTCGACATCGGTGCGGTCGATCACCGACACCACCAGGCCGAGGTCGCGGCCGTCGCGGCGCACCCGCCTCGAGCTCACCAACACGATGCGATCGCCCACCGCCGCCGCGCGCGGTGTCTCGACCGGATCGTGGGCGACCTCCAGAACCCGTGGTGTGAGGCCGATGTCGTCGATGCGGTCACCGACGTCGCCGGTGATGGCGAGGAGGTCACGCGCCCTGTCGTTGACGACCCGCACGATGCCGCGGGCGTCCGCAGCCACCACGCCGTCGCCGATGGAGTGCAGCACCGCCTCCTGCTCCCGAACCAACTCAGACAGCTGGTCGGGTTCGAGGCCGAGGGTGAGCCTGCGCCAGCGGCGCGACAGCAGTACCGATCCGATGACGCCGACGAGCAGGGCGGCGGCGGCGAGCGCGGTGGTGGTGACGATGTCACCGCGGATGTCACGCCGGACCTGCTCGGTCGAGATGCCGACGCTCACCAGCCCGACGATGCGCCCGTCGGACCCGCGGATCGGCGTCTTGGCCCGCACCGATTCGCCGAGGGTGCCGCGTTCGGTGGCGAGGTCGTCCGATCCCGACAGCGCGCGGAAGGGATCGGTGCTCAATGGTTGTCCGAGCTTGTCGACCTCCGGGTGGGCCAGTCGCACGCCGCGGTCGTCGGCGATGACGACGAACAGCGCACCGGTGCGGGCGGCGACGGCCAGCGCCTGTTGCTCGAGCGGACCGTCCTGCAGGGCGGCGCGAGTGGGGTCGACAGCACCCGGGGTGAGCCGCGAGTAGCGGGTGACCTCCGCACGGACCTGTTGATCGCTGGCAACCGACCGCGCGATGGCCAATGCGCGTTGCGCGTACTCGTCGCGCAGGCGGTCACCGGAACCGGAGATGAGGACACCGAACCCGACGCCCAGGCTCAGCACGATGACGACGATCTGCAGCACCAACACCTGGTTGCGCAGCTTCATCCGAAAAGGGTAGGCACCCGTCATACGACGGGTGCCCACCTTGGTCGATCTCGATGTCTGACCGATCAGAACGGGATGACCCCCACGAGCACGCCGACTCCCAGCATCGACAGCGACACCAGGCCCGCTCGCCACAGCACCTTCTTGTGGTGATCGGCCAGCGACACCCCCGCCAGGGCGACGAGCAGCAGGATCGCGGGGACCAGCGGGCTCTGCATGTGGAACGGCTGCCCGGTGATGGACGCGCGGGCGACCTCGGAGGGATCGATGCCGTACTTGCCCGCGGTCTCCGAGAGCACCGGCAGGACACCGAAGTAGAAGGCGTCGTTCGACATGAAGAAGGTGAACGGGATCGACAGGATGCCGATGACGATCGCCATGTGCGGTCCGAGGAACGTCGGGAGGACCGAGGTGAGCCACTGGGCGATCGCCTCGACCATGCCGGTTCCCGACATCACGCCGGTCAGCACCGCTGCAGCGAGGACCATCGCGACCACCGAGACGATCGACGACGAGTGCCGCGTGATGGCGGCCTGCTGCTCGGCGACTCGGGGGAAGTTGATGACCAGCGCGATGCCGGCGGCGATCATGAACAGGACCGGGATGGAGATGACGTCCATGCCGAGCACGGCGAGCAGTGCGACGGTGAGACCGGCGTTGACCCACAACAGCTTCGGGCGCAGTGTGGGGCGGTTCTCATCGAGCGCGCCACCGGTGAAGCCCGAGTTCGGGGCCGGGGTCTCGTCGGTGTCGTCGGGGCCGTCGCCGACAGCCATCGAGGGGCGGGGCGCGGCGCCGTTCCCGGTGCCACCGGCGCCGGGTCCGTCGAGGACGGCGACCGCGGAGTCGCCACCGGAACCCGAACGGGAGAGCACGGATTCGCGGATCTCGATCTTGCCGATGCGACGACGCTCCATGATGCCGAGGTGGTAGCTGAAGATCATCACGACGATCAGGCCGACCACCAGTGAGGGGATCATCGGGACGAACACATCCGACGGGGAGACGCCGAGCGCGGCGGCGGCGCGGGTGGTGGGGCCGCCCCACGGGAGGATGTTCATGGTGCCGTTGGCCAGGCCGGCGACGACGGTGAGGACCACCGGGCTGACACCGAGCTTGAGGTAGAGCGGCAGCAGCGCCGAGGTGGTGATGATGAAGGTGGTCGATCCGTCGCCGTCGAGCGACACGATCATCGCGAGAACCGCGGTTCCGACAACGAGTTTCGCCGGATCGTCACGAACCAGCCGGACCACGAGGCGGACCACCGGGTCGAACAGCCCGACGTCGATCATGATCCCGAAGAACACGATCGCGAAGAACAGCATCGCGGCCGTCGGCGCGAGGTCCTTGATGCCGTCGCTGATCATGTCGCTGATACCGAGTCCGGCGCCGGCGAACAGACCGAACGCGACGGGGACCAGGATCAGCGCGACCACCGGGGTGGCGCGTTTGGTGATGATCAGGAACATGAACGTGACCACCATCAGGAGGCCGAGTACTACGAGCATGGCGTCTACCGCTTTCTCACCGGACTGTGTTCGGAACGATCTGGGTCGGAGTGATCTGGATCGGAGTGATCTCCGCTACATCTGGAGTCTCGGGGTCGTGCAGATCACAGTCACGCTTGAGCGCGTAAGGCACGTTCTGCGCATTTCGCGCGCACGGTCGGCCTTCGCGTGGCGGAACGCCGACGACCGATACGGAGCCGGTGGCATATTCGAGAGGTGATCGACATCGACCGCCCGCAGATCGAGGGTTCCGTCGCCGTGCGCCAGGGGCGCCGGATCGGCTTCGCCGAATTCGGATCCCCCCACGGACGTGCGGTGATCTGGCTCCACGGCACCCCGGGAGCGCGACGGCAGATCCCCCTCGAGGCCCGTCGGTGGGCCGGCGAGAACAACGTGCGGGTGATCGGTCTCGACCGTCCCGGCGTGGGGTCGTCGACCCCATACCGCTACCCGTCGGTGCTCGGTTTCGCCGACGACCTGCGCATCGTGGCCGACGCCCTCGGCGTCGACCAGATGGCCGTGATCGGCCTGTCGGGCGGCGGTCCGTACACCCTCGCCACCTCCTACGCGATGCCCGAACGGGTCGTGGTGGCCGGCGTCCTCGGCGGTGTCGCACCGACCGTCGGTCCCGACGCGATCGACGGCGGCGCCATGGGCCTGGGCAAGTACGCCGCCGGGGTGCTCGAGGTCGCGGGCGCACCGATCGGGCGGACGGTCAGCTCATTCATCCGCGTGGCGCGGCCCATCGCGAGCCCGGCCATCGGCCTGTACGGACTGCTGTCGCCACGCGCCGACCGGCAACTGCTGGCGCGCCCCGAGTTCAAGGCGATGTTCCTCGACGACCTGCTCAACGGCGGCAAGCACCGCATGGAGGCTCCGTTCGCCGACGTCGTCGTGTTCTCCCGCGACTGGGGCTTCCGCATCGGCGACGTCACCGTCCCGGTGCGCTGGTGGCACGGCGACCGCGACCACATCATCCCGTTCCGACACGGACAGCACGTCGTGGATCTCCTCCCCGACGCGACGCTGTACCCGATGCCCGGCGACAGTCACCTCGGCGGCCTCGGGATGGCCACCGACATCCTCACCGAGTTGATGTCGGTGTGGGACAGCACCGGTCGCTGACCGCGGTGCGCCGGTCGCTGCTCGTCGCGCTGCTCCTCCTGGTGGGTGCCTGCAGCGCGACGCCTGACGACCGTGGGGTCGAGGTGACCTCACCGGTCGCCCGCGACGGCATCACCGCACCCCCGTCGACCGGCGGGTTCGACTACCAGCTCGGCGGGGCGTACCCGCCTGCCGACGGCGTCACCGTCGTCGCGCGGGACAGCACCGCCGAGTCCGCGGTCGGGATCTACACGATCTGTTACGTGAACGGGTTCCAGACCCAGCCCGGCGTCGAATGGCCGCGGGAGCTGCTGGTCCGGCGATCGGACGGGTCGCTGCTCGTCGACCCGGGCTGGCCCGACGAACACCTGCTCGACCTGTCGACGCCGGAGCAGCGTGCTGCGGCCGCCGCACGACAACAGGCCACGATCGACACGTGCGCGCGGAAGGGCTTTCGCGCAGTGGAGTTCGACAACCTCGACTCCTACACCCGTGCACGCGGGGCATTCACCCTCGACGACGCCGTCACCTTCGCGACCGACCTCACCGCACGTGCGCACCGCGCCGGACTCGCCGTCGGCCAGAAGAACACCACCGACCTCGGCACCCGCGGCCGCGACGGTATCGGTTTCGACTTCGCCGTCACCGAGGAGTGCGATCGCTTCGACGAGTGCGGCGCCGCGACCGACGTCTACGGACCCAGGGTGTTCGACATCGAGTACACCGACGACCTGCGCGGGTCGTTCGCCGAGGTGTGCCGGCGTCCGGCGACCCCGCCGATGACGATCCTGCGCGACCGGGACCTGCTCCCGCGAGGCGACGCGGCGTACCGATACGAGCGCTGCTGAGAACTGCCCCCATTCGGCCCACCGAGGGGAATATGCCCTCGGACCGGCTCCACGGGGACGTTTTCAGCAGGCCGCGATGGTTGGATGAACCATGACCTGCTCACCGTCGCTCGGTCGACGCGCCGTCGGGCTGTTGCTGATCGTGCTGGCGGCGACCGCGAGCCTCGTGATCGGCGGTGCGACGCCGAAAGCGCACGCCGCACCGACCCTGTCGACCGTCGAACCCGGTGTCCTCACCGTCGGCACCGAAGGCACGTACACACCGTTCAGCTACCACGAGAACGGAACCGGGCCGCTCACGGGTTTCGACGTCGACGTCATCACCGATGTCGCGAAGAAGCTCGGCCTGCGGGTGAAGTTCGTCGAGGCCAGCTTCGACAGTCTGTTCCCCGCGCTCGAGGCCGGGCGGTTCGATCTCATTGCCAACCAGATCTCGTATTCCGCCGAGCGCGCAGCGAAGTACGACTTGTCCGACCCGTACGTCGAATCCGCGAGCGTCGTCGTCGCGCGCTCGGGCGACGACTCCATCCGGTCGGTCGACGACCTGCGCGGCAAGACCGCCGCGCAATCGCTGTCGAGCAATTATGCCGAGATCGCGAAGGCGGCCGGCGCGGTGATCGAACCCGTGCCGGGCTTCGATCAGGCCATCACCCTTCTCCGACAGGGTCGGGTCCAGGCGACGGTCAACGACGAGCTCACGGTCAAGGACTACCTGACCCGAAAGAAAGACAAGTCCGTGAAGATCGCGGCGACGACATCGGACAAGAGCCGCCAGGTTTTCGCCGCACGGAAGAACTCCGGACTCATACCGGCGATCAACACAGAGATCGCCGCCCTGCGCGACGACGGCACCCTCGACAGGACCTACGCGAAGTACTTCGACGCGACCGCGACGGCGCCGAGTGCGTGGTCGGTCGTCCGCAGCAATCTGGTCCCGCTGCTCAAGTCGGCGATCACCGGGACGATCCCCTTGACGGCGATCAGCTTCGTCATCGGGTTGGCGATCGCACTCGGGGTTGCCTTGGCTCGTATGTCCAAGCGGCGGATCGTCAGCAGCGTTGCACGGCTGTACATCTCGATCATCCGCGGCACTCCGCTGCTGGTGCAGCTGTTCATCATCTTCTACGCGCTACCGGAGTTGGGCATCGTGGTGAGCCCGTTCCCCGCCGCCATCGTCGCCTTCAGCCTCAACGTCGGCGGCTACGCGGCCGAGATCATCCGAGCAGCGATCGAGTCGGTCCCCAAGGGTCAATGGGAGGCGGCGTCGACCATCGGCATGAACTACACGACGACGCTGCGCCGCATCATCCTGCCGCAGGCGACACGTACCGCCGTTCCGCCGCTGTCGAACACGCTGATCTCGTTGGTGAAGGACACCTCGCTCGCCTCGACGATCCTGGTGACCGAGATGTTCCGGCAGGCCCAGATCGCTGCCGCGTCGACCTTCGACTACCTCGCGCTCTACAGCACCGCCGCGCTGTACTACTGGGTGATCTGCCTCGTGCTGTCGTTCGGACAGTCGAGATTCGAGGACCGACTGCGAAAGTACGTGGCCACATGACCAGCACACCCGTCATCGAGGCGACCGGCCTGACGAAGTCGTTCCCCGGTCCAGGGAAAGACCCGATCCGGGTGCTCCACGACATCGACTTCACGGTCGATACGGGGTCGGTCTCGGTCATCATCGGCCCTTCGGGTTCGGGCAAGACGACGATGCTGCGGTCGCTCAACGCCCTCGACATCCCCGATGCCGGAGTGATCCGCATCGGCGACGTGAGCGTCGACTTCGCCGAGCTGGGCCGACCGAAACGGGGTCCCGGATCCGGCCGAACGCTGACCCGCGCCGACAACGCACTGCTCGCCCGATACCGCCTCCAGAGCGGCATGGTCTTCCAGAGCCACAATCTCTTCCCGAACCGGACCGCGCTGCAGAACGTGACCGAAGGTCCGGTCATCGTGCAGAAACGCGACGCCGAGGAGGCGCGGACCGACGCCCTCGCCCTGCTCGACCAGGTCGGGCTCAGCAAGCAGGCCGACCAACTCCCCCACCAGCTCTCCGGTGGTCAGCAACAGCGGGTCGGCATCGCCCGGGCGCTGGCGATGAAGCCGACGGTCGTCCTGTTCGACGAGCCGACCTCGGCTCTCGACCCCGAACTGGTCGGCGATGTCCTCGGCGTCATCAAGGATCTGGCCACCACCGGCACCACGATGGTGATCGTCACCCACGAGATCCGATTCGCCGCACAGGTCGCCTCGCAGGTGCTGTTCATCGACGGCGGCGCGATCGTGGAACGCGGATCGCCGGATCAGGTCATCGCGGCCCCGACCAGTGACCGCACCAAGACCTTCCTCAAGCGCATCCTCGACCCGGCCTGACGCCGATCCTCCGACCAAGCGAGCGCTTGATCGCCTAGGGTGCGGGTCATGTCCGTACGGTTCTCCCCCGAGGAATTGAGCGCCGCATTCGCGGCGTTCGAGGCGACCACCGAGGCCTGCGCGGCGACCGGCGACTGGAACCCGTGGGCCGAGCAGTTCACCGTCGACGCCGACTACATCGAGCACGCGATGGGGACCATGAAGGGCCGCGAGCAGATCCGGCCCTGGATCGCGACGACGATGGGCACGTTCCCCGGCAACCACATGGTGGCGTTCCCGTCGTTGTGGCATGTCACCGATCCGGCCACCGCCCGGGTGATCTGCGAGATCGACAACCCGATGCGCGACCCCGGGGACGGCTCGGTGGTGTCGGCGACGAACATCACCATCCTCACCTTCGCCGGCGACGGCCTGTGGTCGTGCGAGGAGGACGTCTACAACCCGATGGAGTTCGGCCAGGCCGCGAAAACCTGGTGTGTGCGGGCGAAAGAGAACGGCGTCATCACCGCCGAGGCGCAGCGGTGGCTCGACACGACCGGAGCCTATTTCCGCTGACGCCCGCGGTACCGGGGCGGACCGTGACTGGTATTCGTCACGACAGTGTTGCGGAAACTTGGGTCGCACAGGGAGAGCCCGTACTCTGAAACACTGTCGAGAGTCGATCCACGCACGTCGAAGAGGGGCTGAACACATGGCACGCGAGATGACCCAGCTCGAACTCCTCCAGGAGCTGTCGCCTGCGGCCGAGGAGAACGTGAACCGTCACCTCGCCGTGGCCAAGGACTGGAACCCGCACGACTACGTGCCGTGGGACGAGGGCAGCAACTTCGCGATGCTCGGCGGTCAGGACTGGTCGCCGGAGCAGTCCGAGCTCGGTGACGTCGCCAAGGCGGCCATGATCACCAACCTCCTCACCGAGGACAACCTCCCCTCGTACCACCGCGAGATCGCCAACAACTTCTCCACCGACGACGCCTGGGGCCACTGGGTGGGCCGCTGGACCGCCGAGGAGAACCGCCACGGACTCGCGATGCGCGACTACCTCGTGGTCACCCGCGGCGTCGATCCCGTGGCCCTCGAAGAGGCTCGCATGATCCACATGACCAACGGGTTCACCTCCGTAGGTGTCGGTGGTGACCGCGCCGACGAGGTCGAGGCCCACGGCGGCGAGCTCGGCCTGCTCTACACCGTCGCCTACGTGACGTTCCAGGAGCTCGCGACCCGCGTCAGCCACCGCAACACCGGCCGCGCGTGCAACGACCCCATCGCCGACAAGATGCTGCAGCGCATCGCCGCCGACGAGAACCTGCACATGATCTTCTACCGCAACATCGTCTCCGCGGCGATGGACCTCACGCCGGACCAGACCATGCGCGCGATCACCGACGTGATCTGCAACTTCCAGATGCCCGGCGCCGGCATGCCCAACTTCCGTCGCCACGGCGTCCTGATGGCCAAGCACGGCATCTACGACCTGCGTCAGCACCACGAGGAGGTCGTGCTGCCGATCCTCCGCAAGCTCAACGTCTTCGACCGCGACGACTTCGGCGCCCAGGGCGAGGCCGACCGCGAGCGCCTCGGTGCGTTCGTCGAGAAGCTCGGCGAGGACACCCTGAAATTCGAGGAGATGCGTGATCGCGCGCTGGCCCGTGAGGCGGCCAAGCGCGAGGCCCGCGCGTCCTAGGCAGCCCGTGACCACGGTCCTGGATCCGACAACCGCCGCCCCCGATTCCTCGGGCGCGGCGGTTTCGGCATCGGGATCGGACCGTCCCGCGCTCTCCATCGGGCGCTTCGCACTGGGTAGTCCGGTGGTGCTCGCGCCGATGGCCGGTGTCACCAACGTCGCGTTCCGCACTCTGTGCCGGGAGCTGGAACTGGAACGCACCGGCACCGTCTCGGGCCTCTACGTCTGCGAGATGGTGACCGCCCGCGCGCTCGTCGAACGGCATGAGTCGACGATGCACATGACCACCTTCGGGCCCGACGAGAACCCGCGGTCGATGCAGCTCTACACCGTCGATCCGGAGTACACCTACGCCGCGGCGAAGATGATCGTCGACGAGGATCTCGCCGACCACATCGACATGAACTTCGGCTGCCCCGTACCGAAGGTGACCCGCAAGGGCGGCGGCGCGGCCATCCCGTTCAAACGCCGCCTGTTCGCCCAGATCGTCGCCGCGGCGGTCCGCGCGACCGAGGGCACCGACATCCCGGTGACGGTGAAGTTCCGCATCGGCATCGACGACGACCACCACACCCACCTCGACGCCGGCCGCATCGCCGCCGCCGAGGGCGCGAAAGCCGTTGCGCTGCACGCGCGTACCGCATCACAGCGGTATTCCGGCGAGGCCGACTGGTCGGAGATCGCACGCCTCAAGGAGCACGTGACCGACGTCCCGGTGCTCGGCAACGGCGACATCTTCGAACCGCCGGACGCGGTGGCCATGATGGAGCAGACCGGATGCGACGGCGTCGTGATCGGTCGCGGTTGCCTCGGCCGCCCGTGGTTGTTCGCCGAACTCAGCGCGGAACTGAACGGACTCCCCGCGCCGACCCCGCCGACACTGGGCGAGGTCGCGCAGATCATCGTCCGCCACGGACGTCTCCTCGCCGACCACCACGGTGAGGACAAGGGCATGCGCGAGATCCGCAAGCACGTCGCGTGGTACCTGCGAGGGTTCCCGGTCGGCTCGGATCTGCGCCGCGACCTCGCGCTGGTCACCAGCGTCGATCAGCTCGTCGACCTCGTCGGCACGCTCGACGCCGACGCACCCTTCCCCCGCGACGGTCACGGTCCGCGCGGACGCCAGGGATCGCCCGCGGCCGTCGCCCTGCCCCAGGGCTGGCTCGACGATCCCGACGACGACGCCGTGCCCGCCGGCGCCGACGTCATGCACTCCGGGGGCTGAGTCGATTCCATGACATGTTCATCCGGCCGTAGCGGCACGTACCATCGGTCACGTTCCCATAACGGCAGAGGAGTTCGGTGAGCGACGACCCCACTCCCGGATCAGCAGATCCGGGTGATCCCGCGCGTCGCCCCGCCCCCGGTTCCCGACGCGACGACATCCGTCGTCGTCTCGATCATCCGTCCGACGGCGTACTGCGCGAGCCCACCGATCGGGAACGTCTGCGCCGTGGCTCCTCCGGCCGCCTGACCGTTGCCGAGCTGCTCGCGCAGATGAACGACCCGTCGGCGGCCGCGACACCGCCTCCCACACCCCCGCCGTCGGCGCCCCCTGTCTCCACTCCCCCTGCGCCATCTCCTCCCGCGCCTTCTCCGCCTGCCGCCGACGACGACCGCACCGAGACCATCCCGCCCGTCGTCGACGACACCCCGGCCCCGCCGGCGCCCTCCCGACCGTCCGCGCCCCGCGCAGCCGTCGCCCCCGAGGTCCTGCCGCCGCGTGGCGACCGGGTGGCCAAGGCCGCCAAACGCAGCGGTCGGATGCGCAGCGCCCGGACTGCGGCTCGCGTGGTGATCGTGGTGGGTGCGGTCTTGGCGCTGGTGGGGACCGGCACCGTGTGGGGATACCTCCGGGTCACCAACGGCGGCTTCCGCACCATCGACGCCGTCGACGCCAACGACAAGAACATCCGGAACAAGGGCGCCCAGTATGGCGACCAGACCTACCTGATCGTCGGCACCGACACCCGCGTCGGGAACAACGGCAAGGTCGGCGCAGGCACCACCGCCGACGCCGAGGGCGCCCGGTCGGACACCGTCATCCTCGTCAACGTCCCGGCCAACCGGAGTCGAGTCGTGGCGGTGTCGTTCCCGCGTGACCTGCAGATCGACCGCCCCGCCTGCGACAGCTGGGACAACAACACCGCGACCTACGACCCGAACAACGTCATCCCCGCCGAGACCGGGGCGAAACTCAACACCGCCTACGGCGACGGCGGACCCAAGTGCGCGGTGAAGGTGATCCAGCAGCTCTCGGGTCTCAACATCAATCACTTCATCGCGATGGACTTCTTCGGGTTCGAACAGGTGGTGAACAAGCTCGGCGGCGTGCAGGTGTGTTCCCCCACACCGCTCTACGACTACGAGCTCGGTCAGATCCTGTCGCGCCCGGGCAAGCAGACGGTGAAAGGCCAACGGGCACTCAACTACGTGCGCGCCCGCACCATCGACACCGAGGGCAACGGCGATTACGGCCGCATCAAACGCCAGCAGCTGTTCATGTCGGCGCTGCTGCGCGGGATGCTCTCGGGCCAGGTGTTGTCGAACCCGGCGCGACTCAACGGGATCATCAACACCTTCACCAAGTACAGCTACGTCGACGGCATCGACACCGACAGTCTCGTGAACCTCGCGCAGTCGCTCGAGGGTCTGCAGGCGGGACGCGTCACGTTCCTGACGATCCCGACCTCGGGCACCACCACCGACGGGTCGAACAACGAGATCCCGCGCACCGACGACATCAACGCGATCTTCGACGCCGTCATCAACGACGATCCGCTGCCCGGCGAGCAGAAGGCGTCGACTCCGTCTTCGTCTTCCTCCTCGTCGAAGGCGCCGTCGTCGGCGAGCCCGAGCACACCGCCCGAACAACCCCAGGTCATCACGGCCTCGGCACTGTCGCCGTCGGCGGTCGGCGTGCGCGTCCTGAACGGGACCGGGACCACAGGCCTGGCCACGCGGGTGTCGGACCAGATGTCGCAGTTGGGATTCGACGTGCGCGGGGTGGCCGACGCCTCGGAGAACCAGACGCAGACGGTGGTCCGCTACGGCCCCGGTGAGCAGGCCGCCGCCGCGACGGTCGCCTCGATGATCTCCGGTGCCGTGATCCAGTCGGACCGGACCGTGAAATCCGGTGTCGAGGTTCTTCTGGGCAGCGACTACCCCGGCGAGATCGGCGCGGTGCCCACCGCCGGCGAATCGTTGCGGGTGACCGAGAATCCACGATCCGACGAGGCCGTCGACCTACCCGGCGACCTGTCGGTGACCAACGCCGCCGACACCTCCTGCAGCGGCTGACCGACCGCCGAAACCTCGACCTTCCTGCGCGTTCACCACGCGTTCACCGCGAGACAACCGTCCGATCGGGGTCTGCCAGTACTCTTGGCACATGCGGAATGCGTACCACGAGCAGATGGCCGAACTGAACGGCATCCTCGGTCACATGTCAGAACTCGCCGGCGTCGCCATGGAGCGCGCCACCCAGGCACTTCTCCAGGCAGACCTGGCGGTCGCCGAGTCGGTCATCTCCGATCACGAGCAGATCGTTCGGCTCTCCGCACAGGCCGAGGAGCAGGCGTTCGCCCTGCTCGCGCTGCAGGCCCCCGTCGCCGGTGACCTGCGGGCCATCGTCTCCGGCTTCCAGATCGTCGCCGACGTCGACCGCATGGGTGCCCTCGCACTCCACGTCGCGAAGGTCGCGCGTCGTCGCCACCCCAGCAAGGCTCTGCCCGAAGAGGTGAACGGCTACTTCGCCGAGATGGGTCGTCTCGCCGTGCAGATGGCGCTGTCGGCCCGCGAGGTGCTCAACAGCCAGGAGCCCACCGACGCGCTGCGCCTGCAGAGCGACGACGACGCGATGGACGACCTGCACCGTCACCTGTTCACCGTCCTCATGGACCGTGACTGGAAGCACGGCGTCGCCGCGGCCGTCGACGTCACCCTCCTCGGCCGCTACTACGAGCGCTTCGCCGACCACGCCGTGCTCATCGGTCGTCGCGTCGTGTTCCAGTCGACGGGCAAGACCCCCGAGCAGTTCGTCGAGGCGCAGCCGCACTAGTCACGGCACGCTCGACACAGCTTTTCGGCACGCTCGGCGGTTTCCGCCGGGCGTGCCCTTCTGTGCGCCGAGGGTGCCGACCCTGCGCCCCAAACGTGCCACAGCCCCGGCCCTCACGAGGAGGACCGGGGCTGTGGTGGTCGAGTGTGCTGTCGTTTAGCCGAAGCGGCCGGAGATGTAGTCTTCCGTGGCCTTCTGCTCGGGGTTGGAGAACATGGTCTCGGTGTCGTTGATCTCGATGAGCTGTCCGGCCTGGCCGACGCCGGCGAGGTTGAAGAACGCCGTCTGGTCGCTCACGCGTGCAGCCTGCTGCATGTTGTGGGTGACGATGACGATCGTGTAATCCTTCTTCAGCTCGGTGATGAGGTCCTCGATCGCGAGGGTCGAGATGGGGTCGAGTGCGGAACACGGCTCGTCCATCAGCAACACCTCGGGCGACACCGCGATGGCGCGCGCGATGCACAGACGCTGCTGCTGTCCACCCGAGAGGCCGCCGCCGGGCTTGCCCAGACGGTCCTTGACCTCTTCCCACAGGTTCGCGCCACGCAGGCTGCGCTCGGCGACCTCGTCGAGCTCTTTCTTGTTGCGCATTCCCTGCAGCTTCAGACCGGCCACGACGTTGTCGCGGATCGACATGGTGGGGAACGGGTTCGGACGCTGGAACACCATGCCGATGGTCGAGCGCACGCTCACCGGGTCGACCGCCCGGCCGTAGATGTCCTCACCGTCGAGCAGGACCTTGCCCTCGACGCGGGCGCCCGGGGTGACCTCGTGCATGCGGTTGAGCGTGCGCAGCACCGTCGACTTGCCACAGCCCGAGGGGCCGATGAAGGCGGTGATGCAGCGCGGCGGCACCTCGAGCGAGACGTCCTTCACCGCGTGGAACGCGCTGTAGTAGATGTTCAGGTCTTTGATGTCGAGACGCTTTGCCATGTTCGGGCTCTTTCGTTTCCGGTCGTGCGAAATGTCTGTGTGCGGCGGTGTGGTCGGGCGAAGACTCGCCTAGGCCTTCTTGGGGGCGAACAGGCGCGAGACGAGCTTGGCGCCGAAGTAGATCACCGCGACGATGAGCACCAGGGTCAGCGCTGCACCCCACACCTTGTCGAGGGCGTCGGGGCCGTTGTTGTACTGCTGCACCATCATCAGGGGCAGTGACTGCTGGTTGCCCTCGAACGGGTTGTTGTTGATCGCCCTCGTCGACCCGACGAGGATCAGCACCGGCGCGGATTCACCCATCACGCGGGCGACGGCGAGCATGACGCCGGTGACGATGCCCGACAGCGCCGTCGGCAGCACGATGCTGACGATGGTGCGCCACTTCGGCACACCGAGCGCATACGACGCCTCCCGCAGATCCTGCGGGACGATCTTGAGCATCTCCTCGGTGGAGCGCACGACGATCGGGATCATCAACAGCACCAACGCGAGGGCCACCACGAAGCCCGAGCGCGGCAGGCCCAGGGTGGTGCGCCACACGGCGTAGATGAACAGCGCGGCGACGATGGACGGCACACCGGAGAGGATGTCGACCATGAACGTGGTGAAGCGGGCGAGCGCCGACTTGTTGCCGTACTCCACGAGGTAGATCGCGACGAAGATGCCGACCGGGATGGAGATCACCGCGGCGAGCAGCGTCTGCTGCAGGGTGCCGACGATCGCGTTGAACGCTCCGCCGTGCAGCTCGTCGAACTGCCACCAGTCCGCGCTCAGGATCGGGCTGATGCCGCGCGAGATGAGCGTGACCAGCAACCACACCAGCGGCGCGAGCGCGATCAGCAGCGCGACCGACACCAGCACCAGGGCGAGCTTGTCGGTGATCTTGCGGCGGGCGATGACGGGGGTGAATCCCGACGGATCCCGCTTGACCGGGCCGACACTGGGACTCTCGAGGGTGGCGGTCATGACTTCGCCTTTCCTGCGACGACCGAGCGGGCCGCGGCGTTGACGATGAAGGTCAGCACGAACAGGGTCAGGCCGGCCGAGATGTAGGCACCGGTCTTGATGGGCGAGTCGAACTCGGCGGCGTTGTTCGCGATCTTGGTGGCGAACGTCTCACCGCTCTCCATCAGGTTGAAGTTCAGCGGACCGGCGGTCGAGATGATCAGCAGCAGCGCCATGGTCTCGCCGAGTGCCCGGCCCAGGCCGAGCATCGAGCCGCTGATGTACCCGGAGAAGCCGAAGGGCAGGACCGAGACCTTCACGACCTCCCACTTGGTGGCGCCGAGGGCGAGTGCGGCCTCGCGGTGGCCCATGGGGGTCTGGACGAAGACCTCGCGGGTGACCGCGGTGATGATCGGCAGGATCATCACGGCGAGCACGATGCCTGCGGTCAGCAGGGTGCCACCGGTCGAGAGGTTCGCGACCTGGGTCGGTTCCTTGAAGAACGGCAGGAAGGAGAGGTTGTCCACCAGCCACTTGTCGAGCGGTACCAGCGCCGGACCGAGCACGAGGATGCCCCAGAGGCCGTAGACGATCGACGGCACGGCGGCGAGCAGGTCGACCAGGTAGGTAATGGGACCGACGAGGCGGCGCGGGGCGTACTGGGTGAGGAAGATCGAGATCCCCAGCGCGATCGGCATGGCCAGGATCAGAGCGATCACCGAGACCACGATGGTGGCGTAGAGCAGGTTCAGGATGCCGAACTGCAGGTTGTCACCGGAGGTCACCCAGTCGCCGGAGTAGGTGAAGAAGTTCTCGGTGTTCTTCAGCAGCGCGGGAACGGCCTGGATGACGAGGAACACCGCGATCAGGGCGATGAGCACCGAGATGAAGATGCCCGAGCCGACCGAGAGGGTGCGGAAGATCTGGTCGCCGAGCCGAGTGACGGTGCCCGAGGACCCCGATCCGGACTTGTCGGCGTCGTCGCCGGTGGGAGGCGGTCCGGGGATCGTTCCGGCCATCGGGTCCGGGCCGCTGAGCGAGGAGGTCATGGATCCTTCTGAATCAGCCGTCTGGCCGGCGCGCAGTTCGCCGTGCACTTCGGTCATGAGCAATGTCTCCCAAGTCTCTCAACCAACGTCGCGGGGGCGCCAATGTTGGGGCCCCCCCCACCCGGGGATGGGTGGCCGCCCGCGGGGGGGGGGCAGCCGGGAGCGCA